>NZ_JBFRCF010000001.1:0-736389 GCF_040965655.1 Paraburkholderia sp. EG286B | reverse complement strand
GGGAAAACAGACTCTCGGTGAACGTGTCGGCGCCGCGCATGATCTCGATGTGGCAAGTGGTAGTCCATCTATCAACGCTTCACGAACTCTGCGCGATGACGTGTTTCAGCGGTACTTCAGCAACCTGCTAGTCCGCGCGCCGGACTTTGTGAACTTCCAAGTGGATTACTTTGTGGGGAGTGCCTGGGGGACGTTCACACGGGATGGTCACGCATTCTTCGGGACTGGTGTGAACATGGCCCTTCCAAACCCGGTGCAGGCATCAGCCAGTATTACTGCTGGCTGGCTCAATCAAACCAGTGTTGTACCAGGCCAAACCAATAACTTCGCTGGAGGCTATGCCGGTGGTATGACTGGTGCTTACGGCATATTCGGTGCGGGCATCATGAACTCACCGGGTAATGGGACTGCAACCATCATTGGTGTCGGTGGTGGAGTCAGCGCCGGAAAGAACACCAATATTGGCGGCATCGGTGGTGGGTATAGTAGTGACCGTGGCAAGACAGGAATCGGGTGGTAAAAATGGTTGGAATTCCGGGTTCGGCTCATAAAACACGCGGTCAAAAGATCGTCGGAGTTATTGCCTTCACAGCGATCATGGGCTTCATCGTGTACGTGGTGGTGAAGAACATCTTCTTTAGCTAAATCAACAAACCCGGCCTTGTGAACTGCACCCCAGAAGTTGGACATCGATCCAACCTAAGCGATCTTCCGGCAACGCGCAGGGGATGGCGAAATCTACTTCTCGTTGTGCTGGTGATGCTCGTGGTCATCGCAGCCGGTATCTATCTATTCGACCCAGTGAGGCGCCAGTCCCATCCCTGAGACAGCTGCGCAGCACGGGATATTCCGTTGACCACGGACAAAGCAGGATGAAATGGTGATGTGGTGCCTGTTTTCCGTTCTCGTATCCTAATCGATCGCGTCGCATTCGAATTGCATGCCTGATCGTCTTTACAACGATGACGGGCTTAATCGATTACGTGGTGGTGAAAAACATCTTCTTTGGTTGAGAAACCACCACCACCACTGTAGTCGAGGGTTGCCTGTAGTCACCAGAAACAAATGAACTCGCATGATTCGTAGCAACCAGCCGCCACATGCGAACCGCTATCTCAATAATTCAGGACTCCATAAATAACAGGGTGTAATTTCCAACACCCCATCATCACGATGAGAATCCGAAAGAAGTTGGCCGTGCTGCCGCTCACAGCCCTGGCCACACTCGCGTCCAACGTGCCGGCACAAAACCTGGGCGGCATGGAAACCGAGCAAATCCAGCAACAGCGACTCGACGCGCAGCAGCGCGAGGCCACCGTCCAGGCACCCGCCGTGCGCTCGGCCGTGCCGCAGGCGCAGGCGTATCCCGACCTGCCGCAGGAGACGCCTTGTTTCCGTATCGAAGCATTCACGCTCGACGTGCCGCCCGCGCTGTCCGACGCGGTACGAAAGCAGGGCGCGTCCGCGCTGCCGCAGGACCCGTTCGCCTTCGCGCTCGAGTGGCTCGGCCACTACCAGGGGCAATGCATCGGCAAGGCCGGGATGGACGTGCTCGTGAAGGGCCTGCAACAGACGATCCTCTCGCGCGGCTACATCACCACGCGTGCGCTGATGCCCGAGCAGGACCTCTCCTCGGGCGTCATGAGGTTTGCGCTCGTGCCTGGTGTCGTGCGTCAGGTGCGGCTGGCCGATCCGTCGATGTGGGGCACATGGAGAACGGCATTCCCCACCGGCAGCGGCGAGCTGCTGAACCTGCGCGACCTCGAGCAGGGCCTGGAGCAGATGAAGCGCGTGGCGAGCCAGGACGCCGACATGCAGATCGAGCCCACCGGCGCACCCGGCGAAAGCGATGTGATCGTGACGCTCAAGCGCAGCAAGCCGTGGACGTTCGTCGCCTCGGTGGACAACTCGGGCACCGACGCCACGGGCAAGTGGCAGGGCAACGTGAGTCTTGGTATCGACAACCCGCTCGGCCTGAACGACATCTTTACGCTAGGCGCAAACCAGGATCTCTCGTTCGGCAACAAGTCGCTGGGTTCGCACGGTTTCAATGGCTCGTATTCGGTGCCGTGGGGCTACTGGACGGCCACGCTCTCGGGCAACACGAACACCTACTACCAGAACATCGCGGGCGTGAACCAGACGTTCGTATCGAGCGGCAATTCGCAGATTGCCGCGCTGCGTCTCGCGCGTGTCATCGCGCGCGGCCAGAACGATGTCCTCGGTGGCTATATGCAGCTCTCGAAGCGGTTTGGCGACAGCTTTATCGATGACACGACCATCCCCACGCAGGCGCGCAACAACACGTTCCTCGAACTCGGGGTGACCGATCGTCATTACTTCGGCGCGGCACAGTTCGACGGCACGCTGGCGTATCGCCAGGGCATCGGGGGATTTGGCGCGACACCGGATCCGTACACGAACGGTCCCACCTATCGTTTCCACATGGCGGTGCTCGACGCCAACCTCTCGGTGCCGTTCGCCATCGCCTCGCAGCGCTTCGCTTATACGGGAACCGTGCATGGCCAGTTCACCAACGACACGCTGTTCTATATCGACGACCTGACCATCGGCAGCCGCTACACCGTGCGCGGCTTCGACGGCAACACGATGCTGGCCGCCGAGCGCGGCTTCTACTGGCGCAACGAGCTGCAATGGTCCGTGTTCCAGACGGGGCAGACGCTCTACGCAGGCGTTGACTACGGCCACGTGTTCGGGCCGGGTACGGCGTTCCTCGCGGGTACGCAGCTCGCGGGCGCGGTGATCGGCGTTCGCGGCGGGATCCCGATGAAATACGCAGGCTTGAGCTATGACCTTTTCATGGGAACGCCGATTTACAAGCCTCACGGTTTCCCAACTTCACGCCTGACGGTCGGCGTGCAGGCCACCGCACAGTTCTGACAAATCGCCCCGTCGTCGTGCGTGAGTGGGCCGCGTTGCCCGGTGTTAAGCTACGCCAACACCATCCCCCTCACGATCATGGACTACATCGACAGCCTGCGGATCTTCCGCTCCGTCGTCGAGGCGCGCAGCTTCACACGCGCCGCGGACATGCACAGCCTCACCACGCCCGTCGTCTCGCGCGCCATCGCGCGCCTCGAAAAGCGCCTCGGCAGCCGGCTCTTTCATCGCAGCACGCGCGCGGTGTCGCTCACCGAGGCGGCTGAGCGCTTCTACGAAGGTTGCTGCCGCGTGCTCGACGACCTCGACGCGCTGGAGGCCGACGCCACCGTGCAAACGCGTGAAGCGAGCGGCGTGCTGCGCCTGGTCGCGCACACCACGGCCACGGTCAATCGCCTCGTGCCGCTCATCGCCAGCTTCAAACGCGCGCATCCCAAGGTGACGCTCGACGTGATCCTCACCGAGCGCCCCGTCGACCTGATCGCGGACGGCTACGATCTCGGCCTCGTGCTGCCGTTCATGCTCAACAACGAATCGACCGTCACGCGCCTGCTCGAGCGCATTCCGCTCGCGCTCGTCACGACGCCTGCGTATCTCGAAGCGCATGGCACGCCGAAGCATCCTGCCGACCTCGCCAACCACGTGTTCGTGCCGATGCCGCCTTCCATGCGCAAGCCCGTGATCGCGTTTCGCGTGGGCGAGGAGGAAGTCGTCGTGCCCTTGCATCACGAAATCGCCTCGAACAACCCCGAGTTCAACCGCGCGATGGTGCTGCAAGGCTTCGGCATCGGCATTCTCCCCACCGCGCTTGTCGGGGAGGAACTCGAGGCGGGCAAGCTCGTGACGGTGCTCGACGATTTCCCGCTCATCGACATGCAGATCGAGATTCGCCTCGCCTACACCACGCGCACGCTGCTGCCGGCGAAGGTGCGCGCGTTCATCGACCACGCCACGGCGTTTTTCGATGACGTGACGCACGAGACACCCTCCGAAATGAAGGCAGATTGAAAGGTGGCGGCGATTATTGTCGCCGCGTCCATAATGTGATGCGGCGCATAAGCCTTGTTCGCGGCCTGACTGCCGACTAATCTGTGCATATGCACATCTATCAGTCACCCGAGCACGACGATTGCTTTGCCGTACGCCAGGCCGCGCGGCATCTGTCGCAGCTTTACGAGCGGCATCTGAGCGCGGCGGGGCTCACACCCACGCAGTTCAGCATTCTCGGCGCGCTGGGTCGCGCGTCGAGCCTCACGATGGCGGAACTCGGGCGCTCGATGGTGATGGAGCGTACCACGCTCGTGCGGGCCTTGCGGCCGCTCTTGCGCGGTGCGCTCGTGGCCGATGCGCCGGACCGCGGCGAACGCCGCCGCCGCCTCGCGCTCACGCAAGTGGGCCGTACGCGGCTCGACGCGGCGCACGAACACTGGCGCGCGGCGCAGGACGAATTCGAGCGCCGCTTTGGCGCACGACGCGCCGCGTGGCTGCGGCGCGAGTTGTTTCGCATCACTCGGGCAGTTTAGTGTTTTCGGTCGGGTTTGTGGGTTGCGTCGCGCTTCTTCCCCTCGCGGCGCTTTTTTCATCTTTAGCAGTGTATATGCACAGGTAAACGTCATGTCGAGTCCTTCCACTTCCGTCGTGGTCGAGCCGACGCAAGCGAGAGAGCGTACGCGCATCTCGCGCATGCGTCTCGCGCTCGGCGCGGTCGCTCTCGTGCTGGCGGCCGCCGCCGGCTACTGGTTCTTGGTGCTGCGCTTCGTCGAGACCACCGACGACGCCTACGTCGGCGGCAATGTCACCGTGATGGCGCCGCGTGTGAGCGGCTTCGTCGCCGAGATTCCCGTGCAGGACAACCAGCGCGTGCACGCGGGCCAGGTGCTGCTGCGTCTGGACTCGCGCGACTACGACGCGAAGCTCGCCCAGGCCAACGCGGAGCTTGCGAGCGCGCGCGCCGCGGTCGACGAGTTGCAGGCGAGGCGCACGTTGCAGGAAGCGGTGATCAACCAGCACCAGGCCGAAGTGCGCGCGTCGAATGCGGAACTCACGCGCAGCGGTCAGGACCAGACGCGCTACCGCGAGCTGGTGAAGGACGACGCGGTCTCGAACCAGCTGGTCGAGCGCGCGGATTCCGACTACGCGAAGGCCCAGGCGTCGGTTGCGCAAAGCGGCGCGGCGGTGCTGGCGGCGCAACGCCAGCTCGACGTGCTGGCCGCGCAGATCAACGATGCGCAGGCGCGTGTCGCAACGGCCGAGGCCAACCAGCGCCTCGCGCAACTGAACGTCGAATATACGACGTTGACCGCGCCCGTGGATGGCTACATCGGCAATCGCACGGCGCGGGTGGGCACGCTTGCCAACGTGGGCGCGCCGCTGCTGACCGTGGTGCCCGCCACGGGCCTGTGGGTGGACGCGAACTTCAAGGAAGACCAGTTGAAGAAGATGCACGCGGGCGACCGCGCCGACGTGACGCTCGACGCGGCCAGCGGCACGCTGCACGGCACCGTGGAGAGCCTCGCGCCCGCCACCGGTGCGACCTTCAGCGTGCTGCCGCCCGAGAACGCCACGGGCAACTTCACGAAGATCGTGCAGCGCGTGCCGGTGCGCATCCGCGTCGACGCGAATGCGCCGGCGGACCTGCAAGCCGCGCTGCGGCCCGGTCTTTCGGCGACCGTGAAAGTGCATCTCACGCAAGCGCATTGAAGAGGCGACGACGATGAACGCCACGACCAGCGTCGACCCGACACTCGCTCCCCATCTTCAACCGATGGCGCAACGCGCCTTCGCGTTCGCGCTGATGTGCATCGGCTTCTTCATGGCCACGCTCGACATCCAGATCGTCGCTTCGTCGCTGCGCGACATCGGCGGCGGTCTTTCCGCGAGCCAGGACGAGCTGTCATGGGTGCAAACGGCTTATCTGATTGCCGAGATCATGGTGATTCCCATGTCGGGCTGGCTCTCGAAGGTGTTCTCCACACGCTGGCTCTTCGTGGCCTCCGCGGTGGGCTTCACCATTACGAGCATGTTGTGCGGCCTCGCCTGGGACATCAACTCGATGATCGTGTTTCGCGGCCTGCAAGGCGCGCTCGGCGCGGCGATGATCCCCACCGTGTTCACCACGGCTTTCGTGCTCTTTCCCGGCAAGCAGCGCCTCGTCGCCTCGACGACGATTGGCGCGCTCGCCTCGCTCGCGCCCACGCTCGGGCCCGTGATCGGCGGCTGGATCACCGATCAATGGTCGTGGCATTGGCTGTTCTATCTGAACCTCGTGCCGGGTGTTGCGGTCGCCGCGCTGGTGCCGAAGTACGTGAACATCGACAAGCCCGATCTTTCGCTGCTCAAACGGGGCGACTATCTCGGCATCGTGCTCATGTGCGGTTTTCTCGGCTGCCTCGAATACGTGCTCGAAGAAGGCCCGCGCAAGAACTGGTTCGGCGACGACGTGATCGTTGCCTGTACGTGGATCTCGGCGATCTGCGGCTTTCTCTTCATCGTTCACGCGCTGACGGCGAAGGACCCCATCGTCGATCTGCGCGCGCTGCTCGTCCGCAACTTCGGTATCGGCAGTCTGCTTTCGTTTGTCACGGGCATCGGCATTTTCGTGGCCGTTTATCTCACGCCGCTCTTTCTCGCGGAAGTGCGCGGCTACAGTTCGCTGCAAATCGGCTTGTCGCTGCTTTCGGTGGGCGTGTTCCAGTTGCTCGCGCTTGGCGTCTACGCCTACGCGACGCGCTATTTCAGCATGCGCGCGCTGATGCTGTTCGGACTGGTCTGCTTCGGGTTTGGCTGCTACCTGTATGTGCCGCTCACGCACGACTGGGGCTGGCAGCAGTTCCTCGTGCCGCAGGCGCTGCGCGGCATCGGCCAGCAGTTCGCCATTCCGCCCATCGTCACGATGTCGCTCGGCTCGCTGCCGCCTTCGCGGCTCAAGTCGGCAAGCGGGCTCTTCAACCTCATGCGCAATCTGGGCGGCGCGATCGGCATTGCCGTGAGCGCGACGATGCTCAACGACCGGCTCAACTTCCACTATCTGCGTCTGAACGAGAGCGTGACCGGCGGCGCGCCACAGGTGCAGTTGTTGCTGGCGGGCCGCACCGCGTACTGGTCGTCCGTGGCGGGCAATGCCGTCGATGCCGCCGAAGCGGGGCTCGCGCAACTGCATGCACTGGTGCTGCGCGAAGCGCTCGTGATGACGTTCTCCGATACGTTCTTCGTGCTCTCGCTTTGCTTCCTGGTCGCCATTGCGAGCGTGGCGTTCTCCAAGCCCATTTCGCTGGGCGGCCCGCCGCCCGACGCCCATTGAGGTGACCCATGAAAACCCCTGAACGCTCATCGACTCCCATGCGTCTCGTACTCTCGCTGCTGTCCGCTGCCGTGCTCGCCGCGTGCGCGGTGCAGCCCGCGCAGCATCCCGACCTGCCCGCCACGGTGCACGAAACGGCGCCGGCGGCATGGCGGATCGACGTGCCGCAGGACGCCATCGAAGCGCGCGCCTGGTGGGCGCAATTCGGCGATCCGACGCTCGATACGTTGCTCGCCACGGTGCTCGAAGGCAACCTCGACTTGCAGGCCGCGGCCGAACGCGTGAAGCAGGCGCAATCGATCACGACGCAAAAGCACGCGGCGCTGCTGCCGCAACTCGATTTCACCGCGCATGGCGCTTATACGCGGCAGAACACGCCGCCGCCGCTCGGCTATGTGAAGCAGGCAGGCGCGGGCCTCGCGCTGAGCTGGTCGCCCGACGTGTTCGGCGGCGAGCGGCTCGACCTGCTCGCGGCGCAAGCGAACCTCGTGGGCCAGAAGCATGCGCTCGATGCCGTGCGTCTCGCGCTCGCGGCGAACACGGCCTCGGCGTATGTCGATCTGCGCTATGCCCAGGCAGAGTTGAAGATCCTTCAGGATAACCTGGAGATTCGCAAGCGTACCTTGCTGCTCACACAAGACCGCCTGAAATACGGCCTTTCCACGCAACTGGACGTGGCGCGTGCGCAAACGCAGCTAAGCGAGCTGCAGGCGCGCATTCCGCGTGCGCAGGCGAGCATCGATCATCAGTTGAACCTGATCGCGGTGTACACGGGTCGCACGCCGGAGTCCGTGGCGCAGCTCGCACTCGCGCAAACGGCGCCCATTCCCGGCGTGCCCGCGAGCGTGCCGCAGATGCTGCCTTCCGAAGCGCTGCTGCGCCGCCCCGACGTGCAGGCCGCCTACGCGACCGTGCAGCAGCGCGCGGCGGAAGTGGGCGTGGCGCGCGCCGAGCGTTATCCGAAGTTCACGCTCAATCTCACGGATGGCATTCTCGCCGCGTCCTATCTCGGCATGCCCACGCTCACGGATAACCTCTTTAGCGCGGCGATCGGCGCGACGAGCCCGATCTTCAACGCGGGGCGCATCACGGCCGACATCGACCAGAGCGAGAGCCGCATGCGCGAGTCGCAATTGAATCTGCAGGAGACCATGCTGCAGGCTCTGCGCGAAGTGGAAGACAGCCGCAGCGATCTGGTGAGCACGGCGAGCCAGACCCAGCAGTTGAACGACGCGCTGGGTTCGTCGGCGCAATCGCTCAAGCTGGCCAACCAGCTCTACAAGGGCGGCGCCGCGGACTTTCTCGATGTGCTGAGCGCGCAGCAAACCCTGCTCGCCGATCAGGACCTGCTCAACGACGCGCAGCGCGAGCGCGCGCAGGCCGCGGTGGCGCTCTACCGGTCGCTGGGCGGCGGATGGAGCCAGAGCGGCGACGTGGTGCTTGCGCAGGAAACGCCGGCGCACGGCGGCTAAAAAGCACGGACGGAGCCATGACCTCGAGATCAAGCGCCGGATGCCGCCTCGCGAGCCAGCGAGCGCCACTGCGCAGGCGTCATGCCGACGTGGCGCTTGAAGCCGCGCTGGAACGCGGCGTCCGACTGGTAGCCCACGAATTCGCCGATCTCGGCCACGCTGTCGTTGCTCTGCGCGAGCATGCGGCCCGCGAGGGTCATGCGGATATCGGTGAGCACGTCGGCGGCCGAGCGGCCGATGGCCTCGTCGAAGTGCCGCGCGAACGTCGCACGCGACATGTGGCAAAGCTCGGCAAGCTCGGGCAGCGTCCAGGACTTGCCGGGCGTTTCGAACATGGCGTCGATGGCGGGTTGCAGGCGCGGCCGCTGCGCGAGCGCGAGCAGGCCGCGCGGCGGCGCGTCGCCGGCGCTCGCATAGCGCAGTGTGAGCCCGAACAGCGCGCCCGACAGATGGTTCACGAGCGACTCGCTGCCCGGCGCCGCCTCATACGCTTCGTCCCGCAACAGCGCGATCAGGCGCACGAGACGTTCGGGCGCCTGCGTGCCGTCGCGCGCGCTATGCACGACGAGCCGCGCCGGCAGATTCTCGCGCAGCAGCCGCTGCGGCACGGCGGGCAGCAGGAAGCGGCCGCACAGGACGTCGGCGATGGCGCCGTCGCCCACATTGGTTTCGATGCTCACGCCGTTTTCCATCCGCCTGGCAACCGCGGCGGGCGCCGTGCCGCTGCCGTCGTGCAGCACGTGCGCGCTGCCCGAGGGAAACAGCACGATGTCGCCTGCATGGAGCGCGACGGGCGCGCCGTGCGCATCTTCGACGATGGCGCGCCCCGCAAGCAGCACGTGATAGCGGATCTCGCGCTCCTTCGCAGCGGGATCGTCGATGCGCCAGGGCGCGCCGAAATGGCAGCGCACGTCGAGGCGGCCGGCAACGGGCATCAGCGCGAGAAGGCGGCTCAGCAGATCCATGGTGGGCGAGTGAGACGATTGAGCATGAAGTCGCGCCATTCTGGCATTAAAAGGGCGACGGTGCGCGACTAGACTGCATCCATGCCATCGACGATGGCAGCGCGACACAGACACCCGCTCGCGACCACGCAACGTTAAAGGAGCAAAACATGTCCCGTCTTTCCGCCATCAAGCCTGAAGCCGCCACCGGCGCCGCCGCTGAGATCTTTGCAAAGATCCGCAAGGCCGTGGGCAAGGTGCCCAACGCCTACGTCACCATCGGCACGCATAGCCCCGAAGCGCTGGGCGCATTGCTCAACATGGAGGCGGTGATCTCCGCCGGCACGCTGTCGAAGCCCGACATCGAAGCGATCAAGCTCGCGGTGAGCGAAGTGGCGGGTTGTGACTACTGTCTCGCGGCCCACACGCTGGCGGGCAAGTTCGCCGGGCTCGCGCCGGAAACGATGAAGGCGGTCCGCGCAGGCGAAGCGAGCGGCGACGCGAAGCGCGACGCGCTCGTGCACTTCGTCCGTCTGCTGGTGACCACGCACGGGACGCTGCCCGAAGCGGACGTGAGCGCGATTCGCGAAGCCGGTTATACCGAGCGCCAGATCGTGGAAATCGCGCTCGCCGTGACGTCGATTACGTTCACGAACCTCGTGAACCGCGTCAACGATACGACACTGGATTTCCCGGCCGCACCGTAACGTAGCGGCAACGGTTTTACCACCCCGCGTGCGCTGGACACGACATCAATCGTGCCAGCGCACGCGAGCGCTTGTTCCACAAAAACGTTTGAAAGTGTGCATATGCATACATAGAATATAGCTGGAACGGTGCACATGAAAAGGAGAGTCGACCATGAGTACACGCGAGATCGTTTTGTGCCAGCCGGTGCGTACGGCAATTGGCGGATTCAACGGTGCGTTCAAGGGCGTGCCGGCCACGGAGCTAGGCGCGGCGGCGGTGCGCGAAACGCTCGCGCGCGCGAAGCTCGACCCGGCGCGGCTCGGCTCCGTGGTGCTCGGCAACGTGATCCAGGCGGGCAACAAGATGAATCCCGCGCGGCAGGCCGAGCTTGGCGGCGGCGTGCCGGTTCAGGTGCCCGCGCTCACGGTGAACCGCGTGTGCGGCTCCGGTGCGCAAGCGGTTGCGAGCGCCGCGCAAGAGGTGATGCTGGGTCTTGCCGACGTCGCGCTCGCGGGCGGCATGGAGAACATGGACCGCGCGCCGTATTTGCTGGACGGCGGCCGGTGGGGCTATCGCATGGGCAACGCCGAGATTCACGACAGCATGCTGCGCGACGGTCTCGTCGATGCGTTTTCGGGCCAGCATTCGGGCTGGCATACTGAGGACCTCGTGACGCGGGCCGCGCTCACGCGCGCGGAGCAGGACAACTGGGCCGCGCGTTCGCAGCAACGCTTCGCTGCCGCACAATCGGCCGGACGCTTCAAGGAAGAAATCGTCGCGGTGGAGATCAAGGGCAAGAAGGGCATGGAGCGTATCGATACCGACGAAGCGCCGCGCCCCGACACGACGCTCGAAGGGCTCGCGAAACTGCGTCCCGCGTTTCGCCCGGACGGCACGATCACGGCGGGCAACGCGCCCGGCCTGAACAGCGCGGCGAGCGCCATGCTCGTGGCCGAGCGCGGCTTCGCCGAAGCCGAGGGGCTCTCGCCGATGGTCAGGCTCGTGGCGTGGGGCGTCGCGGCGGTGGAGCCGGGCCTGTTCGGCCTCGGTCCCGTGCCCGCCGTGCAACTCGCCTTGGGGCGCGCCGGCTGGTCGCTGGCCGACGTCGAGCGCTTCGAGATCAACGAGGCATTCGCGGCGGTGCCGCTCGCGGTCATGAAGCAGCTGGGCATTCCCGAGGACATCGTGAACGTCGAAGGCGGCGCGATCGCCCATGGCCACCCCATCGGCGCGACGGGCGCGATTCTCACCACGCGCCTCGCATGGTCGATGCAGCGCGACGGGCTGCGTCGCGGCGTCGTGACGCTTTGCATCGGCGGCGGCCAGGGTATCGCGCTCGCGCTCGAGAAAGTATGATGGCCGGGCCACGTGAGGCGCGTGGGGATGAGATACGGACTGGGATACAGGCGGGGAACACGATGACGAAGCGGATCACACGCGAGGAATGCAACTGTTTTGCGCTGCGGCAGGCCGCGCGCTTCGTCACGCAGCTTTACGAGCGGCACCTCTCGCAGGCCGACGTGACGGCCGCGCAGTTCACCATCCTCTCTCGCCTCGCGGGCCGGCCCGACGCCACGGCCGCCGAACTCTCCGACGACCTCGTGATGGACCGCACGACGCTCGTGCGGGCGCTCAAGCCGTTGCAGCGCGACGGCCTCGTGCTCACGGCGGCGGCCGAACACGACACGCGCACGCTGGTCTACCGGCTCTCGGCCGCGGGCTTGCGCCGCTATGACAAGGCGCATGCGTTATGGCTCGACGCGCAGGCCGAGTTCGAGCAGCACATGAAGCGCGACCGCGCGAAGGCGCTGCGCACCGAGCTGTTCGCCTTGACGAAGGCTGCAGCGGGCTGACACGACACCTGCGCAAACACGCGTTTCGTAAGCTCTCTGGGGCAGGCGGCCACGCCGGCGATCAGATCTGGCGCGAAAATGGCATCATGAGAATTCCAGGAGTCTGACGCTTTGCCGCCGGGTTCTCATGAGACGATATCGACCGCCGCCACCCAATTTCCTGCGTGACCACGCGCATCCAGCCTGGCGCGATATCGCGTTGACCACGCTGCCCGTGGCCCTGTTCTGCGCGGTGGTCGTCGGTCTCGTCTTCTGGCTCGTCGACCCGGCGCCGCCGCGCACGATCACGATCAGCGCGGGCCCCGCCGACAGCTCCTTCATGCAGATGGCGCAAGCCTACCGCGCGATCCTCGCGCGCAACGGCGTGACGCTCAAGATCCTCGAATCGGACGGCTCGGTGCAGAACCTGCAGCGCCTGCTCGATCCGAAGCAGCACGTGGACCTCGCGTTCGTGCAGGGCGGCGTCGCCGACGGCGCGGACACGCGCTCGCTGATGTCGCTCGGCAGCGTGGCCTATTTGCCCATCGTCGTTTTCTACTACGGCTCGGGCCTCACGCGGCTCTCCGAACTCGACGGCAAGCGCATCGCCATTGGCCGCGTGGGCAGCGGCACGCGCGAGCTGGCGCTCAAGCTGCTCTCCGCGAACGGCATCGACCCCGGCGGCGACTCCACGCTCCTGCCGCTCGACGGCATGGATGCGGCCACGGCGCTCGTCTCCGGCCGCGTCGAGGCCGCGATGCTGAGCGGCGACTCGACCACGCGCGCCCTGATGCTGCGTTTGCTCGACATCCCCGGCATCTCGGTCATGAGCTTCGGCGAAGCGGCCGCCTATACGCGGCTCTTTCCGTATCTGGAGAACGTCGACCTGCCGCCCGGCGTGCTCGATCTGCGCCGGCGCCAGCCGCGCGAAACGGTGCATCTGATCGGCCCGACCGTCGAACTCGTCGCGCGCGATACGCTGCATCCCGCGCTCTCCGATCTGCTCATCGAAGCGGCGGGCGAGGTGAACGGCGCGCCCGGACTCCTGCAGCGCGAGGGCCAGTTTCCGAGCCCGGCGGTGCACGACTTTCGTGTGAGCGAGGACGCCACGCGCTACTACAAGTCGGGCAAGAGCTTTCTCTATCGCGCGCTGCCGTTCTGGCTCGCGAGCGTGACGGACCGTCTGCTCGTGCTGCTGCTGCCTCTGGCCGTGCTCGTGATTCCCGCGTTGCGCACGATACCGGCGCTGTATCGCTGGCGCGTGCGTTCGCGCATTTATCGCTATTACGGCGCGCTCATCGCCATCGAGCGCGACGCGCGCATGCATACCAACGAAGAGCAGCGGCGCGCGCTGATCGAAGAACTCGACGAGATCGAGCGCTCGCTCAATACGCTGCGCATGCCGCTCGCGTTCGCCGATGCGTTTTACGTCTTGCGCGAACATGTGGGTTTCGTGCGTATGCACTTGAATGCCGGCGAGTCGCAATCGCACTCCAGCGCGGTCTAATTCGTATTCACGATATTGTTACGCTCAACGTAGTTTTCCGACTCGTTGATGCACATCGCTTAATGCAGTGTTGCAACACTTCTTCGGTTGACACTGCGAGTCTCGCCCCTTTATTTTTTGTAGCCACGCCGTCGCGGCTTCGAGACAGTGAGGCTCGCTCGAGGTTTGCGAATGTTCGATCCCAGCGCCTATTAGAACCATTGTTCGTAACCGGGAGGACCATAACGTGAAAACATCCGGGGCAAGCCAGCGTCTTGCCTGGCTCGTGTGCGCCACGCTCGCGGGCGCGCCGCTCTTCGTGGGGCCGCTTGGTCCCGCTGCCGCGCTTGCGCAGAACGCGGCGCATCTCTCGAACCAGCAGCTCGATTCTCTCACCGCGCCGATCGCGCTCTATCCAGACGCATTGCTCGCACAGGTGCTCATGGCCGCCACGTTCCCGCAAGACGTGTCCGCCGCCGCCGCGTGGGCCAAGTCCAACCCGAACCTCAAGGGCGACGACGCTGTGAAGGCCGTCGCTTCCCAGCCGTGGGACCCGAGCGTGCAGTCGCTCGTGGCGTTCCCGCAGGTGCTCGAAACCATGGCTTCGAAGCCCGACTGGGTCCAGCAGATCGGCAACGCGTTTCTCGCGCAACCCAACGACGTGATGGACTCGGTGCAGCGCCTGCGCGTGCAGGCGCAGAAGGCGGGCAACCTCAAGTCCAACGAGCAGCAGAAGGTCGTGGTCCAGCCAGCCTCGAGCACCTCGACCACGCAGACCATCGTGATCGAGCCGGCGAATCCGCAGGTGGTGTACGTGCCGACCTATAACCCCACGGTGGTGTATGGCGCGTGGCCGTATCCGGCTTATCCGCCCGTGTATATGCCGCCGCCTCCGGGTTACGCGATTGCGTCGGGTTTCGTCGGCGGGCTCGCGTTCGGCGCCGGCATCGCGGTCGCCAACTCGCTGTGGGGCGGCTTCAACTGGAACAACCATGACGTGAACATCAACGTCAATCGCTACAACAACGTCAACGTCAACAACCGCATCAACTCGGCCAACGGCACGGCGAACTGGAATCGCAACGCCAATGTCGAGCGCCGCCAGAACTACAACAACGCGAACCTGAACGGCCAGCGCAACCAGTACCGGGGCTACGACCAGTCGCGCACCCAGGCCATGGAGACCTTGCAGAACCGCACTGGCCAGAACATGAGCGGCAATGCGCAGCAAAGACTCCAGGGCATCCAGGAGGGCGGCCGGCCGAATGCCGACGGCGGCAATGCGCTCAACAACCGCGCGCAAAACGGCGCGCAAAACGCGAACCGTGGCAACGAGTTGAACAACCGCGCGCAAAACGCGAACCGCACGAACGATCTCAACAACCGGGCGCAGAGCATGAATCGCGACAACGCGTTACGCGGCGCGGGCGACGGCGCCAATGCGCGCCTCGAACAACAACGCGGCCAGCAAAGCCGCGCGGCGTTCCAGAGCCATGGCGGCGGCGGCTTCAACGGCGGCGGGGGCGGAGGCGGCTTCCATGGCGGTGGTGGTGGCGGGTTCGGCGGTGGCGGCGGTGGCGGCGGACGTCACATCGGCCGCCGATAACGTTGAATCTCATGAGGAGTCGAAAAATGATCCGCATTTCCGCACGCCGCCTGCCGCACGACTACGCGCTCGCGCTCGGGACGGCACTCGCGCTCTTCGGCGCGCCCGCGCTGCTGCCGGCCCAGTTCGGCGGCGCCGCCGTCTACGCGCAAGCCGTCTTCTCCACGCCCGAAGCCGCCGCAAACGCGTTCACCGACGCACTCGCGACCAACGACCAGGGCGCCATGAAGCACGTGCTCGGCAACGATTTCACCGCGTTCATCCCCACGCAAAACATCGGTCAGGACGATATCGACGACTACCTTGGCGCCTGGGCGAAGGGTCATCGCGTCGTCCCCGACGCCACGCCGGTTGCCGGCAAGGCGAGCGCTCACGTCGAGGTGGGCGACAGCGGCTGGACGCTGCCCATCCCCATCGTGCAGTCGGGCAAGGGCTGGCACTTCGACCCGCGTGAAGGCGCGAGCGAAATTCTCACGCGCCGCATCGGCCGCAACGAACGTGCTGCCATGCTCACCTCGCTCGCCTACGTCGACGCGCAGAACGACTATCGCAAGCTCACGCAACACTATGCGCAGCGCCTCGTAAGCACGCCGGGCACGCACGACGGTTTGTACTGGCCGGTCGAGCCGGGCGAGACCGAAAGTCCGCTCGGACCGCTCGCAGCAGCCATGCCGGGCAACGCGAAGATCACGCCGGGGGAGGGGTATCACGGCTATCACTTCCGCATTCTCACGGCGCAGGGGCCACACGCCGGCGGCGGTGCGCGCAGCTATCTCGAGAACGGGGATCTGAGCGGGGGCTTTGCGCTCGTGGCCTGGCCGGCGCAGTACGGCAAAACCGGTGTGATGAGCTTCATCATCAACCAGGACGGCCAGCTTTATCAGAAGAACCTCGGGCCGAACGGCGCGCATATGGCAGAGGCGATGAAGGCCTTCGATCCCGACTCGTCCTGGCAGGCCACCACACCCTGAGCGGCGATCCGCCGTCCGTCGGACGGCATGATTTCTGACGTTGTTCGCTAACGGACGCCTCACACGGAATTCGGGCACAATCAAGCCACGGCGACGTGGCTGTCGCCAGATGCGGGCTTTGGCCAACGGACGCGGAGAGGTTGGGCATGTGGCTTGCTCAATCTGTCTCCGCACTCTCATTCGTGTGGAGATAACCAAATGCAACGACGCAACTTCATGCTAACGGCGGCGGTGACCCTTGCCTCGGGCGGTCTCACGCTCGCGGGCTGCACCACCACGACGAATTCGAATTCCACGGCGTCGCAGAACATGTCCAAGCGGCAGTCGATCGACGCGTCCGTGGACGGCACCCTCTCGCGGCTGTATTCGACCGTGAAAGGCTCGCACGAACTCCTCGCGAAGTCGCGCGGCGTGCTGGTGTTCCCCGAAGTGCTGCAGGCCGGCTTCATCGTGGGCGCGCAGTATGGCGAGGGTGCGTTGCGCGTGGGCGGCGCCACGGTCGGCTACTACAGCACCGTGTCGGGCTCGTTCGGCCTGCAGGCCGGCGCCCAGTCGAAGGCGCTCATCTTCGCCTTCATGACGCAGGACGCACTCGACAAATTCCGCGCGACGGACGGCTGGGCGGCGGGGGCCGACGCTTCGGTCGCGCTCGTGACCGTGGGCGCGAACGGCGTCGTCGACACCAACACGGCCACGCACCCGGTCGAAGTCTTCGTGCTGACCAACGCGGGCCTGATGGCCGACGTCTCGCTGGCGGGCACCAAGGTCACGCGCCTGAACATCTGATAAGGCGCGCTCCGGTAAAAAGCGCCGGATCATGTAAAAAGGGCAAGGCGATCAAGCCTTGCCCTTCGTCATTTCTGCGCGGCCCGCACTGCCGGCGCCGCCTACGGCCTCAGCAGCCGGTATTCTTCACGCGCTCGACTTCGAGGCCGAACCACGGGCGCAGCTTCGTGCCGAGCACATTGCCCGCGAACGCGCACACGAGCCACAGCCAGCCGTGCAGGCTGCCCGAAACGATACCGCTGAAATACGCGCCGATATTGCAGCCGTAAGCGAGGCGCGCGCCATAGCCGAGCAGTAGCCCGCCGACCACGGCCGCCACGAGCGAGCGCAGCGGAATACGCCACACGGGCGCGTAGCGGCCCGCGAGCGAGGCCGCGGCCATGGCGCCGAGCACGATGCCGATGTCCATGACCGTGGTGACGTCGTGGCTTGCCGGGGCGGCGAGCGCGGCGGCGTTCGGGCCGGCCATCCAGTACTTCCAGCTCGCCACGTCGATGCCGAGCGAGGCGAAGCCCTTCGCGCCCCACAGCGCGAACGCCGAGGTCACGCCCCAGGGGCGGCCCGAGAGCGCGAGCGTCGCGAAATTCAGGATCGCGAGCGCGACGGCGCCGGCAAGCAGCGGCCACGGGCCATGCAGCCACGGCGAGCTGTGCGGCGCGCGAGGCTCGTTGACGAGGCGGCCGTGGCGGCGTTTCTCGACGACCACGGTGAGCGCGGCGATGAACGCGAACACCGCGAGGTTGAGCGCAATGGCGGGCGCGGCGCCGAGCGCGTTCACGAACGAGAACGGCTTCAATTGCGGCATCGACGTCCAGAACGGCATGTGCGCCGTGGCGACCACGGAGCCCACGATAAAGGCGATGAGCGTCACGACCATGCGCGTGCTGCCCCCGCCCACGGTATAGAGCGTGCCCGAGGCACAGCCGCCGCCGAGCTGCATGCCCACGCCGAACAGGAACGCGCCGACGATGACCGACGTGCCCGCGGGCGACACGAGACCCGTGACCGGATGGCCGAACAGCGTTCCCGCCGCGAGCGCGGGGAAGAACAGCAGCACGCCGATGGCGAGCATGACCATCTGCGCGCGCAGGCCGGCGCCGCGCCCGTCGGCGATGAATACGCGCCACGCCGAGGTGAAGCCGAACGCCGCGTGATAGAGCGTCATGCCGAGCAGCGCGCCGACCACATAGAGCGCCGCCTGACGCCCGCTGACGGTCTGCGCGAGATACACCGCGCCGAGCGCGACGAGTAACAGCGCGATGCCCAGCGGCCTGGGATTGATGGAGTCGAGTCGGCGCGGCGCGCGCGCGAGCGGCGTGGAGAGGTCGGACATGGGAGCGAGGGCTGCGTGGAAAAGTCGCCAGGAAAATCAATCGGCGAAAGCAAAACGATAGCACGAATCGCAATTCGGTCTGACCGAGCCGCCAGGCCGGCTTTGGGCGACCCTTAGCAAGCCATGAAAAATCGCCGCGAACCCCGTCCAGATACGGTTTTCCCAGACATTGGGACGAACCCGCGCCAACCCTCGCGTAGCCCTGCAATCGTCATGGATTTCCCCTATGCAGCGCCGCGCGCCGTCTGCCGTTACGCGAGACGAGGTGCGAAGGCGCGTCGGGCCGCGCGGGTTCGCACTGGCTGGAAGATAAAAAACGCAACGGAGACCTCATGCTGGGAAACATCACCATTCGCCGTGGGCTAACGCTCGTCATCGGTATCTTCGTCGCGTTTCTGCTGACGGTGATCGGCGTGTCGTATGGCGCGCTCAAGATCACCAATGACAGCCTGCACGACGCCCAGCGCGGCGCGCAGTCGCTCGACGCCCTCAAGACCAGTTCGGAACGCCTGCTTCAGGTGCGCCTCGCGCTCGGTGGCTACGAGACGCTCTTCAGCGTCGGCAAGGCCACGGACGGTTTGCTCGACAAGGCGCACCAGGTGCTCGTGAATTCGAACAAGGAATTCGCGCTCTACAGCGCCGGCCCGTTCGACGACCCCGAAGAGGCGCGCCTCGCCCAGGCCGTGAGCAGCGCGCGCGAGGCGCTCGTCTCGCAGGCGCTCGAGCCCGAGTACAAGTCGCTCGTCGACAACGACTTCAACACCTTCCGCACGATCCAGGGCGAAACCGCCGACCGCTACTACGCCGCCTACGCGAAGGCGATCGACGCGCTCGAGACCTGGCAAGCCGCGCGCCAGCAGCAGGACGCCGACACGGCCGCGCAGCGCTTTCGCCTGTCGCTCATCGTGTTCGGCCTGATCGGCGTGGTGGGCGTGGCGATCGGCGTATTCGCGCGCGTGGGGCTCGCCGCCGCCGTGGTCAAGCCGGTGAACCATGCGATCCGCCATTTCGAGCGCATCGCCGCGGGCGACCTCACGGTGGACGTGCGGGTGCGCTCGAAGAACGAGATGGGCCAGCTGCTGGGCGCGTTGCAGACCATGCGCGACGGCCTCGTGGGCACCGTCTCGCGCGTGCGCGGCAGCACGCACGAAATCACGCAAGGCGCGAAGCAGATTGCGTCGGGCAACGTCGATCTCTCGGACCGCACGGCGCAGCAGGCCGCGGCGCTCGAAGAAACGGCGGCGAGCATCGAGGAGCTTTCGGCGGCGGTGCGTCAGAACACGGACGGCGCGAAGGAAGCGAGCGGGCTCGCGCAGACCGCGCTCGAAACGGTCACGCGCGGCGCCGAAGTGGTGGCCCGCGTAAACGCGACGATGAGCGACATTACGGCATCGTCGCAGAAGGTGGAGGAGATCACCGGCATCATCGAGGGCATTGCGTTCCAGACCAACATCCTCGCGCTCAATGCGGCGGTGGAGGCGGCGCGCGCGGGCGAGCAGGGCCGCGGCTTCGCGGTCGTGGCGAGCGAGGTGCGCAGCCTCGCGCAGCGCTCGGGCACGGCGGCCAAGGAGATCAAGGAGCTGATCGCAGCCTCGGCGGCGACCGTCGGCGCGGGCGCGCGCCTCGTGGAAGACGCGCGCCGCACCATGGACGAGGCGCGCAGTGCGGTGGCGCGCGTGAGCGGGATCATGAGCGAGATCGAGACCGCGACGCACGAGCAGAGCGACGGCATCGAGCAGGTGAACCGCGCGATTGCGCAGATCGACGAGGTCACGCAGCGCAATGCTGCGCTCGTGGAGGAAGCGGCGGCGGCCGCGCAGTCGCTCGAATCGCAGGCCGATCTGCTGCGCGAGGCCGTGGCGGTGTTCAATCTGGGCGGCGCGGGGCAGGCCGGTGCGCGCCCGGCGCAAGCTGCTGCGGCGGACGCGCGAGCCGCCCGCGGGAGTGCGCCGGCGCTGGCATGAGCCAGCCGTTGCGGGTTGTCCTTGCCGTTGCAAGGACAACCTCCGGCCGTTTTAACCTGAGGTTATACCCCGCGCGCAATTCGCAATTGAGTTCCCCATCGTTCCCGGCGAGACTGGCAGCATAGGCCGTCAGGGTTTGGCCGTCAGCGAAAGAGAACTACGGATCATGCGAGTTTGTGTTTTGGGCGGTGGGGTGATTGGCGTGAGCACGGCGTACGCGCTCGCTCGCGATGGACACGAAGTCACGCTCGTCGAGCGCCATGCCGACGTGGCGCGCGAAACGAGCCACGCCAATGGCGGCCAGCTCAGCTACAGCTACGTCGCGCCGCTTGCGGACCCCTCCGTGCTGCCCAAGCTGCCGCAATGGCTCTTCTCGCGCGACGCCGCGCTGCGTTTCGTGCCGCGGCTCGATCCGCACCAATGGCGCTGGTGCGCCGCGTTCCTGCGTGCCTGCACGCGCGCGCGCAGCCGCGCGACCACGGCCGAACTGCTCGGCCTCGGTTTTTTGAGCCAGCGTCTCATGCACGAAGTGGTCGAGCGCGAAGCGCTGTCATTCGACTACGTGCGCAACGGCAAGCTAGTGGTGTATCGCGACGAGGAGGGTTTCGCGGGAGCGCGCCGCCAGGCGCAATACCAGTCGACGCTGGGCTGCGTACAGCACGCGCTCGACGGCGCGGCGTGTGCCGCGCTCGAACCCGCGCTTGCGCATATCGGCGCGGGGATCGTGGGCGGCATTCACACGCCAGGCGAAGAGGCCGCCGACTGCGATCAGTTCACGCGCGGCCTCGCCCGCGCGGCGCAGCGCGACGGCGTGACCCTGCAACTGGCCACCGAATTTTCCGGACTGCGAACGAAAGGGCTGCGGGTGCTCGCCGCGCAGACCTCGCAGGGCGACATCGAAGCCGACGCGTTCGTGGTGTGCCTCGGTTTCCAGAGCCAGCCGATGCTCGCCTCGCTCGGCGTGCACGTGCCCGTGTATCCGCTCAAAGGCTACAGCCTCACGCTCCCCAACGCGAATGCGCAGGGCGCGCCGCGCGTCTCGGTTACGGATGCGCATCACAAGGTCGTCTACGCGCCGCTCGGCGAGCGCCTGCGCATTGCGGGCATGGTCGATCTCACGGGCATGAACCCGCACGCCGACGACGCCCGCATCGCGCTGCTCACGCGCCAGGCGCGCGAAACCTTCCCCGACGCCGGCGACTACGACGCCATGCAGACGTGGACCGGCATGCGGCCCGCCACGCCGGACAGCAAGCCTGTGATTGGCGCCACGCACTTTCGCAATCTGTGGCTCAACACGGGGCACGGCGCGCTCGGCTTCACGCTCGCACTCGGCAGCGCGCAACTGCTGGCCGATCTGCTGGCGGAGCGCGAGTTGCCGATCGACGGTGGCGCCTTCGCGCCGGGCCGCTGATCGGGCTCACTGATTTATCACCGCGGCCTTACTGCAGCGTTGCGCCCTCCTCGCGCACGACCACGCTCGTGCGTCCGTCGATGCTCACCGGCACTTCGCCGCGCACAGTCGCGCGCCGGACGACGCGGCGCGCGTCGCCGTAGTCGTTGATCGCGTAGTGCTGCGTGGCGCGGTTGTCCCAGATCGCGACGTCGCCTTCCTGCCAGTTCCAGCGCACCGTGTTTTCGAGCCGCGTGACGTGCTCATGGAACACCTGCAGCAGATGCGCCGAATCGGACGATGAAAGACCCTTGAGCCGCTGGACGAAGTGGCCGAGCACGAGCGTGCGTTCGCCCGTTTCCGGATGCACGCGCACCACGGGATGTTCGGTTTCGTAGAGCTTCGACGTGAACACTTCGCGGTAACGCTTGAGCTGCGCGCTGTCCGCGTTCGTGTGCGTGGACGCGTAGTCGTAGGCGTTGGTGTGGAGCGCCCAGAGCGTATCGGCGAGCGCGCGCAGCGGCTCGGGCAGTTGCGCGTACGCGGCGGCCGTATTGGCCCACACCGTGTCGCCGCCAAATGGCGGAATCACCACGGCGCGCAGGATCGAAACTTTCGGGTAGGCGTCGACGAAGGTGACGTCGGTGTGCCACGAGTTGGCGCGAGCGCCGTGCAGCGAATCGAGTTCCAGCAGGCTGCCGCCTTCCACCGAAGGCACCGTGGGGTGCGCGACCGTTTCGCCGAAGCGCCGCGCGAAGGCTTCCTGCGCGGTATCGTCGAGATGCTGCTGGCCGCGGAAGAACAGCACTTTGTAACGCAGCAGGGCGGCGTTGATCGCGTCGAACGTGGCGCTGTCGAGATCGGCGTGAAGACGCACGCCGTCGATGCGCGCCCCAATGCGGCCCGCGACTTGATGGAGGTCGAGCGCGATATCGGCGTGCTGCTGCGTGGTGGCATGCAGATGCGCAGACGGAACGGAAACGGCGGGGCGTTGCGTGTGAACGTCGGACATCGAAAGTCTCCTCGGCTGGACGTGGAACGTCCATTCAAGCAGGCTTGCGCCGCGAGAAGAACTGACGATTTCTGCGAAGCTATGCGCAGGGTGGCGCGCTATGGATAGCTGCGTGTGTGATTAGCGCGCACCAAAAGAAAATGACGCAGACCCGCGAGGGAATGCGTCATTCACAAGATGCTGCAAGGTACAGCTTCTTTACTGCATGTTCGTTGGTAGGCTCGATTGGATTCGAACCAACGACCCCCACCATGTCAAGGTGGTGCTCTAACCAACTGAGCTACGAGCCTGTCGAGGCGCGAATTATAGAGACACTCGCGCGCGCTTGCAAGCGCTTTTCTCGAATCGGGCGAAACGCCGTCGGGCGTGCGGGATCGAGCGCGAGGTGGCGCAGGTCGAACTCGTGCGCGCGAACCAGGCTTAACGCTTCGCGCCTTCCTCCTGCGCCTCCAACGCAGTCACCATTTCCTGCGCCGCGCGCTGCAACTCGGGCACGAAGCGGCGCACGGCCTCCGCAGGATTGATGGCCTGTTCCAGGTAGACCACGTTCAGGCTCGCGAGCACGCGCCCATGCGCCTCGATGGCCGTTGCGAGCGCACCGATCTTGCGCTGATCCGACCAGTCGCCGTGGTTCGAGCCGAAGCCGTCCGCGCGCGTCTGGCGCACGAGATTGCGGATATAGGCCTTGTCGCTAGCCAGCTTTTGCTGCTGCTCGCCGCCCGCACCCGCGCGCAATAGTTCGAGAATGTCCTCGCGCTCGGCCTCGGGACACATCGCAAAGTACACGCGGCCAGCCGCCGTGAGCAGGATCGGCAGGCGGCGGCCCACCATCGCGCGGTGAAACGAAAGCGGGCTGAAGCGGTGCGTGGTCTCGCGTATCACCATGGAGTCGCCGTCGGGCGTCGTGAGGTCCGATGGCCACACGGTGCGCTGGAGCATTTGCGCCATGATCGGCGGCGCGATGGTCGCAATCAGTTCGTCGTCGGTGAAGCCTTCGCTCAGGCCGCGCACGTTCATCGTCAGACGAAAGCTGTCGTCGGAAGCGCTGCGGCGCACGAACTTCTCCTCGACCAGGGTTTCCAGCAAGCGCCTCACCGTCGTGCGATGCAGACCCGTTGCCTCGCTCAGCTGCTGGCTCGTGGCGCGCCCGTTCTCCATGGCGTTGAGCGCCTGGAGCACCTGCAGGCCGCGCGCCAGCCCCCGCACGTTTGCATACTTTGTCATCGAAAATGCCTTAAAAATCAACTGTGTGCATTCTATGCACATTTCTCTAAAAATGTTGAGCGCGCATCGGGCGGAACCTAGACTCGCTTCCATTCACCGCACTGTGACAAAACGTCCAACCGGGTGATCCGTTTTCAGGCACCACCTGTCAGCATCCGCAGCGGCTCCATAAGCCGCGCGAGAAGGAGACACATGAACACCCCCCTCGCCCAGGTGGCGGATACCATCCGCCCTCGCCAGATCGCCACCGACGTCGCCATCATCGGCGCCGGTCCGGTCGGCCTCATGATCGCCAATATTCTCGGCCTGCAAGGCGTGCGTGTCACGCTCGTCGAGAAGCTCGACCAGATCATCGACTACCCGCGCGCCATTGGTCTGGATGACGAAGCATTGCGTGTGTTCCAGTCCATTGGTCTTGCCGATGCGCTGCTGCCGCACACCACGCCCGACCACTGGATGCGCTTCGTCACGAAAGACGGCCACTGCTTCGCCTCGATCGAGCCGCGCACCGACGAATTCGGCTGGCCGCGCCGCAACGCCTTCATTCAGCCGCTCGCCGACCGCGTGCTGTATGAAGGGCTCGCGCGCTTCGAGCACGTGGACGTGTTGTTCGGCCACGCGGTCAACGCTTTCGAGCAGGATGCTCAGGGCGTGACGATCGACGTGAGCGACGCGAACGGCGAGCGCCGCACGATCCGCGCGGCGTACCTGGTGGGTGCGGACGGCGGCAACAGCTTCGTGCGCCGCGCGCTCAACGTGCCCTTCGAAGGCCGCACGAAGCCGAATCAATGGATCGTCGTGGACGTGCGCAACGACCCCATCGGCTCGCCACATATCTACATGCATTGCGATCATCAGCGCCCGTATGTGTCGGCTGCGCTGCCGCACGGCATTCGCCGCTTCGAATTCATGGTGATGCCGGGCGAGACGGAAGAAGAGCTCTCGAAGCCCGAGAACATGGCCGCGCTGATCCGCAAGGTGGTGGCGGACCCCGACAAGGTCGACTACATCCGCAAGCGGGTGTACACGCACAACGCGCGCCTCGCCGAAACGTTCCGCGTGGACCGCGTGCTGCTCGCGGGCGACGCCGCGCACATCATGCCCGTGTGGCAGGGCCAGGGCTACAACAGCGGCATTCGCGACGCGAACAACCTGGGATGGAAACTCGCGATGGTAGCGAAGGGTCAGGCCGATGGCCGCCTGCTCGACAGCTATACGGTGGAGCGCCGCGCGCACGCGCGCTCGATGATCCACCTCTCCGAAGTGGCAGGCGATATCTTCGCGCCCACCACGCGCTTCGGCGCGCGCTTTCGCGACACGTTCGTGCGCTACATGAACGTGTTCCCCTCGGTGAAGCGCTATTTCGTGGAAATGCGCTTCAAGCCGATGCCGCGCTACGAAGCGGGTGTCGTGCTGCTGCCGCCGCCGCAAAAAACAGGCGGCTGGCTCGCGAGCCTGCTGGAGCGCTCGGGCAACTCGGCGCCGGGCCGCTTGCTCGGCCTGATGAGCCAGAAGCGCGACTCGCTGATCGGCCGCCTCGCGTATGGCCGCGATCCGCTCGCGGCGTCGCCCGTGGGCCGCATGTTCATCCAGCCGCGCGTGCGTCTTGCCGATGGCCGCGTGGTGCGCCTCGACGACGCGATCGGCAACGGCTTCGCGGTGCTGGCGTGGGGCGCGGACCCGACCTTCGGCCTCACGCCGCAAGCCCGCGCATTGTGGGAGCGCCTGGGCGCCCGCTTCATCTTCGCGAAGCCCGACGTGCAGCTCGAATACGCCGACGACGTGCCCGAGGGCGTGCTCGCGCTCGGCGACGTGCAAGGCCGCCTGAAAGAGTGGTTCAGCCGTCTGCCCGAATCTGTCGTGCTGCTGCGCCCGGACCGCTTTGTCGCGGGTGTGTGCACGCCGCAGCAGGTCTCGGACGCGATCGTCGAACTTGCGGGCAAGCTCGGCATGACCGAAGCCGCCTTGCATGGGGCGAGCGCTGCTGCCCCGCAGAACCGTCCCGTGCGCGGCGTGGCCGTTGCGCGCACCGCAGGAGCATGAGCATGCCGATTCACCTCGAATGTCTGTCGCATACGCCGTTGCATGGCTATTTCGATCCGCTGCCTGAGGTGGTGGCGGAAGTCGAGCGGGTTGGCCGCGCCGCGCGCGAACGCGTGGAAGCCTTCAACCCGGACGTGATCGTCGCGTTCGCCCCCGATCACTTCAACGGCTTCTTCTACGACGTGATGCCGCCGTTCTGCATCGGCGCGCGTGCGCAAGCGATCGGCGACTTCAAGAGCATGGCCGGTACGCTGCCGGTGCCCGAAGCGCTTGCGCACAAGCTCGCCGAAAACGTGCTCGACGCCGATATCGACGTGGCGCTTTCGTACCGCATGCAGGTCGATCACGGCTGCGCGCAGGCGCTGGAAGTGCTCACGGGCGGTCTCGACCGTTACCCGGTGATTCCGGTGTTCATCAACTCGGTGGCGCCGCCGATGGCGGCGCTGCGCCGCGCGCGTCTGCTCGGCGATGCAATTGGCCGCTTCTTCTCGCGCAGCGACAAGCGCGTGCTCGTGGTGGGCTCGGGCGGTATTTCGCATGAACCGCCGGTGCCGGAACTGTTCGGCGCGACGCCCGAAGTGGCCGAACGCCTGATCGCGGGCCGCAACCCCTCGGCGGACTCGCGTGCCGCGCGTCAGGCGCGCACCGTGGCCGCGGCGAAGTCGTTCACGGCGGGCGACAGCCATCTCCATCCGCTCAACCCTGAATGGGACCGCGCGTTCCTCGCGCGCCTCGAGTCGGGTGAATTGACTTCCGTGGACGGCATGACGAACGCGGCCATCACGCGCGACGGCGGCAAGTCGGCGCACGAGATCCGCACGTGGGTCGCAGCATTCGGCGTGCTGGCCGCTTACGGCCCGTATCGCGCTTCGCTCGATTACTACCGCGAAATTCCAGAGTGGATTGCGGGCTTCGCCGCCATGCACGCCACGCCCGACGCGGCTCGATAGAACAGTACGGACTCCGGAGAATCAACATGTCAGATTCGAAACTCGTCGCGGCGCTGGCCGCGCGCCTCTACGAAGCCGAAGCCTCGCGCAACGTGATCGAGCCGGTGCGCGGCGAGATCGCGCTGGACGATATCGCCACCGCCTACGCCGTGCAGCAAGCAAACGTCGATCTGCGCGTGGCGACCGGCGAGCGCATCGTGGGCCGCAAGATCGGTCTCACGTCGCTCGCGGTGCAAAAGCAGCTCGGCGTCGATCAGCCTGACTTCGGCGCGCTGTTCGCGTCGATGGCTTACGGCGATGCGCAAGCGATTCCGCTCTCGCAGCTGATCCAGCCGAAGGTGGAAGCGGAAATCGCGCTCGTGCTGGAGCACGACCTCACGTTCGAGAAGCACACCTTCGTCGATATCCTGCGTGCGAGCGCGTATGCACTCGCGGCCATCGAGGTGGTGGACAGCCGCATCCAGAACTGGGACATCCGCTTCGTCGATACGGTGGCCGACAACGCGTCGAGCGCGCGCTTCGTGGTGGGCAGCCGCCCGGTGCCGCTCTCGCAAATCGACTTGACGGGGTGCGCGATGGAGCTTTCCCGTGACGGCGAAGTGCTCTCGCGCGGCAGCGGCGCCGCCTGCCTCGGCAACCCGCTGAACGCCGCCGTGTGGCTCGCCGACCGCATGGTCCAGCTCGGCACGCCGCTGCGTGCGGGCGACGTGGTGCTCACGGGCGCGCTCGGGCCCATGGTCACCGTGAAGGAACCCGGCACGTACACCGCGCAGATCGAAGGCCTCGGCAGCGTTCGCGCGACTTTCTCCGCCTGATACAGGAATTCATATGGCTTCCGAAAAACTCAAGGCCGCGATCATCGGCTCCGGCAACATCGGCACGGATCTGATGATCAAGATCCTGCGCAACAGCAGGCATCTGGAGATGGCGGCGATGGTCGGCATCGACCCGAACTCGGATGGCCTGGCACGCGCCGCACGGCTTGGTGTGGCGACCACGCACGAGGGTGCAGAAGGGCTCACGCGCCTGCCGTGCTTCAAGGACATCGACTTCGTGTTCGACGCGACTTCAGCTGGTGCGCACGTGAAGAACGACGCGCTGCTGCGCACATTCAAGCCGTCGATCCGCGTGATCGACCTCACGCCCGCCGCGATCGGCCCGTACTGCGTGCCGGTCGTGAACCTCGACTCGCATATCGAAGCGCCCAACGTCAACATGGTGACGTGCGGCGGCCAGGCCACGATCCCGATGGTCGCGGCCGTGTCGCGCGTCGCGAAGGTCCACTACGCCGAAATTGTCGCGTCGATCAGCAGCAAGTCGGCGGGCCCCGGCACGCGCGCCAACATCGACGAGTTCACCGAAACGACGTCGAAGGCGATCGAAGTGGTGGGCGGCGCTGCCAAGGGCAAGGCCATCATCGTGCTGAATCCGGCCGAGCCGCCCGTCATGATGCGCGACACGGTTTACACGCTCTCCGAGATGGCCGACCGCGAGAAGGTCGAGCAGTCCATCGAGGAGATGGTCGCGAAGGTGCACGCCTACGTGCCGGGCTATCGCCTGAAGCAGAAGGTGCAGTTCGACGAGATTCCCGCGAACGCGCCGTTGAATATTCCGGGCCTCGGCAGGTTCAGCGGCCTGAAGACCTCGGTGTTCCTCGAAGTGGAAGGCGCCGCGCACTATCTGCCCGCTTACGCAGGCAATCTCGACATCATGACTTCCGCCGCGCTCGCCACCGCCGAACGCATGGCGCAGACGCTTCTGAGCGTGGAGGGATAACACCATGAGCAAGAAACTCTATATCTCCGACGTGACGCTGCGCGACGGCAGCCACGCCATTCGCCATCAGTACTCGATCCAGAACGTGCAGGACATCGCCCGCGCGCTGGACCGCGCGAAAGTCGACAGCATCGAGGTCGCGCACGGCGACGGCCTGCAGGGTTCGAGCTTCAACTACGGCTTCGGCGCGCACAGCGACCTGGAGTGGATCGAGGCGGTGGCCGATGTGGTGACGCACGCGCAGATCGCCACGCTGCTGCTGCCCGGCATCGGTACGATTCACGACCTGAAGGCCGCGTACCACGCCGGCGCGCGCGTGGTGCGTATCGCCACGCACTGCACGGAAGCCGACATTTCGAAGCAGCACATCGAATACGCGCGCGAACTCGGCATGGACACCGTGGGCTTCCTGATGATGAGCCACATGACCACGCCGGAGAACCTCGCCATTGAAGCGAAGAAGATGGAAAGCTACGGCGCGACCTGTATTTATGTGGTTGATTCTGGCGGCGCACTCACGATGAACGACGTGCGCGACCGTTTCCGCGCAGTGAAAGCCGTGCTCAAGCCCGAAACGCAGACGGGCATGCACGCGCACCACAACCTCTCGCTGGGCGTGGCGAACTCGATCGTGGCGGTGGAAGAAGGCTGCGACCGCGTCGATGCCTCGCTTGCGGGCATGGGTGCGGGTGCCGGCAACGCGCCGCTCGAAGTGTTCATCGGCGCGGCGGAACGCATGGGCTGGAACCACGGCACCGACCTCTACACGCTGATGGACGCCGCTGACGACATCGTGCGCCCGCTGCAGGACCGCCCGGTACGCGTGGACCGCGAAACGCTCGCGCTTGGCTATGCGGGGGTGTATTCGAGCTTCCTGCGCCACTCGGAAGTGGCCGCGAAGAAGTACGACCTGAAGACGGTGGACATTCTCGTCGAACTGGGCAAGCGCCGGATGGTGGGCGGTCAGGAAGACATGATCGTCGACGTGGCGCTCGATCTGAAGAAGCGCCAGCAAGCATTGCAGTCCTGATCAAGCACGCCGCGCATCGCCTTCGGGTGGTGCGCGGCGTTGCCACTTATAGCCGCCGGAAAGAGCGGCTCGTATCTACACATGGAGACTTTTTATGACGTCGCGAAACAGTAGTGCTGGAGGAAGTGGAACGAGCGGCAAGGCAACCATCGCCCTGTGTCTGGCGATTGCGCTGCTCGAAGGGTTGGACCTGCAATCGGCGGGCGTAGCGGGACCGCGCATGGCGAAGGAGTTTCATCTCGCCGTCGCGCAAATGGGCTGGGCGTTCAGCGCCGGCGCGATCGGCCTCTTGCCGGGCGCGGCGCTGGGCGGGCGGCTTGCCGACCGCTTTGGCCGCAAGCGCGTGCTCATGTGGTCGGTGGCGCTGTTCGGGCTGTTCTCGCTCGCCACGACCATGGTGTGGAATTTCGAAAGCCTGCTCGTCGCGCGTCTGCTCACGGGTCTCGGTCTCGGCGCGGCGATGCCGAACCTGATCGCGCTGTGCTCGGAGGCGGCGGGTGAGCAGCAGCGCAGCACGGCTGTGGGCGCGATGTACTGCGGCATGCCGTTCGGCGCGGCGATTGCCGCCGTCATCGGCATGCTCGGCACGGGGGACGCGAGCTGGCGCCACGTGTTCTATGTCGGCGGCCTCGGCCCGATCGTGATGGTGCCGCTGCTCGGCCTGTTCCTGCGCGAGTCGCAGCAATTCGTCGCCGCGCGAGCTTCGAAGGTCGCGCAGGCCGGCGCGCCGAGCGTGACACAAGCGCTCTGGCAAGAAGGCCGCGCACGCACCACGATTGCGCTGTGGATCAGCTACCTCGGCACCTTGATCGTGCTGTACTTCCTGATGAACTGGCTGCCCTCGATGGTGCTCGCACGCGGCCTCACGCGCGTGCAGTCGAATCTCGTGCTGATGCTGTTCAACATCGGCGGCGGCATCGGCGCCGTTGCAATCGCAACGATCATGGATCGCTTCGGCCGCCGCGGCACGGTGATCGGCATGTACATCGGCATCGTGGCGGCGCTCACCGTGCTCGCAAGCGCGGGCGGCGCGAGTTCGACGGCGGTGGGCGGCCTGCTGTGCGGCTTCTTTATCGTGGGTGGCCAGTCGGTGCTGTACGCACTCGCGGGCCATGCGTACCCCACGGAAGTGCGCGGTACGGGTGTGGGCGCGGCCGTGGCCGTGGGGCGTCTGGGTTCGATTCTCGGGCCGCTCGTGGCGGGCCAGCTGTTCGCACTTGGCCAGAGCCCGTCGATGCTGGTGGGCTCGAGCATTCCGCTCGTCGTGATCGCGGCGCTTGCCGCGCTCAGCGTGGTGGGTGCATTCAGGCAGCGCGGCGCGCTGGGCGCACAGGGCGCATGAATGTGAAGGGGAGAAGGTATGCGCCTTCTTCCGCATGGGTTATTACGTTTTAAAGGATGGTCATCATGACGGATACGGCACAAGCAATCACCGAAGCCTCGACGAGCAAGTTCGCGCGCGTGAAGGACGGCGACGTCGAGTTCCAGATTCACTACAACGACGCAGGCGCCGGCACCGAAACCGTCGTGATGCTGCACGGCTCGGGTCCGGGCGCGAGCGGCTGGGCCAACTTCAACCGCAACGTCGAACCGCTCGTCGCGGCCGGTTACCGCGTGATCCTGATGGACTGCCCGGGCTGGAGCAAGAGCGATCCGATCGTCTGCACGAGCTCGCGCTCGGACCTGAACGGCCGCGTGCTCAAGGGCCTGCTCGACGTGCTCGACATCGAGCGCGTGCATATTCTCGGCAATTCGATGGGCGGGCACAGCGCCGTTGCGTTCGCACTGGCGAACCCGCAGCGCGTGGGCAAGCTCGTGCTGATGGGCGGCGGCACCGGCGGCCCGAGCAGCTTCATGCCGATGCCCACCGAAGGCATCAAGCTGCTGCAAGGTCTCTATCGCGATCCGACGATCGAGAACCTCAAGCGCATGATGAACGTGTTCGTGTACGACGCGAGCGCGCTCACCGACGAGCTGATGCAAACGCGCCTCGACAACATGCTCGCGCGCCGCGACCACCTGGAAAACTTCGTGAAGAGCCTCGCGGCCTTCCCGAAGCAGTTCAGCGACTACGGCCCGCGCCTGGGCGAAATCGCCGCGCCCACGCTCGTGATCTGGGGCCGCGACGACCGCTTCGTGCCGATGGATATCGGCCTGCGCTTGCTCGCGGGCATGCAGAACGCGCAATTGCACGTGTTCAACCGTTGCGGTCACTGGGCGCAATGGGAGCACGCGGAAGCGTTTAACCGCATGGTGATCGACTTCCTGAAGCACTAAACCGCGAAAGCACTGGCGGTAACGAAGCGGCGCACCTCGCGGTGTGCCGCTTTTTATTGGGGCGAGTGCATTGCGTCTGCAAGCCGGCTTTTGTGTGACGAAACCGTGAGTCAATGCAGCGTCAGCAAGTGTGCCTAAAGGCAAACCCGTATTAGCGTAAAACGAAACGATTCGCCATTGACAAATTAAACCTGTCCGACCTATGATCGGCGTCACTGCCTGGATACTCGCGAACCACGCGTCCAGGCGAGCCGCGCAAGGCGCGCAAGACGCCGCGCATCAACGGTCTGCCCGGGTCCGCCCGGGTGAGCCGCAGTCATGTTTGGAGACAGGCAGATGCCCCAATCGATTGCCCCGGACCGCCGGTCCGAAGCCGCGCGCGCGTACGCTACGTCCGCGCATCCCTCGCAGCAGGACGACGCGCTCTACCGGAAAGTTTCCGCGCGCGTCATTCCGTTCCTGTTCGTTTGCTACGTCGTCTCGTTCCTCGACCGCATCAACATCGGCTTCGCACAGTTGCAGATGAAGCACGACCTGGGCTTCAGCGACGCGATGTACGGCCTCGGCGCCGCCGTGTTCTACGTGGGCTACGTGCTGTGCGAAGTGCCGAGCAACATGCTGCTTGCGCGCTTCGGCGCGCGCCGCACCTTCACGCGCATCATGCTGCTGTGGGGCATTGCCTCGACCAGCATGATGTTCGTGTCGAGCCCCACGCAGTTCTATGCGCTGCGCTTTTTGCTGGGCGTGTTCGAGGCGGGCTTCTTTCCTGGTATCGTGCTCTATCTCACGTACTGGTATCCGGCGCGGCGCCGCGCGGCCGTGTTCTCGATCTTCTTCGCGGGCGTGGCGGTGGCGGGCGTGCTCGGTGGCCTCATCTCGGGCTGGATCATGCGCGACATGGCCGGCGTGGCGGGACTCGCCGGCTGGCGCTGGATGTTCCTGATCGAAGGGCTGCCGGCCGTGGTGCTCGGCCTCATGGCCGCGTTCTGGCTCGTGGACGGGCCCGAGAAGGCGCGCTGGCTGACCGATGCGGAAAAGGCCCACCTCCTCGCGCAACGCGACGGCGAAGGCGATCACCCGCATTCCACGCGTTCGTTCGGGGCGGCGCTGCGCAACCCGCGCGTGTATCTGTTCGCGTTCATCTACTTCTCGCTGACCTGCGCCTCGCTCACGCTGAACTTCTGGATGCCGCTCATGATCCGCGACTTCGGCGTGCATGACGTGCTGGCGATCAGCCTCTACACGGTCATTCCGAATGCGGTGGGCGCCGTGGGCCTCATGTGGATCGCGCGCCGCTCGGACCGGCGCGGCGAACGGCGCTGGCACTTCGCCGCGTGCACGGTAGGCGGCGGCATTGCGTTGGCGCTGCTCACGCTGCATCTCGCGAGTTTCGCCGCGATGATGGCCATTCTTTCGATCGCCGCGGTGCTGATCTTCGCCGCTTTGCCGATCTTCTGGGCGGTGCCTTCGGCGTATCTCACGGGCAAGGCTGCGGCTGCGGGCATCGCGCTCATCAGCAGTATCGGCATTACGAGCGGCATTGTGAGCCCGTGGGCAATCGGGCTCATCAAGACACATACGGGCAGCATGGACAACGCGCTCTATCTGCTCGCGGCGTTGCTGGTGGCGAGCGGTGCGGCGCTGGTCGCGGGTGTGCCGGCGGTGAAGACCGGCCGCTGAGCGCGCCTCAGGCCGGCTTGAGCAGCGTGCGCCACGCCGGCAGCCTGCCCTTTTCGTCGAGCGCGTCGACGAGCGGTGCGGCACGCTCGGCCAGCGCCTCTTGAACATTCGCGATGGCGGTGGCCAGTTCGCTCGACATGCCGAGGCCGTCGAGCATGGCCGCCGCCTCGCGCATTTCCTCGGAGCGCCGCTGTCCGTGCTCGACCACGCGGCCGATCAGGTACGACTCGTAGCCCGTGTCCCAACCCATGCCCGGGAAGCTGGCCGCAAGCGAAGCCAGCACGCGGTCGTCCACGCCGAACTGCTTCGCGGCGAGCATCGATTGCACGCACATCGCTTCCATGCCTTTGATCATGATGCTGCGGCACAGCTTGATGGCGGAAGCGAGTCCCACTTCGGCGGCGACGGCTTGCGCGCGCATGCCGAGCGCGTTGAGCACGTCGGCGGTGCGCCCGGCCGCGCGCCCGCCCAGCAGCATCGGCACGCGTATGCCTTGCGGCGGCACGGGCGCCATGACAGCGGCTTCCACGTAGTCTGCGCCCACGCGCTCCACGGCCTGGCTGTTGCGCTGCTTGACGGCGGGCGACACGGAGTTGAGGTCGATGAACGTCTGGCCGGCCAGCAAGTGCGGAGCGCACGCGCTCGCCACGGCTTCGGCCTGGCTCGCCGTTACGGCGGAAAACACGAGTTGCGCGCCCTTGAGCGCAGAGGCGAGATCATCGGCTACGTGAGCGCCGCTTTCGCTCGCGCGTTTGAGGATCGTCTCGCGCGTGGCGCTTTCCTGCAGCTTGATGTCGTACGTCGAAACGTGCAGACCGGCATGCGCCAGTGCTTGCGCAAAAATGGGTCCCACTTCGCCGAAGCCAATGATCGCAACGCGTATGACCGGCGGCTGGTTTTGCTGTTCCATGTTTGAATCGCTCTCGATGACGTTGATGAAGAGACAAGCGAAGAGACCAGCGCGCCAGGCTCACACGCGAGGTTCGCTCGCCTGAACCGGCGGCGACTCGACCGGGGCCGCGAGACGCCGGTTCATGTGGGCGTCGAACTTTTGCTTGTCGAACATTCTTTCCCATTTCGACAAAACGAGCACGGCCACCGAATTGCCGATCACATTGGTCGTGGAAGTCGCAATGGCGAGAACGCGGTCGATGCCGAACAGCAGGCCCACGCCCGCAAGCGGCAGTGCGCGCGAGGTCTGGATCGTCGCCGCGAGCTTGACGAGCGCGCCGCCCGCCGCGCCCGCACCGCCCTTGGACGTGAGCATCATCACCGCGAGCAGCGCGAGTTGCTGCGAGAGGCTCAAGGGCGTATCGGTCGCCTGCGCGATGAAGCCGACGCCGCAGGCCATGTAGAGGCACGCGCCGTCGATGTTGAAGCTATAGCCAGCCGGCAGCACGAAGCCCACCACGACCTCGTCGCAGCCCGCCTGTTCGAGCTTGCTGACGAGCCGCGGAAACGCGACTTCGCTGGCGGCCGTCCCCATCGCGAGAATCGCTTCTTCCTTGATGAGCGAAAGGATTCTGAAGATCGAGAATCCCGCCAGGCCGGCCACGACGCCGAGCACGATGAACACGAAGCACAGCGTGCTGGCGTAATAGGTGAGCACGTAGCGCAGCAGGAACAGCAGCGTGACGCTGCCGTAGCTGCCCACGGCCGCCGCCATGGCGCCGAACGCGCCCAGTGGCGAGAGCCGCATGATGAAGCCGAGCATCTTGAAGACGACCGTTTGCGCTTCCTCGATCAGGCGGAACACGACCCAGTCGGGTTTCGCGCAGGTGGCGAGCGCGAAGCCCGCGAGCAGCGAAACGAACAGCACGGGAAGAATGTCGCCGCTGACGAACGCCGAAACGAGCGTATGCGGAATGATGGAGGTGAGAAAGTGCGTGAACGAGAAGTCGCCGCTCGTGCCCGCCTTGATCGCCGCGGCGGCGCCTTCACCGGCGCTCAGCGAGCGCGCGTGGAGCCCGTCGCCGGGCCTGACGATGTTGACGACGGCAAAGCCGGTCAGCATGGCGAGCGTGCTGACCACTTCGAAATAGAGCAGTGTCTTTACGCCGAGCCGTCCAAGGCGTTTGAAGTCCTTGATGTGCCCAACGCCATGCACGACGGTGCAGAAGATGATGGGCCCGAGCATCATCTTGAGCAGCGCAATGAAGCTTTCGCCCAGTGGCCTCATCTTCACGGCCTCGTGCGGCGCGAGCAGGCCGAATGCGATGGCCAGCGCGATGGCAATCAGAACCTGGATGTACAGCTGGCGCAACAGCCTCACTGTCTCCTCCGCTGTGATTATTCATATGGAATTATGGAGGGGCAGGCGGATATTCAGGCTTTGCGAAACGCTAAATAAGCCATCTGTTTTTCTTATTGGTGAGACCGAAATGCGAGGGTGGCTGTACAGCAATTTTCATTCCGCATCCCCTTGCGGATGCAACCTTGACGTCACGGCTACCCGCCGAGCTCCTCCAGCAGCCAGTCGCGAAACGCCACCAGCACGGGATGGCGTTGAGCACGCTCAGGGTAGACGAGGTAATACGAGCGCGAGCTCGGCACCGCTTCGAACGGGCTGAGAAGCCGGTTTTCCCGCAATTCGTCTTCCACCAGCATGCGCGGCACGAGGCCTACGCCGATACCGGCCACGACTGCCTGGATCAAATGCGAGGTCAGCTCGAAACTCGGGCCCGGCCGCAGCGCGTCGTGGGGCAAACCGAAGTGCGCGCACCATTCGCGCCAGGCGTCGGGAAAGCTGCGCACCCGCAGCAGCGTGAGCCCTTCGAGGGAGTCGATGGTCGGCGCGGCGGCCCTGCGCCGCGATTTTCGCGCTCGCGGCAACGCGGCCGGGTTGCCGACCAGCACCAGTTCTTCCGCGTAAAGCCGGTGTGCCGTCACGCCCGGCCAGCGGCCGTCGCCCACCACGATGGCGGCGTCGAGGTCCTGGGTCGAAAAATCGGCGGCCTCGATGCGCGAGTCGAGATCGATCTGCAGATCGGGGTGCGCCTGATAGAAGCGGTGCAGGCGCGGCAGCAGCCACTTGGCCCCGAACGTCGGCAGGGTCGCGACGCGCAACTGCGTTTTCGGCGCGTTGGCGGTGAGGGCCTGCAGCGTCGCACTGCGGATCAGCGTGAGCGCGTGCGAGATCTCGGCCATATAGGCGCGGCCGATATCCGTGGGGATGATGCGCTTGCCCTCGCGCGTGAAGAGCGCGAGATCGAGCATCGCTTCGAGCGCCTGAACCTGGCGGCTCACGGCGCTCTGCGTGAGCGATAGCTCCTCGGCGGCACGCGTGAAGCTCTCATGCCGCGCGGACGCCTCGAACGCGAGCAGCAGCGACATGGAAGGCGTGAGCTTGCGGAAATTCATTCATAAACCTCATGATCAACCCAACGAATATACGTTTGCCCGGTGCCGGCCGGGGACGCGACAATACCCTGCCAGTAAGGGAATCGTGCGCCCACGGCGAGACTTCGAGAACGATATGACAATTGCCCCGCTTGCCATCGGCGAATTCAGCAACCCGCTGATCCGTCAATTTTTGCATGAATTGGAGAGATCGGGTTTCGAAGGCGAGGTGGACGCGACTCACGCGACGCGCACGGTGCTGGCCACGGACAATTCGATCTACCAGCGCTATCCGCAGGCGGCGGTGTTTCCGCGCCATGCGCAGGACGTCGTACGCCTCGCGGCGCTGCTCGGGCGCGAGGCGTTTCGCGGCGTGGCAGTCGCGGCGCGCGGCGGCGGCACGGGCACGAACGGGCAGTCGCTGACCGAGGGCATCGTGGTCGATATGTCGAGGCACATGAACCGGATCCTCGAAATCGATCCCGTTGCGCGCACGGCAAGGGTGGAGGCCGGTGTCGTCAAGGACCAGCTCAATGCCGAACTGAAGCGGCACGGACTCTTTTTCGCGCCGGAGCTGTCGACTTCGAACCGCGCGACCATCGGCGGCATGATCAGCACGGATGCGAGCGGGCAGGGCAGCTGCACCTACGGGAAAACGCGCGACCACGTGCTCGCGCTGGAAACGGTCCTCGTTGGCGGTGAGCGCCTGTCGAGCGCGCCGGTCGATGAGGCCGCACTCGCGGCGCTCTGTGCGCGCGAGGACAAGATCGGCGAAGTTTTCCGCACCGCGCGCGATATCAGCGAGCGTGAAGCCGGCCTGATACGCGAGCGCTTTCCCGAGCTGAACCGCTGCCTGACGGGTTACGACCTCGCCCATTTGCGTGACGGCGAAGGACGCTTCGACATCAACAGTGTGCTGTGCGGCTCGGAGGGCACGCTCGGCTTTATCGTCGAGGCGACGCTGAACGTGCTGCCGGTTCCGAAGCACGCCGCGCTCGTCAATATCCGCTATGAAGGTTTCATGGATGCCCTGCGCGACGCGCGCGCGTTGATGGCCCATCGTCCGCTCTCGATCGAGACCGTGGACTCCACGGTGCTGCGGCTGGCGCGCGAGGATAGCGTCTGGCAAAGCGTGGCCGACTATTTCCCCGCCGACGAAGGCGTCGAAGGCGGTGCGAGCGGCATCAACATGGTCGAATTCAGCGGCGACGATGCGGACGACTTGCGCGCGCGCGTGGCGGCGTTCGTCGAGCACCTGCGTGCCGATGCGAGCGTCAGGCGCCTGGGACATACGATCGCCGAAGGCGAGGCGGCGATCCATCGCGTCTATGCGATGCGCAAGCGTGCGGTGGGCCTGCTGGGCAACGCCCGCGGTGCGAGTCGCCCGCAGCCCTTCGTGGAAGACACGGCTGTGCCGCCCGAAAATCTCGCCGACTATATTGCGGAGTTTCGGGCGCTGCTTGATGGTTTTGGCTTGCGCTACGGCATGTTCGGCCACGTCGATGCCGGCGTGCTGCACGTGCGCCCCGCGCTCGACATGCGCAATCCCGACGAGGCCGCGCTCGTGCGCCCCATTTCGGATGCCGTGACCGCCTTGACGATGAAGTATGGCGGCCTGCTATGGGGCGAGCATGGCAAGGGCGTGCGCTCGGAGTATGTGCCCGAGTACTTCGGGCCTTTGTATCCCGCGTTGCAGCGGCTCAAGGCGGCATTCGATGCGCACAATCAGCTCAATCCCGGCAAGATCGCCACGCCGGCCGGGGCGAGTGCGGCGCTGCTGAAGATCGACGCGACGACGCTGCGCGGCGAACTGGACCGGCGCATCGACGAGCGCGTCTGGCAGGCCAATGCCGACGCCGTTCACTGCAACGGCAACGGCGCCTGCTACAACTTCGACCCGAACGACGCCATGTGTCCGTCGTGGAAGGCGACGCGCGAGCGCGTGCATTCGCCGAAGGGCCGGGCTTCGCTGATGCGCGAATGGCTGCGCCGGCAACAGGATGCCGGAGCGGATCTCACTGCTGTGCCAGCTGCGGCGGCGTTGCCGGTGCGCATGGTCAATAGCATGCGCAAACGCCAGGGCGAGCAGGACTTCTCGCATGAGGTGTACGACGCCATGGCGGGTTGCCTCTCGTGCAAGTCATGCGCGGGGCAGTGCCCCGTGAAAGTGAGCGTGCCCGAGTTTCGCGCCCGCTTTCTGGAGCTGTATCACACGCGCTATTTGCGGCCGCTGCGCGACTACTTGATCGGCGCGCTCGAGTTCACGGTGCCGCGCGTAGCGGCGGTGCCTGGAGCGAAAAGCGTCTACAACGCGGTGATGGGCGCGGGTCCAGTCAAATCGCTGCTTGCGCGCGGTCTTGGCCTTGTCGATAGCCCTTTGTTGAGCCAGGTGTCATGGCGTGGTGTGCTGCGCCGCTCGGGAGCAGAGATCGCAACGCCCGAACGCCTCTCGAAACTTGACGAAGCCGAGCGCCAGCGCAGCGTGATCGTGGTGCAGGACGCGTTCACGCGCTACTTTGAAACGCCGGTCGCCGCCGCATTTCTGGAACTCGCCGCGCGGCTCGGGTTCAAGGTCTTCGTCGCGCCTTATCTGCCGAACGGCAAGCCGCTGCACGTGCAGGGGTTTCTGCCGCAGTTTCGCCGGGCCGCGCGGCGCAATGCGGCGCAACTGGCCGCGCTCGCCAGAACGGGTGTGCCGCTGGTGGGCATCGATCCGGCCATGACGCTCGTGTACCGCCAGGAGTATCGCAAGGTGGAAGGCATCGAAGCCTTGCCCGACGTTCAGTTGCCGCAGGAGTGGCTGATCGGCGCGCTGCGCACGCGTGCAACATCGCCGCGAGCGTCCGGCTCGTTCAGACTGCTATCGCATTGTACCGAGCGCACCAACGCGAGCGCTGCCGCGCTCCTGTGGAAAGACGTCTTCGCGGCGGCAGGCCTCGCGCTCGCGACGCCGGCCAGCGGTTGCTGCGGCATGTCGGGCACTTACGGCCACGAGGCGCGCAATCGCGCGACCTCGGAAGCGATCTTCGAACAATCGTGGGCGCGGCATGTCGATGCGGCATCGACGTCGACGCAGGGGGCGGATGAACTGCTCGCCACGGGCTATTCATGCCGCTGCCAGGTGAAGCGCCTGCGCGGGCGCCCGTTGCGCCACCCTGTTCAGGCGCTGCTGGACGCCCTGCGCTGATCCGGGTCAGTAGTTCCAGCGGCCCCGGTCGTGCCATTCGCGTTCACGCCACTGCCGCTCGCGCCATTCATGCTCGCGACGTTCGTGCTCGCGCCATTCGTGTTCCCGCCAACGCCGCGCGCGCCAGTCGTCGCCTCGCCAGTCGGTCTGGACGGGAACCGGCGCATAGGCCGCGCCTGGCACGCCGACGCCCACAGCCACATCCACGTGGGCCAATGCAGCGGTCGAAGCCGCCAACGCCGTTGCGCCCAGGACCAGGCCGAGAATCGTCCTCTTCATATCGCCACTCCTTCGCACGCTGCGTGCGTTCTTGATGAGCACGGCTCCGAGTCTAGGCGCCGTCCCCTGACACAGGTGCAACGGTGCTGCGAGATCGGTAACAACGAGTTAAGCGCTTGCCGCATTGCTGCTGTGCAAAGCAGATTGCTCAGTACAACGATGAATTGCGCGTGATGCAGCATGCTGGATGGACTCCGACCCCGGGCGTGAGGTGACGCGGGCGTTTGCCGTTGGCGGAATCCGGGTACACTCGAAGGCGAACCGCGGTGCGGGTTCTGCCTGTGTCGCGCCCGTTCTCCAGCCAGCTTTTTGTGCCCGATGCCAAAACGAATCTTGCTAGTCGACGACAACCGCGACGTCGCAGATGCGCTCGCGGCGCTCGTCGAGTTCGAAGGTCATCAAGCCCGATGCGCCGCCGATGGACAAGAGGCCCTGCTCGTCGCCGGGTCGTTCTTTCCCGAGCTTGCCCTCGTGGACTGGAAGCTTCCCGACATGAGCGGCGGCGACCTGGTGAGCCAGCTTCGGCTCAACCCCGCGCTGTCGCATACCCGGTACGTTCTGCTATCGGGACACGCCGACCCGGATATCGCGGCCAGGGCGGCAGCGGCCGGTTTCGACAAATGTCTGACGAAACCGGTGCGGCTCGAAGACCTGCTGGCCTGCCTGTGACACCGGTCTGACCGGCTGCCGCTTCGGCGCCGGTCGCCCTTTGTGGCAGTCTTGACGGGTCCCGCCCGGAGCCGGAACAATAATTGCGCGCACCGTCTCGCTCGTGCGCAGCCTCGAATCTCCACGTGCATCGCAGTTCCGATCTCCAGCAGCGTCTCCTGGGAGCCGAGTCGCGTCATGAACAAGGAAGTTCCACCGCCGATCGAGCGCCCCTCGACCCGCTGGCCGGGTGAAATGGCGGAGCGCATCGCCGCATTCGACTGGAGCAACACGGCGCTCGGCCCGCGCGAAACGTGGTCGGCGAGCCTCGTCGCCGCGATCAACATGCTGCTCGCCTCGCCATCTCCGCTCGTCATGCTTTGGGGCCGCGAAGGCACGATGGTCTACAACGACGCCTACGCGGTTTTCGCGGGCGGCCGGCATCCATTCCTGCTGGGCAAACCGGTCGAAACCGGCTGGCCGGAGGTGGCGGCGTTCAACCGCAATGTCGTCGATACGTGTCTCGCGGGCGGAACGCTGGCCTTCCAGGACAAGCAGCTCGTGCTGTATCGCGAGGGGCACCCCGAAGACGTCTGGATGGATCTGAGCTACAGCCCGGTTTTTGAAGACGACGAGCGGCCGGCGGGCGTCATCGCCATCGTGTTCGAAACGACCGCGAAGATCCTGGCGGAAAGGCAGCGCAAGGTGGCCGAAGACGCGCTGCTGCAACTGACCCAGACACTGGAGCAGCGCGTCGCCGAGGAAGTGGGGGCGCGCGTGGCGATGGAGGAGCGGCTGCGTCAGGCGCAAAAGCTGGAGGCGATCGGCAGTCTTACGGGCGGCGTCGCGCACGACTTCAACAACGTCCTGCAGGTCATCTCCGCCAACCTGCAGCTCATCGAGCTTTCGACGCGCGGGAACGCCGCACTCGAGCGGCGCGTCGCTGCGGTCAGCAACGCGGTGTCGCGCGGCGCGAAACTCGCCGCGCAACTGCTGGCCTTTGCACGTAGACAACCGCTCGCGCCGGCCGTCCTGAATCCCTTCCGGCTGGTCGAAGGCATCGCCGAGATGCTGCACCGTACGTTGCCGGAGACGATCGAACTCGCCATCGTGCCGGCGCAGGAAAGCTGGAATATCTGCGCCGACCGAAGCCAGCTGGAAAGCGCGCTGTTGAATCTGGTCATCAACTCGCGCGACGCGATCGACGGACCCGGACGCATCTGCGTTTGTCTCGCGAACATCGATGCGGGCAACGACGAACTGGCGCTTCGCGATGGCGTCCCAGCGGGCGAATATGTGCGCCTGCAAGTCTCGGACTCGGGCAGCGGCATGCCCGACCACGTGAAAGCGCGTGTGTTCGAGCCGTTCTTCACCACGAAGGCCGAGGGGCAGGGAACGGGGCTGGGTTTGAGCATGGTGCACGGGTTCGTGGCGCAGAGTTCGGGCCACGTTTTCATTGAAAGCGCGGAAGGCCAGGGCACGACCGTCAACCTCTATTTCCCGCGCAGCCTGGAAGCGGAATACGACGCTTACAAACCGACCGTTGCGAGACAGGAGCGGGGCGGCCAGACCATTCTCGTCGTCGAAGACGATGCCGACGTTCGCATTGCCGCGATCGAGATGCTGGCCCAGCTCGGCTACAAGGTGCTCTCCGCACAAGATGGCGAAAGCGCGCTCAAGTTGATCCAGAGCGGCCAGCGCTTCGACCTGCTGTTCACGGATGTCGTGACGCCGGGCACGGTGCGAAGCAGCGAACTGGCTCGTATTGCGAGCGGGCCGCCGTATTACGCCGAGGTCCTGTTTGCCTCCGGCTATACGCGCGACGTCATTTTCCACGACGGCAAGCTCGACGAAGGTGTCGCGCTGATTAGCAAACCTTATCGATACGACGAGCTTGCCGTTGCGGTGCGCAATGCGCTGAACAAGACCGACTGACGCAAGGTCAGCGCTTCAGCCCGATCTGCGCGCGTCCGAGCGGCGTCAGGTCTTCCACCGTTGCACGCCCGACGAAATCGACTTCGAAATGATCCGTCGGGAAGTCCGGCGGACTCTTGCCTTCGAGGAAGCTCGGTAGCTGCCGCGCGAGATACGCGTCGTTCTTGGCGCAGGACGGCGCCGAAGCGATGTACATCACGTTGCTGTAGCCCTTGCCGCGATGCGCATCCTCCACGGCATGAATCACGTCGCTATGCCAGAAGACGGTGTCGCCCGGCTGCATCAGGGGAATCGACGAAAGCGCGTGGAAAAGCGGCGCGTGATATTCCGGCTTGATCGAAAGCGCCCGGCCCGGCATCGCGCCGCACAGGTCGTCGTCGGCAATGTCGTCCTGCAGCGCGCGCAGCAGGATGTAGACCATCGCGTTCGCAATGGGCACGAGCTGCAGCGTGCCGTCGCCGGGGCCTTGCTGCGTGAGCGCCGTCCAACCCTGAAACGTGCGGAACATCGAGCAGACAGCCGGTGACGGAATCTCTTCGACGGCGGTGCGCCACGCCGCATCGAACGCGTCATAGTCGCGCCAGTTTCCCGAGAACACGTGACGGTAGACCTTGCGGAAGTTCGCTTCGATCCAGCGCTCGACCGATCCGCCGTCGCAGTGCGCGGAAAGCCCCAGCGATTCGGAGCCGGGCGGCCGGCGGCGCAGCCGGTCTGCATAAACCGGCACGTGATCCGGGTCGAAATGCACGCGGCCTTCGCTCTCGGTGCGCCACAGCCGGTTCAGGAACACGCGCGCCTCGGTGAGTTCCGGCGACTGGCGCGCCAGCACTTGCGGCTTCGACCAGTAGACGCCGTAGATCTGCGGCCTGCTCGAGGCCAGCTGGCCGAAGTATTTGTCTTCGGCGCGATGCAGCAGCTTGCGGTCGAGATCGTTGCGCTCGACGTAGTCGGCAATCTCGTTGTCCCACAGCTCCACGAGCGAGCGGTCGAATACCTTGCGGATGACGCACGCGCCACGCGCCTTTACGCGCGCGATCTGCTCCGCGCTCACCCGGTTGCCGACGATGTCCGCGAAGGCGATTTCGGGGATGACCGGCTCACCCCGGTCGCGAAGCCGGGCAATGCGATGCGCTTCTTCGTGCATGGCCGATTCGACCTCGGCGAACACGGCCTGGTAGTTGGGCAGTTCTTCCCGCAGTTCCTGCTTGGCCTTGCGGATAGCCGCGGGCAGGTCGTCGATATGCAAAGCCATGTCCTTGTCTCCACCCTGGTGAGTTCGAATGATGGGAGCGTACGCCGGCGCAGTCCTGGCCGGTGATACTATCGAGTCAATCTTTTTGTAGTTTCGGCCATGAAAGCAGTGTACGAGCACGTCGACTTCGGCAGCAGATGTTCGGTGCGGGTTTACCACCGGCGCTTGCCGCGCATTCCGTTCGAGTGGCATCACCACCCGGAATACGAACTCACGCTGACGATGAACAGCCAGGGCAAGCGCTATATCGGCGATTCGGTCACCGCTTATGGCGCCGACGATCTCGTCCTGGTCCCGCCGGACATGCCGCACACCTGGTCGTCCAATCGCTCGATCGACCCGGCGGACTCTCAGGTTGCCATCGTCATCTGGTTCGAAGGCCGCTGGGTGCAGCGCCTCGCCGATGTTTGCCCGGAATACGCGAACCTGCGCAACCTGCTGCGTCGCGCGGCCTGCGGACTGGTCTTCGAGGAAGGCGCCGGCGCGCAGATGCGCGGCTATCTGGACCGTCTTTTGTCGGCGGACCCGCGTGGGCGTCTGGCTGCCGTGCTGGAGATCCTCGTCTGGCTGACCGACTTTCCTGCCACCCAGCTGGCGACGCCCAGCGCGTTCGAAGGCCGCGTTGGCGCGTCGTCGGGCTACGAACCCGAGCAGCTGAACCGGGTGCTTGCGCTGATCGAAACGCAGTTCTCGCAACCCTTGCGCCTTTCGACGCTCGCCAAAGCCGCAGGTCTGTCCGAACGCACACTGACGCGGCATTTCGTGCAGCACACGGGCGAAAGCGTGGGGCAGTACCTCGCACGGGTGCGAATCGGCCATGCCTGCCGGCTGTTGACCGACACGCAGATGCCCATCTCGGTGGTCGCCACCCGCTCGGGGTTCCCCAACGCCGCGAATTTCAACCGGCAGTTCAAGGCCACGAAAGCGTTGACGCCCGTGGCCTACCGGCAGCAATTCAAGGGCGCAGAGCATGACGAGGATCACGCTGCGCCGTCCCTGACCGAGCGCTCGCCTTCTCTCGAGCCTGCCCGGCGGACCGCGGGCGGCAAGCCCCGCGTGCGCCGGGCCTGAGGTCCCGGATGCGCGGTTGATACGTCGCAAGTGGACCCAGGCGAACCGTAAGCCGGTCGCAATGACTCGCTATGCCGGCTCGCGTCAGCGATTTCCCTGGAGTGCTGTTATTAGCGTCTGGAATGTGGTGATATAACGAAAAATCGCACGGTCGGACAGAAAATTCACGCTCGATAAGCAATGCCCAAACAAAGGAGACAGTCCATGAGGATGTTGCGCTCGTTGCTGGTTGGTGCGGTGGTATCGTCGGCGTTGTCAGGAGGGGCCGCGCAGGCGCAGACGGTCAAGATTGCCTTCATCGATCCGCTGTCCGGCCTGATGGCGTCACTCGGAACGAATCAGCTGCACAGCTGGCAATACACGGCCGAATACGCCAACGAGCACAACTGGGCAAACGGCACGAAGTTCGAGGTGGTCGGATTCGATAACAAGCTGTCGCCGCAGGAAAGCCTGACCCTGCTGAACCAGGCCGCCGACCAGGGCATCCGCTATATCGTGCAGGGCAACGGCTCGTCGGTCGGCCTCGCGCTGGAGGATGCGGTCGCCAAGTACAACTCGCGCAATCCGGGCAAGGAAATCGTCTACCTGAACTACGCCGCGGTGGACCCGGCCATGACCAACGCGCGGTGCGACTACTGGCACTTCCGCTTCGACGCCAACGCCGACATGAAGATGGATGCGCTCACCACGTTCCTCGCGCGCGACAAGGACATCAAGAAGGTCTATCTCATCGATCAGGACTACTCGTTTGGCCACGACGTCTCGCGCGTGGCGCGCGAGGACCTGAAGAGCAAGCGCCCGGATATCGTGATCGTCGGCGACGATTTTCATCCGCTCGCGCGCGTGAAGGACTTCTCGCCTTACGCCACCAAGATCAAGGCGTCCGGCGCCGACACGGTGATCACGGGCAACTGGGGCAGCGACCTCGCATTGCTCGTGAAGGCGAGCAAGGACGCCGGTGTGACGGCCAACTTCTATACCTATTACGCGGGCACGACCGGCGTGCCGACGGCCATGGGCGCGTCCGGCGCCGACCATGTGAAGTACGTGGGCGTGTTCGGCCCGAACACGGCGAACAACCCGCCGGTGGTGGGGCAGATCATCGAGGGCTACAAGAAGAAGTACAACGACGACTACTACCTGGCGACGGCCTATGCCGCCATCGAAATGCTGAGCAAGGCGATAAGCGCGACGAAGTCGAGCGATCCCGTCAAGGTGGCCAAGGCCATGGAGGGCATGACGGTCGACGGCATGAACGGTCCGGTCGCGATGCGCGCTGCCGATCACCAGGCGCAGCAGTCGCTCGTGATCGCGACATGGACCAAGACGGACGGCAAAACGGTAAAGTACGACCAGGAGAACACCGGCTATGGCTGGCGCACCGACGTCCAGCTCGGGCCGACCGCGGCAACGCAGCCGACCACTTGCCAGATGAAGCGCCCGGGCTGAACGTGCTCTCGCTACGACACTTCACAAGGATCATCGGGCAGTGGAATTCCTGACCATCTCTCTGTTGAACGGCATCGGCTACGGGCTGCTGCTGTTCATGCTTTCCTCGGGCCTCACCTTGATCTTCAGCATGATGGGCGTGCTCAACTTCGCGCACGCCAGCTTTTACATGCTCGGGGCCTACTTTGCCTACACCATAGCGAGCAAGATCGGTTTCTGGCCGGCGCTCGTGGCGGCGCCGGTGCTCGTGGCGTGTGTCGGCGCGCTCGTCGAGCGTTTCGGCTTGCGTACCGTGCACAAGTTCGGGCACGTGGCGGAATTGCTGTTCACCTTCGGCCTGTCGTATCTGATCGTGGAGGGCGTCAAGCTGGTCTGGGGACTGGCCGCGGTGCCGTACGCCATTCCGCCTGAACTAAACGGGGCGCTGTTCAAGGTGTACACGTCGGAGTTTCCGAAGTATCGCGCCTTCATGATGCTGATTTCGATTGCCATGCTCGCGGCGCTGTATCTGGTGCTGACGCGCACGCGCATCGGCCTCGTCATTCAGGCGTCGCTCACGCATCCGGAAATGGTCGAGGCGCTCGGGCACAACGTGCAGCGCGTGTTCATGCTGGTGTTCGGCGGCGGCGCCGCGCTGGCGGGCCTCGCGGGTGTGATTGGCGGCAATGCGTTCGTCACCTCGCCCTCGATGGCCGAGTCGGTCGGCACCATCGTGTTCGTGATCGCCGTGGTGGGCGGCATGGGCTCGCTGCCGGGCGCGTTCATCGCCTCGCTGCTGATCGGCATCATGCAGACCTTCGCCGTCACGATCGATGCCTCGCTTTCCGATCTGTTTTCACTTGTCGGCATGAGGGTCACGGACAGCACGACGCTCTCGTCGCTGTTGCGCATGCCGGTCTCGCAGGTCGCGCCGATTCTGCCTTATCTGCTCATGGTGCTCATGATGATCCTGCGACCGCGCGGGTTGCTCGGCAAGCGGGAGGGCTGACCGATGAAACCGCTCATTCAGGCCAGCGCCGGTTCGGCCATGCAACGCCACGGATGGCGGCAGTCCGCGCATTCGCTGCGCTGGATCATCTGGGGCGCTACGGTGCTCATCATGCTCGTGCTGCCGCTCGTGTTTTCCAGCGGCTTCGCGATCGCGCTGCTTTCGCAGATGGGCATCATGATCATCTTCGCGCTCTCGTACAACATGCTGCTCGGGCAGACCGGCATGCTCTCGTTCGGGCACGCGGTGTACTCCGGGCTCGGCGCATTCGTGGCGGCGCATGTGCTCAACCAGATCGGCGCGAACCATTTCCCGTTGCCCGTTTCGCTGCTGCCGCTGGTCGGCGGGCTCGGGGGCATGCTGTTCGGCGTGCTGTTCGGCTACGTGACCACGCGCAAGTCGGGCACCACCTTTGCGATGATCACGCTCGGCATCGGCGAAATGGTGGCGGCGAGTTCGCTGATGTTTCCCGGCTTTTTCGGCGGCGAGGGCGGGGTGCCGACCAATCGCACGGTTGGCCATGCGGTGCTCGGCATCACCTACGGACCGGCGATTCAGGTGTACTACCTGATCGCGGTATGGTGCCTCGTGTCGATGATCGCCATGTACGCATGGACGCAGACACCGCTCGGCCGCATCGCCAATGCCGTGCGCGACAATCCCGAGCGTGCGGAATTCGTCGGGTACAACACGCAGCGCGTGCGCTTTTTCGTGATGGTCCTCTCGGCGTTCTTCGCCGGCATAGCGGGCGGCCTCTCCGTGATCGACTTCGAGATCGTGACGGCGGAGAATGTCGGCGCCGCACAGTCGGGCGGCGTGCTGCTCGCGACGTTCATCGGCGGCGGGGCGTTCTTCTTCGGGCCGATCATCGGTTCGATCCTGTTCGTGCTGTTCGCGGTCGCGTTGTCCAATCTCACGCCGGCATGGTTGCTGTACCTCGGCCTCTTCTTCGTGCTGGTGGTGATGTACGTGCCGGGCGGCGTGTCGAGCCTGCTGATGAAGCAGGTGCCTCTGATTGCGGCGCGCAAGCTGCACCGCATGCTGCCTTCCTATGCGGCGGCGCTGGGCGCCGGGCTGATCTTGCTGGCTGCGCTCGTGCTGACGGTCGAACTCGTCTACAAGGTGCAGATCGATAGCGACAACGGCACGGCTATGGCGTTCTTCGGCCTGCACTTCGATGCCGCGTCGTGGAAGCCGTGGGCCGTCGCGGCGGTGCTGTGGGCGCTGGGCGCGCAGGCGGGACGCCTCGCGGCCGCGCGGGTGCGCGACGCGTGGGATGGCGTGCAACGGGAAATCGCAGGGAGCGACGTATGACGGCCGCACTGGAGTTGCGTGACGTGCGCAAGAATTTCGGGCGCACCGAGATCATTCGCGGTGTCGACCTCGATATCGCGAAGGGCGAACGTCATGCGCTGATCGGTCCCAACGGCGCGGGCAAGTCGACCACGTTCAACCTGATTTCGGGGCGCATGGCGCCGAGTTCCGGCACGGTCAAACTCAACGGCGTTGAGATCGGCGGGCTGCCGCCGTACAAGATCAACCGCATGGGGCTCTCGCGCAGCTTTCAGGTGACGAACATTTTTCATCGCCTTTCGGTGTTCGAGAATTTGCGCTGCTCCGTGTTGTGGTCGCTCGGCTACCGGTATTCGTTCTGGCATCGTCTCGAGCAATTGCGCGACGCGCGCGAACGCGCCGAAGCAGTGCTCGAGCTGATCGGCCTGCAGGGCCGCCACGACACCCTTGCGGGGCTGCTGACTTACGCCGAGCAGCGCGCGCTCGAAATCGGCATCACGATTGCGGGCGGCGCCGAGGTGATCCTGCTCGACGAGCCTACGGCGGGCATGAGCCGCTCGGAGTCGGATCACGCGGTGGAACTGATTCGCCGGGTCACCGTCGGCAAGACGCTGGTGATGGTCGAGCACGACATGAGCGTCGTGTTTGGCCTCGCCGACCGCATCTCGGTGCTCGTGTACGGCGAGGTGATCGCCACGGACACGCCGCAAGCCATCCGTAACAACCGCCGCGTGAAGGAAGCCTATCTGGGCACCACGCTGGACGAACCCGCAGGTACACATTGATGGCGACCGCGAATTCCATGCTCCAGGTGCGCGACCTGCATGCGTACTACGGCAAGAGCCATATCCTGCACGGCGTCGAGATGCAGGTGGGCGAGGGGGAGATCGTCGCCCTGCTCGGACGCAACGGCGTGGGCCGCTCGACGCTGGCCAAAGCCATCATGGGGCTCGTGCGGTGCGAGGGGCAGATTCTGCTGCGCGGCGAGGAAGTGCGCGGGCTGCGCACCTTCGAGGTCGCGCACCGGGGCATCGGCTACGTGCCGGAGAATCGCGACATCTTCCCGACGCTCACCGTGCGGCAGAACCTGATGCTCGGCGAAAAGCGCAACCGCTCGCGCCAGAAGCCGCGCTGGCAGTTCGACGACATGTACCGGATGTTCCCGCGCCTGAAAGAGCGTGAGGACACGCCCGCGGGCCTGCTGTCCGGCGGCGAGCAGCAGATGCTGACGCTGTGCCGCACGCTCATGGGCGACCCCGACCTCATCATCATCGACGAGCCGACCGAAGGGCTCGCGCCGCTCGTCGTCGCGCAGGTGGGCGAGTATCTGAAGACGCTGAAGGCGCGCGGTATTTCGGTGCTGCTCGTCGAGCAGAAGCAGGCCATCGCGCTCGATATCTCGCAGCGCGTGTACGTCATGGGGCACGGGCAGATCGTGTTCGAGGGGACGCCGCAGCAGTTGAAGGCCGATGCGCGCGTCCGCCAGGAATGGCTGGAGGTGTAGGACTTCGTTCGTTCGCCCTGCCGAAGCAATGCCGCTTAGCGTGCTGGCAAGTTACCCGGTGAGTAGTTGGGCTGCTGCCCGTTAGCCCCAAAAAGTTCTTCGGGTTGGCCGTTCATCCGCTGCCGTATGTTGTCGTTGACGACCATGCCTGCCGGGAAGGCCCGCGCGCCCACGCCCGCGGCCAGCCAGACAGCGTCCGCCACCCATTCGCGATGCCGCGGCCCCAGGGGATTGGACTGGACCGCAACGGGCGGATGAAGGGCGAACTTCAATCCGACATCCGTGTGCTGCAATCTGTCCACGATCCAGACCAGCGGGCCGTCGGAGAGGCCGTGATCGGTATAGCCGCCGCCGACATCGCAATGACCGCCTGGAAAGAGCGCTTGCGTCACGTTCGGGTTGGGATTCCACAGCGTCGGTTCGAACGGCCTGCGTTGCTCGTCGAGCGAGACGGCGTGCACGCCGAGGCCAATGGCCGGGTTGAGCGTCAGATCGCAGAACCGGAACAGATCGATGGCGGAACCCTCATAGTAGATGGGAATGCCGAGCGAACCGACCGTGTCCCAAACTGCCACTGCGGTGACTTTTGCGTTCACAAACGAGTTGGCGTCCAAAGGCTTCGCTTTGGAGAAGGCGCGATGGATCGTCAAGAACTCCATCACGCCGTCTGCGATCTTCTGGAACGTCGTTTCGTGGCCGTGTCTCCATCGATACCAGGCCGCCACCGCGGTGTCGTAACGATTCTGATCGTCGATCGCGGCGAGCTCTGGCCGAAGCAGGCCCTGTCCCGCAATCAGTCCGGCAAGGGCTCGTGCGGTGTACGCGCCGCGGCTGAAACCGACGATCACGATGCTGTCGCCCGGCTCGAAGTTGCGCGAAATATACGTATAGCCACGCGCGATGCGGGCGACGACGCCGACGCCAAACGCGCCGCCGGCGACTTTGTCGAGCAGTTGCCCGGAATTCCCGACCCCGTGAATGTACTTCGCGATCTGTACGGGTTTGCCGTTGGCGTCGCCAAGCGCCTTTTCCATCTCGACGCCGCCCCAGTCGGTGCCTTCGGGCAGCATGTTTCCGTCGAGCCACGCGAAAAGCTTGCATACGTTGGTCAGTCCCGGCTGACACCCGGCCGCGGCGTCAGGCGCGACGCCATCGCCTTTTCCTGCCGGATCTTCGGGGCCGTTCCACGTGCCGTCTGCGCAAAAGACTATCGTTTTGGACATCGCTGGCTCCTCACACACGCAATCCAGTCGCTATCTACGCAACATTTGTTCGCTATCCTGAGTATCGTCTTGATGCGCCAACCCAGCCGATGCGGTGTCGCGTGCGCTGCGCGTGCCAAACATCAGATCTACAAATATAGCTTCTGTGTTCCGGATTGCGAGGTCGGGAGTGTGCGATTGCGTACGTATGACAGGGGGCAGTAGTGCTGAAGTGAGCCGCAGGGGCCCCGGCGGGTCAACTGAACTGCTCTGAAGTGGCTTTCGCGTGGGGGAAGCAAGCTTTCGCGCTTGGGGGGAGAATGCATGTCGACGCGCGCTCGGAGACGTGCGAAAGGCGGGGGCGCGGTTTTGGCCGCGAGCTTCGAGAGGCTGAGCAGGATGCCTGGTCGAAGTAACTCGTCGGAAACGAATGTAGAAGACGTTAACAGATGTTCTGAACTGACCGACAGGTTCCGAACGTCAGGACCTCGCTATCATGCAAAACGAATCGGAAGATGTTGTCGCTCGTCGCGCCTTCATGAAGAAGGCCGTTGCGCTGGTCGGCGCAACATCCGCATTGGTCGCGCAAAGCGAGGCCGCAAGTGCCCAAGGCGCCAATGCGCCGACCGCCGGGGGCCGGCAAGGGACGGGGACGGTTTATACCGGCGATGTGATCCAGGGAAAGAAAGTCATCAGCGCGCTCGACGTCGGCGACCTCGAGCGCGGCAAGACACACAAGTTCTACTTTCAGGGCGTGCAAATGCCGACGGGTCAGGACTGGTATGTGTCGGTTATCGTTGTCCACGGTGCGAGGCCGGGCAAGCGCGTCGCGCTGATCAGCGGGGTGCATGGCGACGAAATGAGCCCCGTGCATACCATCCACGGCGTGATAAGCCAGCTCGATCCCGCGCAGATGTCAGGCACCGTGCTGGCAGTTCTCGACGTATCGCGCCCCGCGCTCGAAGCCATGGAGCGCAGATGGCCCAATTCCGCACTTGGTATCGGCCTCATCGACATCAACCGCGAATGGCCGGGCAACGAGAATGGCGCCAGCGCGCCGAGCCGGCATGCGGGACTGCTGTTCAACCGGCTGTTGAGGCCGAACACCGACTACGCACTCGATTTTCATACGGGCACGACCGGCATGGACGTGACGTCCTTCATTCTCGCCAGAATGGAATTGCCGGAGGCGCGAGCCATGGCGGAGCTTTTTCCGATCAAGCAGATCTTCGACAACCCCGCCTATCCCACGCTGCTTGCCAATGCATTCATCAATGTGGGGATTCCCGCAATCACGCCCGAGATCGGATCTGCGCGCGCTTTCGATTTCGACATGATTCCGTCGTTCGTCGAGGGCACGATGAACGTGCTTAAGCGCTACAACGTCGTATCGGGTCCGATGGGGCGCACTGGGCGAGACGTCGGGACCATCGTTGGCAACAGCGGCCACACAGTCATGTCGACGCACGGTGGATTCGTCGAACTGCTGGTCAAGGTGAATGACAAGGTCAAGGCGGGCCAGAAAGTGGCAATCCAGCGCAATACCTTTGGCGAATTGGTCGCGGAGTATACGACCGAAGTCGCGGGCGAGGTGACGGCACGACGAAGCGACGCCACGGCAGAGCCCAGAATTCCTCTCTTGATGGTTCTTTATCAGAGCGCGGCAAAGGAGAATCCGGAGGACTTTTCCGAATGAATCGGGTCGGGCAGGGCTGCACGGGTTTGCCGCCCTTGTTTCAGATGATATGGCCACGCTGCAGCTTGCGTTTCCGGAGAAAGAAAAACTCAAGTTGTTTCGCCAGCTCCGCTGCGAGCCCCCCACATCAAACAATCCCCGTCGAATAGTACACAGCGATCACGAAGAAGACGGCCAACGTCTTGATCACCGTCACCGCAAAGATGTCCCGATACGACTCGCGGTGCGTGAGCCCCGTGACCGCGAGCAGCGTAATGACTGCGCCGTTGTGCGGCAGCGTGTCCATGCCGCCGCTGGCCATGGCCACCACGCGGTGCAGCACTTCCATCGGAATATGCGCCGCCTGCGCGCTCTTGATGAACAGATCCGACATGGCCGCGAGCGCGATGCTCATGCCGCCCGAGGCCGACCCCGTGATACCCGCGAGCGCACTCACCGACACGGCGGCGTTCACGAGCGGATTCGGAATGCTCTTGAGTGCATCGCTCACGACGATGAACCCGGGCAGCGCCGCAATCACCCCGCCGAAGCCGTATTCCGAGGCGGTATTCATCGAGGCCAGCAGCGCCCCGGCCACGGCCGCCTTCGTGCCGTTCGCGAAGCGGTCTTTCACGCGGCCGAACGCCGTGACGATCACGAGCACGATGCCCGCGAGCAGCGCGCCCTGAACCGCCCAGATCGCCACGACCTGCTTGACGGTGGCCGTGACCGGCGTATGAATGCCGGGCAGCACTTCGGGCGGCACGGTCACGGTGTCGCCGTACCAGACGGGAATCCAGTGCGTGAGCAGGAAGTTCGCCACGCCCACGAGCACGAGCGGCGCGACGGCGAGCAGCGGGTTGGGCAGGTGTTCGGTCTTCACGTGTTCCGGCTCGTTCACGAGCGAGGTGCCGTAGCCTTCGCCTTTCGACATCGCGCCGCGGCGGCGCCATTCGAGGTACGAGAGGCCCACCACGATGATGAAAAGCGATCCGATCACGCCAAGCGCAGGCGCGGCCCACGCGGTGGTCTTGAAGAAGGTGGTGGGAATGATGTTCTGGATCTGCGGCGTGCCGGGCAGCGAATCCATCGTGAACGAAAAGGCTCCGAGTGCGATGGCGCCCGGCATGAGGCGCTTCGGAATATCGCTCTGGCGATAGAGCTCGGCTGCGAACGGGTAGACGGCGAACACCACCACGAAGAGCGACACGCCGCCGTAAGTGAGCAGCGCGCACACGGCGACGATCACGGCGTTGGCGCGCGAGCGGCCGATATAGCGGATGGCGGCGTGCACGATCGCCTCGGAAAATCCCGATAGTTCGATCACCTTGCCAAATACCGCGCCGAGCAGGAACACGGGAAAGTAGAGCTTCACGAAGCCCACCATCTTTTCCATGAAGATGCCCGAAAAGACGGGCGCGACGGCGGCGGGTTCGGTGAGGAGGACCGCGGCGAGCGCGGCGATGGGCGCGAAGAGAATCACGCTGTAGCCGCGGTACGCGGCAAGCATGAGGAACGCGAGGGCGGCGAGAACGATAACAAACGACATGGAGTCTCCTGCGGATCGATCGTGGTGCGCGATTCAGCTTGTTGCCTGGGCGAGGGCTTTAGCTGCGTCTCTTCATGCGGCGAGGCGGTGGTGCGTCGCAGCGATTGTAACGAAAGGATTTATCTCGTTATTGCGAGCGTGGCCGCGCGGTCCTATCGTTGCGCAGAAGAGCGAGCCGGAGTGAGGCGGTGAGGTGACAGTCGATGAGTGCGAACGGTAAGGGCGGCCCAGGTGCGTGGCGCGCGCGGGCGGCGCGGCTTGCAACGGCGCTTGTTTGCGCGGGCGTTTTCGCGGGCATTTGGGCGGGCGCGGCGCTCGCGCAAGCGCAGGCCGGCGCCTCCGCGCCCGCCTCAAAGGCAGAGAACGCACCGGACACCCAGCGCAAGAACTGGTACAACGACCCGTTCGTCGCGCTGTCGAGCGCAATCAGCGCCTGCCCGCAGCCGCTCGGCCCGCGCATGACGAAAGCCGAAGCCGACGACGACGCCCACTATCGCGTGGAGCGCGGCACGACCTGCTGGCTCGCGCACAAATGCTCGAAGCCGAACTCGTATCTTTACGATGCGGACATTGCAGCGGCGATTCGCCAGCAACTGCAAGGCGATGCCCTGTTTGTGGGCACGAGCATCTGGATCACGGTGCAGCGCCGTTTCGTTTACGCGGAAGGCTGCGTGGGTCCGGGCTTCGACAGCGCAGCGCTCGAGCGCAGGCTCGCCGCGATTCCCGACGTCGAGCAGGTCTTCGTACGCGTGAGTTCGGACCCACGCGGCGCGCTGCCGTACAAGACGCTTTCGACGGCGCCCTGAGCGCGCACAGCTGGCGCTCGCGGCGATGCATCGCACATGGCTCGCGGCATGGCACAATCGCAACGTCGAAAAACTAGAAGCCCGTTGGGGTGCTCCAAATGACTCGTCCTGGTTCGTCGTTGTTCCGTTTGCGCAGATTGCCGTTCGCGGCGTGCGCGTTGTCCTTGATCGCGGGGCTGTCTGCATGCAGCAGCGGGCCGCCGCTGTTCCTGTCGGACGGCCGACCGACGATCCAGGTGCAATGCCCGGCCTCGGGCGATCGCGATTCCTGCGCGCAGCAGGCGCGTGCCCGTTGCGCCGGCGCAGGCTACGACACCGTCGCGACCTCGACCGACAACGGCAACTACACCCTCGTATTCGCCTGCCGCAAGGCCCAATAAGCCTGTCGCACGCCGCTCAGCCTTCGGCGGCGGCGCCCGTGCCGCGCGCCGGCAGATTCAGCAACAGGCGCAGCAGGTCGGGCTGGCGGCGCGTCGCCGTCTTCTGAAAGATCGATTGCAATTGTTTGCGCACGGTGTCGTGCTGCACGCCGACGTGCGCGGCGATTTCCTTTTGCGTGAGACCTTCCGCGAGCAGCAGCGCAATACGGCATTCGGCCGGCGAGAGATCGAAGGCCGTGGCGAGCACGCGCTCGTCGACCAGCGGCGCGGAGCGGGGGTGGTAGAAGGTCAGCGCCGCGAAGGCGCGCAATTCCGGGGCCGAGACGTCGTCGGCCGTCACCACGTTATAGAACGCGTAGAGCACCTCCTGCTGGCTCGCCGAGGCCTGTGCGCGGCCCCGCCCGCTATGGGTCTGGCCGTGCGGGTCCGTTGCGGCCGCAGCGTCAGGCGCATCCGGCGCGAGCGTGCCGTCGGCGGCGCCGACGATACGCAACGCGCGAAAGCGCGCCGCCGCCGCGCGCGCGCCGCTCATGCGGTTACGCAGGCGCGCCTCGCTCACGGCGATGTCCTCGAGCAGGCGCGCGTGATGGGGCGCCGCGAGCGTGATGCGCCGGCCGCGCACCCGCACGAGCGAGGTCGCCTTCAGGAGCCGCTGTGCGGCCTCGTTGCTATGGAGCACCTCGCCCAGCGCGCTCACGAGCATCGCTGGCGGACGTGAGCGGTTTGCAAGCGTGTCGGCGTTCAAGGCAAAGCGGCGTAGATACAGGCGCACCGCGCGCACGAGGTGCGGCGTGAGCCGCTCGAGCAGTGCGCGATGCTCGCCCGGGAGCGGCCCGGCCTCGGCGTCCACGCGGCACGCGAGCATGACGGCGAGCCCGTTCTGTTCGACCAGCTTGCACAGCGCCGCGCAGCGATGGCCTTCTTCGAGCGGACAGAGTTCGAACCCGGCTGCGCAGTCGCCGTCCGCGCAGTCGAATTCGATGCCGCAATGCAGCCACTTGCCCGGCGGGTAGGCGCGCAGCCATGCCAGGCGCGCATCGTCGCGGTACAGCGGCCGGATGCGTTCCAGCGGTTCCGCGCCGGCGAGTGCGAAACCGTCGCTCCAGGAAAACAGATCGCGCTGCCGGTCAAAGGCATACAGATGAATCGACGCCACTCCAGTCGCCTCGCGCAATTGCGCGCAAAAATCCTTCCAGGCGCAAGGATTATCGAGCGTGTCGTAAATAAGGTGCAGCAGGCGATCGTATTGTGATTCGTTTGTTCTCACGCCATTCTCGTTGTTCGTATTGTGAAAGGCAGATGGCAGTAAAAATGCGCTCCGCATAGCGTTCCACAATTGAGGAATATACAGATGCAATAGCCCCCGTTAATCTGCCTTCCGATATGGATGCGGATACAACCGTGAGCGTGGAGGAGCGGCCTTTGGAATTCCGTGCGGTATCCAACGGATAGCCGGGCGCGCTGGCCTTATTCTGGTCTGACAGTACGAACAAAAGCCGTCAATCCGCTGCGGCGTGCATTTAGCACGGTCAGCCGGCGCGATTACCAAACTGACCGATTATCCGCAGCGTGCGGAAAAGCGGCGATGCGACGAAAGTGAGTGCGTGCTATTTGTGCGCGCTCGATAAAATTTGTCATTACCGGGGGCAGCGATGAATCATCACCAACTCGAAAAGGACATTGAGCATCTCGAACATATCATCGGGCGGCTCTCGGGGCGCGACCGTATTCCGCTCTCTTATTGGCGCGGCCGGCTCGAGTCGGTTTCCAGCGAGAACCTCGTGCCTTCGCAGGTGCAGCGCGTGAAACGGCTCAACGAAGCGCTGCGCGCGCTCGAAAGCCGTCTGTCGCACGAATCGCTGCGGCAACGCGAACGGTAACGCCAACGTTTGCGGCAGCGTTGTAAAAAAGCGCGCCTGCATCGTCGCACGGCCTCCAAACCGGTCACAATGGCACTCTCTTGACCGAACTGGAGATGCGTTTTCATGCCGAGCTACAAGCAACTGACCGCCCAGCTGGAGAAGCTTCACAAGGAAGTGGCTGCGGCGCGTGAAAAGGAAATTGACCAGGCGATCGCCGAGATCAAGGAAAAAATCGCGGAGTACGACATCACCGCGGAAGAACTGGGCTTCACGAGCCGACGTGCAGGCCCCGCGCGCAAGAAGGCGCTGCCGGCCCGCTACATGAACCCGAAAACCGGCGAGACCTGGAGCGGCCGTGGCCGGGCGCCGGGCTGGCTGGCGGGCAAGAACCGCGAACGCTTCCTCATCAAGGAATAACGGGCCAACTCTCGCCAGGCCGTTGCACCAGGGGTGCGCAGCACCCGATGTGACGGCCGCGGCGCTTCAAGCCTCCCGAAAAAGCTCACCTCCCGCCCCGCGCGGCGCGCAGCGGCACGCCGCAACGTGCGGGACCACGACGTTCACGCAGCGGGTGGACGTCTGAGGCGAAAGGAAATCCTCGCGAAAATGAGGGGCGACTTGCGAGTGCGGCGGGTGCACGAAGGTGTCGACGGTGTACTCGCATCGAGGTCCTGTAAAAGCTCACCTTTGCCGAAGCGGTGCCGATCCGCACGCCTAACCCGTTCGAACCCCATCAAACCTTTAGTCGGCGGGGCGAATGCCGTGTATCATTCGGTCCCGGCGCCTTTTCGCTTTTTTGCGCGGGCATCCGCGGGACATTCCCGATCGCTCGTGCTATTTGCCATGCGTCGCGGTCCGCGCACTGCCGCCGCACGCGCCGTAAGCGTTGCCTGAAAACGCGCCCGCAAGCGCCGCCGCGCTCGCCGCAACCCCCGCCGCGCCGCCGGTTGCCCGAATTCATCCGTGATACCCGCCAGATCCATGTCAGTAGCCGAACTCAGACGCCGCCGCACGTTCGCGGTCATTTCTCACCCGGACGCGGGCAAGACCACGCTCACCGAAAAACTGCTGCTGTTTTCGGGTGCGATCCAGATCGCCGGTACCGTGAAGGGCAAGAAGAGCGGCCGCTTCGCGACCTCCGACTGGATGGAGATCGAAAAGCAGCGCGGCATTTCGGTCGCCAGCTCGGTCATGCAGTTCGAGTACGGCGACGCCGTCATCAACCTGCTCGACACACCGGGCCACGAGGACTTCTCGGAAGACACCTACCGCGTGCTCACGGCCGTCGATGCGGCCGTGATGGTGATCGACGGCGCGAACGGCGTGGAAGCGCAAACGCTCAAGCTGCTCGAAGTCTGCCGCAGCCGCAAGACGCCCATTCTCACGTTCATCAACAAGCTCGACCGCGAAGTGCGCGAGCCGCTCGACCTGCTCGACGAAATCGAGCAGCACCTGGGCGTGGCAGCCGTGCCGTTTACCTGGCCCATCGGCATGGGCAAGGAGTTCCAGGGCGTGTACGACATTCAGCGCGACCAGGTGCGCGTGTTCCGCGCGGGCCAGGAGTCGCTGGGCGGCGCGGTGGAAACGCTGCAGAACCTCAGCGAAGCCGATGGCGAAGCGCGCTTCGGCTATCACTGGAAGCGCACCAAGGAAGAAGTCGAGCTGATCACGGGCGCGACGCCCACCTTCGATCGCGACGCCTTCCTCGCGGGCGAGCAGTCGCCGGTGCTGTTCGGCTCGGCGATCAACAACTTCGGCGTGAAGGAAATTCTCGACGCGCTGGTCGATCTCGCGCCGCCGCCGTCGCCGCGGATGGCCGTGCAGCGTCCGGTCTCGCCGGAAGAAACGAAATTCACGGGCGTCGTGTTCAAGGTGCAGGCCAACATGGACCTCGCGCACCGTGACCGCGTGGCGTTCATCCGCGTGTGCTCGGGCCATTTCGAGCGCGGCATGCAACTGAAGGTCACGCGCAACAACAAGACCTTCCGCGCGAACAACGTGGTGAGCTTCCTCTCGCAGCGCCGTGAGACCGTGGCCGAGGCGTACCCTGGCGACATCATCGGTATTCCTAACCACGGCACGCTGAGCCTCGGCGACACGCTCACTGAAGGCGAAGACCTGCAATTCACGGGTCTGCCGTTCTTTGCGCCGGAAATCTTCCAGACCATCGAAGTGGTCGATCCGATGCGCGCGAAGCAACTGGGCGAAGCGCTCAAGCAGCTCGGCGAAGAGGGCGCGATCCAGGTGTTCCGCCCGATCCACGGCGGCGCGACGATTCTGGGCGCGGTCGGCCAGCTGCAGTTCGAAGTGGTGTCGCACCGCCTCGCGGCCGAGTACAAGGTTGCCGTGCGCCTGATGCCCGCGCGCTATCGCCTCTCGCGCTGGGTGACCTGCGACGATCCCACCGAGCTGCGCCGCTTCACCGATTCGTACGAGGCCCGCATGGCCTACGACGCGTCGAACGCGCCGACCTATCTCGCCTCGCACGTCTCCGAAATCGAGGTCGCGCAAAAGGCCTGGCCGAAGATCGTGTTCAACGAGCTGCGCGAGCATTCGGGCGCGCCGTTCCGCAAGTCGATGTAACACGCGCGGCGCGCTCGCGCCGCGTTCACAAACCAGCGAACTTCCCTCTCGTGCATCGTGGTGTCACACGCCCAGGGCGGCGTGCGACGCCATACCGCCGCATTTGCGCTCATACGCGGCGGGCGAAAATCGCGCAGCGCCTGCGCGCTTGCCCTATCCTCTTCTCGTAACGGTAAAAGACGACAAACCGGCGTTCGCCTGGATGGCCAGCGCCTGTCCGACCGACGAGGAGTGCCTGTGACCGTACGCAATCTCGATGCAGTGTTCCAGCCGAAATCCGTGGCCGTGATCGGCGCTTCGCAGCGTCCCGGCAGCATCGGCAGCATGGTGTGGCGGCGGCTGGTCGATGGCGGCTTCACGAGCCCGCTGTGGGCCGTCAATCCGCGCCATGCGGGCGACTTCGAAGCCTTCGACGGGCGACCCGTGCTCGCCGACGCAGGCGACCTGCCCGAGGCGCCCGGCGTCGCCATCATCTGCACGCGGCCCGCCACGTGGCCCGCGCTCGTGCATCGCCTGGGCGGCATGGGCACGCGCGCGGCGATCATCGTCGGCGAGGTGAGCGACGAAGCCGATCAGGCCGACCTGCGCCACGCGCTGGCGGCGGCGCGCCCGCATCTGCTGCGCATCGTCGGCCCCGGCAGTCTCGGCGCGCTCACGCCCGCGCTCAACGCGCAGCTGGGCGCGGCGGCGTCGATTGCGCGCAAGGGCGGCGTGGCCTGGGTGTCGCAGTCCAACGCGCTCACCAACGCGGTGCTGCGCTGGGCCGCGCCGCGCGGCCTGGGCTTCTCGCACGTGATCGCGCTCGGCGACGAGGCCGACGTCGACGTGGGCGACGTGCTCGACTATCTCGCGAGCGACCCGAGCACGCGCGCGATCCTGCTCGAAGTGGACACGATCCGCGCGGCGCGCAAGTTCATGTCGGCGGCGCGCGCGGCGGCGCGCAACAAGCCCGTGCTCGCGCTGCGCAGCGGCCGCGACGACAAGGGCGATGCGCTCTACACGGCGGCCTTCCGGCGCGCGGGCCTCGTGCGTGTCGACACGCTCGACGACCTGCTCGACGAAATCGAAACGCTCGGCGTGGGCCGCGTGGCTGCGAGCGACACGGCCACGCTCATCACGAGCGACCGCGGCGTGGCCACGCTTGCGCGCGACGCCTTCATGAAAGCCGGCGACACGCTCGCCCGCTGGAACGACGAAGCGCTCGCGGCCGTCCAGGCCGCGCTGCCGCACGCGCAAGCCGGCAATCCGCTCGTGCTCGGCGACACCGCGAAGCCCGAGCACTTCGGCCTCGCGCTGCAAACGCTCGCTCCGCACCGCTCGAGCGGCACGGCGTTCGTCGTGCACGCGCCCACCCACAGCGCGCCGGTCGACGCGGTGGCGCGCACCCTCATCGAGCAACAGCGTTTCGCGTATCGCGGCATGCTCGCGTGTTTCTTCGGCGGCGTGGACGAAACCACGCGCGACGAACTGCACGCGCACGGCATTCCGGTGCACACCACGCCGCGGCGCCTGGCGCGTGCGTTTGCGCGTCTCGTCGATTACCGGCTGGGCCGCGAGCTCTTGATGCAGACGCCCGAGACGATGCCCGCCCAGGGGCCCGCCGCGATCGAGGCCGCGCAGGGCGAAGCGCGCGCGGCGCTGGCGGCCGGACGCACGGAACTGAAAGGGGAGGAGGCGGGCCGATTGCTGGCCTTGTTCGGACTCGCCACGCAGGCGCAGGACGAACCGGGCGTGAAGCCGGTGGTGGACGTGTCGGTCGAGTTTCGCGACGACGACAACTTCGGCCCGGTGTTCCGTTTCGCCGCGCCGTCGCCGGACGACTTTTCGCCGCCGCTGCGCGTGTACAGCCTGCCGCCGCTGAACCCCGTGCTCTCGCGCGACATCGTCGCGCACTCGCCCTACGCACGCTACACGGCGCCCGAGCCGACGCTGGCCGCGCTCACCGAGCTATCGCAGCTCGTGTGCGAGGTGCGGGAAATCGTCGGCATGCGTCTGACGCTGCGTGTGCTGCCCGAGGCGGTCGTGGTCGTTGCGCCCAGCCTGCAGATCGCGGAAAAGCGCAGCCGCTTCGCGATCATGCCGTATCCGCGGCGGCTGGAAGAAACCATCGACTGGCACGGCGAGCGCCTCACGATCAGGCCGATCCGTCCCGAAGACGAGGACATGCACCGCACGTTCGTCGAGTCGATGACGCCCGACGACTTGCGCCTGCGCTTTTTCTCGGCGGTGCGCAGCTTCGATCACACGCAGCTCGCGCGCATGACACAGATCGATTACGACCGCGAGATGGCACTCATCGCGGTCGTGCATGGCGAGGACGGCCAGCCGCGCACGCTGGGTGTGGTGCGCGCCGTGGCCGACCCGGACAACGAGACCGCCGAGTTCGCGGTCGCGATTCTGTCGAATCTCAAGCGCGGCGGCCTTGGCCGCTTGCTGATGTCGCGCATCATCGAGTACGTGCGCTCGCGCGGCACGCACTGGCTGCTCGGCGAGGCGCTGCGCGAGAACGCGCCGATGATCGGCCTCGCGCGCGCCTGCGGCTTCACCGTCACGCCCACGGAAGACCCGGGCGTGGTCGGTTTTCGCATGCCGCTCGACTGAGCGGGCACGCGGCCTGGTTCGTGACGGCGCTTACGCGGCCAGCTTCGCGAGCGCGTCGTCGATCTGGCCGCGCGTGAGGGCGAGCTCTTCGAGCCAGGCCTCGCCGTACTGCGCGCCGGTTTCCCTCTCCAGCCGCGCGATGGTCGCGGCGCAGCGCGCGGCGTCCTTGGGCGTGGCGATGAACGCCTTCACCGACTGGCCGCCCTGGAACGCCTCGAACAGCGGCGCGCGGATTTCCTCGGGCAGCGCGCGCGTGGTCCACTGGTGCGTCTTGCCGTTGAAGGTGAGCGACGGCGGCAGCACGCGCTCCTTGCGCGTGGCCGGAATCAGGCCGAAATTGCGCGCGGCTTCGGCGATCTGCTCGGCCGTGAAAAGCTCCTCGGGGGCGATTTCGAATTGCGCGATGGCGGTTTCGACGGTCTTCATCGCGTCGGCGCGGTCGTCGCGCTTTTTCTGCGCGCGCGCGACGATGTCGCGCAGTTCGTCGGCTTCGTCGGCCGAGATCGTGAAGCTCGCCTGTTTCTGCTGAAGCTCGGAAAAGCGCTGGAATTCTTGATCGGTCAGAAGTTTCGCCATGGGTTTCGAATGCGCGTGAGCCGCTCGCTCGCCGTTTTGCGGCAGCGCGCGGCGCACAGGTTTTTTTGAGAGGGCCGCCATTCTAACCGTTTTGCGTGGCCGGCTTGAGCCCCACTGCGCATCAGGCCGCGCCGTCCTCGCGAAACATCGACAAGGTCTGCACGGTCGCGCTAAGCATTCGGGTCGCCTCATCGAGCGAGGGAGCGACATAGTCGTCGATGCGCTTGAGGAACGGGCAGGTGAGCGCCGCGATCGCCTGACCCGAAGGCCCGAGCACGGGAAACGTCACGTCCGTCACGCCGAAAATCTGCTGACTGTCCTTGCGCGAGAAGCCCGCCTCGCGCACCTGCTCGCACGCGGCTTCGAGCGCCGCGTGGTCGATCGCCACCTCGCCCTTCACCTTCGTATGCTCCGCGAGCATGTGCGCGCGCTGCTCCGGCGTTTGCCAGGCGAGCAGCGTGCGGCCCGAACTCGTATCGACGAGACCCACGCGCGAACCCAGCCGCACCGCGATGCCCCAGGTGCCCGGCCCGTCCACCTGGGCGATCACGAGCAGGTTGCCGCGGTCGTAGACGGTGAGATGGCAGGACTGCTCGGCTTCGTCGGCAAAGCGCTGCATGAGCGGCAGCGCTTCCGAGATCAGGCGCTCCATGGGCGGGTGACGGTGGGCGAGCGCGAAGAGTTTCAGGCTCAGCGCATAGCGGTCGCCGCCTTCCGAGCGGATGACGTATTGCCGCGCCACCAGCCGCTCGAGCATGCGGTAGATCTCGCTCGCGTTGCGCCCCAGCGCCTTCGTGATCTCGGCGCGCGTGAGGCCGGCGCGCTGCTCCGCAAGCAGTTCGAGAATGTCGAGCCCCTTGTCCAGCGCGGGCGCGCGATAGCGATCGGTGTCGTCTTTCTCGTCGGCTTCTTCGGGCACGTTGTCCATCTGGCGCTTCTTCGTGTTCTTTTCCATTCGATCGTCCCCAGGGAAATCACGGACCCATGCTGCACTGCACATCGCTTGACCTCGCGATGTGCGTATATGAATAATACGTTCACTGGTGAACAAAAACCAGCATCGTCAGATAAGGAAGAGGCAGTTGCAACGGGTCGCCGGCGCTTCGAGCATTCCACGTGGGCGCGGCAAACACATGCGATTCATTAACGACAGCATCGGCGTGCGAGGCGCGTCGACAGGAGACACACATGGCGTTCGCATTCGGGCTCTCGAAGGCCCGCCGCTCCACCGGCATTCATCAAGCGCGCGGCGCCTTCGCCCGCGCCTCCACCCGGACGCTGTGCGTCGCCGCGGCCTGTGCTGCGGCGTTCGGCGCGTCGAGTGCAGTTAACGCAGCCGAACCCGGCAAGGTCGGCCTCGGCCTGCCGCTCCTCACTTCGCCGTTCTGGCAGTCGTACAACAACTACCTCGGCGCTTATGCGAAGCAGGACGGCATCGACATCCTCGCGCCCGTGAACTCGAACAACGATCCCGCCCAGCAGATCACGGACATGAACAACATGATCAATCTGGGCGCGAAGGGCATCGTGGTCGGGCCGATCGATTCGGCGGCGATCAGCCGCGCGCTCGGCAACGCCGCGCAGAAAGACGTGAAGGTCGTGGCCGTGGACGTCGCGCCCACGCAGGGCAACGTGGCGATGGTCGTGCGCGCCGACAATCGCGCCTACGGCGAGCAGGCCTGCAAATACATCGGCGAGCACGTGAAGTCGGGCAAGGTCGTGCAGATCATGGGCGACCTCGCCTCGGTGAACGGCCGCGACCGCTCGGAAGCGTTCCGCGCGTGCCTGAAGAACTATCCGAGTCTGTCGCTGCTCGAAATTCCGGCCGGCTGGAAGGGTGACGTCGCGGCAAGCGCGCTGGACAGCCTGCTCACCGCGAACCCCGACGTGAAGGGCATCTACATGCAGGCGGGCGGTGTGTATCTCTCGCCCACGCTGCAAACGCTGCGCCGCAAGCAGCTGCTCTTTCCCGCGGGCGATCCGAAGCACATCGTGATCGTTTCCAATGACGGCATTCCGCAGGAGTTCGACGCCATCCGCAAGGGCGAGATCGATGCGACCGTATCGCAGCCCGCCGACCTCTATGCGAAGTACGGCCTCTACTACATCAAGGCCGCGCTGGAGGGCAAGACGTTCAAGCCGGGCAAGACCGATCACGACAGCACCATCATCCAGCTGCAGTCCGGCATTCTCGAAGACCAGTTGCCGGCGCCGCTCGTGACGAAGCAGAACGTCGACGACAAGAACCTGTGGGGCAACACCGTCAAATGAACGATCGAACCAGCGATCGGGCCGTGGCGGATAGCGCGCCGCCGTGGGGCGGCGCGCTATGGGCGGGCAGCCGCGAGGCGGCCATGCGGGCCCGCTTGCCGGTGGTCGAGGCGAGCGGCGTGACGAAGCGCTATGGCTCCACCGCGGCGCTCGCCGACGTGAGCCTGCGCGTGATGGCCGGCGAATCGCACGCGCTGGTGGGCCGAAACGGCGCGGGCAAGTCCACGCTCGTTTCGATCCTCACCGGCCTGCGCAAGCCCGACGAAGGCAGCGTGCGCTTCAACGGCGAGAGTGCGCCCGCGCTCGCCGATCGCGACGCCTGGCGCGAGCGCGTGGCCTGCGTGTATCAGCATTCGACCATCATTCGCGATCTCACGGTCGCGGAGAACCTTTTCATCAATCGCCAGCCAACCCGGCGCGGGGTGATCGACTGGCCCACCATGCGTCGCGACGCGCGTGCGCTGCTCGACCACTGGCGCATCGACGTGCGCGAGAACGCGCGCGCGGGCGACCTCACGGTCGAGGCGCGCCAGCTCGTCGAGATCGCACGGGCGCTTTCGTATGGCGCGCGTTTCATCATCCTCGACGAACCGACCGCGCAACTTGACGGCAACGAAATCAAGCGGCTCTTCCGGCGCATCGACGAATTGCAGCGCGAAGGCGTGACGTTCCTGTTCATCTCGCACCATCTGCAGGAGGTGTACGAGATTTGCCAGGCCGTCACGGTGCTGCGCGACGCGCGGCACATCGTGAGCGCAAGCGTGGCCGAGTTGCCGCGCGAGCGGCTCATCGAAGCCATGACGGGCGAGCGCGGCGGCCTGAATGTCGCCGATGCGGCGGCGCGCGCGGCGCTGCCCGCCAACGCGCCGCTCGCGCTCGAAGTGCGCAGCCTCACGGGGCATGACTATCACGACGTGTCGTTCACGCTCAAGCGCGGCGAAGTGGTGGGCCTCACGGGCGCGACAAGCAGCGGCCGCACGAGCGTGGGCGAGGCGATTGCGGGACTCGCGGCGCAGCGCGCGGGCGAGATTCGCGTGAAAGGCGTGCCGCTCACGCCCGGCGACGTGCCCGCGGCGCTCGCGAGCGGCGTGGGCTGCGTGCCGAAGGACCGCCATCACGAAGGGCTCGTGCTCACGCAGTCGGTGGCCGAGAACGCTTCCATGACGATTGCGGGCTTGCTGGGGCGCTTCGGTTTCGCCCCGCCGGCGAAGAAGCAGGCATTCGGCAAGCGCATGATCGAGGCGCTCGGCATCGTCGCGCAGGGTCCGGATCATGTGGTGTCGGGGCTTTCGGGCGGCAATCAGCAAAAGGTGGTGATGGCGCGTGCATTGGCAAGCAATCCTGACGTTCTCGTGCTGATCGACCCGACGGCGGGCGTGGACGTGAAGTCGAAGCAAGCGTTGCTCTCGGTCGTGGACCGTGTGCGCGAGGAAGGCAAGGCCGTGCTCGTGGTGTCGAGCGAACTCGACGACTTGCGCACCTGCGACCGCGTGCTCGTGATGTTTCGCGGCGAGGTGGTCGCCGAGATGGCGGCCGGATGGCAGGACCACGAACTGATCGCATCGATTGAAGGAGTCGATCTCCATGAAGAATAGTGTTTCGACGCCCGCGTTCGCGGCGGCGCAGGCCGATGCGGCCGCGAGCGCTCGCCGGGCGCGTCCGCGCATCCAGCTGGCGCGCCTGCGCGATTTCGCGTTGCTGCCGGCGCTGGTGCTGCTGCTCGTGATCGGTGGCTTCGTGAGCCCGAGCTTTCTCACGCGCGCGAATCTCATCAGCGTGCTCGGGGCTTCCGCTGCGCTCGCGCTCGTGGTGCTCGCCGAATCGCTGATCGTGCTCACGGGCAAGTTCGATCTTTCGCTCGAATCGACCGTGGGCATTGCGCCCGCCGTCGGCGCGATGCTCGTCATGCCGGCCGCTTCGGCGGGCTTCGGCCTGCAATGGCCCGCGTTTGCGGGGCTCGCCGCCATCGTGGCGGTCGGCGCACTGATCGGCTTCATCAACGGCTTTCTGGTGGTGCGGCTGCGCCTGAACGCGTTCATCGTCACGCTGGCGATGCTGATCGTGCTGCGCGGCATGCTGGTGGGCGCAACCAAAGGCGGCACGCTCTTCGACATGCCGTCGTCGTTCTTCGCGCTCGCCACCACCATCGTGCTCGGCCTGCCGGTTTCCGTGTGGCTCGCCGCTGCCGCGTTCGCGATCGCGGCGTTCATGCTGCGCTATCACCGCGTGGGCCGCGCGCTCTACGCGATCGGCGGCAATCCCGACGCGGCGCGCGCCGCCGGCATCCGCGTGGAGCGCATCACGTGGGGCGTGTTCGTGCTCGGCAGCGTGCTCGCCGCGATTGGCGGCTTGATCGTCACCGGCTACGTGGGCGCGATCAACGCGAATCAGGGCAACGGCATGATCTTCACGGTGTTCGCGGCGGCCGTGATCGGCGGCATCTCGCTCGACGGCGGCAAGGGCACGATGCTCGGCGCGCTCTCGGGCGTGCTGCTGCTCGGCGTGGTGCAGAACCTGCTCACGCTCGCCCAGGTGCCGTCGTTCTGGATCCAGGCGATTTACGGAGCGATCATCCTGGGCTCGCTGATGGTGGCGCGGCTCGCCGGCGGCGAGGCGCAGAACTAAACGCGGAGACTATCTGTGAACGGCAACGCACCCCATACCGACGCCCGCCTGATTCTGCTCGCGCCCGAGGACAACTGCCTGATCGCGGCGGCGCGTCTGGCAGCGGGCGAGACGGTGGAGATAGAAGGCGAGCGCGTGACGCTCGCGAAGACGATTGAACTCGGTCACAAAGTGGCGCGCCGCGCGCTTGAGCAAGACGAGAAGGTGCTGCGCTATGGCGCGCGCATCGGCCACGTGAACGAGCCGGTGGCGCGCGGCGCGCATCTGCACACGCACAACCTGGAAAGCGATTACTTGCCGACCTATACGCACGACGCGGGGCACGAGTTCGTGCCGCACAAGTAACGCCACCATGATGCGGCACGCGCCGCGAGCAGGATTCAAGTTATGAGCGATAGCAACGTCACCCCTTCACCAGCCTCCGCGCCCATGCTCGCAGGCTGGCTGCGCAACGACGGCCGCAAGGGCATTCGCAACGTGGTTGCGGTGGCCTATCTCGTGGAATGCGCGCACCATGTGGCGCAGGAAATCGTCGCGCAGTTCCGCGAGCCCTTTGGCGCGTTCGACGATCCGCACTCGCTGCGGCAGCCAAAAGAGCCGCCGGTGCATCTGATCGGTTTTCCGGGCTGTTTCCCGAACAGCTACGCCGAGAAGATGATGAAGCAGCTCACCACGCATCCGAATGTGGGCGCGGTGCTGTTCGTTTCGCTCGGCTGCGAGAGCATGAACAAGCACTATCTCGTGGAGCAGGTGCGCGCGAGCGGCCGTCCGGTAGAGGTCCTGACGATCCAGGAAAAGGGCGGTACACGCAGCACGATCCAGTACGGTCTCGACTGGGTACGCGAAGCGCGTGCGCAACTTGCCGCGCAACAGAAGGTGCCGATGCGGCTCGACGAACTCGTGGTCGGCACGATTTGCGGCGGCTCGGACGGCACGAGCGGCATCACCGCCAATCCGGCTGTGGGCCGCGCCTTCGATCAGCTGATCGCGGCGGGTTCGGCCTGCATTTTCGAGGAGACCGGCGAGCTGGTGGGCTGCGAATTCCACATGAAGAGCCGCGCGGCCAGGCCCGAGCTGGGCGAGGAGATCGTCGCGTGCGTGGCCAAGGCGGCGCGCTACTACTCGATTCTCGGCCACGGTTCGTTTGCCGTCGGCAACGCGGACGGCGGCCTCACCACGCAGGAAGAGAAGTCGCTCGGCGCGTATGCGAAAAGCGGCGCCTCGCCGATCGTCGGCATCGTGAAGCCGGGTGACGTGCCGCCCACGGGCGGTCTCTATCTGCTCGACGTGGTGCCCGACGGCGAGCCGCGCTTCGGCTTTCCGAATATCAGCGACAATGCGGAAATCGCGGAGCTGATCGCCTGCGGCGCGCACGTGATCCTGTTCACGACGGGGCGCGGGTCGGTGGTGGGTTCGGCGCTTGCGCCGGTCATCAAAGTGTGCGCGAACCCGCTGACCTACCGCAACCTCGCCGGCGACATGGACGTGGACGCGGGCCGCATTCTCGAAGGGCGCGCGACGCTCGACGAAGTGGGGCGCGAAGTGTTCGACCGCACGCTGGCGGTGGCGGGCGGCGAGCGTTCGAAGTCGGAAATGCTCGGGCACCAGGAGTTTATCCTCACGTACAAGAGCTTCGAGCCCGTCGGCCCCGCATGCCTGCCCGCCAGTGCGCGCGTGGCTATAGTCGAAGCCGCGAACTGAACCGCGCAGTCGGACGATTTCGTTGTGGGAACAACCATCTCCAGGAGGTGACGAGCCATGGCGCAAGAACAGCATCCCAGGGTGGCGCACAGGCGCCGTATCGGCCGCACGGCGCTCGAAGTCAGCGCATTGGGTCTAGGCACCGCGCCGCTCGGCGGCCTGTATCGCGACCTGTCCGAAGAAGAGGCGCAAGCCACTGTCGACGCCGCGTGGGAAGCCGGCATCCGCTTTTTCGACACCGCGCCGCACTACGGCCACACCAAGGCCGAGCACCGGCTGGGCGCGGCGCTGCGGCGCTATCCGCGCAACGAGTACGTGATTTCCACGAAAGTGGGCCGCCATTTCGTGCCGCGCACGCACCCATACGACGGCAGCGAGGGCTGGCAAAATCCGCTGCCCTTCGAGGCGATCTTCGACTACACGCGCGACGGCATCCTGCGTTCGTTCGAGGACAGCCAGCAGCGGCTCGGCCTCGTCGATATCGATATCCTGCTCGTGCACGATATCGGCCGCTACACGCACGGCGAGCGCAACGAGCACTACTGGCGGCAACTGCGCGACAGCGGTTTCAAGGCGCTCGATGAATTGCGCAAGGCGGGCGCGATCAAGGCGATCGGCTTCGGCGTGAACGAGCGCGAAGTGATACGCGAGGCGATGCAGGAGTTCGACATCGACTGCGCGCTGCTGGCGGGCCGCTATACGCTGCTCGAACAGGCGCCGCTCGACGACCTGCTGCCCGAATGCGAGAAGAAGGGCGTGAGCATTCTGCTCGGCGGCGCGTTCAATTCGGGCATCCTCGCGCACGGGCTGCTCGGCGAACTCAAGTTCAACTACGCCGACGCGCCTCAGGAAGTGGTCGAACGCGTGGCGCGGCTCGATACGATCTGCCGGACCTACGACGCGCCGCTCGCGGCGGCGGCGCTGCAGTTTCCGTATGCGCACCCGGCCGTGGCGACAGTGCTCAACGGCGCACGCAGCCCGCAGGAGGTGCGCGAGAACGTCGCCTCGTTCGAGACGAATTTGCCCAGCGAGTTGTGGCTCGCGCTGCGCGACAAGGGTCTCCTCGATCCGCGCGCGCCGCTGCCGCAGGCCTGAGCCATGGCTACGACCGAACGGATCGACGCCCATCAGCACTATTGGGACCCCGCGCGCGGCGACTACGGCTGGCTCACGCCCTCGATGACCGTGCTTTATCGCGCGTTCGGACCCGCCGATCTCGCGCCGCTGCGCGCGTCGTGCGGCGTGGCGCGCACGGTGGTCGTGCAGGCCGCGCCGACTGTCGAAGAAACGCGCTGGCTGCTCGATCTTGCGCGCCATGAGCCGTCGATTGCAGGCGTGGTGGGCTGGGTGCCGCTGGACGACCCGCATGTCGCCACGCTGATCGCCGAACTCGCGCGCGAGCCGAAGCTGCGCGGCGTGCGCCCCATGCTGCAGGATTTGCCCGACGACGACTGGATCGAGAACGCCGATACCGCGCGCGGCGTGGAAGCGCTCATCGCACACGATCTCGCCTTCGACGCACTCGTTTTCACGCGCCATGCGCATGCACTCGCGACATTTCTCGCGCGCAATCCCGCGCTGCGCGTGGTGATCGATCATGGCGCGAAGCCGCCAATTGCCGACGGTGGCGAAAGCGGTTACACGGCGTGGTCGCAGGCCATCTCGCGGTTCGCGCGATTTCCGCAAGTGCACTGCAAGCTCTCGGGGCTCGCGACCGAAGCCGCGCCCGGCTGGGACGACGCCACGCTGGCGCCGTGGGTCGCGCATCTGCTTGCGTCGTTCGGGCCGCAACGCCTCATGTGGGGCAGCGACTGGCCGGTGCTGAACCTGAACGGCGACTACGCACGCTGGTACGCGAGCGCGCAACGGCTTACACAAGCACTTTCCGTAGACGAGCGCGCCGCCGTATTCGGCGGCAACGCTGCGGCTTTCTATCGGCTTAAAACCGGGCTCGGGGACCCTCCAGCCGGTTAGAAAACGTCCGCCGAACGCCACGAGGCGCGCCTGCGTCGCCATAATGGCCGTTTGCGTCATCCCAACTTCTTCCCGCGATTGCATCGCTCGATCGCGGCATGAGACGCCTGCTGCAATACGGGGTATCGCCGTGCCGCGCTTCCAACCGGAGTGGCAGATGGTACAAAGACTGGCCGGCAAGACGGCCTTGATCACCGCGGCGGGCCAGGGCATCGGCTACGCGGCCGCCGAACTGTTCGCGCGCGAAGGCGCACGCGTGATCGCCACGGACCTGCGCATCGACGCGCTGGCGGCGCTGCCGGTCGAGGCGCGCAAGCTCGACGTGCTCGACGGCGCGGCCATCACGGCGCTCGCGCAGGAACTGGGCTCGATCGACGTGCTGTTCAACTGCGCGGGCTTCGTGCACGCGGGCTCGATCCTGGAAGCGAGCGAAGAAGACTGGGACTTCGCGTTCGATCTGAACGCGAAGGCGATGTACCGGACCATCCGCGCCTTCCTGCCGGGCATGCTGGCGAAGGGCGGCGGGTCGATCATCAACATGTCGTCGGCGGCGTCGAGCGTGAAGGGCGTGCCCAACCGCTTCGTGTACGGCGCCTCGAAGGCCGCTGTGATAGGGTTGACGAAGGCCGTGGCCGCCGACTTCGTGACGCGCGGCGTCCGCTGCAACGCGATCTGCCCGGGCACCGTGTCGTCGCCGTCGCTGGAGGAGCGCATCGCCACGCAGGCGGCGGCGCAGGGCACGAGCGTGGACGCGGCGCGCGCCGCGTTCGTTGCGCGCCAGCCGATGGGGCGCGTGGGCAAGCCCGAGGAAATCGCGGCGCTCGCGCTCTACCTTGCCTCCGACGAATCCGGTTTCACGACCGGCCAGGCGCATGTGATCGACGGCGGATGGTCGAACTAGTTAGCCCGAACCATCGCCCCAGGCGATTCTGACCGACTGCAACGCACAGACACACGAGGAACACAGACGATGAAACTGCTTCGCTATGGCCCGAAGGGCCACGAAAAACCGGGCCTGCTCGACGCCGAAGGCCGCATTCGCGCGCTCTCGGGCAACGTGGCCGACATTGCGGGCGACGTGCTCTCGGACGCCGGCCTCGCGCAACTGCGCTCGATCGACCCGGAAACGCTGCCGCTCGTCGAGGGCAATCCGCGTATCGGGCCCTGCGTGGGCCATATCGGCAAGATGGTCTGCATCGGCCTGAACTATGCCGATCACGCCGCCGAGTCGGGCATGCCGGTGCCGGGCGAGCCGGTCGTCTTCAACAAGTGGACGAGCGCCATCGTCGGCCCGAACGACGACATCGAGATCCCGCGCGGCTCGCAGAAGACCGACTGGGAAGTCGAACTGGGCGTGGTGATCGGCAAGCATGCGAAGAACGTGAGCGAGGCCGATGCGCTCAACTACGTGGCGGGCTACTGCGTGATCAACGACGTCTCCGAGCGCGCATGGCAGATCGAGCGCGGCGGCCAGTGGGACAAGGGCAAGGGCTTCGACACCTTCGGCCCGACCGGCCCGTGGCTCGTCACGCGCGACGAAGTGGCCGATCCGCAGAACCTCTCCATGTGGCTCGAAGTCGACGGCCATCGCTACCAGAACGGCAGCACGCGCACGATGATCTTCACGGTCGCGAAGCTGGTTTCGTATCTCTCGGAGTGCATGAGCCTGCAGCCGGGCGACGTGATCTCCACCGGCACGCCGCCGGGCGTGGGCATGGGCGTGAAGCCGAACCCCGTGTACCTGAAGGCGGGGCAGACGGTGCGCCTTGGCATCGAGGGCCTGGGCGAGCAGCAGCAGAAAACGCGCGCGGCCGAGTAAGCGCGCCTGAAGACACACGAAAAAGCGCGCGAGGGGAGGCGGGATACACCCGCTTCGCCTCGCGCGCTTCGTTTTACGGCGCGGACCTTTCAGTTCGTCGGACTTTTGTCTTCCGGCCCGCTGCCTTCCGCGAGCCGGTTCACCGTCCCCTGCGCGAGCGCCACGAGCTTTTCGTCGCCGTTTTCCATCACGTACACGCTGCACTGGCAGGTGGCCTGGTGGCGCCCCGCGTGCACCACGCGCGCCCGCGCCATCAGCGTGCCCTTGAGCGCCGGGCGCAGATAGTTGATCTTGTATTCCCCCGTCACCACCCGCGGCCCGAGCGCCAGCGCGCCGGCGAAGGTCAGCGCGTTGTCGGCGAGATAGCTGATCACGCCGCCATGCACGTAGCCGTGCTGCTGCTTGAGGTCGTCGCGTACGGGCAGGCGCAGGGTCAGCTCGTCGGCTCCCACGTGGGTCAGTTCCGTTCCGAGCAGCACGCTGAACGGTTGGGCGTGCAATGCGCCGCGTGCGCGGTCCACAAGATCTGTCATCGTCGCGTTCCCTGGGTCTATCCCCGAGTGGTTTCCTAACCACTCTAGGAAGCCACAGCGTCGAGTCAAGGTGAATCGAATCGAGTCGGCATTCTATTGTTGCGAGAAATGCAGGGAATGGCCGTGCAACCATTGCCGAAATGATCCGTTGCGCATTTTGGGGCGTTTTTTCACGGTTTAGGGCTCAAAAACCGGGGTTGCGTGGCCGTAAACGCAGTGCGGGCCCGAGCGATCACATGCTCGCGCCTCACTCATTCACTGCCATCCAGGTGTCCCGATGTTCAGCAAGATCAAGGTCGCATCCGGCCTGTTGTGTGTCCTCGTCGCGTTCTGTGTACTGCAGCTCGTGACCGCAGGACTTGGTTACTGGTCGCTCACGCGCACGCACGACGACGTGGCCGACCTCTCGAAAGTGGCGTTGCGGCAGGCGAGCGCCGCCAACGTCATCACCCAGCAGTTGATGGACGCCCGTATCAATCTCTCGCGCGCGGGCACGCGCATGGTCCGTGGCGGCACGGTGCCGACCGACATGGTCAATCACGCGCGCGACCAGCTGGCCGCCGCCGATACCACGTTCGCGGCGCTCATGGCCGTACCGCCGATCAACGACGACAACCGCGCGCGCGTCGCCGCGCTCGGCGAGCGCTACCAGGTGTACCGCAAGGCGCTCGGCGAGCTGATCGACGACCTCAACGGCAACAATCTGCAGGCCTTCCTCGACCAGCCGACGCAGTCGTACCAGGACGCCTATCTCGCGGAGCTGCACGCGTTCACGCAGTTCAACGCCGCGGCGAGCCGCGCTTCGCTCGATTCGATCGACTCGCGCCTCGCGCTCTTCCAGGGCGTGGGCATCGTCATCCTGCTCCTGCTGATCGCGCTCGCGACCGGCGTGCACTTCGCGCTGCGCCGCGGTGTGGTGGAGCCGCTCGAGGAAGCAGGGCGCCATTTCGACCGCATCGCACGCGGGCGCCTCGACGAGCGCATCGCCGCGCGCGGCGAGAACGAGATCGGCCGGCTGTTCCAGGGCCTGTCGCTGATGCAGTCGAGCCTCGCGCGCACGGTCCACACCGTGCGCGAAACGGCCGGCTCGATCAACGTGGGCGCCGACGAGATCGCCACCGGCAACGCCGATCTGTCGGCGCGCACCGAATCGCAGGCGGCGTCGCTCGAGCAGACGGCAGCGAGCATGGAGGAACTGACGGGCACCGTGCGCAACACGGCCGAGAACGCGCGCGAGGCGAACGCGCTGGCCGAGGCGGCGCTCGACGCGACCGCGCGCGGCGGCGCCGTGGTGGGCGAGGTGGTCGAGCGCATGCGCGGCATTGCGCAAAGCTCGGACAAGATCGCGGAGATCATCGGCGTGATCGACGGCATCGCGTTCCAGACCAACATCCTCGCGCTCAACGCGGCCGTGGAAGCGGCGCGCGCGGGCGAGCAGGGCCGCGGTTTCGCGGTCGTGGCGGGCGAGGTGCGCGGACTCGCGCAGCGCAGCGCGCAGTCGGCCAAGGAGATCAAGACGCTGATCAGCGAGTCGGTGTCGCAGATCCGCGGCGGCTCGGAGCTGGTGGAGCGCGCAGGCGAGTCGATGCGCGAGGTGTCGAACTCGATCTCGCGGGCCACGCAGATGATGGCGGGGATCAGCGCCTCGTCGCTCGAGCAGAGCACGGGCATTGATCAGGTGAATCAGGCCGTTTCGCAGATGGACCAGATGACCCAGCAGAACGCGGCGCTCGTCGAGGAGGCCGCGGCTGCCGCGGCTTCGTTGCATCAGCAGACGCGCCAGCTTTCCGAGGCTGTGGCGGCGTTCGAGATTTCGCCGGCGGTGCTGGCGGCCTGAATGGCTTGAACTGCCGGAACGGCTTATCGCTCCGGCTGGCGGGCTTGCGCCCGCCTGCCTCGGCGCTTCGCGCTATTGCGCCTCAGACGCCCATGCCCTGGTAGGCCGTCAAGAGGTGATACGGCGTCGTGGACGGCATGTCCGCGCGCGCCACGTCGCCGTTTGCGCTGCGGCATTCCACCCAGCCCTGCGGCGTGAGAAAGCGCGGCGCGAAACGGCCGATCTGCGGCGCGAGCGCGGCGCGTACTGCGGCGTCGCCGTGCGTGGCGAGCGCGCGCAGGTATTCCGTTTGCGCCCAGATGCGCTGCGTCGCATCAATGACCCGGCCCTGCTCGTCGAGCGCGGCCGCCACGGCGCCCGTTTCCGGGTCCACGCCGTGCCTCTGTGCAAAGACGAAGGCGCGCGCGAGCGCTTCGTCCAGTCCTGATGCGCCCAGCCGCGCGCCTGCGCGCGTTGCCAGCCAGAACCATTCGAACTGATGCCCGGGCTCGAGGCGGTTGTCCGCCGCGCCGATCGGCAATTCGGCGATGCAACCCGTCGGCGCGTGCAGGAAGCCGCGTGCGAGCGCCTCGACGAGACGCGTGATCGCCGTGTCGAACGCGCTGTCGCCGGTCGCTTCGCTCGCCGCGAGCCAGGCTTCGGTGAGGTGCATGAGCGGATTCTGCAGCGGGCCGCCGGTGACGCTCGCGAAGGACGCGTCGAGCGCCGCGTTGAGCAGGCCGTCGCGGGCCGCGAAGCGGTCGACGATCAGCGCGGACGTTTCGCGCGCGACGTCGAGCGCCTCGGCCGCGCCGAAGCGCTGGCCGTAGGCCGCGGTGGCGAACACCACGAAGGCGTGCGTGTAGAGATCCTTGGTGGTGTCGAGCGGCGCGCCGGCTGCGTCGACACTATAGAACCATCCGCCGTGCTGCGGGTCCCGATAAGTGTGGCGCAGGGTTTCGAAGAGCGTTTGCGCGTGCGCGGCGTCGCCGGCCTGGGAGAAGACGAAGAGCTGGCGGGCGCACGCCATCGCGCGGTAGCGCGTGACGGGCAGCGGCTGCGCGCCGGCCGCATCGAGCGCCTCGTAGGGCAGGCGCAGTTCGGCATTGAAGCCCGGGCCGCGCCACATCGGCAGGACGACGCGGTCGAAATGCTCGCGCAGGCTGGCTGCGCTCGTAGGTGTGTTCATGGCGTAAAGGTGCGGCGAAGCGCGTCGCATCAAAAGAGCAATGCCGGCGATTGTACGCATTCGCGCATGGCACGGACATTCCGGCCCGCCGCAGCGCGTTTGCCCACGACAACAAGACCCGGAGGGTGACAACAATGATCGGAAACTGGGAACTCATTGCGCGCCTGGTGCTGGCCGCGCTGCTCGGTAGCGTGATCGGCTTCGAGCGCGAGCGGCTTTCGTGGGCGGCGGGGCTGCGCACCCATATGCTCGTGAGCGTGGGCTCGGCGCTCATCATGCTCGTCTCGGCGTACGGTTTCGCCGACGTCCTCAAGGACGACCACGTCGTGCTCGATCCTTCGCGGATGGCGGCGCAGGTCGTCTCGGGCATCGGCTTTCTCGGCGCGGGCTCGATCCTGCTGCGCGGCGAGATCGTGCGCGGCCTCACGACGGCGGCGAGCCTCTGGTCGGTCGCGGCCGTGGGCCTCGCGGTGGGCGGCGGGCTCTATACGGGCGCGATTGCGGCGACCGTCATCATTCTCATCATCCTCGCGGGCATCAAGCCGCTCGAGCGGCGCTTCATCACGTTCCGGCAGCGACGCCAGCTCACGCTGCTGGTGAGCCGCGGCGCGCTCACGTTTCACTCGCTGCACGACGCGCTCGGCACGTCGAGCCCGCGCGTGAAGCAGTTCGTCGTGCAGCAGAGCGACGACTCGCCCGAGCTGGACGAGGTGATGATCACGCTGAGCCGCGTGTCGTCGACGGAATACGAGGCGATTTGCGCGACGCTGCGCCGCTTGCCCGACGTGAAGGACTTTCGCGAGGACGGCGCAGCGGGTTGACTGCGCGGGGCGCTGGATCGATGCCGGCTGGGTAAGTCGGGGCAGAGCCCCTGGCCGCGCGTTCCGGCATGCGACAATGCGCGTTCGAACCAGAACACGAGGACGTCGCCAAGCGGCCGTGACCGGCCGGCGCGCGACGCGAACCGCATCGCTGACCCATGGCTGATTACGCAGATACCGCATCCTTGAGCTCTTCGCATCCCGAACGCAACGCGCCGTGGCAGCCCCGCGCGACGTCTGCGTCGTCCGACGTGACTGAATCCCCGCTTGCTGTCGAATCCGACGCTCCGCACGCGCTTGCCGGCGAGGAACTCGCCGCCGTTGCCGAAGCGGATGCCCCTGTGCGCCAGGGCACGCTGAGCGGCTTCGAAAGTCCCGAGTCCACTCACGCGGTGGCAGCGTCCGTCGACGAGGCGGGCGCGGCGAGCCCTGTTGCGGCTGCAACGACCGCGCGCCGCGCGCCGCGGGCGAAACGTGCCGCGACGCCTGCCGTGGCCGAGGCGGCGGAGCCGGGCGTTGGAGCGGTCCAGGAACCGGCTGCCGCAGCCTTTGTCGCCGAGCCGTCGTTTGCCGCCGGCCCTGCCGAGCGCGTGGAGCCCATTGGGTTCGCGTCCGAAGCGGCGCAGGCGGCCACCGAGCCGGACACGCTCGCGCAGCGCCTCGACGCGCTCCAGGGCGCGCTCGCCGAGCAGCGCCGCATGGCAGTCGCCTCGTCGCGGCAACAAAAGTGGGTGCTCGCCGCTGCTTCGGTGGCGGTGCTCGCATCGGTCGGTTTCGGCATTGCGCAGTCGGTGCGGCTCGACAGCCTCGCAAACGAATCCCGCGCCGACGAGGCGCGCCTCGAGCAGTTCATCCTGAAGCAGCAGTCCACGCTCGACGACCTGTCGCAGCGCGTGGCCGCGCAAACCGCGGCGGCCGCCGCAGCTGCTGCGGCCGCGACCGCCGCCGCGGAAACCCCGGCGGCGGCGCCCGCACGCGTGTCGTCCAGGGCCGCCCCCGCCAAGGCATCGCCGGCCCCCGCACGCCGTGCCGCGGCGCATGCCCCGCATACGGCTCACGCGAAAAGCGCCCAGAAAGCCACGCGCTGACCGGCTTCGTCCGGCGATCCCGCCCCTGTATCCGAAATCTCGATGCGTTGTATTGCTGCAACGCATTGATTGCGCTCGACCCTGTGCGACGGCGCGTCGCAGATTTTTTGCTGCGCTGCACTAGCGTTGCCCTAGGGAAAACCCTATAATTCGTTCTGCCTTAGGGAAAACCCTGAACTGCAGCTTAACTGGGAGTCGCCATGAGCTTCATCTTTGCCCTGTTCCAAAAGGTAAGCGACCTCTTCGCGTCGCCGTATCTGCCGATGGATTCGGAATACTCGTACGAAGCGCGCCACCGCGAAGCCGAGCGCGTTCGCCGTTCGCACTACATGCCGTTCGGCATGCCGCGTGACTGATCGAAGCTGAGGCGCTTCGGGCGGCGCGCGCCGTCCAACGCGTTTCTCCGGTCAGACCGCCAGGTCTTCAAGCAAGGCCGGCTCTCGCAAGAGAGCCGGCCTTGCTGCGTTTGGGGCGGCTGCAAGCCGAAGCCGTTTCGCCTCGCGTGACGGCAGCCGCGCGCGGCTCGTGTCATAGTGATGCCGCTTCGAAATCGCTACGCCTCATCATGTCCAATACCTACTTCTACGACCCCGCCCAGGGCCATGGCCTGCCGCACGATCCGTTCAAGGCGATCGTCGCGCCACGCGTGATCGGCTGGATCTCCAGCCGCGCGAAAAGCGGCGCGCTCAATCTCGCGCCCTACAGCTTCTTCGGCGCGTTCGCCACGTTTCCACCGATCATCGGGTTCTGCAGCGAAGGCCGCAAGGACAGCATCAGCAATATCGAAGAGACCGGAGAGTTCGTCTGGAATCTCACGTCGAAGGCGCTGGCGCCGCAGATGAACCGCACCTCCGCGCCGGTCGCCGCCGACGTCGACGAATTCGCGCTCGCCGGCCTCACGGCCGCGCCGGGCCGCAGCGTGGCGGTGCCGCACGTGGCCGAGTCGCCGGCCGCGCTCGAATGCAAGCTGCTGAAAGTCGTGCGGCTCAACACGCTCGATGGCGCGCCCATGGACAACTGGCTCGCGCTCGGGCAGGTGGTGGGTGTGCACATTCGCGAGGAATTCCTGAAGGACGGCCTGTTCGACACGCACGCCGCCCAGCCCGTGATGCGCGCGGGCTATCGCGCCGACTACGCACAGATCGGCGAGATGTTCCAGATGGTGCGGCCGGGCGCGTAAGCCGCTGCGGGCGTGCGCTTCGGGATCAACGGGGCGCGGCGTTGCCGCGTCCTGTCCGCCCGCCGATAATGGCCGACAGCGCGAGGCGCGCAAGGAGGCAACTCATGCAATCTCCGACAGGATCGGTGGTGGCGCTCAGCTCAGCCGCCTCGACGATGTTTTCGATCGGCATGATCGCGCTGGGCTACTGGGGGCTGCACGAGCCTTCGGCCTGGCGCATTGGCGACCGGGTGGTCGTCGGCATCGCGCTCGCGGGCTTCGCGTGCCTCGGCAGCGTGCCCTGGCTCGCCACTTCGCCCGCGAAGCCCAACGACGAGTCGCGCTTTCTGATGGCGCGCCGTGCCTTTCTTTGCGGTGCGGCCGCGGTGTGGGTGTCTATCGCGCTCTCGCTGGCGTTGTGACGCGCGCATCGAACGCGAGCAATTCACCCGCCTGTGACTGGCTACACCCATTGGGCCAGGGATTGCTGTTGCGGGCGTGCAACTCAAGCAACACATCAAGGCTCGTTATTGATTTCGCCGCACGCGCCCAAGGCCGCATCGCAGCGCAATTGCTGCAATTTTGTGAAAGATTATGCCAATCCCAGGAAGAAACCGTTCTTAGCGGGCCGGCTTTTGCGCTTCTAAACTAGCGCCGCGTTTCCTTCCATCTCAAGCAAACACGGGCTATCCCATGAAGAAAGTTTCCATTGCCGCTGCCGTTTGCGCAGCGTTTGCGGCGTCCGCTGCCCACGCGCAGAGCTCGGTCACCCTCTACGGCCTGGTCGACGCGGGCATCGCCTATACGAACAACGTTGCCACCACTCAGAATGGCCTGCCCGGCCACGGTAGCGGCCGCGTCGCACTTGCAAGCGGCAATATCAGCGGCAGCCGCTTCGGCCTGCGCGGTGCGGAAGATCTCGGCGGCGGTCTCAAGGCTATCTTCGTGCTCGAAAACGGCTTCAACGTGAACAACGGCGCGCTCGGCCAGGGCGGCCGCATGTTCGGCCGTCAAGCGTTCGTCGGCCTGAGCACCGATCAATACGGCACGCTCACGATGGGCCGCCAGTATGACTCGATGGTCGACTACGTGGCGCCGCTGTCCGGCACGGCGGGCACGTTCGGCGACGCGGGCTTCGCGCACGTGTACGACAACGACAACCTGCAACATACGGTCCGCTTCAGCAACTCGGTGAAGTTCTCGAGTATCGACTACGCCGGCTTCAAGTTCGGCGGCATGTACGCCTTCAGCAACAGCACCAGTTTCGCCGTCGATCGTGCGTACAGCGCCGGTGCGAGCTACAACAACGGCCCGCTGCGACTGGCCGCGGCCTACCTCCAGATCAACGGCTCGGCGGCGGCGAGCAGTCCGTCGGGCGCGGTAAATCAGAACGTTGCGGCTGACCCGAGCGAGTTCAAGTCGACCGCAGGCGGCGGCAACCTGACGGCGGATGTGCAGCGCACGGTCGGTGCAGGCGTCGGCTATACGTTCGGCCCGGCGGCGGTCAACTTCGTCTACACGCACAGCCAGTACCAGAACACGTCCGCGTTCGGCCTGAACGCGGCGAGCGGTTCGACGCACTTCGACAACTATGAACTGAACGTCAAGTACGCACTCACGCCGGCGCTGAATCTCGGCCTCATGGATACTTTTACGGACGGTCATCTGAACGGCGTGAGCAAGTCGAACGTCAGCTCCGATCCGAAGTGGAACCAGGTCAACGCGATTGCGCGCTACTCGCTGTCGAAGCGCACGGAAATTTACGGTGAAGCGATGTACCAGCACGCGATCGGTGGCAACAACGTCGCAGTGATGTACAACGCCGGTGGTTTCTCGGGGACGAGCAATCAGGTGATGGGCGCGGTCGGCATGCTGACCCGCTTCTAAGCGTCCATTAGAACCCCATCCTGCGGCGGTCGGGGGTGGATCGTTGCAGCAGGACTGCGAGGCAGTCAGTGGATATCGCAGTCTGCTACAAGGTAAGTCATTGGCCCGCCGCCTCGGCGGGCCTTTTTCATGTGCAGGCGAGGCAGGGCACGAGCTATCCAGTCGCGATGGAGGAATGCCGGCCTTGTTCGGCAAGCTTCGCATTTCCTTCTCGTCGAACTCGCGGGTAGGCGGGCGTCGTCGTGCCGGCTTGATCATCTCGAGCCCTTTAGCCTCGTTCCCGTTCATGCTGGACATGCGAAGAAAGGGGCGACCGGCGTGGGCGACCGGCGTGGGCGACCGGCGGGGCGACCGGCGAGGGCGACCGGCGAGGGCGACCGGCGAGTTTGGTACGATTCACGCTTTGCCAGCCGACCCTACCTGCCGCGTGAAGCGTTACGTGCCGTTGATCCGCGATCGAATCGCGATGTCGTTGTCCCGCCTGAAGCCTGCCGCCGCGCGGCTGGGCGGGTTTATTCGTCCGCTGGGGGCGCGTGCGCGCCATCATCTGCGGCATCCCACGCGGCGCGGCGTGCTCATGACGATTGGCGCGGTGCCGGCGCTCGTCCTGCTCTACGTGCTCGTGCTGATTCCGTTCACGCCGAGCATTGGCGACATCCGCAAGGCGCGGGTGGACGAGCCGGCCCAGATTCTTTCCGCCGACGGCAAGGTGCTCGCCGAGTTCAAGCCCTCGAACCGCGAATGGGTGCCGCTCGCACAGATCTCGCCGCACATGGTCGATGCGCTGATCTCCACCGAGGATCACCGTTTCTACGAGCACCACGGCATCGACTTCAAGCGCACGGCGGGCGCGGCGCTGCACACGTTCTCGGGCGAGCGCCAGGGCGGCTCGACCATCACGCAGCAACTCGCGCGCAATCTCTATCCCGATGAAATCGGCCGCGCGCCCACGCTCACGCGCAAGATCAAGGAAGCGATCACGGCGTTCAAGATCGAGGCGGTGTACAGCAAGCAGCAGATTCTCGAGACGTATCTGAACACGGTGCCGTTCCTCTACAACGCCTACGGCATCGAGATGGCGGCGCGCACCTACTTCGGCGTTTCGGCCGATCAGCTCGACATCCTGCAAGCCGCGACGCTCACTGGCATGCTCAAGGGCAACGCCTACTACAACCCGGTGATCAACCCCGAGCGCGCGCTCGCGCGGCGCAACACCGTGCTCGGCCAGATGGTGAAGTACGGCAAGCTCAGCGAGGCCCAGTACGCCACGCTCTCGAAGAAGCCGCTGCGCCTCGACTTCGAGCGTCAGACCGAGCCGCCCGGCCCCGCGCCGCACTTCGCGCTGCAACTGCGCAAGTGGCTGATTTCCTGGGCCGACCGCAACGACTACAACATCTATTCGGATGGCCTCGTGGTGCGCACCACGATCGATTCGCGCCTCCAGCAGATGGCCACCGCCGCGCTGCGCCAGCACACGAACCAGCTGCAGGGCATCGCCAACGGCGCATGGAGCGGACGCAACGGCTGCGTGGCCGGCAACGACCTGTTCGCGACCTTCATGCGCGAAACGCAGGACTACAAGAGCGCCCGCGACGCCGGTGCGAACGACGCCGACGCGCTCAAGCAGCTCGCCGGCGACCGCACCTTCATGCGCAACCTCTGCAAGAGCAAGACCGCGGTGGAGGCGGGCTTCCTCGCCATCGACCCGCGCAACGGGCAGATCAAGGCGTGGGTGGGCAGCCGCGACTTCACCGACGAACCGTTCGACCACGTGCAGCAGGCGCGACGTCAGCCGGGCTCGACGTTCAAGCCGTTCGTGTACGGCGCGGCCTACGCGGCGGGCGCGAAGCCGAGCGACACGTTCATCGACCAGCCGGTGGAGATTCCGCTGGCGGGCGGCGAAATCTGGAAGCCGACCGACGACGTGCCGCCGAGCAATCGCCCGATGACGCTGCGCGACGCGATCGCGTTCTCGCGCAACCGCATCACCGCGCAACTGATGCAGACGGTGGGCCCGGACAAGGTCGCGCGGCTCGCGCGCGCGATGGGCGTGCGAGACAGTCAGCTCGATCCGGTGCCGTCGCTCGCGCTCGGCACGAGCCCGGTCACGTTGAAGGAGATGGTCTCCGCGTACAGCACCATCGCCAACGACGGCGAGTATCTCGAACCGCGCATGGTCACGAGTATCGAGGACCACAAGGGCAACGTGCTCGCGCAGTTCGAGAGCGCTTCGCCCGAGCGGGCGCTTTCGGCAGAGGCGGACCGCACGCTGCTCGACACGATGCGCGACGTCGTCAACCGCGGCACGGGTGCGGCCATCCGCTCGCGCTTCGGCATTCGCGGCGACGTGGCGGGCAAGACCGGCACGACCCAGGGCAACACGGACGGCTGGTTCATCCTGATGGACCCGCAACTCGTGGCGGGCGCGTGGGTGGGCTTCGACGACGGCCGTGTGACGCTCGACGACTACTGGGGGCAGGGCGCGCGCAGCGCGCTGCCGATCGTCGGCGACTTCTTCCAGCGTGCGCAGCGCTCGCGCCTCGTCGATTCGCGTGCACGCTTCAACACCGAGGTGACGCCGGGCGCGTTCGAAACCTTCCGCGAGAACCTGCGGGCGTGGATGGACAAGCTGTTTGGCAAGCACGAAGCGCCGCCTGCGGCCCCGCCGGTGCGGCATGCGCCGCCGCCGCGCGTGAGCGCGCCGGCACCGGCCTCCGTGCCGGCTGCGGCCTCGGAGGCGGGGGCGTCGGCGCCTGCGGAGGCATCGGCACCGTCTGCCGCTTCGGCGACAGCCGCGGAATCCGCGGCGCGCGCGATCATGGGCCTGCCGCCGATCATCGGGCCGTCCAGCGCGCCGGCGGCGCTTGCCCCGCAGCCCTCGTATCCGGCGCAGGCGCCGGCGCTCGCGCCGACCCCGACGCCCGACGAGGCGGACCCTGACACGCCGGGCGCGAGCGCGAGCTACACGCCGCCCGTGGCCCAACCGCAGCAGGGGCAATGAGCGGGGCGTCGTGCCTTTAACAAAAAAGGCAGCGTCTCGTGACGCTGCCTTTTTAATTTGTTGGGCACTGCGAATCATGCCCTGAAGGTGCTACGCGTGCGTTACTCGCGCACCTTGAACACGGAAACGAGTTCGGTGAGCGCTGCCGCATGATCGTTGAGCGCGGCGGCGGCGCGCTCGGCGTCGCCCACCAGCGCGGCGTTCTGCTGCGTCGCCGCGCCGATCTGCGAAACCGCGATATTGACCTGCTCGATGCCGCCCGACTGTTCGTGCGAGGCCACGCTGATTTCGCCGATGATCGAGCGCACTTCATCCACGCGCGCGACGATGCCGCGCATGGTCGTGCTCGCTTCGCCGGCAATGCGGTAGCCCGTCTCGACCGTCGACGACGACTCGGTGATCAGCGCCGAGATTTCCTTCGCGGCCGCCGCGCTGCGCTGCGCGAGCGCGCGCACTTCGCTCGCGACCACCGCGAAGCCCTTGCCGTGCTCGCCCGCCCGCGCCGCTTCCACGGCCGCGTTGAGCGCGAGAATGTTGGTCTGGAACGCGATGCCGTCGATCACGCCCGTGATCTCGGCGATCTTCTGCGATGCGCGGCTGATGTCGTTCATCGTTTCCACGACGCGGCTCACGGCGCGCCCGCCGTCGAGCGCGGCTTCGGCTGCGCTCGTTACCACGGTGTTGGCGCGCGTCGCGTGATCGGCATTCTGCTGCACGGTCGAGGTCAGTTCCTCCATGCTCGCCGCCGTCTCCTCCAGGCTGCTCGCCTGGCTCGCGATGCGCGAAGCGATCTCGCCGCTGCCCTGCGCGATGCGCGAGGTGTCCTCGCTCATCTGCGCCGTGGCGCTGCGCACCTGCGCGACGATCTGCGCAAGGCCCACGCCGATGCCGTCGATGGCGCGCGTGAGGCGGCCGATCTCGTCGGCGCCCGCCGCGCCCTGCGCGTTTGCGGCACTGCCATTGCCGATGCCGTTGCGGCTGTCGTTGCCGATGCGCACCGTGAGGTCGCCCGCGGCGAGCTGGCCGGCGGCTTGCGCGGCGGCGTCGAGCGGCCGGCTCACGAGGCGGCGCGCCGCGTAGATCGACAGCGCCGCGAACAGCGCGACCAGCACGAGGCCGATGGCCGCGAAGCGGTCGCGCGTGGCGTTCACCTCCGACATGATCTCGTCGCGCACGGCCACGCCGCCCACGAGCCATTGCCACTGCGGCACGCTCACGAACGAGACGAACTTCGCGCGCGCGTCGCCCTCGCCGCGCGTCGAGTCGGCGGAGGTGTAGTCGAGCGTGCCTTCGCGCGCTTCGAGCATGCGCGACCAGGGCGCGTCGGCGTCGTCGTAGTGTTTGCCGACGGCGCTCGGGTGCACGAGGAAGGTGCCGCGCGTCGGGCCGTTCGAAGCATCCATCACGAAGTAATAGCCGCTCTCGCCGATCTTGAGCTTGGCGATTTCGCTCTTGAGCGCATCGATCTGCGCGCCCACGTCCACGCCGACGAACAGCGCGCCGATCACGTGGCCGCTCGCGTCGAGAATCGGCTTGTACTGCGTGATGTACTGCTTGCCGAACAACTGGGCGAGGCCGGTATAGGTGCGGTTGGCCATCACCGGGCCATACGCGGGGCCCTTGCGGTCGAGCAGCGTGCCGATCGCGCGCGAGCCGTCCTGCTTTTTGAGCGAGGTGGTCACGCGCACGAAGTCGTCGCCGCTGCGCGCGAAAACGGTAGCGATTTCACCGCTGCGTGCGAGGAACTGGTCGGGGATTGTGAAGTCCAGGTTCAGCACGTGGTCGCCGGACTTGAAGACCGGCGTGGCCTTGCCGCCAATGTCGACTGTCTGCGTGGGGTCGAGCGTGAAGGCGCCGGGCAGGAAGCTCTCGAAGAGCTGCATGGCGCGGTCGACTTCGGCTTCGAGCGCGCCGTTGATGAGCGAGATCGACGAGGCGACCGCCTGATCCTTTTCGGCAATGCGCGAGCGCACCTGTTCGCCGACCTGCGTTGCCGCCGAATGCGTGATCGCCCACGTGAAGGCGGCAAATATGGCTGCGACGAGCACGCACGATAGCAAGGCGAGGCGCACGCCGACACTCGCGCGGCTTGATAAGCGTGAAAGCATGGATTCGGTTCCGGAAAGAGCTTGTAAAGAAGGAACCTGCGCCTTCGAGGCGCTGGCATGACGCATTACGGCGCGCGCGCGCGATCCTTTAGGGCTAGAACCGAAAAACCTTACAATCGCGTAAAGATTACCGATGGATTACGCCATTTCGGTGTGCAGATTGTGGGATATTTCGGAACCCAAAATAACATCGCCACAAAGAAAGGGCGCATCAAGCGCCCTTTCGTTATGTTTCTCGCGATACGTCGATCGCGCTGTGCAATCCTCTGCGCAGCCGTTAGCGGCGGCCCCGCCACGTTTTGAGCAAGAGCGCGTTGGTCACGACGCTCACGCTGGAAAACGCCATGGCCGCGCCCGCGAGCATGGGGTTGAGCAGGCCGAAGGCGGCGAGCGGAATCCCGATCAGGTTGTAGAAGAACGCCCAGAACAGGTTCTGCTGGATCTTGCGCCACGTGCGCCGCGAAATATCGATTGCGGCGGCAACGAGCGCGGGGTCGCCGCGCATGAGCGTGATGCCTGCCGCGTGCATGGCGACGTCGGTGCCCGTGGCCATGGCGATGCCGATGTCGGCGGCGGCGAGCGCCGGCGCGTCGTTGATGCCGTCGCCGGCCATCGCGACGATGCCGCCGCTCGTGATCTTGAGGTCGCGGATCGTGCGCGCCTTGTCGTCGGGCAGCACCTGCGCGTGGACTTCGCCGATGCCGAGCTGCGCAGCCACGGCCGCCGCGCTGCCCGCGTTGTCGCCGGTCACGAGCACGCTGCGGATGCCCATCGCCTCGAGGCTCGCAATGGCTTCGCGCGCCGTGGGCTTCACGGTGTCGCCGAAAGCGAGCAGGGCGAGCACGCCGCCGTGCGGTTCGAAGAGCCACGACACCGTATTGCCCGCCTCTTCGAGCGGACGCGCGCGGGCCGCGAGCGCGGGCGGCACGGCGAGCGCCAGTTCGTCGAGCCAGCGGCCGCTGCCGATGGCGAGGCGCCGGCCGTCCACTTCGGCCTCCACGCCGCGCCCGGGCACCGCACGCGCATGAACGGCGACGGCCAGGGCGCCCGGCGCCTGGGCTTTGGTCTGGGCTTCATACGCTTGCACCACGGCCTTCGCGAGCGGATGATCGCTGTGCCGCTGCACGGCGGCGGCGAGCGCGAGCGCCTCGCCGCGCTCGAGTCCTTCGGCCGCTTCGAACGCGGTGAGCGAGGGCTGGCCGAGCGTGAGCGTGCCGGTCTTGTCGAAGGCGACCACGCTCACGTTGTGGGCAGTCTCCAATGCTTCGGCGTCCTTGATGAGTACGCCGTGGCGCGCGGCCACGCCGGTCCCGGCCATGATCGCGGCAGGCGTGGCGAGGCCGAGCGCGCACGGGCAGGCGATCACGAGCACGGCCACGGCGTTGAGGATCGCCGTTTCGGCGCTCGCGCCCGCGAACAGCCAGCCGCCCAGCGTGATGGCGGCGATCACGAGAATCGCGGGGACGAACACGGCGCTCACGCGGTCGACGAGACGCTGGATCGGCGCTTTTTCGGCCTGCGCGCTTTCGACGAGACGAATGATGCGCGCGAGCGTGGTTTCCGCGCCGATAGCCGTGGTGCGCACGGCGATCGCGCCTTCGCCGTTGATCGAGCCGGCCGTGACGGGATCGTCGGGCGCTTTCGGCACCGGCAGGCTTTCGCCCGTGATGAGCGATTCGTCGATGTGGCTGCGCCCTTCGAGCACGACGCCGTCCACGGGCAGGCGCTCGCCGGGGCGCACGACCACCACGGTGCCGACGCGAACCTGGGCCAGCGGGACTTCACGCTCCTCTGCGTCGGCGCCATTTGCGCCATCGATGCGGATGCGCGCGCGATCGGGCCGCAGCGCGTTGAGGGCGCGGATCGCGTCGGTGGTCTGGCGCTTCGCGCGCGCTTCGAGCCACTTGCCGAAGCGCACCAGCGTGATGACCACGGCCGAAGCCTCGAAATACAGGTGCGCCATGTCGCCGGGGTGCGCGAGCATCGCATAGACGCTCACGCCGTACGCGGCCGAAGTGCCGAGCGCGACCAGCAGATCCATGTTGCCGGCGCCGGCGCGCACGGCCTTCCACGCGGCGCGGTAGAAGCGCGCGCCGAACACGAACTGCACGACGCTCGCGAGCGCCAGCTGTGCCGCGGCGGGCAGCATCCAGTCGAGGCCGAGCCAGTGGCCGAACATCGGCAGCATGAGCGGGGCCGTGAGCACGGCCGAAATCAACACGGCGCGCCATTCGCGGCGCGCCTCGTCGCCGGCGGCAGCGCTTTTCGCCGGGGTGGCGGCGTCTTCGTCGGCGGCGAGCGGCGTGGCTTCGTAGCCGGCTTTCTTGACGGCGGCGACGAGCAGGTCCTGCAATTCGCCCGTGAGCGGCGAGCGCGTGTTCACGGTGGCCTGCTCGGTGGCGAGGTTCACGCTGACGCCGGCCACGCCGGGCACGCGCGCGAGCGCCTTCTCGACGCGGTTCGCGCACGACGCGCAAGTCATCCCGCCGATGGCGAGCGTGATGGCTTCCGTGGCGACAGGCACGGCTTCATAGCCGGCCTTTTCGACCGCGGCGACGAGCGCGGCGGGCGCGACGCCGCCGCTGGCCTCGACGGTGGCCTTTTCCGTGGCGAGGTTGACCGAGGCGCGCGTGACACCCGGCACCTTTGCAAGCGCTTTCTCGACGCGCATGGCGCACGAGGCGCACGTCATGCCGTGGACTTCGAGTTCGGCCACGGCGGTATCGGTGCGTTCTGCAACGAGGGGTTCATTCATGATGGGGTGCGAGCACTGGCTGTCATCGATGTTACGCAGTATCTACGTTCCCATCATGGGAAGGTCAAGGGGCGCGACACTACGCCTCTTTCGTTTCAGAGGGAAGTCCTGAGCGCAAGCTCTCCGCCTGTAAGGCAATATTCCACGCCACAGTCTTTTCAGGCCCATGCGCGAGCGATACGATACCAACCGGCGGCATTGGCGCCTTGCCGCGCGCAGACTACGGCCCTGGGGGGGCCCGCGCGCGGAGTGGCCAGCCGGTCGACGTCACTTCATGGACCGCCCGCACCGAATACAACCAACAAATGACAACAATACATCGAGCATTCTCTACGTACCGTAGCTGCTCTGCGCTTGCCTGCCTTGCCCTGATTGCCGGATGCGCCTCGGCGCCGGGCGACGTTGCGCCGAAGAGCAACGGCTGGATGAAGGACGAAGTCTCCGACTCCTATGTGTTCGGCTATCCGCTCGTGCTGATGGACGTGGCGCGCGAAGCCGCCACCGGCAGCGGACCCGGCCAGGCCGCGCCGAACACGCTGCGCCACGCGCAGTCGTTGCCGCCAGTCGGGGCTTCGAGCCCGCCCGAACCCAATCTCGACACGCTGACTTCCAGCGGCTGGCTCGACGTTTCGAGCGAGCCGGTGCTCGTCACGCTGCCCGACACGCATGGCCGCTACATGGACGCACGCGCGCTCGACATGTGGACGAACGTCGTCTGGTCGACGGCCGCGGCGCAGACCGGCGAACGTGTCAGCGGTCTGAAAGCGCAAACGATTGCATTTGTTCCGGCCGGCTGGAAGGGCACGCTGCCCGCGCGCGTGAAGCGCGTCGACGTGTCGACGCGCTACGTGTGGTTCCTCGCGCGCATCCAGACGCGCGGCGGCGCCGACCTCGCGGCCGTACGGCGGCTGCAGCACGGCCTGCAGGTCACGGCGCTGTCCGGCTGGGACGAGCGTAGCGCGCGCGGCAAGGCCGGCGCACGCGGCGGCCGCGGCAACGAGCCGAGCGGCGCCACGCAGAGCGGCGATCCGGCGGCGCCGGGCACGCCGTCCGCCCAGGTCGCGGCGCTCGACGCGCACGGTTTCTTCGACCGGCTCGCCCTGGCGCTGGAAGACAACCCGCCCACGGCGGACGACGCGCACGCGCTCAAGATTCTCGGCGACATCGGCGTACACCCGGGCGACCCGGCGCAGCTGCCCGCGGGCGCGAAGGACGCCGCGGTCGTCAAGGCCGGTCTCGCCGATGGCCGCACGCGCGCCGCGACGCCGCCGCCCAACCTGCTGGCGGGCAACGGCTGGCTCTGGGTGGGCGACGACGCGGGCAACTACGGCCCCGACTACTCGCTGCGCGCCTACGCGGCGTACACGTCGCCGGGTCTGCCGACGACCCGCGACGAAGTGCGCGCCCGCGTGAGCCAGGACAGCGACGGTCATGCGCTCAACGGCGCGAACCGCTACACGATCCACTTCACGGCGAAGCAGTTGCCGCCGGTGCGCGGCTTCTGGTCGATCACGGCCTATACGACCGACGGCGCGCTCGATGCCGACGCGCCCGTGCGCGTCGCGTTCGGCGACCGCAGCGGCGCACGGCGCAATCGCGACGGCTCGCTCGACGTGCAGGTGGGCGCCGAGCGGCCGCGCGGCGGCGCGAACTGGGTGCCGGCGCCGCATGGCGACTTCCGCCTCGTGATGCGTCTCTACGCCGCCAAGCCGCAGGCGACCGATGGCAGCTGGCAGCCGCCCGCCGTCGAGCGGCAGTAATGGCTGAACCGGGCTGAACGAAGCGTTGGCGGGGCGCTGTCCCGTCAACGCTTTTTTTGCGCCGCATAAGCCCGCTCGAGCGCGCCACGCCCGGCTTCTCCACCCGCGTTTTCATGCATCGCGCAACACGCGCGACGGACTCCACGCATTCGCCGGGCCATCGTCTTTGCGCTGTTACTTCTTGTTGCGCAATACCTGCGCCGCGGGCGGCGTTTTCCCGCCGTCCGATCTTCTATCGGACCTATACTTCCGGCTGTCGGCATCCCCGGATTTCCGACATCAGACCCACATCCCGCGGCGGGCCTGTTGCCGCCTCATCCGCAAGCAAGCATGGCAAGCCTGAACAAAGCGTCGCTCAACTCTTCCTTGCAATCGGTGCGCGCGGTCGCGCGTGCGCCCCGCACCCGGCACATCCTCACGGGCGTCCTCATCTTTCTGATTGTGTTCGGTCTGGTCGGCTTCTTTGCCGCGCCGCCGATCATTCGCCACATTGCCGAGCAGCAGTTGAGCAAGCAGCTCGACCGGCCCGTCACGATCGGCCGCATCGCGCTCAATCCGTACACGCTGCGTCTCGAAGCGGACCGCGTGCATATCGGCGAGCGCGGCGGCAATGGCGACTTCTTCGATGTCTCGCGCGCCGTCGTGCAGGCGTCGTGGTCGTCGATCTTTCGCGCGGCGCCCATCGTCGACGAACTGCGGCTCGACTCGCCGCGCGCCACGATCGTGCGGCTCGACGCGCAGCATTTCAACTTCTCGGACCTCATCGAGAAGTTCTCGACGCCCTCGAAACCCAGCAGCAAGCCCACGCCATTTTCGGTTTCAAACATCCGCATCGAGAACGGCCAGATCACCTTCGACGATCGCCTGCTCAACGAAAAGCACGTGATCGACCGCTGGTCGCTCGGCATTCCGTTCATCGCCACGCTGCCTTCCAAGACCGATATCTTCGTTCAGCCGATGCTGCGTGCGCGCATCGACGGGGCGAGCACGCTCGCCATCGACGGCAGGACCAAGCCCTTTTCCGCGACGCGCGAGTCGGAGGTGGAGCTGCGCCTGACCGACCTCGACCTGCCGAAGCTGCTCACCTACGCGCCCACCAAGCTGCCCGTCACGGTGAAGAGCGGCAAGCTCTCGACCAACCTCAAGCTCGATTTCGTGATGTCGGGCGAGAAGCCCACGCTGCGCGTGACGGGCACGACCGACCTGAACGACTTCGACTCGACCGACAACGCCAACGCGCCGTTCTTCGGCGCGCGCAGCCTGCACGTGGCGGCGGCCTCGCTCGAACCGTTCAGCAACGTCTATCGTTTCGACGACATTCATCTCGACGCGCCCACCGCGTGGGTCGCGCGCGACAAGCAAGGCGTGCTGAGCGTCGAGAAGCTGATGGGCGCGCCGGCCGCACACAACGCGCCGGCCGCAAACGAGGCCGCGGGCAAGGCGGCGAGCGCCGCGCCGGCCTCGGGCGCCTCGGCTGCCCAGAGCGCGCAGGCGGCGCCCGAGCAAGCGAAGCCCGCGCCGCTCGATGTCTCGATCCGCCAGCTCGCGCTCACGAACGGCACCGTGCACATTGCTGACGATCTGCCCGCGCGGCCGGTGAACGTCGAACTCACGCAGCTTTCCACCACGCTGACCAACTTCTCGACGACCGCCAAGGCGGGCGCGCCGTTCACGTTTGCGACCAACGCGAACGACGGCGGCACGATCAAGGCGTCGGGCACGGTGAGCCTGGCGGGCAAGAACGCCGAAGCCAACATCGCGCTCGAGCGCTTGAGTTTGCCGCGGGCGCAGCCGTATATCGACAACCTGAGCAGCGCGCAGATTCTGGACGGCAGGCTCAGTCTCACGTCCACGCTCAAGGCTGACTGGGCGCAGCAGCCTGCCGTCATGCAGGTCGGCCAGAGCACGCTGGGCCTCGAATCGCTGAAGCTCGCGGCGCGCGGCGCGAAGGCGCCTGCCATCGCGGTCGACCGGGGCACCGTGCAGGTGACCGGCATCGACCTCAACGCGCGCAAGGCGCAGATCGCTTCGGTGGACGTGACCGGCCTCGTCGTGAACGCCGAGCGCCAGAAGGACGGCAAGATCGACCTGGCGCAACTCGCCTCCACGCAACAGGCGGTGCCCGAGCGCACGGCGATTCGCGCGGCGCAGAAGTCGGTGCAGGAGGGGCCGGCCTGGCGCTACACGATCGACACTTTCACGCTGAACAACGGCACGATCAACGTCACGGACAGCTCGACGCCGCGCCCGGTGAAGCTCGCCATCACGCCGCTCGACCTGAAGATCCAGCAGATCAGCGACGACCTGCGGCACCCGCTGCCGATCGACCTGAAGGCGACCGTCAACCGCAAGGGCACACTCGCGCTGAGTGGCAAGATCAACCCGACGCCGCTCACGGCGCAGCTGAAGATCGACGCGAACCGGCTCGACGCCGCCGCCTTCGAACCTTACTTTGGCAATCAGCTCAACGCGGTGGTCGCGAGCGCGCTGCTCAACATGAACGGGCAGCTTTCGGTGGAGCAGGGCAAGGCGCTCAAGGCGAACTATCGCGGCGACGCGGCGCTCGTGGACGTGCGCATGCTCGACAAGGCCACGTCGGGCCCGTTCGCGGGCTGGCGCTCGCTCGCGCTCACGAACCTGAAGGCGAACTACGACGACGCGCGCGGCACCGACGTGGACGCGAGCCGCGTGACCTTCGCCGGCTTCTATGGCCGCGTGCTGCTCGACGCGCAAGGCAAGCTCAATCTCAAGGACGTGGTTGCGCATCAAACCGGCGCGGCGCAGTCGCTCACGCAGGACGCGAGCGGCAAGCCAGGCGCGCGCGAACCGGTGCCGCTCACGCCGCAGGCGGCGAGCGCGCCGGTGCAGACAGCTTCCGCACCGGCGCCGGCTTCCGCGCCGGCAACCGTCGTGGCCGCGCAGCCGCCGAAGAACCCGGTGCGCCTGCACTTCGGCGAGCTCGTGCTGCAGGACGGCCGCGTGAACTACACCGACAACTTCATCAAGCCGAACTACAGCGCCGATCTCGTGCAGATCCACGGCACGGTGGGCGCGTTCGGCACGCAGTCGACCACGCCCGCGCCCGTGGATGTCTCCGCGAAGCTCGCGGCGAACGGTCCACTCTCGATCAAGGGCACGGTGAACCCGCTCATCGAGAAGCCGTCGCTCGACCTCACAGCGAGCGCGCACGATATCGAGCTCACGAACCTCACGCCGTATTCGGCGAAGTACGCGGGCTATCCGATCACGAAGGGCAAGCTCAACGTCGATCTGCATTACCAGCTCGCGAACGACGAACTCACGGCGAACAACCATATCTTCATCGACCAGCTCACGTTCGGCGATCACATCGACAACGATACGGCCACCAGGCTGCCGGTGCGGCTCGCGATCTCGCTGCTCAAGAACCGCAAGGGCGAGATCGACGTGAACATTCCGGTGTCGGGCTCGCTCTCGAACCCCGAGTTCAGTCTGGGCGGCCTGATCTGGAAGGCGGTGCTCAACCTCATCGCGAAGGCGGTGACCGCGCCGTTCACGCTGCTCGCCAACGCATTCGGGGGCGGCGGCGAAGACCTCGGCTATGTCGAATTCGCGGCCGGCACGGCAACGCTGACCGAGGCCGACCAGAAGAAGCTCGACACGATCGTGAAGGCGCTCGACGACAAGCCTTCGATCAAGATCGATCTGATCGGCCGGGTCGATCCGGCCGTGGACACGCCTGCGCTGCGCGAGCAGTACGTGGATCGCCTCGTGCGGCTTCAGAAGGTGAAGGACACGGTGGGCAACGGCGTGAGCGTCGATACCTCGCAGGTCAAGGTGGACGACAAGGAGTACGAGAAGTACCTCACCAAGGTCTACAAGGATGCGGACTTCAAGAAGCCGCACAACATGATCGGCTTCACGAAGACGCTGCCCGTGGACGACATGAAGCAGGCGCTGGCCGACCACGCACCCGTTGACGACGCCACCTTGCGCAACCTCGCTCAGGACCGCGCGCAGGCGGTGCAGCAGTACTTCGAAGGCAAGGTCGATCCGAGCCGCGTGTTCATCGTGGCGCCGAAGCTCGACGCCAAGGGCATCGACGACAAGGGCGCGACGACGCGGGTGGATTTCGGGCTGAAATAAGCGGCGCGCTTCTATGCAAAGGCGTGACTCGATGCAGCGGCGCGTTTCGGTCTAACCGGCGCGCCGCAGCTTTTTCGGGCTCGCAAATGCGTGTTCCTCGATGACCTGCGCGAGCGTCGCAAAGGCCGGCGCGATTTCCTCATGCGGTACGCACGCGTAACCCGTTAGCAATCCTTTGCGGTCCTGGCGTACGCTGTAGTAGGCCGCAAGCGGGCGCACGATCACGCCCGCGTCGTAGGCGGCCGTAGCGACGGCGCGATCGTCGGCATGGTCGGGCAGACCGAGCACGAAGTGCAGGCCCGCTTCGTCGCCCATGACCGGCAGCGCATCGCCGAAGTGGCGCGTCACTGCGTCGATCAGCAGCTGGCGCCGCTCGCCGTAGAGCGTGCGCATGCGGCGCACGTGCGAAGTGAGATAGCCATCCATGATGAATTCGGCGAGCACGGCCTGCTGCATGAGCTGGCCTTCGCGATACAGCTCCGCCACGCCCGTGCGGAACGTGGCGGCGAGCCGCTCGGGCACGACCATGTAGCCGATGCGCAGGCCCGGAAACAGCAGCTTGCCGAGGCTGCCCACGTAGATTACGCGGTCCGATTCGTCGAGACCCTGGAGCGAGGCGAGCGGCCGGCTGCCGTAGCGGAACTCGCTGTCGTAGTCGTCCTCGATGATCCACACCTTGTGCTGGCGCGCGTATTCGAGCAGCGTGCGGCGGCGCGCGAGGCTCATCACCATGCCGAGCGGGTATTGATGCGACGGCGTGACGAGCGCGATGCGCGGCGGGTCGCGCAGGTCCTGCTCGCGCGGATTGAGTCCTTCGTCGTCGACAGGAATGGGTGCGAGCTTCAATCCCGAGGACTGCAACACACTGCGCGCGCCCCAGTAGCAGGGTTCTTCGACCCACGCCGTGTCGCCGTGATCGGCGAGCAGCCTCACGGCGAGATCGATGGATTGGTGAATACCCGTAGTGATGATGATCTGGTCCGGCGTGCAGCGCACCGAGCGCGCCACGCGCAGGTAGTCTGAAAGCGCGCGCCGCAGCGGACGGTAGCCGCCGCCGGGCGCGTAGGTAAGCAAACCATGATTCGCCGACTTCCACAGCCGGGCCTGCAGGCGGCTCCACGTGCGCGCCGGAAACTCGGCCACGTCGGGCACGCCCGGCATGAAGGCGCCCCACTGCCTGGCGGAGACGCCCGCCTCGTCGATGAGCCGTTGGCCGCGCATCGACATGTCGCCGCGCGGGGAGGCGCCGCTCGCATCGTCCTCGTCCTCGTCTGCGGAGTCGCCCGCCGGCGAGGGATTGCTCGTGGGCGTACTGACGGCGGCCGAGTCGGGGCGTGTGTCGGCGACATACGTGCCGCTGCCCGTGGTCGAAATCACGTAGCCTTCCGCGCTCAACTGGTCGTAGACGTGCAGCACGGTGTTGCGGGCCACGCCGAGGTCGACCGCGAGGATGCGCGAACTGGGCAGCTTGGTGCCGGGCGCGAGCCGCCCCGTCAGGATGGCCTGCTGCATGAGCTGTAATAGCTGACGATAGGCGGGTTCGGCGCTCTCCTTGTCGAGTTGCGCCGCGAGCCATTCGGACAGGATGACCATGGCCAAGTGGTTCCATCAGGAATAATGAAATGGCTCCATTGAATAGAGCCGGGACCATCTATAGTAATTCGCACGTCAGTTCCGGTTAATGCCCACGACAGGATTTATTTAATCGCGTCAGATGGGGCGGGCGGACCGGGAAAAGAGCACGCAAAGGAGACAGGGCGAATGAAGACCTCGGATGTGATCGTCAGCTTTCGCGGCGTACGCAAGACCTACGACGGCGAAACGCTGGTCGTCAAACAACTTGACCTTGACATCTATCAAGGTGAGTTTCTGACGCTGCTCGGGCCGTCCGGCTCGGGCAAGACCACCTGCCTGATGATGCTCGCCGGCTTCGAGTTTCCCACCGGCGGCGAAATCCGCCTCGAAGGCAAGCTGCTCAACAACGTGCCGCCGCACAAACGCGACATCGGCATGGTGTTCCAGAACTACGCGCTGTTTCCGCATCTCACGGTCGAGCAGAATGTCGCTTACCCGCTGGGCGTGCGCAAGGTGCCCATTGCCGAGCGCGCCCAGCGCGTGAACGACGCGCTCAAGATGGTGCGCATGGAAGGCTTCGCGAAGCGCTATCCCGCGCAGCTCTCGGGCGGCCAGCAGCAGCGCATCGCGCTCGCCCGCGCGCTCGTGTTCCAGCCCAAGCTCGTGCTCATGGACGAGCCGCTCGGCGCGCTCGACAAGCAGTTGCGCGAACATATGCAGTACGAACTGAAGTCGCTGCACGAAAAGCTCGGCGTCACGTTCGTCTATGTCACGCACGATCAGGGCGAGGCGCTCACGATGTCGGACCGCGTCGCCGTGTTCGACAAGGGCATCGTGCAGCAGCTCGACAGCGTGGACCGGCTCTACGAGTCGCCGTGCAACGAGTTCGTCGCGAACTTCATCGGCGACAGCAACCGGCTGCGCGGCACCATTGCCGCCGTGGATGGCGAGTACTGCGAAATGCATCTCGCCGACGGCACGCGCCTCAAGGGCCGCAATGTGGCGGGTGCGCAGGCGGGCGCCTCAGCCATCGCCTGCATTCGCCCCGAGCGCATGAAGCTCGCGAACGGTTCGAAGGGCAACGGTGCGAACGCGCTGGCGGGCGAAGCGCGCGGCCTGATCTATTTCGGCGACCACGTGCGCATGCGCTGTGGCCTGCCTCAGCAGGACGAGTGCTTCGTGAAGGTGCCGCTCGGCACCGAGGCGCTCGACGGCTTCGCGCCCGGCCAGCCGGTCGCACTCGAATTCGCGCCTGAGCATTTGCGCGTGTTCGCTTGAGGCGTGCGGGCGCGGCGCGCAATCTCGCGCGCCGTTGCCTCGCGAAGCAGGCGTCTCGACGATCGGGCCACGTTTCTCGCATCGAAGGGCCCGGCAAGACAAACCACCAAGGAGAAGGGACTCAACCATGAAGCAGATCGGCAACATGCGCGTTGCAGCGGTCGCGGCCGCGCTCGCACTCTCGTTCGGCGTGGCGAATGCCGCGGAGCTGACCGTCGTGAACTTTGGCGGCGCCAATGGCAATGCGCAGAAGGCGGCGTTCAACGAGCCGTTCCAGTCGCAGACGGGCAACAAGATCACCGCTGTCGAGTACAACGGCGAGCAGGCCAAGGTGAAGGCCATGGTCGATGCGAAGCACGTGGACTGGGACGTGGTGGAAGTCGAGACCGGCGACATCGCGCGGGGCTGCGATGAAGGCCTCTACGAAAAGCTCGACTGGGCCAAGCTCGGCAACAAGGGCGACTTCATGAAGGCGGCGCAGCAGCCCTGCGGCGCCGGCTTCTTCGTGTGGTCCACGGCGCTCGCCTATAACGCCGACAAGCTCAAGACCGCGCCCACGAACTGGGCCGACTTCTGGGACGTGAAGAAATTCCCGGGCAAGCGCGGTATGCGCAAGGGCGCACGGTACAACATGGAATTCGCCCTGATGGCCGACGGCGTGGCGCCGCAGGACGTCTACAAGGTGCTCTCGACGAAGGCCGGTCAGGACCGCGCTTTCAAGAAGCTCGATGAACTGAAGCCGAACATCCAGTGGTGGGAAGCCGGCGCGCAGCCGCCGCAGTTCCTGGTCGCGGGCGACGTGGTGATGTCCACGGCGTACAACGGCCGTATCGACGCCGCGCAGCGCGAAGGCAAGAACCTCAAGGTGGTGTGGACCGGCAGCATCTACGACCTCGACTACTGGGCGATCCCGAAGGGCGCGCCGAACAAGGCGCTGGCCGAGCAGTACATCGCCTACACGCTTTCGCCGAAACCGCAGCAGGAGTATGCGCAGCACATCGCGTATGGCCCGGTGAACGCGAACGCGATCAAGGCGCTCGATGCGAAGACGCTCGCCAACCTGCCGAATTCGCCGGCCAACGGCAAGGACGCCATCCAGGAGAACCTCACGTTCTGGACCGACCACGGCGACGAGCTGGAGCAGCGTTTCTCCTCGTGGGCCGCGAAGTAAGGGTGGGTTAGACGCTCCGGCGTGCGAGCGCCGGAGCGTTTTGTAGCATGGCAGGGGGAGACCAGGTGTGACTACGATGACGACCGTGACCAACGTTGCCGGAGCGGCACGCGAGGAGACCGCGCGGCTGAAGCGCGAGCTGCGCGTGGCGCAAGCGAAGAAGCGCACGATGGCGCTCATGCTGATCGCGCCGCTGGCGATCTTTCTGCTGCTGATTTTCGTGGTGCCGATCGCGGCGCTGCTCACGCGCGCGGTGCAGAACCCCGAAGTGGCGACAGCGCTGCCGCATACCATCACGGCGCTGCGCGGTTGGGACCGCAAGAGCGCGCCGCCCGACGCGGCTTACGCTGCGCTTGCGCAGGACCTCACCGTCGTAAAGGAAGGTGATGCGATGGGCGCGCTGGCGCGCCGCCTGAACGTGGAAATCGCGGGCTTCCGCTCGCTGGTCGCGAAGACGGCGCGCGCCATGCCGCTCGCCGACGACGACGGCAAACCGCTTACGCTGACGCCCGCGCAAACGCGCGCCAGGATCGTCGAGCTCGACGACCGCTGGGGCGACGTGACCTACTGGCAAGCCATTGCGAAGAACAGCTCGCGCATCTCGCCGTTCTATCTGCTCGCCTCGCTCGATCATCGTCAGGATGCGTTCGGCCGCATCGTGGCCGCCGATCCCGAGCAGCAGATCTATCTCGACGTGTTCGCGCGCACCTTCGTCATCAGCGTGTTCGTGACGGTGTTCGCGCTGCTGCTCGGCTACCCGCTCGCTTACTGGATCTCGACGCTCTCCGAGCGCCGCGCGAATCTCGTGATGATCCTCGTGCTGATTCCGTTCTGGACGTCGATTCTCGTGCGCGTGGCGGCGTGGATCGTGATCTTGCAGGGCGAGGGCCTCGTCAACAAGGCGCTGATGGGCTCGGGCCTCATCTCGCATCCGCTCGCGCTGCTGTTCAACCGCGTGGGTGTCTATATCTCGATGACGCATATCCTGCTGCCGTTCATGGTGCTGCCGCTGTACAGCGTGATGAAGTCGATTCCGCCCACTTACCAGCGCGCGGCCGTGTCGCTCGGCAGCCATCCGTTCGCGGCCTTCTGGCGCGTGTATGTACCGCAGACGTACCCCGGCGTGGGCGCGGGCGTGCTGCTCGTGTTCATCCTCTCGATCGGCTACTACATCACGCCGGCGCTGCTCGGCGGCCCGGGCGACCAGATGGTCAGCTACTACGTGGCGTACTTCACCAACGTGTCGATCAACTGGGGCATGGCCTGTGCGCTCGGCGCGCTGCTGCTGGTGGCGACCACGTTGCTCTATTTCGTCTACGGGCGCTTCACGCGCACGCAACTGAGCCTTGGCTGAGGGAGGCGCGATCATGAAATTTGCCAAGCCGCTGTTTGCGCCGCATACGTCGGCCGTCGAACGCGTGTGGTACTTCGCGCTGCGCGCGCTCGTCGTGCTCACGCTGCTGTATCTGATCCTGCCCGTGCTCGCGATCGTGCCGCTGTCGTTTTCGTCGAGCACGTTCCTTGTGTATCCGATTCCGGGCTGGTCGCTGCGCTGGTACGAGAACCTCGTGATGTCCGACGAATGGCGCATGGCCGCGAAAAACAGCTTCATCGTTGGCCCCGCCGCCACGGTCGTGGCGACCGTACTCGGCACGCTCGCGGCCATTGGCATCACCAAGGCCGATTTTCGCGGCAAGGCGGTGCTCATGGCGGTCCTCATTTCGCCGATGATCGTGCCCGTGGTGGTGGTGGGCGTGGGCATGTATCTGTTCTTCGCGCCGCTCGGCCTCGCCAATACGTATCTCGGCCTGATTCTCGCGCACGCGTCGCTGGGCGTGCCGTTCGTCGTGACCACGGTGGCGGCCACGCTGCAGGGCTTCAACCATAATCTCGTGCGTGCGAGTCTTTCGCTCGGGGCGAATCCGGTCACGACGTTCTTCCGCATCACGCTGCCCGTGATCGCGCCGGGCGTGATCTCGGGGGCGCTGTTCGCGTTCGCCACGTCGTTCGACGAAGTCGTCGTGACGCTGTTCCTCGCGGGCGCCGACCAGACCACCTTGCCGCGCCAGATGTTCACGGGCATCCGCGAGAACATCAGCCCGACGATCGCCGCGCTCGCCACGATCCTGATCGTGTTCTCCACGTGTCTGCTGCTCGCGCTCGAATGGCTGCGCGGCAGGAATGCGGCGCGTGCGGTGAAGGCGTGAGCGTGTGAGATGTCGATGCAAAAAGGCAGCGCCGCGGCGCTGCCTTTTTGCTTTTGCGCGTTACGCCTGCAGCAGCGCCGGCACGCGCCGCTTGACCCACTGCGTGGCCTGATCGTACGCGTGGGCGAGTTGCAGCACGGAGAGATCCGCGTGCGGCTTGCCGATCACCTGCAGCCCCATCGGCAGGCCTTGCGCATTGAAGCCCGCCGGCACGCTGATGACAGGCAGCCCCGCGAGACTGCCGCCGATCACGACTTCCATCCAGCGGTGATAGGTATCCATCGTGCGGCCCGCGATCGACTTCGGCCAGTGCTCGTTCGCGTCGAACGGGAAGAGTTGGGCGCTGGGCAGCACGAGGTAGTCGTAACGCTCGAACAGTGCGAGCAGCGCGTTGTACCACTGGCTGCGCGTGACCGAGGCGTTCCACACGTCTTCGCCCGAGAGCTTCAGGCCGCCTTCCACTTCCCATTGGGCTTCCGGCTTGAGCAGCGCGCGCTTTTCCGGGTCGCGATAGAGCGCGCCGAGCGTGCCCGCGCACGAGAAATGGCGCAACGTGAGCCACGTTTGCCACACGCGCTCCATGGCGAAGTCGGGGCGCGCGGCTTCGACCTTGCAGCCGATGGATTCGAAGTCCTTGAGCGCCGTTTCGCAGAGTGCGAGCACGCCGTCTTCCATGGGCAGATAGCCGTCGTAATCGCCTAGCCAACCGATGCGCGCGCAACCAAAGTCGCGCTCGAGCGGACCCGCGAACTGCGCGGGATCTTCGGCAATGGACAGCGGCGCACGCGCGTCGTAGCCGGCCTGGGTGGCAAGCAGCATCGCGAGGTCGGGGACAGTGCGGGCCATCGGTCCCGCATAGCCGAGCTGGTGGAAGAACAGTTCGTGCGCAGGCACGGAGGGCACGCGGCCTTGCGACGGACGGAAACCAAACACGTTGTTCCAGCCCGCGGGATTGCGCAGCGAGCCCATCATGTCGCTGCCGTCCGCCACGGGCAGCATGCGCAGTGCGAGCGCCACGGCCGTGCCGCCGCTGCTGCCGCCCGCGCTGCGCGTGGGGTCGTAAGCGTTGAGCGTGGCGCCGAAGACCGTGTTGTAGGTGTTCGAGCCGAGGCCGAATTCCGGCGTGTTCGTCTTGCCGATGAAAATCGCGCCCTGTGCGCGCATGCGCGCGGCCATCAGGGAATCTGCCGCGGGCACTTCGTTGCGGAACAGCGGCGAGCCTTGTGTGTACGGGATGCCGGCCGTGGCCGTGAGATCCTTCGGCGCTTGCGGCATGCCGTGCATCCAGCCAGGGTACTCGCCTCGCGCGATCTGGGCGTCGCGAACGTCCGCCTCGGCGAGCAGCGTGGCGCGCTCGCGCAGCGAGACGATGGCGTTGGCCGGCGTATTCACGCGCTCCGTATGGTCGAGAAACGCCGTCATCACTTCGCGGCAGGACACCTTGCGCAGGCGTATCCATTCCGAAAGCTCGAGCGCGTCGGCCGCGACGAGATCGTTGGGGGACAGTCTTGCGGGGGATAGCGATGCCTGGTTCATACGTGTCTCTCGCTTGCGGATGGAGCAGGGGGAGGGTCATTGTCGCGCAGGCGCGGCGCAAGCGAAAGGAAACGGATGGTTGCCGCCGCGGGTCGATGGTTGCCGCGTGGGGCGGCCAGGTTACCGGACGGTCGCGGCGGGCGCCGACGTGTCGTTGCCTTGCCCTGGCGGCGCGGCGCCGGGGAGTGGGGCGCCACCGAGGGCTTGATAGAGCGCCGCGGTGTCGGTTAGGCGGTCCGCATGAGCGCGCGAGCGGTCGAGCGTGGTCTGGAGTGCCTGGCGTTGCGCATCGATCAGCGAAAACTCGCTCACGCCGCCCGCGTTGTAGCGCGTTTGTGCGATCGCTGCGTTGGCCTGCGCCTCGCGAGCGGCGTCGTCGCGCGCCTGCAGCTCGGTCGCATCGTTCTGGAGCGCCTGGAGCGAGTCGGCGACCTGCTGCAGCGCCTGCAGGACCGTCTGTCGATAGTCGGCGAAGGCGGCCTCATAGGCGGCTTCTGACGCGCGTTTCTTCGCGCGCAATTCGCCGCCATGAAACAGCGGCTGCGTGAGGCCGAGTCCCACGTTCCAGATGTTCAGCCCGGTGACAACGTCCTCGATACGCGTGCGCTCCGAGCCAATACTCGCCGACAGCGAGATCTGCGGATAGAGATTCGCCGTCGCCACGCCCACGTTGGCGCCGGCCTGGTGCAGCAGCGCCTCGGCGGCGCGTATGTCGGGACGTTCGCGGGCCAGTGTGGAAGGCACCGTGAGCGAAACCGTATCGGGCAGATGCAGTGTATCGAGAGAAAGGGCGTCGAGCGGCGCGGCGAACTGCGCTGGCGCAACGCCCAGCAGGGTGGCGAGCTGATGCTCCGCAGCCGCGCGCTGCGTTTCGAGCGGCGGCAGCGAAGCGCGCGTCTGCGCGAGCAGCGTGCGCTGGCTACGCAGGTCGATCTGCGCCACACCGCCGGCCGCGTAGCGCGACTGCATGATCGCGAGCTGGCGCGCCTGCGTCTGCGCGAGTTGTGTGGTGAGGTCGATCTGGCGTTGCAGCGACGCACGGCGGATGGCAGTGGACACCACGTTGGCGGCCACCGAGAGTCGCGCGGCTTCCATTTCGTACGCCTGATAATCGACCTGTGCGAGCGTGGATTCCAGCGCACGACGGTTCGCGCCGAACAGGTCGAATACGTACGAGACGCTGACCGAAGCGTTGTAAAGCGTAAACGGCGGCGGGTTCGGCACTTGCGTGATGCCGAAAGCGGCGAGATCGACCTTCTGGCGCGTACCGGAGAGTTTCAGATCGACGGCGGGATAGTTCGTCGCGCCTGCCTGCGCGTTGTAGTTTTCGCGCGCTTCCACGAGTTTCGCGCGCGCCGAGTCGAGCGTGGGGCTCGCGCGCAAGGCCTGATCGACGAGTTCGTTCAACTGCGCGCTGCCAAATTGCGTCCACCAATCGTTTGGAGCGTGTTCCGCAGCCGTGAAGGTCTGCGCGCCGCCGCCGGGGCCGGTGGCGCTGGCGGTGGAAGCCGGCACGGGCTCGCGCGTCCAGCCCGTGGCATCGGGTGCGGCGGGCGGGTGGAAATCGGGGCCCACGGTGCAGCCCGCGAGCATGAGCACAAGCAGGAAGGCAAAGGCGGCGTCGCGGGTCATGGTCGTGTGCCTCGCGCTAGTCGAGCGTGCGCCGGTAAAAGCGCACGGCGATCGCCATGACCGCGACCGTGAAGACGGCGAGCGGCCAGACCGCGGGCCACAGGTCGGTCCAGCCGTTGCCCTTGAGCAGGATGCCGCGCACGAGCCGGTTGAAGTACGTGAGCGGCAGCAGATTGCCGAGCCACTGCGCCCAGCGCGGCATGCCGCCGAACGGGAACATGAAGCCCGAGAGCAGCAGGCTTGGCAGGAAATAGAACATCGTCAGCTGCATGGCCTGCAACTGGTTCTGCGCGAGCGACGACAGCGTGATGCCCACCGTGAGATTCGCGGCGATGAACAGCAGCGCCGAGAGATAGAGCGTAACGAGGCCACCTGCGAACGGCACGTGAAAGACGTAGCGCGCGGCGAGCACGATGATGGTCGCCTGGATCAGCCCGATCGCCACGTACGGAATGATCTTGCCCGTCATCACTTCGATGGGCAGCACCGGCGTGGCGAGCAGGTTCTCCATCGTGCCGCGCTCGCGCTCGCGCGTGATGGCGAGGCCCGTCATCATCACCATCGTCATGGTGAGGATCACGCCCATGAGGCCGGGCACGACGTTGTATTGTGTGATGCCCTCGGGGTTGTAGAGCCGGTGCACCTGCACGTCGAACGCGGCGGGCGTGCCGTTCAGATGCGCGAGCGGACCGGTGAGGTCTTTCGCGGCCACGGGCGCGACCAGTCCGGGCAGCGCCGCGAGTGCGGTAGTGATGGCGGTGGGGTCGCTCGCGTCGGCTTCGACGAGCAGCGAGGGTCGTTCGCCGCGCAGCAGGCGCCGCGAGAAATCGACGGGAATGCTGAGCACGAACTGCACCGTGCCGCGCGCCAGCGCACGACGCGCCGAGGCTTCGTCGGGCAGCGTTTCGATCACGTCGAAATAGGCGGAATTACGCATGCCCGCGACGAAGCTGCGCGCGAACACGCTGTCCTCGCCCACGACGATAGCCGTGGGCAGATGCTTGGGGTCGGTGTTGATCGCATAGCCGAACAGCGTGAGCTGGATGATCGGCAGCCCAACGATCATCGCGAACGTGATGCGGTCGCGCTTGAGCTGCAGGAACTCCTTGAGCACGATGCTCCACCAGCGCGCCACGGAAAACGGGAACGACGCGCTCACGACGTGACTCCGTAATTGTCCTGAGCATGGCTCATCAGGTAGATGAAGACATCTTCGAGACCGGTGTCGATGCGTTCCGCGCGCAGCGGCTGGCCTTCTACCGCACGCTCGACCGCTTTGGCAAGCGCTGTGTGATCGCGTCCGCTCGCATGCAGTGCGGAGCCGAACACCACGGTCTGGTCGATGCCCGGCGCTTCGCGCAGCTGTGTGGCGAGTGCGCTGAGCCGCTCGCCATGAATCGCCCACGTTGCGAGGTTCTGTTCGGCGATGACCTCGGCGGCGGTGCCCTGCGTGAGCAGCTTGCCGTAGGCGATATAGGCGAGCTTGTGGCAGCGCTCGGCTTCGTCCATGTAGTGCGTGCTCACGAGCACCGAAATGCCCCGTGCGGCGAGCCGGTGCAACTCCTCCCAGAAGTCGCGGCGCGCGGTGGGATCGACGCCCGCCGTCGGTTCGTCGAGCAGCAGCAATTCGGGCTCGTGGAGCATGCAGGCCGCGAGCGCGAGCCGCTGCTTCCAGCCGCCCGAAAGCGCACCCGTGAGCTGGCTCGCGCGGCTGGCGAGCCCGAGCGATTCGAGCGCACGGTCGACGGCTTCACGGCGGTTCGGCATCTGGTAGATGCGCGCAACGAAGTCGAGGTTCTCGCGGATCGTCAGGTCTTCCCAGTACGAGAAACGCTGCGTCATGTAGCCCACGTGACGCTTGATCTGTGCGCTCTCGCGCAGGATGTCATAGCCAAGGCAGGTGCCCGAACCGGAGTCAGGCGTGAGCAGCCCGCACATGAGCCGGATCGAGGTGGTTTTGCCGCTACCGTTCGGTCCGAGAAAGCCGAAGATCTCACCGCGCGCCACCCGCAGCGACACGTCGTTTACGACATGCTTGCTGCCGAAACGCTTGTTGAGATTGCGCACGTCGATGGCGTACTCGCCGGAAGGTTGATCAGGTGTGCTCATTGCAGCGTCACCTCGACCGGCTGGCCCGGATGCAGCTTCACGGCGTCTTCTGCGGAAGGCCGCGCCTCGATCATGAATACGAGCTTTGCGCGGTTCTCGTTGCTGTAGATGACGGGCGGCGTATATTCGGCGGCGTTCGAAATCCACGTGATGGTGGCGGGCACCAGGGCGGCGCAGCCGTCGCAGCGCACGTTCACTTTGCGGCCGGGCGCGAGCGATCCGACGATCGTTTCCGGCACGAAGAAGCGCACCTTCACGTTCTGCGGCGGCAACATCTGCACGACGGGGTTGCCCGCCTGCACCCACTCGCCCACACGAAACAGCGTGTCGTAGACGAGGCCGCCGCTCGGCACGCTCACGCGCTTCTGGTCGAGCCGCCATTGCGCCTGCGCGAGCGAGGCGCGCGCGGCCTCGACATCGGCGGCCTGGGCGGCGATTTGCGCGCTACGTCCCGGCAGATTCGCCACGCGCACCTGGTTTTGCAGCTCGCGCACCTGGGCGGCCGTGGAGGCGGCCTGCGCGCGCGAGTCGTCGAGCTGCGCCTGTGCAATGCCGCCCGCGCGCAGTTGCGTTTCGTCGCGCGTGAGCTGGAGCGCGGCCTTGCGCGCGTTCGCCTCGGCCTGCGCGAGCTGCGCCTCGGTCACGCGCACTTCGGGCGGACGCTTGCCGGTCTGGAGGTCGGCGAGCTGCTGCTGTGCGGCCGTTAGCCGATGCTGCGCCTCGTCGCGCGCGGCCGCTTCCTCGACGGAGTCGAGCGCGAAGGCGGGCGCATTGGCGGCGACAGTCTGCCCGCGCTGCACGTCGAGGTGCGTGAGCGTGCCCGGCTGCGACGACGCGAGATAGACGTACTCGCCTTCGGCATAGCCCTGCCAGCCTGCCGGTCCATGCCGGGAACATGCGGCGAGCACGAGCGCCGCTGCGCATATGACGGCAAAGGGGCGCTTCATGACGCGTCCTCCTTGCGGCTCGCTGCTGCGCCCGTCACGCGGCGCGCACGTGCGGCCTGCGGCGCGGGCCGCAAGGCCGCGCTCAACAGCGCACTCACATGCCGATGCAGCGCCTCGCGCTCGATCTTCGGAAAGCCGCGCACGCTTTGCCAGAGCTTCGACGTGGCGAGCGGCAGCATGACGAGCGCGAGAATCGAGATGAAGAGCAGCGGCGCTTCCAGTTCGGCGTTGACGCTGCCGTCGCGCTGCGCCTCGTTGACGCGCGCGGCAAAGCGCTGCAATTGCTCGGTGGGCAGCCGCTTGAGCATGCGCTCGCGCAGCAGGCCACCTTCGTTGACGATTTCACGCAGCCAGAGCGGCGGCAGCCAGGGCATGCGCGCGGTGACATCGAAGAGCCGCGCGACCAGCTCCTCCACGAGCGCGTGAGGGTCTTGCGCGAGGTCCCCCCGGGCGCTGTCCACGCTCTCCCACACGAAGGCGATCGAGCGCGCAATGCGCTCTTCGACCACGGCGTCGAGCAGCTTTTCGCGGTTCGTGAAGTAGTAGTGAACCATGGCGGACGTCACGCCTGCGGCCTCGGCGATCTGCGCCATGGTGGTGGCCGCGATGCCCTGTTCGCCGAACAGTTGCGTGGCGCTGGCGAGCAGCCGCTCGCGCATGTCGAGGTCGGCGGCGGCCGCGCGGCGCCGGCCGCGCGGGCGGGGCGCAGCAGCAGCGGTGCGGGTGCGCGTGATCATCGTTCTACTTTAATTCACGCGTTAGTTAAATTCAAACTGTGCGCGCAATGGTTAACCCTGCGACGTTTTCTTGCAGGTTCTTTCAGATCTTTCCTATACAAAATCGCCGGCAGGTCGGTCAGGCTGTGAGATTCACGCTGAAGGGTCAAACAAATACGCCACCATGGAACAAAAAATGAAACGCGTCGTCGTCATCGACGACCATCCGATTGTGCTGAAGATGCTCGCCAACGTACTCAATACGGAGTACGAACTGGTGGGCGAGTGCAGCGACGGCGAAGCGGGCCTGCGTCTCGCACAGGAATTGCATCCCGACCTGGTGATTCTCGACCTCGAGTTGCCGAAGCTCGATGGCCTTTCCGTCATCCGCGGCATTCGTGCGACGCAGCCCGGCGCGCGCATTCTCGTGCTCTCTGCGAAGCCCGAGCTGGTCATGGCCAATCACACGCGCGTCGCGGGCGCGAACGGCTATGTCAACAAGAATCGCGGTGTGGAGGAACTGTGCGGTGTGGTCAAGGCGGTCTTGCTCGGCTACGACTGCTTCCCGGCGGGCAGCTGCGGCGGCGGCCGCGACGTGGCGCTCAACGGGCTGTCGCCTCGTGAAGTCGAAGTCCTGCAGTATCTCGCGCGCGGTTTGAGCAACAAGGGTATCGCGGCTCGGCTCGGGCTTTCCGATAAAACCGTCAGCACCTATAAGACCCGCGTGCTGGACAAGCTCGGCGTGTCGTCACTTGCGGCGTTGATCGAGTTTGCGACGTTGAACAAGCTGATCGAATAGCCCGACCCGAAGCACAGCCGAAAAAAAAGCCCGACTTGCGTCGGGCTCCAAGTGTGACCGCACCCGTTGCCGGGCGCGGCACCTGCAAAAAACTGCGTACTTACGCCGCCAGCAGCGAGCGCAGCACGAACGGCAGAATACCGCCGTGCTTGTAGTAGTCGACTTCGATCGGCGTGTCGATGCGCAGCAGCACCTGCACGCGCTGATCCTTGCCGTCCTTGTGGTGGATTACGAGCGTCAGGTCCTGTTGCGGCTTGAAGTCGTCCGTCAGGCCTTCGATGTCGAACGTTTCTTCGCCGGTCAGGCCGAGCGACTGAACGCTGTCCGAACCCTTGAACTGCAGCGGCAGAACGCCCATGCCGACGAGGTTCGAGCGGTGGATGCGCTCGAAGCTGCGTGCGACCACGGCCTTCACGCCCAGCAGCTGCGTGCCCTTGGCTGCCCAGTCACGCGACGAACCCGTGCCGTATTCTTCGCCTGCGAACACCATGGTCGGCGTGCCGGCGTCGATGTACTTCATCGCTGCATCATAGATCGAGAGCTGTTCGCCGCTCGGCTGATGGATCGTCAGGCCGCCTTCCACGCGCGTGCCGTCGGCCTTCGCCGGGATCATCAGGTTCTTGATGCGCACGTTCGCGAAGGTGCCGCGCATCATCACGTCGTGGTTGCCGCGGCGCGAGCCGTAGCTGTTGAAGTCGGCCTTCTGCACGCCGTTTTCCTTCAGCCACTTGCCTGCGGGCGAGTCTTCCTTGATCGAGCCGGCCGGGCTGATGTGGTCGGTCGTGACCGAGTCACCGAAGATGCCCAGGGCGCGCGCGCCCTTGACTTCGGCCACCGACGACGACGGCGTCATCGAAAAATCGCTGCCGAAGAACGGCGGCTCGGCGATGTAGGTCGACTTCGGCCAGTCGTAGACCTGACCTTCTTCGCCTTCGATCTTGCTCCACAGGTCGCCCTTCTTCGTGAGCTGGCTGTAGTTTTTCTGGAACGCGTCCGGATCGAGCGCGAACTTGAGCAGCGCGTTGACTTCGTCGCTCGTCGGCCAGATGTCGCCGAGGTAGATGTCACGGCCGCCCTTGCCCTTGCCCACCGGCTCCGTCATCAGGTCGCGCGTGATGTTGCCCGCGATCGCATAAGCGACGACAAGCGGCGGCGAGGCCAGGAAGTTCGCACGGATGTTCGGGTGGATACGCGCTTCGAAGTTGCGGTTGCCCGAGAGCACCGCGGCCGCGACGACGTCGTTCTTGACGATCGATTCGTTGAGTTCGGCCGTCAGGTCGCCGGCGTTGCCGATACAGGTCGTGCAGCCGTAGGCCGCGAGTTCGAAGCCGAGCTTCGAGAGGTAGGGCAGCAGGCCCGTCTTCGTCAGGTATTCCGTGACGATGCGCGATCCCGGCGCGAGCGACGTCTTGATGTGCGGCGCGACCGTCAGGCCCGCTTCCACGGCCTTCTTCGCGAGCAGGCCGGCGGCCAGCAGCACGCTCGGGTTCGAGGTGTTGGTGCACGACGTGATCGCGGCGATCAGCACGTCGCCGTTGTGCAGCTTGACCTTGTCGCCCGCCGCGTATTCGGCGGAGAGGTCGGCGGCCTTCTTGTTGAAGCCGTTTTCCGCGACCGGCTTCGAGAACAGGTCCGTGAAGGTCGACTTCACGTTGCCGATTTCGATGCGGTCTTGCGGGCGCTTCGGACCGGCCAGCGACGGCGCGACCGTGCCGAGGTCGAGGACGAGCGTCTTCGTGTAGTCGATGTCGCCGGCCTTCGGCACGCCGAAGAGGTCCTGCGCCTTGAAGTAGTTCGCGAATGCGTCGATTTCGGCTTCCGTGCGGCCCGTGCCCTTGAAGTAGTCGATCGTCTTTTCGTCGACCGGGAAGAAGCCCATCGTTGCGCCGTATTCCGGCGCCATGTTGCCGATGGTCGCGCGGTCGGGCACGCCGATCGACGCCGTGCCTTCGCCGAAGAACTCGACGAACTTGCCGACGACCTTCTCCTTGCGCAGCATTTCGGTGATGGTCAGCACGAGGTCGGTGGCCGTGCAGCCCTCGCGCAGCTTGCCCTTGAGCTCGACGCCCACCACATCGGGCGTGAGGAAGTACACCGGCTGGCCGAGCATGCCGGCTTCCGCTTCGATGCCGCCCACGCCCCAGCCCACCACGCCGATGCCGTTGATCATCGTGGTGTGGCTGTCGGTGCCGACGAGCGTGTCAGGGTAGTAGACGGTATCGCCGCCTTCGGCCTTCTTGTGCACGCCGCGTGCGAGGTATTCCAGGTTCACCTGGTGGACGATGCCGATGCCCGGCGGCACGACCTTGAACGTGTCGAACGCCTGCATGCCCCACTTCATGAACTGGTAGCGCTCGTTGTTGCGCTGGAATTCCAGTTTCATGTTCAGGTCGAGCGCGTCCTTCTGGCGGAAGTAGTCGATCTGCACCGAGTGGTCGACGACGAGATCCACCGGCACGAGCGGCTCGATGACCTTCGGGTCACGGCCGACCTGCCTGGCCACGCCGCGCATGGCGGCGATGTCGGCGAGCAGCGGCACGCCGGTGAAGTCCTGCAGCACGACGCGGGCGACGACAAACGGGATTTCGTCGACGCGCGTGGCGTTCGGCTTCCAGTTCGCGAGTTGCTCGATGTGCTCTTCCGCGATCTTCTTGCCGTCGTAGTTACGCAGCACAGACTCGAGCACCAGACGGATCGAGACCGGCAGACGATTGATCTTCACGCCAAGCTGCTTGCCGAGTTGCGGCAGCGAGTAGAACTTGCCTTTGCCGGAACCGCTGTCGAATTCTTTTAGCGTTTTGTGGAGATTGTGGGCCATAGTGTTTTCCTTCGTTTAATCGCGGAAATAACGCTTACTGCTCGTTTGCTGCTGTCACTGATACCTGCCTGATTGCTCAGATCACATACATGTCGACGTACTCGTTGACGGGCAGGGCGCAAAGCCGCGCCTCGTCGAGCGAGACATCGAGAATCGCCTGCTGCTGCTTCGCGGGGAAGCGGCGCGCGAGGTTGATTCGAAACTTCTCGATCAGCAGCGGAATGCCTTCTTCGCGGCGCCGCTTGTGGCCGATCGGGTACTCCACGACGACCTCGTCGAGCGTCGTGCCGTCGCTGAGCTCTATGGTGAGCGCATTCGCGATCGAGCGCTTGTCCGGATCGTGATAATCCTGCGTAAATTGCGGGTCTTCCACGCATACCGTCTTCGCGCGCAGCGCGTCGATGCGCGGGTCGCCCGCGACGTCGTCTTCGTAGTCGGAGGCGGTGAGGCGGCCGAAGATCAGCGGCACGGCGACCATGTACTGAATACAGTGGTCGCGATCGGCCGGGTTGGCAAGCGGCCCGCTCTTGTCGATGATGCGGATGGCCGCTTCATGCGTGCGGATGGTGATGCGCTTGATGTCCCCAGCCGTTTTGCCGCGTTGAGCGAGCACGCCGTGCAGCGTCATCGCGGCTTCGGCGGCGGTCTGCGCGTGGAATTCGGCGGGGAAAGAAATCTTGAACAGCACGTTTTCCATCACATACGTGCCGTAGGGGCGCTGGAACCTGAACGGCTGTCCCTTGAACGAGACGTCGTAGAAGCCCCACGTTTTTGCCGTGAGCGCCGAGGGATAGCCCATCTCGCCCGTTTTCGCCATGAGCGCGAGGCGCACGGCGCGCGAGGTGGCGTCGCCTGCGGCCCACGACTTGCGCGAGCCCGTATTGGGCGCGTGGCGGTAGGTGCGCAGCGACTGGCCGTCGACCAGCGCGAGCGAAACGGCGTTGATCAGCTCGTCGCGCGTGAGCCCGAGCATGTGTCCGACCACGGCGGTCGAGGCGAGCTTCACGAGCAGCACGTGGTCGAGACCGACCTGGTTGAACGAGTTTTCCAGCGCAATGCAGCCCTGGATCTCGTGCGCCTTCACCATCCCTTCGAGCACTTGCTTCATGGTGAGCGGCGACTTGCCCTGGGCGACGGCGGTGCGCGAGAGCCAGTCGGCGGTCGCGAGGATGCCGCCCAGGTTGTCCGACGGATGGCCCCATTCGGCGGCGAGCCAGGTGTCGTTGAAGTCGAGCCAGCGGATCATCGCGCCGATGTTGAACGCGGCCTGAACCGGATCGAGCTGGAATGACGTGCCCGGCACCTTCGCACCGTGCGGGACGATCGTGCCCGGCACGATCGGTCCCAGCAACTTGGTGCAGGCTGGGTAGGAGAGCGCCTCGAGTCCGCAGCCGAGGGTATCGATCAGGCAATGCCGGGCCGTAGTCAGCGCGAGCGCGCTGTCAACTCCGTCTTTGGCAAACCCGCCCAGCACATAGTCGACGATATCGACCAGTACCTGGTCCGGCTGCGGCCTGACGTTGGAGATCAGGGCGGACATCGAGGCGATCCTGCGGTCCTTACTGGCCCGCGGCGCCGCTGGCGGCTGCCGGAGCGCGGGTGGCCGGGTTCAGCGCTTGAGCCTGGGTCGGCGCCATTGCGCCTTGCTGCATTGCAACAGTCTTGCACTCGTCGGCCAGACGCGAGCTGTCCTTGTCCGAGAACAGCATCGCCTTCGTCGGGATCACGACGAGGTCGAGGCCGGTGGCGGCGTCGTGGAAGCGGTCGGCGCCAGTGGTCGTGACCTGACGCGGCAGGTTGTAGTTCTTGTTCGCCCAGTGAACGGTGACGATCTGGTCACGTGCCATGTCGCCCTTCAGGTCGAACTGTGCGCCTTCCGCGCAGCTCCAGTGCTCCGAGCCTTCCGGGACCGGATCGACCTTCGCTTCCTTGGCCGGGTTGGCCTTGCGCTTGATGATGCGATGCTTCGGAGCCGGCTTCTTGGCCGTCGTGGTCGACGTGCCTTGTGCGGCGGCGTCAGTGGCAGCCAGCATCAGCGTCGAGGACAGCGTGCCGATAACAGCGGCGATCAGCAGTTTCTTCATGAGTGTCAAACCTTTATCTATCTAAAAGCGGTTGATCAGTGCGCGGTTGAACAGGCAACCGCCGTTTGCACTGCGCGCGCCCCGAAAGCGCGCAGCGGACGCTATTTTCACCTATTTATCGCCATGAACTTCAATTTCTCCGGCCCGGTGTTGTTTGCAGCCTGGTTCGCAAGTAACTGCCTGTAACTGTCCGTGACTGCCGTCGCTGCGCTATGCGGTGCGAGATCCGCGTGGTTGCCCGGGCGCGGTACGCTGAAAACGTTTTCTGCGTCCGTTCGCGGCGCGCATCAGGCCGACTCCTGCGTGAGCTCGCCTGGTGCGAACAGCGGCGCCGCCTCGGCCGGCACGGCGCGGCCCGTGGCGCGCGCGCGGCGCAGCACCGACCAGTAATAGCGATAGCTCGCGCGGTCGTGCAGCGTGTCGCCGTGGCGTGTCGGACCCCATTGTGCGTGTTGCGCGGCCAGCAGGATTTCGGCGGCCAGCGCAATTTCTTCGTCGCGCGGCGCGAAAGCGGCGACGATCGCGGGAATCTGCGCCGGGTGAATGCTCCACATGCGCGTGTAGCCGAACTCGTTGCGTGCGCGGCGCGCGTCGTTCGCCACCACGTCCATGTCGCGCACTTCCGTGCTGACATTGTGCGAGGGCACGCGGCCGAACGCGTGGCACGCGGCCGCGATTTCGAGCTTCGCGCGGCGCACGAGCGGGTGGTCGAACTGGCCGGGCGAGCGCATGGCCGTGTCGGGAATCGCGCCGTCGTGCGCGGAGACGAAGTCCATCAGCCCGAAGCTAAGCGACTCAACCCCGCGCAGCGCGGCGAGGTCGAACACGCGCGCGAGTGCGCCATGCGTTTCGACGAGCAATTGAACGGGAATGGGCTGGTCGATGCCCATCTCGACGCGCGTGGCTTCGATGAACGCCGTCATTTCGGCGGCGTCGCCCACGGCGCGGATCTTCGGCACGGTGATGAAGGCCGGCGCGCGCTTCGCGGCGCGCAGGATCATGCGCACGTCGTCGCGCCAGTGCGGGTGATGGAAATCGTGGATGCGTACGCCGACGCGGCCGAAGCGGTCGTGTTCGCCGCCGATGAACGACGCCACGAGTTCGGCGTGTTCGGCCTCGCGGCCCACCTGCGCGCCGTCTTCGCAATCGAGCGTGATGTCGAATACCGGGCCCAGCTGCTGCTGCAGCGCGAGCGATTTGAGCATCAGCTTCTCACTGCCCGCGTAGTGGTCGCATGCGGGCAGGATGGCGGGCGGCGCTTCGCCGTCAAACAGCACTTCGGCTGGCAGAATGGCGCGCATCTTCGGCGTCGGGAGTCGAGTTTTGTAGGAGATACCGGATTCGCATGCGCCCTGCCGGCAAGGCGGGCAAGGCAAGGCGCATGCGGATCGGGCGGCACCCTGGCCGGCCCGCATGGAACGGGGCCGCTCAGGCCGGGCCGCGGAGGCTGTCCGCGTGCCCGTAAAGCAGAACGGAACGGGCGTCAAACGCGCGTTCCGTTCGTCAAGCTGGCTTACTTGCCGAGCAGGTGAGCGACGCCTTCGCGCTCTTCGAGCAGCTCGTTGAGCGTGCCGTCCATCTTCTCGCGCGAGAACGCGTCGATTTCGAGGCCTTCCACGCGCTTGTACTCGCCGTTTTCGCAGGTCACCGGCACGCCGTAGATGATGTCTTCGGGAATGCCGTACGAGCCGTCCGACGGGATACCCATCGTGACCCACTTGCCGTTCGTGCCGAGGACCCAGTCACGCACGTGGTCGATCGCTGCGTTGGCGGCCGAAGCTGCCGACGAGAGGCCGCGCGCTTCGATGATCGCCGCGCCGCGCTTGCCGACCGTCGGGATGAACGTGTTGCGGTTCCATTCGTCGTCGTTGATCAGCTTGGTCAGCGACTGGCCTTCCGCCGTTGCGACACGGAAGTCGGGGTACATCGTCGGCGAGTGGTTGCCCCACACGGCGAGCTTCTCGATCGAAGCGACCGGCTTGCCCGATTTGGCGGCCAGTTGCGAGAGCGCGCGGTTGTGGTCCAGACGCAGCATGGCGGTGAAGTTCTTCTTCGGCAGGTCCGGAGCCGACTTCATGGCGATGTAGGCGTTCGTGTTGGCCGGGTTGCCGACGACCAGCACCTTCACGTCGCGGCTGGCGACGTCGTTCAGCGCCTTGCCCTGAACCGTGAAGATTTCGGCGTTGGCCGAGAGCAGGTCCTTACGCTCCATGCCCTTCGAGCGCGGACGTGCGCCAACCAGCAGGGCGACGTCGGCGTCCTTGAACGCGACCTTCGGGTCGTCGGTGATGACCACGCCCGCGAGCAGCGGGAATGCGCAGTCGTCCAGTTCCATCACGACGCCCTTGACGGCGGCTTGCGCTTGCGGCAGGTCGAGCAGCTGCAGGATGACGGGCTGATCCTTGCCGAGCAGGTCGCCATTCGCAATGCGGAACAGCAGGGAGTAAGCGATCTGACCTGCGGCGCCGGTGACGGCAACGCGCTTTGCGGGCTTAGCCATTGAAAATCTCCAGGAAGATGCGTTAGACGCCAGGGTAAAACGCCATTCTATATGCGCGATACACGAAGCGTAGGTGAAACAGGCGGTCTTGATCGCCGGCGTGCGCGCTTCACTGGAACAACCATGACTGACAAGCCGTGAAGCGTGCGCCGCCGGCACGGACCGCCGTGCCGGTAACCTGTGCAACATGGCAAGAGGTGAACGGGGCGCCCTTCGAGGGACACCAGACGCTGGCCGCTTCGCGTGTGCCGACTCCTGCAACAGCTCGCTCGGGCTCTCCCACAGACGCGCGGCGCGCAACGACTCACGCGTGCCGGCTGGGCGGATCGAAACCTCTACTGCGTTTACTGCGTGAGGGAACAGCATCGTGCAAGGCGGCTCGCGGCGCATTCGCCACGAGGTGGATGCAGCCGGCGGCGCCTCTTCGTCATGCCGCTTTCATGTCCTGAAATTAGCATGCAGGCCGCCCGCAAACCCTTGCTCGATCGGGAGTGTAGGAGTCGTCAGGGTCAAAGTCAACAGTATCTTATGTCTTATATAAGACATAACTATTGCAGGCAAAATGCTTGATGCGTAGGGGGCTTTATGTTGAAATGCGCGCCATGAGTGCAAACCCGGCCAGCAACGCGAATTCCACCGCTCCCGAGAGCGGGGCTCAAGCGTCTGCGCCCGCGGTGCCACCGTCCCCGACCTTCAGTCCGCTATACCAGCAGATCAAGGGGCTCATCACACAGAGCCTCGAGTCCGGCGAATGGAAGCCCGGCGAAATCATCCCCAGCGAAGTCGAACTGGCCGCCCGTTACAAGGTGAGCCAGGGGACCGTACGCAAGGCGATCGACGAGCTGGCTGCCGACAATCTGCTGGTGCGCCGCCAGGGCAAGGGCACGTTTGTTGCAACGCACAACGAAGAACGCGCCCAGTTTCGCTTTCTCAGGTTACTCGCCGATGACGGCGCGGAACACCCGCACGTGAGCAAGCTGCTCGAGTGCCGGCGCCTGCGCGCTTCGGCCGAGATCGCGCGCCAGCTCGACCTCAAGCCCTCGGACCCGGTGGTGCTGATCCGGCGTCTGCTGCAGTTCGACGGCGAAAGCACCGTGCTCGACGAGATCTGGCTGCCCGGCGGCGTGTTCCGCGGGCTGACGAGCGAGCGCCTCGCCGAGTACAAAGGCCCGCTCTACGCCATGTTCGAGGCGGAATTCGGCACGCGCATGATTCGTGCGACCGAGAAGATCCGCGCCGTGGCCGCGGAGCCCACGGTGGCCGATCTTCTCAAGGTGCCTGCAGGTTTTCCTTTGCTATCGGTCGAGCGGGTGTCCTATACCTATGGAGACCGGCCGGTCGAGGTACGCCGCGGATGGTATGTCACAACCGGGTACTACTATCAGAATGATTTGAGTTGACGGGCGACCGCGCAAAAGGCGCGGAGCCCTTTCCCAGAGTGCCTTTGCTTGCGCGCACCACCAGCCGTACCCGACGTGGATTTCGCTGCAGCGCGATATGAAAAGGCGCTAAAATTGCGAATTAGTGTTAACACATAGTAGGGGTCTAGCATGGCAGAAGCCGCAAAAAAACCGAGGCCGGAATACCGGAACATCGGGCTTGGGCAGATATTGTTCGCATACCGCCTGCCTCTGGCCGGTCGTGTGTCGATCGGCCACCGCATCAGCGGTGTGTTGTTGTTCCTGTTCCTGCCTTTCATCTTGTTCCTGTTGGACCAGAGCCTCACTTCGGAGCTTAGCTTCGAGGTCTTCAAGGGCTTCCTCTCCAACATCATCGTCAAGCTCATCGTGCTGGTCCTCGGGTGGGCGTTCCTGTTTCACTTCTGCGCTGGCGTGCGTCACCTGTGCATGGACTTCAACCATGGCCTCGTGAGCAAGGAAAAAGGCAAGTCGACCTCCCTCGTCGTCGTGATCATCTCCACGGTCCTCACGATCGCCTTTGCGGCAAAACTCTTCGGAGCGTTCTAAAAAATGTCGGCTAATAACGGTATCGGTCCGAAGCGCCTTGTCGTCGGCGCTCACTACGGCATTCGCGACTGGATCGCACAACGCGCCACCGCCGTGATCATGGCGATCTACACGATCGTGCTGCTCGTCCTGTTCTTCGGCGCGCACGACTTCTCGTATGACGGCTGGGCCTCGATCTTCGCCGCGCAGTGGATGAAGCTCGCGACGTTCGTCACCCTGATCGCGCTGTTCCTGCACGCGTGGGTCGGTGTGCGTGACATCTGGATGGACTACATCAAGCCGGTCGGCCTGCGCATCACGCTGGACGTCCTCACGATCGCATGGCTGCTGGGCAGCCTCGGCTACGCCGCTCAGATTCTCTGGAGAGTGTAAAAGAATGGCTGCAATCAAGAATTCATTGCCGCGTCGCAAGTTCGACGTGGTCATCGTCGGTGCTGGCGGCTCGGGGATGCGCGCTTCGCTGCAACTCGCGCGCGCTGGCCTGTCGGTTTGTGTGCTCTCGAAGGTGTTTCCCACGCGTTCGCACACGGTGGCGGCGCAGGGCGGCATCGGCGCCTCGCTCGGCAACATGAGCGAAGACAACTGGCACTACCACTTCTACGACACGATCAAGGGCTCCGACTGGCTCGGCGACCAGGACGCGATCGAGTTCATGTGCCGTGAAGCGCCGCACGCCGTGTACGAACTCGAACACATGGGCATGCCGTTCGACCGTAACGCCGACGGCACGATCTACCAGCGCCCGTTCGGCGGCCACACGGCCAACTACGGCGAGAAGCCGGTTCAGCGCGCCTGTGCTGCTGCTGACCGTACCGGCCACGCGCTGCTGCACACGCTGTACCAGCAGAACGTCGCGGCGAAGACCACGTTCTTCGTCGAATGGATGGCGCTCGACCTGATCCGCGACGCCGACGGCGACGTGCTCGGCGTGACCGCGCTCGAAATGGAAACGGGCGACGTCTACATCCTCGAAGGCAAGACCACGCTGTTCGCCACGGGCGGCGCGGGCCGGATCTTCGCGGCATCGACCAACGCGTTCATCAACACCGGTGACGGCCTCGGCATGGCGGCCCGTTCGGGCATCGCGCTGCAGGACATGGAGTTCTGGCAGTTCCACCCGACCGGCGTGGCCGGCGCGGGCGTGCTGATCACGGAAGGCGTGCGCGGCGAAGGCGGCATTCTGCGTAACTCGAACGGCGAGCGCTTCATGGAGCGTTACGCGCCGACCCTGAAGGACCTGGCGCCGCGCGACTTCGTTTCGCGTTCGATGGACCAGGAAATCAAGGAAGGCCGTGGCGTGGGTCCGCACAAGGACCACGTGCTGCTCGACCTTTCGCACATCGGCGCAGAGACGATCATGAAGCGTCTGCCGTCGATCCGCGAAATCGCGCTCAAGTTCGCGAACGTGGACTGTATCAAGGAGCCGATCCCGGTCGTGCCGACCATCCACTACCAGATGGGCGGCATCCCGACGAACATCAACGGCCAGGTCGTTGGCACGCCGAAGGGTCACGAAGAAGTCGTCAACGGCTTCTACGCCGTGGGCGAATGCTCGTGCGTCTCGGTGCACGGCGCGAACCGTCTGGGCACGAACTCGCTGCTCGACCTCGTGGTGTTCGGCCGTGCGGCTGGCAACCACATCGTCAAGCACGTCAAGGAGCTCAAGGAGCACAAGCCGCTGCCGGCCGACGCCGCCGACTTCGCGCTCTCGCGCCTTGCCGAGCTCGACAAGTCGACCTCGGGCGAGTACGCGCAAAGCGTCGCGAACGACATCCGCGGCTCGATGCAGAAGCACGCAGGCGTGTTCCGTACGTCGAAGCTGCTCGCAGACGGCGTGAAGGACATCGCGCAGATCGCCGAGCGCGCGAAGCACATCCACCTGAAGGACAAGTCGAAGGTGTTCAACACGGCGCGCGTGGAAGCGCTCGAAGTGGCGAACCTGGTCGAAGTTGCGCGCGCAACGATGGTTTCGGCCGAAGCCCGCAAGGAAAGTCGTGGTGCGCACGCACAGAGCGACTACGAACACCGCGACGACGAAAACTGGCTGCGCCATACGCTCTGGTTCAGCGAAGGCGACCGACTCGAATACAAGCCGGTCCACATGCAACCGCTGACCGTCGAGTCCGTGCCGCCGAAGGCGCGTACGTTCTAAGGCACACGCCAGTCAAAAGGAATTGGAAATGGCCAAACGCATTTTTGAAGTCTATCGCTACGACCCGGACAAGGACGCGGCGCCGCGCATGCAATCGTACGAGCTGGAAATCACGCACGAGCGCATGCTGCTCGACGCGCTCGTCAAGCTCAAGGAACTGGACGAAACGCTGTCGTTCCGCCGTTCGTGCCGTGAAGGCGTGTGCGGTTCGGACGCCATGAACATCAACGGCAAGAACGGTCTTGCGTGCCTCACGAACCTGAACGACCTGCCGGCGAAGATCGTGCTGCGTCCGCTGCCGGGCCTGCCCGTCGTGCGTGACCTGATTTGCGACTTCACGCAGTTCTTCAACCAGTACCACTCGATCAAGCCGTACCTGATCAACGACACGCCGCCGCCCGAGAAGGAGCGTCTGCAGTCGCCTGAGCAGCGTGACGAACTCGATGGCCTGTACGAGTGTATTCTGTGCGCAAGCTGCTCGACTTCGTGCCCGAGCTTCTGGTGGAACCCGGACAAGTTCGTCGGCCCGGCAGGTCTGCTGCAGGCTTACCGCTTCATCGCGGACAGCCGCGACGAAGCGACCGGCGAGCGCCTCGACAACCTCGAGGACCCGTACCGTCTGTTCCGTTGCCATACGATCATGAACTGCGTCGACGTTTGCCCGAAGGGCCTGAACCCGACGAAGGCGATCGGCAAGATCAAGGAACTGATGTTCCGCCGCGCGGTTTGATGTTGCTGTTCTGAAATGGAATCGCACCAGTCTGACCCCCATCGCCGCGCGCGCCTTCGCTGGCGCGCGCGGCGCGGCCTGCTCGAAAATGATCTGATTTTTGAGCGGTTTTTCGAGCGCTATGAGCATGAACTCAGCGACGCCGACGTGGGTGCTCTCACGCGCCTGCTCGAGCTGAGCGATAACGACCTGATGGACTTGCTGCTCGCGCGCAAGGAACCAGAAGGCGAACTTGCCGACCCGGACGTGAAGCGGGTGCTGGAGCTGCTTCGGAACGTCTAAGCGCGGCGGCGCGCAGTCATGTCGACTGTCGCCGCGCCGGACGTACAAAACTATCGAATCCCGTGTTTATCTTCGATTGAGGATGTGCTATGACCCCGTCTGATGTAAAAGCCACGCTATCGTTCAGCGACAATTCGCCGAGCGTCGAACTGCCGATCTACAAGGGCACGATGGGCCCGGATGTGATCGACATCCGCAAACTGTACGGTCAGACCGGCAAGTTCACGTATGACCCGGGCTTCATGTCGACGGCGTCGTGCAACTCGGCGATCACGTACATCGACGGGGACAAGGGCGAGCTGCTCTACCGCGGCTACCCGATCGACAACCTCGCGCAAAACGCCGACTTCCTCGAAACCTGCTACCTGCTGTACCGCGGCGAACTGCCGAACGCGGCCCAGAAGGAAGAGTTCGTGAAGACCGTCACGCAGCACACGATGGTTCACGAGCAGATGCAGTTCTTCTTCCGCGGCTTCCGTCGCGATGCGCACCCGATGGCGATTCTCGTCGCCGCAGTCGGCGCGCTGTCGGCGTTCTATCACGACTCGCTCGACATCAACAACGCGAAGCACCGCGAAGTTTCGGCGATCCGCATGATCGCGAAGCTGCCGACGCTCGTCGCCATGGCGTACAAGTACTCGATCGGCCAGCCGTTCGTGTATCCGCAGAACAATCTGTCGTACAGCGCGAACTTCATGCGCATGATGTTCTCGAACCCGTGCGAAGAGTACAAGGTCAACGACGTGCTCGTGCGCGCGCTCGACCGTATCCTCATCCTGCACGCCGACCACGAGCAGAACGCTTCGACCTCGACGGTGCGTCTGGCTGGCTCGTCGGGCGCGAACCCGTTCGCGTGTATCGCTGCTGGTATCGCTTGTCTGTGGGGCCCGGCGCACGGCGGTGCGAACGAAGCCGCACTGAACATGCTGGAAGAAATCGGTTCGCCGGACAAGATTCCTGAGTTCATCAAGCAGGTGAAGGACAAGAACTCGGGCGTGAAGCTGATGGGCTTCGGCCACCGCGTGTACAAGAACTACGACCCGCGTGCGAAGCTCATGCGCGAAACGTGCTACGAAGTGCTGAACGAACTCGGTCTGCACGACGATCCGCTCTTCAAGCTCGCCATGCAGCTCGAAAAAATCGCGCTGGAAGACGAATACTTCGTGTCGCGCAAGCTGTACCCGAACGTCGACTTCTACTCGGGCATCGTGCAGCGCGCGCTGGGCATCCCGACCTCGATGTTCACGTGTATCTTCGCGATGGCGCGTACGGTGGGCTGGATCGCGCAGTGGAACGAAATGATCGCCGACCCCGAGCAGAAGATCGGCCGTCCGCGTCAGCTGTTCATCGGCGAAACGCCGCGCGAAGCGAAGCCGATCTCGCAACGCTAAGCAGTTTCGCTTTGCCACGCCGCGCGCCCGATGGCGCGCCGCGTGCAGGCTCTCATGCAAACGCCCCGACGGGTTATCGCCCGTCGGGGCGTTTTCTATTTGAACCCGCGGACGCGCTCAAATCCAGCCGTCGATCTTCAGCCCGCTCGCCGCTTCCGCTTCCTCGCGCGTGACCTCGCGCACCGTCTCGCCGAAGCTCCACACGTGGCCTTCGGGGTCGCATGCCACATAGACGCGGTCGCCGTAGAACTGATCCGCCGGCTCGCGGATGATCTTTGCCCCGGCGGCGCGGGCGCGTTCGCAATGCGCGTCGAGGCCGCTTTTCAACTGCACGTGCACGGACTGCGTGTTCTTGCCGTCCGCGTCGGCCGGGCTCGCGTAGGGCATGCCGGGCCAGCCGCTACAAATCATCACGTAGCCGTCCCCAAAGCGCATTTCCGAGTGACCGAGCTTCCCGTCCGGCGACGTGACGACGAACTGGCGCGTAAAGCCGAACGCCTTTTCGAGCCAGTCGAGCGCGGCGAACGGATCGCGATAGTAAATGGCAGACCCAAAGGCCGGACGCGGCGAGGTGTTGCTCATGCTTGTCTCCTGAGCTGTATATATGACGAATCTAGCACCAGCGTGGTGCGACTGCGCGCAGCGCGCTCACGTGCGGCCATTACCTCCGACGTAATCGTCAGCCCGCACGGCATCGACGACGATGTCGCTCATCGGCACACCCCACCCGCAAGGAGCGACGACCATGGCAACCTTCAACGCCCGCCAACCCGGCTATATCCGCATCGACGACGATACCGCGCTGCACTATCGCGACTGGGGCGATGGCGCACCGCTCGTGTTCCTCTCGGGCTGGACGCTCAACGCCGACATGTGGAACTACCAGTGCGCGCCGCTCGCGGCCGCGGGTTTTCGCTGCGTGGCCTACGACCGCCGCGGGCATGGCCGCTCCAGCGACCCGGGCCGCGGCTATGACTACGACACGCTCGCCGACGATCTCGAAGCCGTACTCGCCGCCCGAGGTCTGGAACGCGTCACGCTGGTCGGCCATTCGTTCGCGAGCGGCGAGATCGTGCGTTATTTGAGCCGGCACGGCTCGCGCCGCGTGGCGGGCATCGTGCTGGTCTCGCCGGCATCGACGCCTTTCTTGCTCAAGACCGCTGACAATCGCGGCGGGCTCGACGCGAGCCTTTTCGAAGCGTCGATCGAAGAGATGCTCACGTCGTTTCCCGACTGGATCTCGCGGCGCGCCGAAGCTTACTTCAGCCCCGGTACGTCGCACACGGTTATCCAGTGGACGGCCGACATGATGCTGGACACGTCGCTCTATGGCGCGGCGCAACTGTCGCGCGTGCAGATGGTCACCGACTTCCGCCGCGAACTGGCCGCGATCGACGTGCCGGCGCTCGTGCTGCACGGCGACTGCGATGCCTCGGCGCCGCTCGAGATCACCGGACGCCCCACGGCGGCGGCGCTCGAACACGCGACGCTGAAGGTGTATGAAGGCGGCACGCATGGCATGTACTTCAACCACGCCGCGCGGGTGAACGACGATATCCGCGCGTTCGCCACGCGGTGGCAGGCGTGAAACGCGTCACGGCCAGCTGGCGAATACACGTCGCGGATACAAGTCGTAATCAGGGCCCGGCCGCTCGTGCCGGGGGCAAAGGAATAGCGCCCCTGCGCCCCTCGTTTTGCAGATGACACGCGGCCGGCGCGAGCCCGCTCACGCGCCGCGCGCCAGGCGTACCGATGGAGTCTTCACGGCCAAGGCGCACAGCCCGTGCGCCGCGAGGCCGGTCCATCGAGAGGGGCGACATCATGCGCAAACTTCTCGCCTTCACGGCGCTGGCCGGTCTGCTGAGCGCGTGCACGACACCGGTCGCGTCGCAGCAGCCCGCGGACGCGTCGTATTACCCGCCACCGCCCGACTGCCGCACCGTCACCGGCACTGCCGAGATCGACGGCACGCCGCAGGTGATCAGCGGCCTCGCCTGCCTGCAGCCCGACGGCACCTGGCAGATCGTGCAGGGTAACGACGGCACCCAGGTCTACCCCATGGCATGGACCGACGCGACGACCTGGTACGCCGGCCCATGGTACGGCTGGTGGCCGCCGGTGTTCGTGGGCGGCGCGTTCGTGTTCGTCGATCACTTCCATCACTTTCATCACATGGATCACGTCTTTCCGGGCGGCCCGCATATGCATCCGGTGCCAGGCATGCATGGCGGATTTCATGGCGGCTTCCATGGGGGGCATGACGGCGTCTGGAGCGGGACGGGGGGCATGCACGGGGGCTCTCATCGCTGAAACACATCGCACAGCCTGATTTGCGCACGGCGAATCCTTTATGATGGAGCGCGCCTTTCCACCCGAGACGCTCCATGTTTTTCGCCGCGCATTCCCTGCATCGCCGCCTGAGCATTGCGATCGGCACGCTCGCGATCCTCGTCGGCGTGCTGGGTGCGCTCGGCACCTTCCTCGTCGTGCGCAGTCTCGCCGCCGAGTTCAACACGACGCTGCGCGACGCCGCCGCGCACGTGCAGACCGGCGTGCCGCATCGCGCGATCGAGCCGCGCGGCGACAGCGACGCCGCCGACAATTTCGTCGTGCAGATCTGGTCCGCCGACGACGGCGCGGTCCCGAGCCGCACGAGCAACGCGCGTATCGCGTTGCCGCGCGCGCAAAGCGGCTTCTCGTCGGTCGATTACGACGGTGAGTCCTGGGACGTGTTCGCGCTCGCCGCCGGCGACGAATACATTCAGGTGGCCGAATCGCGCAGCATGCGCAATCGCAACGCCTTGCGCGTGGCGTTCTGGAGCCTGCTGCCCGTGCTCGCGCTGCTGCCGCTGCTCGCGCTCACGATCGCGGTGACAGTGCGGGTTTCGCTGCGGCCGCTGGAGCGCGTCGGGCGGCGTGCGGCGAAGGTCGATCTGCACGACCTCAAGCCGCTCGAAGCGGGGCAGGCGCCCGTCGAGCTGCGGCCCTTCGTCGAGTCGATCAACCGCATGATCGAGCGCCTTTCCGTGCTCGTGAATGCCGAGCGCATGTTCATCGCCGATGCCGCGCACGAACTGCGCTCGCCGATCTCCGCCATGCAGTTGCAGATCGACAACCTGCACAACGCGTCGCCCGACCAGTACCCCGAGCGCTTCGACGAACTGCGCCGCGGCATCGTGCGCACCGGGGCGCTCGTTTCGCAACTGCTCGGTCTGGCGCGCGCCGAAATCGGCAGCACGCAACGCCTGCTGACGGAGGTGCCGCTCGCGCAGGTCGTCACGGACGTGCTGGCCGACCTGCTGCCGCTCGCCGACGCGCGTGGCGTCGATCTGGGCGTGACGCGCCTCGACGACGTGACCGTGCGCGCCACCGAGACCGACATGCGCGTGCTCGTGCGCAATCTCGTGGACAACGCGATCCGCTATAGCCACGCAGGCGCGAACGTGGACGTGGCGGTGCGCCGCGAGGACCAGGGCGTCGTCATCGACGTCACCGATAACGGCCCCGGCATTGCGGAGGCCGATCTGCCGCGCGTGTTCGACCGGTTTTTCCGCGCGGGCGGTCATCGGGGCGACCCGCGCGGCGAGCATGACTCGCACGGCAGCGGCCTCGGCCTCGCCATCGCGCAGGCGGTGGCGCGCAGTTATCGCGGGTGCGTGACGCTCGCGAACCGGCGCGACGGGCAAAGCGGCATCGTCGCGCGTATCGAACTACCGCGCGCGTGAGCGTCGCGTCGATCCAGCAAACGCAGGTCAGGCAAAATCCGGGAAAGCATGCGAAACAAAGGAAGGACACGATGCGCATTCTGCTGATCGAAGACGATCTGCTGATCGGCCCGGCGCTGCTGCGCGCGTTGAAGGACGCGTCGTACAGCGTCGACTGGGTGCGCACGGGCGAGAGCGGCCGCGACGCCATTCGCGACGGCTCGTATACGGCGGTGCTGCTCGACCTGGGGCTCGGCGACATGAGCGGGCTCGACGTGCTGCGTGCGCTGCGCGAGTCGCAGGACGCCACGCCCGTGCTCATCATCACCGCGCGCGACGACGTGGACACGCGCGTGGAAGGCCTCGATCTCGGCGCCGACGACTATCTCGTGAAGCCATTCGAGAGCAAGGAGCTGCTCGCGCGCATCCGCGCCGTGGTGCGGCGCAAGTCGGGCTTTGCCTCGCCGACCATGGGCAGCGGCCGCGTCACGCTCGACATGAACGCGCGCCGCCTCATGTTCGATGGCCAGTCCGACGATCTCTCCGCGCGCGAATATGCACTCATGCTCGCGCTGCTCGAGCGGCCGGGCGCGATCCTGTCGCGTCAGCAAATCGAGGAGCGGCTCTATGGCTGGGGCGAGGAAGTGGAAAGCAACGCGGTGGACGCCGTGATCTACAGCGTGCGCCGCAAGTTCGGCCACGCGGTGATCCGCAATGTGCGCGGGCTCGGCTGGGCCGTGTGCGTGTGAGCGCCGGAACAATCGAATATAAAAAAAGCGCGCAAAGAACTGCGCGCTGTAAAAGCTGCGGCGAGCGCGGGGCTCGCCGCGTGGCGCGATGCGCGGGGGAAGGCACGCATCGCGCGCGAACTTACGCCAGCAGGCGCTGCCAGGGTTCCTTCTGCCATGCACGGCTAAGCGAGGCGAGCAGCGCGACTTCGCTTTCGGCCACGTGCCGGTCCGAATACACGGCCACATGGCACAGATTCAGCACTTCGGCACGTAGCGCGGGATCGTCGAGCTCGCGCATCACCTGCTGCATCACGTCGGAGTCGAGCTTGCACGCATCGCTCCAGTTCAGGTGCGAAGTGGTCTGCAAGTCTTCGCACAGGCCCTTGAGAATGTCGCCGAATTCGCCGGGTGCGAGGCCGAGCCGGTCGGCAAGGCGCGCGCGATGGACGGCTGCAAGCTCCTCGCTGCTCAGGTGGCCGTCTGCGAGCAGCGCGACGGCGACGATCCGACCCGCGGCTTGCGGGCTGTTGCAGGTGTAGGTACGCATGGTCAGGAATCCTCTTGAAACGTGATGTCGATGAAACGGTAGGCTTGGCCGAGGCTCAGTCGAAGATGTCCTGCAGCCACGACTTGCGACGCTGGCCATTGCCGCGATAGCTTTCGTGGGCGCGGCGCGGGGCGTAGTCGCCGTGTTGCGCGCCGTGCTTCGAGGGGCGTAGTCGCCGTGTTGCGCGCCGTGCTTCGAGCCGTGCTGGCGGAACGCCTGCGCATCGTTTTTGTTGCGATAGTGCCGGTTGCCGCTGCGTTCGATCAGCTTGTCGAGTTCGCCGCGATCGAGCCAGACGCCGCGACACTGCGGGCAGTAGTCGAGTTCGACGCCCTGACGCTCGGCGAGCGAGAGGGTGACGTCAGGGCAGTTGGGGCATTTCATGATGCGCTCCGTGATGAGTGACAGGTCATCGAGGCCCGGGCCGTCTTGCGTGGAGGGCAACGCGGCCTCGATGGAACCCATCCTGGCAGAGCAAAATGAGCGAAGAATGAGGAGCGCGCGGGGCGCTCCGTTTGAGTCCGGTTCGGCTTCAGGACGTGCCGAGCGTGTCCTTCGGCTTCTGCGTCTTGACGAGCGACACCACCACGCCGCCCGCGAGCAGCGCGGCGGTCACGCCAAGGCTGAACAGCGCGGGAATCTTGCCGATGATGCCCACCAGAAAGATCTTCGCGCCAATGAACACCAGCACGAGCGCGAGCGCATGCTTTAGGTAGTGGAAGCGATGCGCCATGGCCGCGAGCGCAAAGTAGAGAGCGCGCAGGCCGAGCACGGCGAAGATGTTGCTCGTATAGACGATGAACGGATCGGTCGTGATCGAGAAAATCGCCGGGATCGAATCGACGGCGAAGATCAGGTCGGCGAACTCGATCATCAGGAGCGCGAGCAGGAGCGGCGTGGCGAGCAGCGCGGGTTTGCCGGTGCGCGGATGCGCTTGCCTCACGAGGAACGCGCGGCCCTCGAGCTGCGGCGTGACCGGCAGCTTGCGGCGCAGCCAGCGCAAGAGGGCGCTGTCGTTCATACCGGGCTCGTCCTTCGGGCCCAGCAGCATCTTCACGCCGGTCACGGCGAGAAACACGCCGAACACGTACAGCATCCACTCGAAGTGCGTGACGAGCGCGGCCCCGAGCCCGACCATCAATGCGCGCAGCACCAGCACGCCGACGATGCCCCAGAACAGCACGCGATGCTGAAGCTGGCGGGGCACGGCAAGCGCACCGAAGATCGACGCGATCACGAACACGTTATCGAGCGACAACGACTTTTCGATCAGGTAACCGGTGATGTACTCGGTAGCGGGCTGCGCGCCGAGCTGCCACCAGACGAAGCCGCCGAACAGCACGCCCACGGCGACATAACCGAGCGAGAGCCAGAGACTTTCGCGGATGCCGATTTCGTGGTCGTCACGGTGCAGCACGCCGAGGTCGAGTACGAGCAGCACGATCACCACCGCGAGGAAGGCGATCCAGAGCCACGCGGGCTGACCGAGGAAGGAGGCCGTGGCGATCGGCGCGAGCATGGTCGATCCTTTGAACGTAGAGGGAAACGCGGCTCGCGTGCGCGGTTTTTGCGCGCACAAGCGGCCGACTGGGCCTGGCGCCCATACGGTCAAGGATAGTGGCGAAGAATGAGCGGTGAATGAGCGGTGGCCGGGCAGGCGCCTGCTCGCGCGACGCGCGCCGGCCTGACGCCGGTCAGGCGGCCGGCCGTGCTAGAACTGGTAATTGATCGAGACGTCGCAAACGCCGCCCGTCTTCGACTGGATGATCGGGCTGTGCGAGGCGCTGCCGAGCAGGCGCTTGATGGCGCCGTCCGCGCTCACGAACCAATGTTTGTTGACGAAGTACACCATCGTGATGCCGAAGCCGGCCGACTTGAGGCCCGCGTTCGCGTTGTACTGACGGTAACCCGATGCGGCCGCCTGCTGTGGCGTCACGCCAAACCAGCTCTGCATGTAGTTCGAGTCGGCGAACGTGACCGAGGGGCCGGCGAACCAGTAGAAGTTCTGGTTGCTGCCCGGCAGCGGCATATAGGCGCCGAGATCCGCGGTCCAGCCATTCGAACCGCCGAAACTGCGCGTGAAGGCGGTGCGGAACACGAGCGGAAAGTCCTTCGAAATCACGTACTCGCCGGCGATCTTCAATTCCGGCGCCGGGTTGATGTTGCCCATGCCGTGCAGGCGCGTCGGGTCGTCCTGGCCGCGCCGCCCGAGGTCGTAGGCCCCGGCAACGCTCACGCGCCAGTTCGGGCCCTGCAGAACGTTGACGCCGAAGCCTTCGCCCGTCGAGCCGAACAGGATGTCCTTGTAGCGCAGGTCGATGCTTGGCCCGACCAGCGTGTGATAGCGGTCCGAGCCGTCGTAGCGCGGTTCGAAGGTCGCGCCCACGCCGAGCCGCGCCTCGAAGTCGGGACGGTTCGGCTGAAACATCTTTTCGAGCGGAATGCCTGCGGAATATTGCCATTCGCCGAGCGGCGAGGGGGTCTGCGCCTCGGCGCGCGGGGCGAGCACGGCGAGGGCGCATGCCGCGGCGGCGAGCGACGCACGCTGCGTGACCCGCGAGCGGCGCGGCGCTGCTGGTTTTATTCTGCTTTTTCGTTGTTGCGCAGTGCGGATTGCGAGTGGCATGAAGCCTCCGGGTTTGCCTGGTCGGCCGCGACGTCGTTCGTTGAGTGCGACGCACTCACGATGGAACTCCGCGCGGCCGGGCTCGACTCGCAAACCTCGTGCCTGGCTTATCCATGACCGCGCGGCGTCCGCCCCGGCGGCTCGCGGTGCCCGCCGCACGCGATGGCCGTCAAACGCGCGAAACAAGCCTGGATAATCAGGAAGGCTAACTGAATTGCGGGGGCTTCGACGCACCATTCTGGAGCGCCGCCTTCACCCCGATTAAACCCTGGCGCCAATTTGCCGTTAGACAACCATGGACCTCGGCGATGCGGCCCCCCCTGTGTCGCGGAACCCGAAGCCCATGTTGCACCGTTCTCACAGCGGTCACCAACTTGCGCCGGTCGTGGTCAGGCCGGCGCATCTCCTTTTTGCATCCCCGAACCCTTGCAACGAGCGGCAAAGCGGCGCCCGCTACGGCGTGGCCCAGATTTGCGCCGACGACGCGCGCGCCGGGTAACGCTGATACAGGTATCGCGACTACCACCATAACCCCCTGTTTTTTATCGCTTTTTTTCAGGAAAGGTCCTGTGGCGAGCGGGTTTCGCGTGGCATAATCGATTCACACCGTATTGCCCCGCAGACAAACATTTCCCCGCACATCATGGCAAAGACGCTCTACGACAAATTGTGGGACACGCATGTGGTCCACACGGAAGACGATGGCACGACGATTCTCTACATCGACCGTCATCTGTTGCACGAAGTCACCAGTCCGCAGGCTTTCGAAGGCCTGAAGATGCATGAGCGCCCGGTGTGGCGCATCAGCGCGAACCTGGCCGTTTCCGACCACAACGTGCCGACCACCGACCGCAGCCACGGCATTGCCGACCCGGTCTCGAAGCTGCAGGTGGACACGCTCGATTCGAACTGCGACGCCTTCGGCATCACGCAGTTCAAGATGACCGACCAGCGCCAGGGCATCGTGCACATCGTCGGTCCGGAACAGGGCGCGACGCTGCCCGGCATGACCATCGTCTGCGGCGACTCGCACACGTCCACGCACGGCGCGTTCGGTGCGCTCGCGCACGGCATCGGCACGTCTGAAGTCGAGCACGTGCTGGCCACGCAAACGCTCCTGCAAAAGAAGAGCAAGAACATGCTCGTGAAGGTCGAGGGCCAACTGCCGCGCGGCTGCACCGCGAAGGACATCGTGCTCGCCATCATCGGCAAGATCGGCACGGCGGGCGGCACGGGCTACGCCATGGAGTTCGGCGGCTCGATGATCCGCAGCCTCACGATGGAAGGCCGCATGACCGTGTGCAACATGGCGATCGAAGGCGGCGCGCGCGCCGGCATGGTCGCCGTGGACGACACCACGATCGAATACCTCAAGGGCCGTCCGTACTCGCCGCAAGGCGCGGAGTGGGATCAGGCCGTCGAATACTGGAAGAACTTCCGCACCGACGAAGGCGCGCACTTCGACCGCGTGGTCGAACTGAGCGCGGCCGACATCGTGCCGCAGGTCACGTGGGGCACGTCGCCGGAAATGGTCACGGCAGTCGACAGCCGCGTGCCGGACCCCGAGCGCGAGAAGGACCCGGTCAAGCGCGACGCGATGGAACGCGCGCTGCAGTACATGGCGCTCGAACCGAATACGCCGATCGAGTCGATCAAGCCGGACAAGATTTTCATCGGCTCGTGCACGAACGCGCGCATCGAAGACCTGCGCTCCGCCGCTTACGTCGTGAAGAAGCTCGGCCGCCGCGTGGCGCCGAACATCCGCCTCGCGATGGTCGTGCCGGGCTCGGGTCTCGTGAAGGCGCAAGCCGAGCGCGAAGGCCTCGACAAGGTGTTCACCGAAGCCGGTTTCGAATGGCGCGAGCCGGGCTGCTCGATGTGTCTCGCGATGAACGCCGACCGGCTGGAGCCGGGCGAGCGTTGCGCGTCGACCTCGAACCGCAACTTCGAAGGCCGCCAGGGCGCGGGCGGTCGCACGCACCTCGTGAGCCCGGCCATGGCAGCCGCCGCGGCAATCGAAGGCCATTTCGTCGACATTCGCAAGCTGGGCTGAGCTGAGGCTACACGGATCATGGAAAAATTCATCGTACACACCGGCGTCGTGGCGCCGCTCGATCGCGAGAATGTCGATACCGACGCGATCATTCCCAAGCAGTTCCTCAAGTCGATCAAGCGCACCGGCTTCGGCCCGAATGCCTTCGACGAATGGCGTTACCTCGACCACGGCGAGCCGGGCCAGGACAACTCGAAGCGCCCGCTGAACCCGGACTTCGTGCTGAACCAGCCGCGTTATCAGGGCGCCTCTGTGCTGCTCACGCGCAAGAACTTCGGCTGCGGCAGCTCGCGCGAGCACGCGCCGTGGGCGCTCGACCAGTACGGCTTCCGCGCGATCATCGCGCCGAGCTTCGCCGACATCTTCTATAACAACTGCTTCAAGAACGGCCTGCTGCCGATCGTGCTTTCCGAATCGGATGTGGATCACCTGTTCAACGAGACGTACGCGTTCAACGGCTTCCAGCTCACGGTCGATCTGGACAAGCAGGTCGTGCGCACGACGGACGGCTCGAAGGAATATCCGTTCGAAGTGGCCGCGTTCCGCCGCTACTGCCTGCTGAACGGCTTCGACGATATCGGCCTCACGCTGCGTCACGCCGACAAGATCCGCCAGTACGAAGCCGAGCGCCTCGCGCGCCAGCCGTGGCTGAACAACCGCGTGCTCTGATCAACGCAGAACAAAATACAGCGAGGAAACAAGGATGAAGATTGCAGTGCTGCCGGGCGACGGCATCGGTCCCGAGATCGTCAAGGAAGCCGTGAAGGTGCTCAACGCACTCGGCGAAAAGTTCGAGCTGGAAGAGGCGCCGGTTGGCGGCGCGGGCTACGAGGCTAGCGGCCATCCGCTGCCCGAGGCAACGCTCGCACTGGCCAGGTCGGCCGACGCGATCCTGTTCGGCGCCGTGGGCGACTGGAAGTACGACAAGCTCGAGCGCGCGCTGCGTCCCGAGCAGGCCATTCTCGGCCTGCGCAAGCATCTGGAACTGTTCGCGAACTTCCGCCCGGCGATCTGCTATCCGCAGCTCACGGGGGCCTCGTCGCTGAAGCCGGAAATCGTTTCGGGCCTCGACATCCTGATCGTGCGCGAACTGAACGGCGACATCTACTTCGGCCAGCCGCGCGGTACGCGCGAAGCGCCGGACGGCAACTTCAAGGGCGCGCGCGAAGGCTTCGACACGATGCGCTATGCGGAGCCCGAAGTGCGCCGCATCGCTCACGTGGCGTTCCAGGCCGCGCAAAAGCGCCAGAAGAAGCTCACGTCTGTCGACAAGGCCAACGTGCTCGAAACGTCGCAGTTCTGGAAGGACATCATGATCGATGTCTCGAAGGAATATCCGGACGTCGAGCTGTCGCACATGTATGTCGACAACGCGGCCATGCAGCTCGTGAAGGCGCCGAAGGCGTTCGACGTGGTGGTGACCGGCAACATGTTCGGCGACATTCTCTCGGACGAAGCCGCGATGCTCACGGGCTCGATCGGCATGCTGCCCTCGGCCTCGCTCGACAAGAACAACAAGGGTCTGTACGAGCCGTCGCACGGTTCGGCGCCGGACATCGCGGGCAAGGGCATCGCCAACCCGCTCGCCACGATCCTTTCGGCCGCCATGATGCTGCGCTACTCGCTGGGCCGCCCGGAACAGGCGGACCGCATCGAGAACGCAGTGAAGAAGGTGCTGGAGCAAGGCTATCGCACCGCCGACATCGTCACGCCGGATTGCAAGCAGATCGGCACGGTGGCAATGGGCGATGCGGTGATCGCAGCGCTGTAAGGTCGCAAAAAGGGCATGCCGTTTCAGGCGTGCCCTTTTTTGTATCGCGCGCCAGAACGGGCGTCCAAATAGCGGGAAGTATGGTTTTTTCCGCGCAAATTAACTGTTTCGTGTATATTGCTTCGATGGCGAAGATCTCCCAGATCACGACTGTTACGAACATCCACGGCATGAAAGCCCGTGCGATTTCGCTCGCCATCACCACGAAAACGACGATTATCAAAACGATCACCATTCGTTGATCGCTCGTCGTGCCCGCTCATCTTCCCCGCGCGGCCACGCCGGGCGAGCGAAGCGGGGAAGTGTCCATCTCAAGGGTTAGTCATGAACGTAGGTCTCGTAGGTTGGCGCGGCATGGTCGGCAGCGTGCTGATGCAGCGCATGCAGGAAGAACGTGATTTCGACCTGATCGAACCGGTGTTTTTCAGCACCAGCAACGCAGGCGGCGCAGCTCCGTCGTTCGCCAAAAACGAGACGAAGCTCAAGGACGCGAACAGCGTCGACGAGCTCAAGAAGTGCGACATCATCATCACTGCCCAAGGCGGCGACTACACCAACGAGGTGTATCCGAAGCTGCGCGCGGCAGGCTGGAACGGCTACTGGATCGACGCGGCCTCGGCGCTGCGCATGAAGGACGACGCCGTCATCATCCTCGACCCGGTCAACCTCGACGTCATCAAGGACGCGCTGGTCAAGGGTCAGAAGGACTTCGTCGGCGGCAACTGCACGGTCAGCCTCATGCTGATGGCGCTGGGCGGCCTGTTCCGCGAGAACCTCGTCGACTGGATGACGGCCATGACCTACCAGGCCGCTTCGGGCGCGGGCGCGCAGAACATGCGCGAACTGCTTTCGCAGATGGGCGCGCTCAACGCATCGGTCGCGAGCGACCTGGCGAATCCGTCGTCGGCGATCCTCGACATCGACCGCAAGGTGCTCGCCACGATGAACAGCGACGCCATGCCGACCGAACACTTCGGCGTGCCGCTCGCGGGCTCGCTGATTCCGTGGATCGACAAGGATCTCGGCAACGGCATGTCGAAGGAAGAATGGAAGGGCGGCGCGGAAACCAACAAGATTCTCGGCAAGCCGGCCATGGGCCAGCCGGGCTCGATTCCGGTCGACGGCCTGTGTGTGCGTATCGGCGCGATGCGCTGCCACTCGCAGGCGCTCACGATCAAGCTGAAGAAGGACGTGCCGCTCGACGAGATCGACGGCATCCTCGCTTCGGCCAACGACTGGGTCAAGGTCGTGCCGAACCAGCGCGAGGCTTCGATGCGCGATCTGTCGCCGGCCGTGGTCACGGGCACGCTGTCGGTGCCGGTGGGCCGTCTGCGCAAGCTGGCGATGGGCGGCGAGTATCTGTCGGCCTTCACGGTGGGCGACCAGCTGCTGTGGGGCGCGGCTGAACCGCTGCGTCGCATGTTGCGCATTCTGCTCGACAAGTGAATGAATTAAACTACGCGGCTAATGACGCGTAGACAGGGTGAAAAGCGCCGCGCCAGTCGCGGCGCTTTTTTTATTGCATGCTTTTTATTGCATGCATCGATGCAATCGCCCCGAAGCACACACCTATTTGATCGACAGCCGCAAGAGCGGTATGCCAGGGCAACTGATGATCGTTCGATTTGATTCTGTTTCCGCCGTGCCTCGCGCGAAGCGCGCCCAAGGGCGGCGCGCCATCCGCGCCACCGTGGCGGCGGCGAGTTTGCTGTTCTGCGGCCTCGCTGCTGCGCAGGGTGGCGCGAGTGCGGCGCAAGGCGCTGCAGGTGCCAGCGCTCCCAGTGCTGCATCGTCCGCCGCGGCGGCGGTGAGCGTCGCGGGGCAATACACCGTTCATCCCGGCCAGTCGTTGCACGACGTGGCCGTCGACCTGACGCAGACGCACGACAAGGCCGCGCTCGCACGCATGAGCCAGGCGCTGTTCGATGCGAACCCCAATGCGTTCATCAAACAGGATCCCAGCCGCATGCGCGTGGGGGCGAACCTGAACGTGCCGGCGACGCCGGACGTTTCGAGTGCGGCGCAGGGCATGACGGCGGCATCGGGTGGGGCTGCAGCTTCGGCTGCCGCCAGCGCGGCCGCCACGGCGGCGACCGCGCCTGCCAGCACACCGGCCGCCGCTTCGAGCGGCGCTGCCGAGGTTGTGGCGGCTGCATCGTCGGCGGCTGCTGCCGCAACGGCTGGCGCGAGTTCGGCAAGTGCTGCCGCGACGACTGCGGGGGCTGCCTCGGCAGTCGCAGCGAGCGGCCCCGAAGCGGCCGCGCAAGGCGCTTCTGGCGCCGTGGGCGCCAGCGCCGCGGCGCCGGCGTCGGCGGCCAGCGACTCGCACGTATGGAGCGGTGCGGTCCAGCAGGCCCCGGCCAGCAGCGCATCGGCACAAGGCGGGAAAGCGCCGGTGACGGTCTCGAGCCTGCAGCAGCTCCTCGCCTTGAAGAACCGCGTGCTGATGGCGTTGCAGCAGCACGGCATCGGCAAGCCGGCGCAGACGGCCGGCGGCGCGTCCGCGGGTGCGCCTGCTGCGCAAGGCGGGGCGCCGGTGCAGAACGGCGCGGCGAACGCCGGGCCGGCTGGCGGTCAACCGGAAGTCTCGCCGATCGCCATGGGTGCCGTTGCGGCGGTCGTCGTGGTGCTGCTCGCGTTGTTCGTGCGCCTGCTCACGCGCAAGCGCAAGAAGCCGGCTGAGCAGGCGCCTGAGGCCTCGCCGGAAGCGCACGAGCCGGCGCCGTCCGGATCGGCTGCTGCTGCCGTGGCCGCCGCGCCTGTGGCCGAGGAGCCGCCGGTACTGCACGAGCCGATTTCGCGCGCCGCGGATGAAACGGGTGTGAACGAAGTCGCGCCTGTGGAGGAGTCGGAGTTTGTGCCGCCGGTTGCGCCGGTAGAACCCGCAGCGGACGAAGTCGCGATCACGCCGGTGCCCACGCCGGCCGTCACTGCCGCGCCGCTCGAACACGATGAAGCGCTGCCGCCCACACTGACCGACAAGTTGCACCCGGCCACCCCGCAAGAGCCTTCGGTTGCGCAGGAAGCTCCCGCAGCACACGAACTGCCGCACGGCGTCGAGCCGGGCGAACCGCAGACGCTTGCCGACGCGACCGACGCCGCCAGCCACGCCGCAGCGGCGGAACTGGGCGCGGATGCGCTGCCGCCCGACAGTCTCGGCGCGCCGCGCGCAGCCGAAGACGCCGAAGCGCTGTCGCGCACGCTGGAAGAACCGGCGCACGCCGAAAAGCCCGCTACGCCCGATCTCGCGCTCGACTTCGGCGACGGCGCACAGCAAGCTGCGCAAGCACCGCAGGCCGAACCGCCCATCGCGCAAACGCCGCCCATCACCGAAGCCTTCGAGCGTCCGCCGGCACCGCTTACCGCACCCGAAATTCCGTCAGTACCCGCAGTCACCGCAGAAGACATGAGCTACGCCGAAGTCCCGATCGCGTTCCCGCAAGATGCAGTAGCAGCGCTGGGCGGCCTCGACCTGCCTCTGCCGCCGCGCATCGGGGAGCCGGTCATGCCCGCGGCGCCGCTTTCGACCGAGCCGGCCGCCACGCCCGAGGCGTCGGCGCGTCTCGCGTCGCCGTTCTTCGAGCCGCCTCCGCCGCTGGCGGGCCAGGCCATCGAGGCGGGTACGGCGGGCGCAGGTGCGCTCGCGGGCCTCGGCGCGCCGCGCTTTGGCGCGCTCACGCTCGACTTCGACCTGAACCTGCCGCCCGATTCGGCCGAGCCGCTGCCGGTCTTCACGCCAGAGCAGCTCGCGCGCATCGCGCGCAACAAGCTCGACCTCGCGCACGAATACATCGCGCTGGGCGACGTGTCCGGCGCCCGCTCGCTGATCAACGAAGTGATCGAGTCGAACGACCCCGCCACGCGCAGCGACGCGCAGGCGCTGCTGTCGACGCTCGCTCCGCTTTCGTGACGCTGCTGCAAGCCGTATGCGTATCGCGCTAGGAATCCAGTACGACGGCGCCGCGTTCTGCGGCTGGCAGTCGCAGCCGCACGGCAAGACGGTGCAGGACGCGCTCGAGCGTGCGCTGCGCGAATTCGCCACCGTGCCGCTGTCCACCATCGTCGCGGGCCGCACCGACACGGGCGTGCACGGACTCGGCCAGGTGGTGCATTTCGACACCGATCTCGACCGCACGCCGTTCTCGTGGGTGCGCGGCACCAACGCGTTCCTGCCCTCCACGGTGGCCGTGCAGTGGGCCAAGCCGATGCCCGAGGCGTTCCACGCGCGCTTCGCCGCGTTCGAGCGCACCTACTACTACGTGCTCTACGTGAACCCCGTGCGCTCGCCGATGCTGGCGGCCCGCGCGGGCTGGATCCACACGCCGCTCGACGTCGATGCCATGCGCGAGGCGGCGGCGCACCTCATCGGCGAGCACGATTTTTCGTCGTTTCGCTCGTCGGAGTGCCAGGCGAAGACGCCCGTGAAGCATCTGTACCAGATCGACATCCGGCCGCAGGGCGACTTCATCCACTTCCGTTTTCGCGCCAACGCGTTCCTGCACCACATGGTGCGCAACCTCATGGGTTGCCTCGTGGCCGTGGGGCGGGGGCGCTATCCGTCCGCGTGGATGGCCGAGGTGCTGGCGGGCCGCGACCGCACCGTGGCCGCGCCGACCTTCATGCCCGACGGCCTCTATCTCGCCCAGGTAGGCTATCCTGATGAGTTCGCGGTACCCGCTCCGCATACCGCGAGCGTGCCGTGGAGCGCGATCTGGAGCGACGCGCCCGAAGGCCGTGCCTGAAGCGGCCCGCACCGCGAATCGCGCCAGCAAATACGTTGCGATTGAATCATCGAGACCAACCCCGCATCCAGAACCATGACGTCAGCCGAGCCACTCGCCCCCGCGCACCGCACCCGCATCAAGCTGTGCGGACTTTCGACGCCCGAGGCGGTTGCGCACGCCATCGACCTGGGCGCCGACGCCGTCGGTTTGGTGTTCTATCCGCCCAGCCCGCGTTCGGTGAGCGTGGCGCAGGCGGTCGAGCTCACGCACGACCTGCCGCCGTTCGTCTCGGTCGTCGGTCTCTTCGTGAACGCCACGCCGCAATGGATGAGCGAAGTGGCGAGCAATGTCTCGCTCACCATGCTGCAATTCCACGGCGACGAAACGCCCGAGCAGTGCGAGTCGCTGGCTTCCGTTGCCGGTTTGCCCTGGTTGCGCGCGCTGCGAGTGGCGGCCGATACTCAGCAGGCCGATTTGATAGAATCGGCTAATCGTTATTCATCAGCCAGCGGCCTGTTGTTCGACACCCATGTCGAAGGTTACGGCGGCGGCGGAAAGGTCTTCGATTGGTCACTTATTCCCGCAGGGCTCGCGCGTCGGGCCGTTTTGAGTGGTGGCTTGAACGCGCAAAACGTCAGTGATGCGATTCGCCAGGTGCGTCCGTTCGCTGTCGATGTCTCCAGTGGCATCGAAGTGCCGGGCGCAAAGGGCGTGAAGGATCACGCCCGCATGGCGGCGTTCGTACGCGCAGTGCGCGAAGCGGACGCGGGATGAATCCGGGGCGGATGCCCCTTTGGCCGGCACGGCCCGCGCAACGCGGGTCCTTCCAAGCCCGGCCGAGCGAGTGACCTATGTACAATTTGCCAGATGAACGCGGCCATTTCGGCCCTTATGGCGGCGTATTCGCTGCCGAAACCCTCATGCAGGCGATCGACGAGCTGCGCGACGCCTACGCGAAATACAAAGACGATCCCGGCTTCCGCGCTGAATATGAGCGCGAGTTGAAGCATTTTGTCGGCCGGCCGTCGCCGATTTATCACGCACAGCGGTGGAGCGAGCTGCTGGGCGGCGCGCAGATCTATCTCAAGCGTGAAGACCTGAATCACACCGGCGCACACAAGGTGAACAACGTGATCGGCCAGGCGCTGCTCGCCAAGCGCATGGGCAAGCCGCGCGTGATCGCCGAAACCGGTGCGGGCCAGCACGGCGTGGCGACGGCAACGATCGCGGCGCGTTTCGGCATGGAGTGCGTGGTCTACATGGGCGCCGAGGACGTGCGCCGCCAGGCTGCCAACGTCTACCGCATGAAGCTGCTGGGCGCGACCGTGGTGCCGGTCGAGTCGGGCTCGCGCACGCTCAAGGACGCGCTCAACGAAGCCATGCGCGACTGGGTCACCAACGTCGAAAACACCTTCTACATCATCGGCACCGTGGCGGGCCCGCACCCGTACCCGATGATGGTGCGCGACTTCCAGCGCGTGATCGGCGACGAATGCCGCGTGCAGATGCCTGAAATGACGGGCCGCCAGCCCGACTCCGTGATCGCCTGCGTGGGCGGCGGATCGAACGCGATGGGGATCTTTTACCCGTATATCGACGACACTTCGGTGCAGTTGATCGGCGTCGAGCCTGCCGGCGACGGCATGGACACGGGCCGTCACGCCGCGTCGCTCGCGGCGGGCACCGTGGGCGTGCTGCACGGCAACCGCACGTACCTGCTGCAGGACGAGAACGGTCAGATCATCGAGACGCATTCGGTTTCGGCGGGCCTCGACTATCCGGGCGTCGGTCCCGAGCACGCGTGGCTCAAGGACAGCGGCCGTGCGCAGTACGTCACGATCGACGACGAGGAAGCGCTCAAGGGCTTCCACGACTGCTGCCGCATTGAAGGCATCATTCCCGCGCTCGAATCGAGCCACGCGCTCGCGTACGCGGCGAAGCTCGCACCGACGTTGCCGAAGGAGAAAATCCTGCTGGTGAACCTGTCGGGCCGCGGCGACAAGGACATGCACACGGTCGCTGAGCGATCGGGCATCCAGTTCTGAGCGCCCGGAGCGATACAAGCGATGCGTGACGAGTTCGACGAGCCGCAGATGCCGGCGCCCGTGGGTGAGGTGAACGCCGAAGCGGCTGCTTTGGAGGCCGCGGAGGCGGTCGCCAACGCCGCCGAGTTACCCGCACTCGCCACGGTGCCGGAAACCATCCGGCTCCTGAACCGCGATTTTCTGACCGATGCAGCCAACCTGCCCGATGCCTCGATCGACCTGATCGTCGCCGACCCGCCCTACGGGCTCGGCAAGGACTACGGCAACGACTCCGACATGCGCTCGGGCGAGGACTTCCTCGCCTGGACGTATGAATGGCTCGACCTGGCGATTCCGAAGCTCAAGCCCACGGGCTCGCTCTACGTGTTCTGCACGTGGCAGTACGCGCCTGAGATCTTCGTCTATCTCAAGTCGAAACTCACGATGATCAACGAGATCGTCTGGGATCGTCGCGTACCCAGCATGGGTGGCACGACGCGCCGCTTTACCTCGGTGCACGACAACATCGGTTTCTTCGCGGTCTCGAAGAATTACTACTTCGACCTCGATCCTGTCCGCATCCCTTACGATGCCGCCACGAAGAAGGCGCGTTCGCGGAAAATATTCGAAGGTAGCAGGTGGCTGGAGCTCGGCTACAACCCCAAGGACGTCTGGTCCGTCTCGCGGCTGCATCGCCAGCACGCGGAGCGCGTGGATCATCCCACCCAGAAGCCCCTGGAAATCGTCGAGCGCATGGTGCTCGCGAGCTGCCCGCCGGGCGGCCGCGTGCTGGACCCGTTCATGGGCAGCGGCACCACGGCAGTGGCTTGCGCACGTCAGCAACGCGAATTCGTCGGCTATGAAATTAACGAAAGTTACTGCGCGATCGCGCGCGAACGCGTCAGCGCGGCCGCCGCAAGCGCCGTTGCGGCCGGCGCCTGATGCGCCGCCGCCGGACCCACGCGCAGTAAGCCCTGAAAATTGAGGACCCTGAAATGTCCCGTATCAAGACCACGTTCGAGGCGCTCGCCGCCCGAGGCCGCAAAGGCCTGATCCCGTTCATGACGGCCGGCGACCCCGATCCCGCGCGCACTGTCGAGTTCATGCACGCGCTGGCCGCCGGCGGCGCCGATGTCATCGAGCTGGGCGTGCCGTTTTCCGACCCGATGGCCGACGGCCCCGTGATCCAGCAGTCGTCCGAACGCGCGCTCGAGAAGGGCGTGACGCTCAAGAGCGTGCTCGCCGACGTGAAGCGCTTTCGCGAAACCGACGACAAGACGCCCGTCGTGCTGATGGGCTACGCGAACCCCATCGAGCGCATGGGCGCCGATGGGTTCGCGCAGGCCGCGAAGGACGCGGGCGTGGACGGCGTGCTCGTGGTGGACTATCCGCCCGAGGAGTCGGTCGAGTTCGCGGCGAAGATGAAGGCCGCCGACATCGATCCGATCTTCCTGCTCGCGCCGACGTCGACCGATGAGCGCATCGCCGAAGTGGGGCGCGCCGCGAGCGGCTATGTTTACTACGTCTCGCTCAAGGGCGTGACGGGCGCCGCGAATCTGGACGTTTCGAGCATCGCGGGTAAAATCCCGGCGATCAAGAAGCATGTCTCGCTGCCCGTGGGTGTGGGCTTCGGCATTCGCGACGCGCAAACGGCCGCTGCCGTCGCGCAGGTTTCGGACGCCGTCGTGATCGGCAGCCGCATCGTTCAGCTGCTCGAACAGGCCGCGCCGGAGACGGCCGCCGACACGCTCACGCAGTTCATCACGGGCATTCGCGCGGCGCTGGACGAAGTCTCCGTCGCGTAGCGCCGCAGGCTGGCGTAGTTGGCTAGAGTCGAGACTGCTGTAAAATCCACTTTTCGCCATGCGCGGTCGGGGTCGAACCCGGTCTGGCTAGACCCGGTCGGTTTTACCGATCGGACGATGAAACGATCCGCCGCGCCCGCGCATCACGAAGGTCAAGGAAGGAACATCAATGAGCTGGCTCGATAAACTGCTGCCGCCCAAGATCAAGCAAACCGATCCGAAAAGCCGCAAGAGCATTCCGGAAGGGTTGTGGATCAAGTGCCCGTCGTGCGAAGCGGTTCTGTACCGCAACGACGTCGAGGCGAATCTCCACGTCTGCCCGAAGTGCGATCACCACATGCGCATCAATGCGCGCGAGCGTCTTGACGGCCTGCTCGATCCGGAAGGCCGCTACGAGATCGGCCAGGAGATCGTGCCGGTCGACGCGCTCAAGTTCAAGGACAGCCGCAAGTACCCGGACCGCCTGAAAGAGGCGATGGACGAAACCGGCGAAACCGACGCGATGGTGGTGATGGGCGGTGCGATCCGCACGCTGCCCGTGGTGGTGGCCTGCTTCGAGTTCTCGTTCATGGGCGGCTCGATGGGCTCGGTGGTGGGCGAGCGCTTCGCGCGCGGCGCGCAGAACGCGCTCGAGCAGCAAGTGCCGTTCATCTGCTTCACGGCATCGGGCGGCGCGCGCATGCAGGAAAGCCTGCTGTCGCTCATGCAGATGGCCAAGACCACGGCCATGCTGACCAAGCTGGCCGAGGCCAAACTGCCGTTCATCTCCGTGCTGACCGACCCGACGATGGGTGGCGTTTCGGCGAGCTTCGCGTTCCTTGGCGACGTGGTGATCGCCGAGCCGAAGGCGCTGATCGGCTTTGCCGGCCCGCGCGTGATCGAGCAGACCGTGCGCGAAAAGCTGCCGGAAGGCTTCCAGCGCGCCGAATTCCTGCTGCAGAAGGGCGCGATCGACATGATCGTGGACCGCCGCAAGCTGCGCGACGAAATCGCGCAAATGCTGGCGCTGCTGCAGCGTCAGCCCGCCGACGCGGTGGCTTGATCCTTGTTTTGAGCGATCTGCGGCGCTGCGTGCGCTGCAAGCCGCAACGCTATACCCGACGCGCCGCGAGCGAAAGCAAGCGGCGCGTTGTCATTTCCGCGATAATGCCGTTCTTTCGAAGCGGATCATTCGTGTGAACCCGCCGCCGTTGGCGGCGTCTCACGCGCAGCACCTGGCAATTTCTATCCTGATGAGTACCTTTCCCACCCTCGACGCGTGGCTCACGCACCTCGAAACTGCGCATCCGGTCGGCATCGACATGGGGCTGGACCGCATCCGTCAGGTGAAGGACGCGCTGGACCTCAAGTTCGACTGCCCGATCATCACGGTGGGCGGCACGAACGGGAAGGGCTCGACCTGCGCGATTCTCGAAACGATCCTGCTCAAGGCGGGCTATCACGTGGGCTGCCACACCTCGCCGCATCTGCTCGAGTTCAACGAGCGCGCGCGCGTGGATGGCCAGCAGGCCGGCGACGCCGAGCTGCTGCCGCACTTCGAGGCCGTGGAAGCCGCGCGCAATTCGCTCGCCAAGCCCGTTACGCTCACGTACTTCGAGTTCACGACGCTCGCGATCATGCATCTGTTCGCCTCGCGCGGGCTCGACGCCGTGATCTTCGAGGTGGGTCTGGGCGGGCGTCTCGACGCCGTCAACGTGCTCGACACCGACTGCGCGATCATCACGAGCATCGACCTCGATCACACCGAATACCTCGGCGACACGCGCGAGAAGATCGCGTACGAGAAGGCCGGCATCTTCCGTGCGGGCAAGCCCGCGATCTGCGCCGACCCGATGGCGCCGCAGTCGCTCATCGACCATGCTGAGGCGATCGGCGCCGAACTGTGGCTCTTCGGCCGCGATTTCCGCTACGAAGGGCAGCCCGGCAACGAACGCCAGCAGTGGAGCTACGTGGGCCCGACGATGCGGCGCTCGGCGCTCGCCTATCCGGCGCTGCGCGGCGCCAACCAGCTGATCAACACCTCGGCGGCGCTCGCGGGCCTCGAGTCGCTGCGCGACCGCCTGCCGGTATCCGCGCAGGACATCCGCCTCGGCCTCGCCAACGTCGAACTGCCGGGGCGCTTCCAGGTGCTGCCGGGCAAGCCTTCGATCATTCTCGACGTCGGCCACAACCCGCACGCGGCGGCCGTGCTCGCGCAAAACCTCGGCAGCATGGGCTATTTCCCATACACCTACGCGGTGTTCGGCGCGATGCGCGACAAGGACATCGCGGGCGTGATCGAGCACCTGAAGGGCGAGATCGACTACTGGTGCGTGACCGATCTGCCGCTGCCGCGCGCGGCCACGGCCGGGCAGCTCGAAGAAGTGCTGCGCGAAGCGGGCGTGACGGACGGCGCCGATAGCAGCGTCACGCGCTACGAAAATCCCGCGGCCGCCTTCCAAGATGCGCTAAAACGTGCAACCGAAAATGATAGAATTCTTGTTTTCGGAAGTTTCCTGACGGTTGCCGGGGTCATGGCCTGGCGAAAGTCGCAGCAACACTGACCGCCCGGCACCCGCACGCCGCCCACGTAAGACAGGCCAGGTAGGCCAACAGCAAGCCATACATGGGAATTTTCTCGTTCGGCAAGAAAGATGAAGCTGACGCGCCCCGCCGGCGCGGCACCGAGTCCGGCTCCAGCCGGCGCAGCAATCAGAGCGCGCGCGTGGAGCGGCGCAGCCGCCGGCCGGACCGGTCGGGCGACGCCGAGGCGATGCTGCTCGACCCCACACTCCCTGAAAAGCAACGCGCGCGCCGCCGTCTCGTCGGCGCGATCGCGCTGGTGCTCGCGGCCATCGTGATCCTGCCGATGGTGCTCGATTCGCACCCGAAGCCCGTCACCGACGATATCGCCATCGACATTCCGAGCCGGCCGGCCGACAAGGCCGCCGCGCGCCAGCGCGACGCCGAAGACACGCAAGCCGGCGTCGCTCCCGACAATCCCGCAGCCGCCGAAGCGACGCCTGGCGCGTCGGGTCTCGCGGCCGCTTCGGGCGCCGCGGCCGCGCAGAGCGCCCAAAGCACGGACAACACGCCGGCAACGGCTGCCAAAAAGCCCGCCCAGGCGGCAGCCGCTCCCGCCCAGTCGACGCAAACCGCCCAGACGCCAAAGCCCGCTGCCAAACCGGCCGCGCCGGCCAGCACGGCCGTTGCCGCGAGCAGCAAGCCGACGACCGCCGCAAACGACACGGCTGACAGCAGCGACAGCAACGGCGCGAAAACCGAATCCGGCAAGCCGGCGGCGCCTCCGGGCGCGCGTTTCGCGGTGCAGCTCGGCGCGTTCTCGAACGGCACGACGGCGAACAATTGGGTAACGAAGTTGAAAGCGGCGGGTGTACCCGCATATACCGAACAGCGTAAGGAAGCAGACGGCACGATGCGCACGCTGCTGCGCGCGGGCCCGTTCCCGGACCGCGCCTCGGCCACGGCGGCGATTGCCAAGGTGCGCGGCGCCGGCCTGATGGCGGGCTCGAACGCCAACGCGGAATAAGCCGTCGATGTTCACCGCATTCGACTACGCTGTAATGGCGGTGATGGTCCTGTCGGCGCTGCGCGGCGCATGGCGGGGCTTGATCGGCGAGATTTTTGGATTGATCGGCTGGATCGCGGCGTTGCTCGTGGCCTGCCGCTACGTGGACCACGTGGTGCCCTGGATTCCGGCGAACTGGCCGGGCGGGGCGCTCACCCAGTGGCTGATCGCCTTCGCGCTGATCGTCATTGCCGTGGTGCTCGTGGCCGGCGTGGGCAACGCACTGATCGGCCGTCTGGTGCAGGTGAGCGGATTGTCCGGTGTGGACCGTTCGCTCGGGATGATGTTCGGCCTCGTGCGAGGCGTCGTGCTGGTGCTGATCCTCGTCGTCCTCGGCGGGCTGACTGAGCTGCCCCAGCAGGACTTCTGGCGCCACGCGCTGCTGCGGCCCTATGCCGTGCAGGGCGTGCTCGAACTGAAACCGTTGTTGCCCGAGGCGCTCGCGGCCTACGTTCACGTCTGATCAGAAACTGATCGGACGCGATGCGAGGCGCAGCTTTCCGGCAACACTGCCCATTTGCGGCGCTCGACCGGTGTGGATGAAGCTGGGCGACCCGCGACCGATTTCGCTTTTTTGAAGGACCTGCCATGTGCGGCATCGTAGGCGTAGTTTCCCGCTCTCCCGTCAACCAGCTCCTCTATGACGCGCTGCTGCTGCTGCAGCACCGCGGTCAGGACGCGGCCGGCATTGCCACCGCGAACGGCAGCACGTTCCACATGCACAAGGCCAACGGCATGGTGCGCGACGTGTTCCGCACGCGCAACATGCGCAGCCTCCCCGGCACCAGCGGCATCGGCCAGGTGCGCTACCCGACGGCCGGCTCGGCGTCGAGCGAAGAAGAAGCCCAGCCGTTCTACGTGAACGCGCCGTTCGGCATCGTCCTCGCCCACAACGGCAATCTCACGAACTGGCAACAGCTCAAGGAAGAGATGTTCCGCGTGGATCGCCGCCACATCAACACGCATTCCGACACCGAAGTGCTGCTCAACGTGCTCGCGCACGAAGTGCAGCTCGCGACCTCGGGCCTCGAGCTCGACCCGGCCGCGCTCTTCAAGGCGGTTGCGGGCGTGCACCGCCGCCTGCGTGGCTCGTACGCGATCGTCTCGCTGATCTCCGGCTACGGCCTGCTCGCGTTCCGCGACCCGTTCGGCATTCGCCCGCTGTGCATCGGCAAGATGGAAACGCCGGAAGGCACCGAGTGGATGCTCGCATCGGAATCGGTGGCGCTCGAAGGCATCGGTTTCGAGTTCGTGCGCGACGTTCGCCCGGGCGAAGCGGTGTTCATCGACTTCGACGGCAACTTCCACTCGCAGCAATGCGCCACGGCGCCGACGCTCAACCCCTGCATCTTCGAACTCGTGTATCTTGCGCGTCCGGACTCGGTGCTCGACGGCGTGCCGGTGTACAACGCGCGTCTGCGCATGGGCGACTATCTCGCCGAGAAGATCAAGCGCGAGCTGCCCGACGTGAAGATCGACGTGGTCATGCCGATTCCCGATTCGTCGCGCCCCGCGGCCATGCAGGTCGCGAACAAGCTCGGCGTGGAGTATCGCGAAGGCTTCTTCAAGAACCGCTACGTGGGCCGCACCTTCATCATGCCGGGCCAGGCCATGCGCAAGAAGTCGGTGCGCCAGAAGCTCAACGCCATGGGCATCGAGTTCAAGGGCAAGAACGTGCTGATCATCGACGACTCGATCGTGCGCGGCACCACCTCGCAGGAAATCGTGCAGATGGCGCGCGACGCCGGCGCGACCAAGGTGATCTTCGCCTCGGCGGCGCCGCCCGTGAAGTACCCGAACGTCTACGGCATCGACATGCCCACGCGCGGCGAGCTCGTCGCGCATGGCCGCACCGACGACGAAGTGGCGCGCATCATCGGCGCGGACTACCTCGTGTATCAGGACGTGGACTCGCTCAAGCAGGCAGTGCGCGACATCAATCCGGAGTTGAAGGAGTTCGAGGCTTCGTGCTTCGACGGCGACTACATCACCGGCGACATCACGAGCACGTACCTCGACAACATCGAGACGGCGCGCCTCGCGCCCCAGGCGCAGTCGGACCGCGACGCCGCCAGCGACGCGATGGACGGCGGCTCCCGCTCGCAGTTGCACCTGCAGCTCTCGGTGGAGTGATCCCTTCGGCAAACGCGAGCGTGAGGCTCGCGTTTCCGCCGAATCCGCAAGCCCGCTTTCTGCCCACGCAAAAGCGGGCTTTTTTGCGCCTGCACGTGCAGGATTGAAGCCTGATTGTTCGGCACACGGAGAACACGAACATGGACGACACCTTCAACTTCGACACGCTGGCCGTTCGCTCCGGCACGCTGCGCAGCGAGTTCAACGAACATTCGGAAGCGCTCTACCTCACGTCGAGCTTCTGTTTCGGCAGCGCCGCCGAAGCCGCCGAGCGCTTCAAGAACGCCGAAACCGCCTATACGTACGCGCGTTTCTCGAATCCGACCGTCACCATGTTCCAGGAGCGCCTCGCCACGCTCGAAGGCGGCGAGGCGTGCATGGCGACGGCTTCGGGCATGGCCGCGATCATGTCGGTGGTGATGGCCGCGCTGCAGGCGGGCGACCACATCGTCAGCTCGCAGAGCATTTTCGGCTCGACGCTCGCCATGTTCTCGCAGATCTTCAGCAAGTTCGGCATCGCGACCACCTTCGTCGATCCGACCGATCTCGCCGCGTGGCGGAACGCCGTGCGCCCCGAAACGAAGATGTTTTTCCTCGAAACGCCGTCGAACCCCTTAACCGAAGTTGCCGACATCGAAGCCGTGGGCAAGATCGCCCGGGCGGCGGGCGCGCTCTTCGTGGTCGACAACTGCTTTTGCAGCCCGGCGCTTCAGCAGCCGCTCAAGTTCGGCGCGGACGTGGTGATGCATTCGGCCACCAAGTTCCTCGATGGCCAGGGCCGCGTGCTGGGCGGTGCGCTCGTGGGCTCGAAGGCGTTCATTATGGAGAAGGTGTTTCCGTTCGTGCGCACCGCGGGCCCGACGCTTTCCGCGTTCAACGCATGGGTGCTCCTCAAGGGCATGGAAACGCTGTCGCTGCGCGTGGAGAAGCAGTCGGCCAACGCGCTCGACATCGCGCGCTGGCTGGAGACGCATCCGGCCATCGAGCGCGTTTTCTATCCGGGCCTCGAGTCGCATCCGCAGCATGCGCTCGCCATGCGGCAGCAGAAGCTGGGCGGCGCGATCGTCTCGTTCGAAGTGAAGGGCGACACGCCGGAGCAGCAGCGCGCGAATGCCTGGCGCGTGATCGACGGCACGAAGATCTGTTCGATCACCGGCAATCTCGGCGATACGCGCACGACCATCACGCACCCGGCCACGACGACGCACGGCCGTATCACGCCTGAAGCGCGTGCGGCGGCCGGCATCACCGAAGGGCTGATCCGCCTCGCCGTCGGCCTCGAAAACGCGCAGGACGTGCGCAACGATCTCGCGCGCGGACTCGATGCGGCGCAGTAAACGGTTTTAAGCAGCGGTTGTATCATCGTGGGTCGGGCGCTGCCCGGCCCATTTCCTTTTTCTTTTCCCGTGAGCTCGCCATGCCCATCGTTCGTGCGTTGTTCGTCTATCCCGTGAAGTCGTGCGGCGCGATCGCGCTCGACGATGCACAGCTCGGCCTCAAGGGCATCGAGTGGGACCGCCACTGGATGGTCGCCGACGAGAACGGCCGGCTCGTCACGCAGCGCCAGTACGCCGCCATGGCGCGCATCGTGCCCACGTTCGTCGAAGACGGCGTGCGCCTCACCATGGAAGGCATGAGCGCAGCGCTCCATCTGCCGTTCGCGCCGCGCGGCGGCGAAGCGCGCGTGCCGGCCTCGGTCTGGGACGACGATTTCGAGGCGCTCGACGAAGGCGATCACGCGGCGCAGTGGTTCACGCAGGCGATAGGCGCGCCGGTGCGCCTGCTACGCTTCGCGCACGACGTGACGCGTCTCGCGAGCAAGAAGTGGACGAACGGCGAAGACGCGCCCACGCAATTCGCCGACGGCTTTCCGATTCTCGTGACGAGCGAGGCGTCGCTCGCGGAACTCAACGCGCGCCTCGCGGCGAAGGGCGCGCCGCCCGTGCCGATGGCGCGCTTTCGTCCGAACATCGTCGTCGGCGGCATTGACGACGCATTCGAGGAAGACTTCATCGACACGCTCGCCATCGAATCGGCAACGGGCGGCGAGGAGATCGTGCTGCGTTTCGTGAAGCCCTGCGCGCGCTGCCCGATCACGACGATCGATCAGCTATCGGGCGAGCGCGACGCGCAATGGCCCACCGAACCGCTCGACACGCTGGCCGTATTTCGCGCCGATCCGCGCGTGGACGGCGGCCTCACGTTCGGCCAGAACGCGATGGTCGTGACGGGCGCGGGCAAGCACGTGACGGTGGGCGCACGCGCCGCATGGGAATACCGCTTCGACGAATGAGGCGCGGCTGCGCGCTCAGTGTGACGGCAGCGCGCGCCACTGGCCGGGCGCGAGCCCGAAGCGGCGCGTGAACGCGTGTGTGAACGCGCTCTGGTCGCCGAAGCCCACTTCGAGCGCGATGTCGGTGAGCGAGGCGCGCGGGTCGGCGAGCAGCGTGAGCGCCGTGTCGAGCCGTAGCCGCTGCAGGTAGCGATGCGGCGTCTCGCCGAACGCCTCGATAAAAAGCTGATGAAAGCGCCGCATGCCGAAGCCGCAGTGCGCGGCGAGATCGGCAATGCGCAGCGGCTGCGCGAGATGAGCGCGCAGCCAACGGTCGATGCGTGCGAAGTCCAGCCCGGCAGCCGCGCTGAACTGGGCGCTGGCTGCCACGCCGGTTTGTGCGATGAAGGCCGCGCACAGGCGCGCCGAGGCGTCCCAGTGAAAGCGGCGCGCGCGCAGGTCGGCGCCGTCGCGCGGCGGCGCGGCCGCGGCGGCGCGCTGCGCGATCTGGCTCACGAGCTGCGTGAGCGCGGGGTCGAGGCGCACGGCGCGCGCGGTGTCGAACAACCGTTCGGGCACCGCGAGCGTGGCCGCGGGCAGGTCGAGCACGAGCTGGCGGTTATCGCCAATACCCATGTAGTCGTGCCGCGCGCCCGCCGGAATGAGCCACGCGGAACCACTGTCGATGCGCTCGCCCCGGCCGTTCACGGTCATCTCCATCTCGCCGTCGAGCCCGAGCACGATCTGGTGAAAATCGTGCAGATCGGTTGCCTCGATCGCGCCGTAGCGGCGCAGTTCGACGCCGGGCGCGGTGACGGGAGTGTGGTGATGCGGATTCATGATGACCGGTTGCGATTGCAATTAAGGCGAGCGCCGTGACGCGTCAAGCGGGCGTCAGACGTCGAGCAGCTCGACTTCGAACACGAGCGTCGCGTTCGGCGGAATCACGCCGCCTGCGCCGCGCACGCCGTAGCCCAGTTGCGGCGGAATCGTCAGCTTGCGCACGCCGCCTACCTTCATGCCCTGCACGCCTTCGTCCCAGCCCTTGATGACCATGCCGCCGCCCAGCACGAAGGCGAACGGGTCGTTGCGGTCCTTGCTCGAATCGAACTTCTGGCCGTCCGTCAGCCAGCCGGTGTAGTGCACGCTGACGGTCTGGCCGGCCTTGGCTTCGGCGCCGGTGCCTTCGGTCAGGTCCTCGTACTTGAGGCCGGATTCGGTGGTCACGATAGACATGAAAAACTCCTGATTCGGATAGGTTGGACCCGTTATTGTAGGCGCTTTGCCGGGCCGGGCGGGCAGCGCCTTGTCGGGCACGCCGGTTGCTCGCTAGCCGCTGCCTATAATGGGGGACCGCTCGCCCGGCTTGTGGCGAAATACGAGGAATCAGATGTCGACTTCGCAAAACCGTACCGAGCGCACGGCGCGTTTGTGCGCCGAGGCAGCGCTGTTCATGCGCGACCATGTGCTCTCGCGCGTCTCGCATGATCTGCGCAGTCCGCTCAATGCAATCCATAGCTGGGCTTACGTGCTCGAACGCAAGATCGACAACGCCGACGCCTCCGCGCAACGTGCGCTGGGCGGCATTCGCACGGGCGTGGAGCAGCAGGTTCGGCTGCTCGAAACGCTCGTCGATACCACGCGCGCCGAGACGCGCAAGCTGCGCATCGAGCGCGCGCCGTTCGCCGTCGCGGCACTGATCGGCGAGGCCGTGGACGACGCCCGCGCCGCACTCGGCGATGCGCGCGGCGTGACGTTCGCCGTGCACGACTCGACAGGCGCGGCGACGCTCGACGGCGACCGCGAACGCATTGCGCAGGCGCTGTGGCTGATGCTGGTGTTCGCGGCGGAAACGAGTGCTCAGGGAGCCAGCGTGACGCTCGCGGCGAGCGCGAGCGCCACTGCCGCCCAACTGGAAGTGCAATGGCGCGCCACGCGTGCAGCGCTCACCGACGGCGCGCTGGCGCACGTGCTGGAACCGTTCGCGCGTGCCCAGGCGAGCGAGCAGCAGGAAGCGGGGCGCTACGCATGGGTGCTGGCGCTGTGCCACCGCGTGGCCGAGGCGCACGGCGGACGCTTCGAGGCGCCGGCGCTCGTGGGCGAGGACGAGGAGATGGTGCTGGTGCTGAATGTGCCGCTGAGCGGCGCGTGAGCGGGGTCGAGCCGGATTGCACGTGAACGGCTGCCGCGTGAGCGGCGGGCCGGATTGAGCCCGCCACACCTTTCATCCACCTTGCACCCTTATACTGAGCGCTTCGTCCCTCGGAGCCATGTGTCTTGATCCAGCTTCTCGCCCTCATCGGGGCGTTCCTGCTCGTTGCCCTCAACGGTTTCTTCGTCGCGGCCGAATTCGGCCTCGTCAAGCTGCGCGCCACGCGCGTGCAGGCCCTCGCGCACCAGCACGGCCTGCGCGGCCGCCTGCTCGCCAAGGTTCACGGCCAGCTCGATGCCTATCTTTCCGCGTGCCAGCTCGGCATCACGCTCGCTTCGCTCGGCCTCGGCTGGATCGGCGAGCCCGCTTTCGCGCAGTTGCTCGCGCCGGTGTTCGAACTGCTCGGCGTGCAATCGGCGGAGCTCGTGCACGCCATCTCGCTGGTGTTCGCGTTCACGGTCATTTCGTTCCTGCACATCGTGGTGGGCGAGCTTGCGCCGAAGTCGCTCGCCATCCGCCAGGCCGAGAAGATTTCGCTGTGGACGGCCATGCCGCTCTACGGCTTTTACTGGACCATGTATCCCGCGATCTGGGTGCTCAACACGAGCGCGAACGCGGTGCTGCGTCTCGCGGGCCTGTCGTCGGAGCACGGCCACGACACGCACTATTCGACCGACGAACTCAAGCTGATCCTGCGCAGCCGCCGCGCCGCCGCCCAGGCCGAGGCGCATGACGCGACGCACGAGCCGCGCGGCGCAAAGAGTGCAAACGGCGCGGTGCCGCTGCTCCCCGCACCCGCCGCGAACGCCTATAGCGCCGACGAATGGAACACGCTCGCCCATTCGCTCGACTTCTCGCGCCTCACGATTTCCGACCTCATGCGGCCGACGCACGAGATGGTGGGCCTGCGTCGCGACCTGTCGCTGCGCGAGAACATGCAGATCGTGGCGCGCCATCGTTTCAGCCGCTACCCGCTGTTCGAGGACGCCGCGGGCGAACGCGTGGCGGGCCTCATTCACCTGAAGGACCTGCTGCTCGCCCGCGAGGCGGGCAACGCCCTCAGCGATCTCGGCAAGTTCGTGCGCCCCGTGCAGTACGTGCGGCCCGACACGCCCGCGCTGGCACTGTTCCGCCGCTTTCGCAAAGGCGCGCCGCATTTCGCGCTGGTGGGCCACAAGAACGCCCGCCCGGTCGGCTTTCTCACGCTCGACAATCTGCTCGGCGCGCTCGTGGGCCAGATTCACGACGAGTTTCACCAGGCCGACACCGACTGGACGCGCATGGACGACGGCACGCTGATGGGCCGCGGCAGCCTGCCGGTGGTGTCGCTGGAGCAGGCGCTCGGCATCGATATCGACGAAGGGCGCGCGGAGTCGGTGGGCGGTCTCGTGATTCATGCGCTCAACGATCTGCCCACCGAAGGGCAGCGCGTGGAGTTCGACCGCTTCGATATCGTCGTGAAGAAAATGAAGGGGCCGCGCATCGTGCTCGTGCGCGTGTATCCGAAAGATCTCGAGGACGAGGGCGGCTGAGCGCGCCTCGCGTGCCGCCTAGCTGCGTGCGAGCGTGCTGAGCACGGCCACGGGCATGGCGCCCAGGATGTCGCGCAGTGCGAGCGTGCCGCCTTCGCGCACCGTGTACGTGGCCTCGCTGAGCCAGTCGTGCAGCGTGCCTTGCGCGCATCCTTTGGGCAATTCTATGGCCGTATCTTCCCAGCGTTCGGGCGCGACGAGCGGCGTGTCGCCATCCAGCAAGCCCGCCGCGAGGCGGGTGCCGATCACGACGGCCCACGCGTTGCCGTGACGGCGCGCGAACGCGATCACATGCGAGGCCTGCGCGCCGCTAGCCGTGAGCGGCAGATAGTCGCCTTCGCGCAGCAGTTCGGGCGCGCGCGAGCGCAGCGCGAGCAGGCGGTGCACGGTGGCCAGCTTCACCTGTGCGTTGCGCCAGTCCTTCAGCTTCGCGGCGGGCGCCTGCTCATCGAGTGCGGCCGCGCGGGCGGCGTAATCGACGGGCCGCCGGTTATCCGGATCGACGAGACTGAAGTCCCATAGCTCGGTGCCCTGATAGAGGTCGGGCACGCCCGGCGAGGTCAGCCGCAGCACCGTCTGCAGCAGCGTATTGAGCGCCCCGGCGGGCGCCACGCGCGCGACGAATTCGGCCAGCGCCTGCAGGAAGCCGTCGCGCCGCTGCGGTGCGAGGATATCGAAGAGAAATGCCTGGCAGTCCGATTCGTAGGCCTCGTCGGGCGAGAGCCAGTTCGTGCGCAGCTTCGCTTCGCGCAACGCCTTGAGCAGCCACGTCGAGACGCGCTCCGCCAGCGCACGCACGCCCGCTTCGTCGCCCGGGTCCAGTTCGGGCGGCCAGCAGCCCACCAGCGTTTGATACAGCATCGCCTCGGCTGCCGGTCCCGGCGACCAGGACGTGCCGGCCGTCCCGTCGTTGCGGCGATGCGTCTGGTTCAGCGTCGACCAGGCGCGCAGCGTGGCGCTCCAGTCGAGCGCAATCTCGCTCAACACGGCGAGCCGCGCGCGTACGTCCTCGCCGCGCTTGTGGTCGTGCGTGGCCGTGGCGAGCAGCCCATAAGGACGCCGCTGGCGCAGCCGGTTGGTCGCATGAAAGTCGTGGGGCGTGCGCGCGAAATCGTCGGGGTCTGCGCCCACTTCGTTACGCGAGAGCAGGCGGCCGTAGCGATAGAGCGCCGTGTCCTCCGTGGCCTTCGCCGCGAGCGGCGCGGTGAGCTGCGAGAACAGCGCGAGCGCCGTGCGTTGCGCGATGAGCGCGTGGCTGAGCGGCGTATTCGCCGGGTTGGCGCCCGCGCCCGCGTTCGCGCCGGCTGGCGCGGCGCGTGGCGTCCTGGCGCCGCTGCCTCCACTGTTGCCGCTGCCGCTGCTGGCGTTGTTCGCGGCCGGTTCGGGCGTGCGCCCGCCTAGCCAGCCATCGACGAGGTCGAGCGCCGCGAGGCTTGCGCGCGGCAATGCGCGTCGCGCGGCGTCGAGCGCAACATCGAAATAACGGTTGTCGAGCGCGCTGCGCAAGCCGTTCGCCGGATAGATCCGGTAGATCGGAAAGTACATGGCCAGATGCGCGGCCACGCGATGCACCGACGCATAGGTGGTGTCGCGTGTGCCGGGGAGTTCGCGCGCGATGCGGTGCAGCGCGCGCGTCACGTGGTCGAGTTCCGCGGGGAGATAGGCGGCCAGCATCTCGCGGCGCGCGTCGAGCGCGTAGGCCGCGAACGGCCGGTCGTCGCTGGAGATGGCGGCCCACGCTTCGGCAAGCGGCGCCGCGCCCGCGGGATCGTGCAGCAAGGCGCCCACGTCGTTCATGAAGTCGTAGCCGGTCGTGCCTTGCACGGGCCAGTCGTCGCGCAGCGTTTCGCCTTGCGCGAGGATCTTCTCGACCACGATGAAGGGCGGCGTGGCGCGCAGCGCGGCGAGCCGCTGCCGCAGGCGCTCGCAGTACTCGCGCGGGTCCGCGAGCCCGTCGATATGGTCGATGCGCAGGCCGTCGATCACGCCGTCGGCGTAGAGGCGAAACACGAGCTTGTGCACGGCCTCGAACACGTCGTGACGTTCTACACGCACGCCGGCGAGCGCGGTGATGTCGAAGAAGCGCCGCCAGTTGATCTCGTCGGTGGCGGTGCGCCACCACGCGAGCCGGAAGTGCTGGCGCTCCAGCAGGCGGTGCAGCCGCTCGCGCGGCACCGGGTCGCCGCTTGCATAGGATTCCAGAACGAAGTCGATGGGGGCCGTGCCGACCCGCTCGACGAATGCGCGCAGCGCGTCGCGCCCGGCGCTGGCGCGCGCCTGGTCGTCGGGCTGGGTTGTGAGGCCCTGGAATGGCCCGGCGAGCGTGTTGAGATCGGCGCGGTTCGCGGACTGCAGGAGCGTCGCGTAATCGGTCGGGCAGATCGGGCACACGTGCGGCCCGTACTGCACGTAAAAGCGCGCGGCGGCGGGGTCGAACTTCAGCTCGATGCGGCCCGCAGCGAGTTCTTCGCCGTACTGTGCGCCGAGAAACGGCATCAGTACCTTGCCGCGCAGGGCGGGGTCGGGCGAGTGCCAGTCCACGTCGAAGTGGCGCGCATACGCGCTGTGACGGCCCCATTCGAGGATGTCCAGCCACCAGGCGTTGTGGCCGCCGCCCACGCCCATGTGATTCGGCACGAAGTCGGCGATGATGCCCATGCCGCGCTCGTGCACTTTCGCGGCGAAGCGGCGCAGCGCGCCTTCGCCGCCCAGCTCCGCGCTCACCGTGCCGTAGTCGACGGTGTCGTAGCCGTGCATCGAGCCGGGCTGCGCGGTCGTGACGGGAGACAGGTAGAGATGGCTCACGCCGAGCGCGGCGAAGTAGTCGAGCTGCGCGAGCGCGTCGACGAACGTGAAGCCGTGATGGAGCTGCAGGCGCAGCGTCGCGCGAGGGTGTGTCATGGCGTCGGCTTCTTTTCGGTCGCACCTGGCGCCGAGCTGGCGGTTGGGTTGGCGTCGCTCGCGCCTGCACCGGCGTTCGGGTCGGCCTGCGTGCGCGCGACGGCCTCGCGTGCGCGTACGACGGCTTCGACGCGCGCGGCGACGGCCGGATCGGCGAACAGCGTCTCGACGGGCAGCGGCAGGCGGCGGCGCCAGTTCGGATGCTCGTCGATCGAGCCGGGCAGATTCGGCTGGTCGGACAATGCGAGCAGGTCTTCGAGCGGGCAGGTGACGAGCGGGCTGCGCGTTGCCGCGACGTAGGCGAGCGCGGCATTCACGGGCGGCTCGTCGGTGGGCGGCGGTTCGGTGGCGCGCGGCGCGAGCCCGCTGTGCTGCAGCGCATGCCAGAGCGCGACGCGATCCGTCGCGCGCCGCGCACGGTCGAGCGCGACGGGGTCGCGCCCGTCGGCACGCGGGAGCGTCTGGCCGATGCGGTTGCGCCAGTCGATATCCGCGCCGCTCCACCAGCCCGCGACGGTCGGCAGATCGTGCGTGGTGGTCGTCGCGACGCCGTGCGGGTCCCAGCGCGCGGGCGCGAGAAAGCCCTTGCCGTCGTGCTCGAACCACAGCACGCGAATGCCATACAGCCCGTGCGCGGCGAGCCGCTCGCGCAGCCCTGGCGGCACGGTGCCGAGGTCTTCGCCGATCACGATCGCGCGATGCCGCCACGATTCGAGCGCGATGAGCCGCACGAGGTCGTCGAACGGATAGCGCAGATACGCGCCGTGGCGCGCGCTTTCGCCTTCGGGCACGAGCCAGAGCCTGCGCAACCCGAGGATATGGTCGATGCGCACGCCGCCCGCATGGGCGAAGGCCGCGCGCAGCATGTCGATGAACGCGCGAAAGCCGTTGGTATGCATCGCGCGCGGCGAGAACGTCGTGAGCCCCCAGCTTTGCCCGGCCTGGTTGAAGATGTCGGGCGGCGCGCCGACCGACACGCGTTGCAGCATGTCCTGCGGCAGCGACCACGCGTGCGAGCCGCCGCCGTCGCAGCCCACGGCGAGATCGGCGACGAGGCCGATCGCCATGCCGGCCTCGCGCGCGCGGCGCTGCGCGCCCGAGAGCCCAAGCGCCGCGAGCCATTGCAGGAAGCAGTGAAAGTCGACTTCGCGCCGGTGCTCCTGCGCGAATGTCGCCACGTCGGCGCTGCGCGGGTCGCGCAGCGGTTCGGGCCAGTCGCGCCAGTGACGCGCGCCGCCGGGGCCATGCAGCATGGCTTCCTGCAGTGCCTCGAAACGCGCGTGGTCTTCGAGCGCCTCGCCGCCCTGCGCGCAGAACGCGGCGAAGGCGGCGGCACGCGGCGAGCCGCTAGCGCGCTCGTCGGCGTCGAAGCGCTCGAACAGCGCGCGCAGCACCTTGAGCTTGAGCGGCAACGCACGCTGCCAGTCCACGAGCGGCGCGGCTTCGAGTTCGCGCCAGGCGTCGAGCGCATTCGCGGCCACGCTCGCGTCGTGCGCGCCCTTGGCGCCGAATTCCGCGGCGGGGTCGATATGCGCGACATTGACCCACAGGCGCGACGACGGCGAATAGGGGCTGAAGTGGCCCGGCTCGGCGCTGAACATCGCATGGGTCGGGCTCACCGCGAGCGCCTGCGCGCCGCGCCGCGCGCTTTCCGCGGCTAGCGTGGCGAGCGCGGTGTAGTCGCCGATGCCGCCGTCGCCGTTGCGTCGGAGTCCATACAATTGCGCGGCGAGCCCCCACAGCGGCGGCACCGCGCCGCTGTCGCCGTGACGTGCGCGCCAGGCGTCGGCGACGGTATGGCAGTGCGGCGGCGCGACCGCAATCGTCAGGCGATGATCGTTGACGGTGAGCGTGTGGTAGCCCGGCTCCGCGAGCGGCGCGAGCAGCGCGCTCTCGCCGCGCGGCGAGGTGAAGCGGCCCTCGATATGCTCGCCGCTTTCGAGGTCGATCCGATAGTGGCTGCCCGCGCGTACGGCCGAAGGCGGCAGCTCGATCGCGCTGTCGTATTCGGCGGTGATGAGCGGCGGTAGTCGCCGCGTCGACTGTTCAGCGTTGAGCGCGGAGGTGCTCTGGCGGATCTGCGTGGCGTTGGCGCAAGGCAGGCCCGCGCATTCCAGCAGGGCAGCGAGCGTGCTGTCGGGCACGCGCTGCACGGTGCCGTGCGCGTCGGTCCATTCGACCTCGAAGCCCGCGCGGGCGGCAAGGGTCGCGAGCGTTTCGCCGCGGCGCGCCGTGCTCATGCGTTGGGCTCCTCGCGATGCACGACGCGCGCGTCGTGTTCGCTCGAATACTCGGGCACGTCGCCGGTGAGCCATGCAATGCACGCGCTCTCCGGCAACACGCCGTTGTCGGCATGGTCGCGCGCCCGCGGTGGCGTTTCGAAGATCACCATACCCTCGGGCCGTGGCTCGAGCAGCACGCCGTCGCGGCCCAGGTTCAGCGCGATCGTGAGCGTTTCGCCATCGTCGAGGCACCAGCGCGCGACGAGCGCGGCGAGGCCGTTCGCGGCGTCGTCGGCGAGCACGGTCGCGCCGAGCGCGCGTGCGTGGTGCAGGCGCGGCATCAGCAAATGCGCCCGCACGCACAGCGCCGACTTGTAGAAGTGCATCCATTCGAGCCGTTCGCCGTCGAGCGGCGCATCGGCCAGCGGCGACGAATTCAGGAAGGTCTGCAGATCGTTCGGATCGGGAATGCGTGCGCGGCTCGCTTCGTCGTTGAACGCGCTGAATGCCTTGAATTCGCGGCGCCGGCCTTCACGCACTGCATCGGCGAGCTGGCCGGTGAAGGCGGTGAAGAACTGGAACGGCTGCGTCGAGCCGTATTCCTCTTCCATGAAGAGCAGTGGAATCTGCGGCGACAGCAGCAGCATTGCCGTGGCCGCGCGCAGGGCGTCGTCGTCGGCCAGCGTGCGCAGCCGGTCGCCGAGCGCGCGGTTGCCGATCTGGTCGTGGTTCTGCAGGAACATCACGAACGCGGTGGGCGGCAGGTGCGCGCTCGGTTCACCGCGCGGCTTGCCCGCATGCACCGGCGACGGGTCGCCCTGGTACACGAAGCCTTCGCCGAGCACGCGCGCGAGCTTGCCGATGGGCGAATCCTTGAAGGCACGATAGTAGCCTTCCGACTCGCCGGTCAGCAGCACGTGAAAGCAGTGATGCGCGTCGTCGTTCCATTGCGCGCTGAAGTGCGATTCGAGCAGATTGGCTTCGTTGTGCTCGTTTTCGAGCACGAGGTGCACATGCCGCCCGGGCTCGACACGCGCCTTGACGTGGTCGGCCAGCTCGCGCAGCCAGTCGGTGTTGCCGATCGCGTGCGCAGCGTCGATGCGCAGACCGTCGAAGCGATATTCCGTGAGCCAGTAGAGCGCGTTGTCGCAGTAGAAGTCGCGCACTTCGAAGCGGTCGAAGTCGAGCGCTTCGCCCCACGGCGTCTTCACGTCCTGGCGGAAAAACGGCTTGGCGTAGAGGCCGAGCCAGTTCCCGTCGGGGCCGAAGTGGTTGTACACGACGTCGATGAACATCTGCAGCCCCAGCCCGTGCGCGGCATCGACGAGCGCTTTCAGTTCGTCAGGACTGCCATAGGCTGCGTGTGGCGCGTAAGGCAGCACGACGTCGTAGCCCCAGCCGCGCTCGCCCGGATAGTCGTTGAGCGGCATGAGTTCGACGGCCGTCACGCCGAGCGCCGCCAGCGCGGGCAGACGTTTCATGACACCCTGATAGCCGCCCAGCGCGCCCACGTGCAGCTCGTAGAGCACGGTCTCTTCCCAGGGGCGTCCTTGCCAGTGCGCGTGCTGCCAGGCGTACGCGCGCGGGTCGAGCACTTCGCTCGGCCCGTGCACGCCCTGCGGCTGGAAGCGCGATGCGGGGTCGGGTACGCGTTGCTGGCCGTCGAGGCAGTAGCGGTACAGCGTGCCCGGACCGCACGGCGCCTGTGCTTCGAACCAGCCGTTGCCGGTCGGCGTCATGTCGAGCGGCGGCGCGTCTCTCACGTTCTCGAACACGATCTGCACCGTTTGGCACGACGGCGCCCAGAAGCGAAAGCGCGTATGCGGCTGCGCGTGCGCCGCGCCGATCAGCTGCGCGCCGAACGGCAGGCAATGCATGTATTGGCGGGTGTGCGGATCGTGCGAAAGCGGGGACATGGTGGATTCCTGGTTGCGTCCTGTTCCTATCCAGCGGCGGCTTCGTCCGGGCCCGCGGGGGCGCCCGAGCCGGAAGCGCCGGGCGTGCGGCGCGGGTCCGGCGTGGGCGCGTCGCCGCGCGTGCCCGCTGGCCGGTGCGTGTCGGCACGCGCCGGACGGGCGCAGAGCACGGCGAGCGCGCGCGCGGCCAGCTCGTACGTCGTGTCGGGCAGCGCGTAGGGCGCCGCGTCGGGCCGCGCGGTATCGAGCAGCACCTCCCATGCCATGTGCGGCGCGGGCGCCATGAACGTCACCGCGCCCTGCGAGGCGTTCAGCATCATTAACAATACTTCCATTTGGCCGTGGAGTCCCGCTCCCGCGCGCCGCATGGTGAACGCGCTCGCTTCCGGGTCGTGCCAGGCGTCGGGCGAGAGCGGCTCGCCGCGTTCGTCGAACCAGTCGATGTCGTGCATGCCGGGCATCAGTTCGCGCTCGCCGAACAGAAAGCGCGTTTCGTGCAGCAGCGGATGTTCGCGGCGCAGCGCGATCACGCGCGCGGCGAAACGCGTCATCGCCTTGCCCTGGGGCGTTTCGGCGAGCGCCCAGTCGAACCACGAAATGTCGTTGTCCTGGCAGTACGCGTTGTTGTTGCCGCGTTGCGTGCGGCAGGCCTCGTCGCCGGCGAGCAGCATCGGTGTGCCGAGCGCGATGAGGAGCGTGGCCATCATCGAGCGGGCCACGCGCGCACGCGTGGCGAGGATGGCGGGGTCGTCGGTCGGACCTTCCACGCCCCAGTTCGCGCTCCAGTTTTCATTGTGGCCGTCGCGGTTTTCTTCGCCGTTCGCTTCGTTGTGCTTGCGCTCGTACGAAACGAGGTCGGCGAGCGTGAAGCCGTCGTGCGAGGTGATGAAATTGATCGATGCCCAGGGCCGGCGCTTGCGTTTGTCGAACAGGTCCGCGCTGCCGGTCAGGCGTGCCGCGAGGTCGGCGCGCTGGCCCGGCGCGCCGCGCCAGTAGCGCCGCACGCTGTCGCGGAAGCGATCGTTCCATTCGGAAAAGCCGGGCGGGTGGTTGCCAAGCTGATAGCCGCCCGGGCCCACGTCCCACGGCTCGGAAATCAGCTTGCATTGCGACAGCACGGGGTCCTGGCGCAGCACGTCGAAGAAGCCGCCGTTCGGGTCGAAGCCTGCCGGTTCGCGCCCGAGCGTCACGCCGAGGTCGAAGCGAAAGCCGTCGATGCCGTATGAGGTGACCCAGTGGCGCAGCGAGTCGGCGACCATCTGCAGCACGCGCGGATGCGAAAAGTCGAGCGTGTTGCCGCAGCCCGTGTCGTTGATGAAGTGGCGCTCGTCGCCAGGCACGCAGCGGTAGTAGCTGGCGTTGTCGAGGCCGCGCCACGAGACGGTGGGGCCCATTTCGCCGCCTTCGCAGGTGTGGTTGTAGACCACGTCGAGCAAGACTTCGATACCTGCCGCATGAAGCTGCCGCACGGCAATGCGCATTTCGTCGGTGTCGTAGCCCACGAGGTAGCTGGGCTCGGGCGCGAAGAATGCGGCGGAATTGTAGCCCCAGTAGTTGCGCAGTCCGCGATCGATCAGAAAGCGCTCCGAGAGAAACGCGTGCATCGGCAGGATCTCGATGGCCGTCACGCCGAGATTGTGCAGATGCTCGATGAAACGTGGCGCCGCCAGCCCGGCGAACGTGCCGCGCATGTGCGTGCGCAAATCGTGCCGCTGCATCGAAAGACCGCGCAGATGCGCCTCGTAGATGACGGTGTCGCCCCACGGCGTGTTGGGGCGCCGGTCGCGCGACCAGTCGAAGTTGTCGTTCACGACCACGCACTTGGGCATGGCCGGGGCGGAATCGCGCCGGTCGATCGACAGGTCCACGCGGTTCGAATGCGCGCGGTAGCCATAGAGCGTGTCCGACCAGCGGAACTGGCCGATGAGTTGCTTCGCGTAGGGGTCGAGCAGCAGCTTGTGCGGATTGAAGCGGTGCCCGAGATGCGGCTGATAGGGCCCATGCGCGCGCAGGCCGTAGACGGTGCCGGGATGCGCGCCCGGCAGATAGCCGTGCCATACCTCATCGGTGCATTCGGGCAAGGTGTAGCGAGTGCGTTCCTTGCGGCCCGTGGGGTCGAACAGGCACAGTTCGATGCGCCACGCGTGGGCCGAGAACACGGCGAAGTTGGTGCCGAGTCCGTCCCACGTCGCCCCGAGCGGCCAGGGGGAGCCGGGCAGCAGGCGCTCAGGCGGACCGTTTGCCATGACGATGCTCCAGCTGTTGTTCTTCGTTTTGCATCGGGTTCCTGATCAAATCCCGCCGCTGCGCCGACTTAGCGGCGCAGGCGCAGGATCAGCGTGCCGAGCGGCGGCAGGACGAGTGCGGCCGACTGCGGCTTGCCGTGGCTCACCACGCTCTCCGTGGTGACGAGGCCCCCGTTGCCCATGTTCGAGCCGCCGTACACTTCGGCGTCGGTGTTGAGCGCTTCTTCCCACTGTCCCGGCTGGGGCATGCCGATGCGGTAGCCGTGGCGCGGCACCGGCGTGAAGTTGCAGATCACCACGATCTCGCGGCCCGAGCCGTCCACGCGGCGCCATGCGAGCACGCTGTTTTCGCTGTCGTCGGAAACCAGCCATTCGAAGCCGCCGGGTTCCGAGTCGAGCGTGTAGAGCGCGGGCTCGCTCGCGTAGAGACGGTTGAGGTCGCGCACGAGCGTTTGCACGCCGCGGTGCAGCGGGTCGTCGAGCAGGTTCCAGTGCGGCGTGCCGTCGTGATCGAACTCGGCCATCTGCCCGAACTCGCCGCCCATGAACAGCAGCTTCTTGCCGGGGTGCGCCCACATGAAGCCGAAGTACGCACGCAGGTTCGCGAACTTCTGCCAGCGGTCGCCCGGCATCTTGCCGAGCAGCGACCCCTTGCCGTGCACCACTTCGTCGTGCGACAGCGGCAGCACGAAGCGTTCGGACCACGCGTAGACCATCGCGAACGTCATCAGGTGATGGTGATAGCGGCGATAGACGGGGTCCTCGTGCATGTAGTGCAGCGTGTCGTGCATCCAGCCCATGTTCCACTTGAACTGGAAGCCGAGGCCGCCATCCTCGGGGCGCGCCGTGACGCCCGGCCATGCTGTGGACTCCTCGGCAATGGTGATGACGCCGGGGCGTTGCGGAACATATTGCGTTTCGTGATTGAGGCGCTTGAGGAACGCAATCGATTCGAGATTCTCGCGACCGCCATAGAGGTTGGGCACCCACTCGCCTTGCGCGCGCGAATAGTCGCGGTAGAGCATCGAGGCGACCGCGTCCACGCGCAGCGCATCCACGTGATACCGCGTGAGCCACGCAAGACCCGACGCGACGAGGAACGCGCTCACTTCGCGGCGTCCCAGGTTGTAGATCATCGTGTTCCAGTCGGGGTGATAGCCCTCGCGCGGGTCGGCATGCTCGTAGAGCGCCGTGCCGTCGAAATCGACGAGACCGTGCGCGTCGTTCGGGAAGTGCGCGGGCACCCAGTCGAGAATTACACCCAGCCCCGCCTCGTGCGCGCGGTCGACGAACGCCGCGAAGTCCACCGGCGCGCCAAGACGCGCGGTGGGCGCGAACTGCGAGAGCGGCTGATAGCCCCACGAGCCGCCAAACGGGTGTTCCGCCACGGGCAGCAATTCGATGTGCGTGAAGCCCATGCCCTGCGCGTAGGGGATCAGGCGCTCGGCGAGCGCGCCCCAGTCGGGCGCCGGGGCGTCGGCGCCTTGCGTGGGCAGCCACGAAGGCGCATGGACCTCGTAGACCGACATGGCCGCGCGCGCGTTCTGCCGTTCGGCGCGCGTTTGCAGCCACTCCTGATCGCGCCACGCGTAGTGGTCGATCGCCTCGACGGGCGCGACGATCGAGGCCGTGCCAGGCGGGCATTCCGTCTGCAGCGCACAGGGGTCGGCCTTGAGCGGCAGGACCGCGCCGCGCGCGCCGAGTATCTCGTACTTGTAGCGCGCACCGGGCGCCACACGCGGAATGAACAGTTCCCATACGCCGGCTTCGTGGCGCAGACGCATGGGGTGGCGCCGCCCGTCCCACGCGTTGAAGTCGCCCACCACGGAGACGCGCTTCGCATTCGGCGCCCAGACCGCGAAGCGCACGCCGGGTACGCCATCGCACGTCAAGGGCCGCGCGCCGAGGCATTCGAGCACCGCGTAAGGGTCGCCGTCGGCGAGGCGCACCAGCGCTTCGTACGAAAGCTGCGGGCCGAATGAATAGGTGTCCTCGATTTCCTGGCTCACACCATGCCAGTCGACCTCCAGCCGGTAGGGCACCGCTTCCGCGAGTGGCCCCGCGTACAGGCCTGCGGGATGCACGAGCGAGAGTTCGCCCAGCGTGTGGGCGCGGTCGCGCGCCACCACGCTCGCGCCCGAGGCGTTCGGCAGCCATGCGCGCACGTAAGGGGCGCCGTCCACCCAGTGCAGCCCGAGCACGGAGAAGGGATCGGAGTGGTACGCGCCGGCGAGTGCGTCGGCGTCGTGGGGATTCAGGCCGGCCTGGGGTGCGCGTTCAACCATGGCCACCTCCGCCGGAATGCGATTGCGTGGACTGTGTGGGCGTGAGTCCGAGCACGCGTGCCGCCAGCGCCGCGAGACCGCGTACCGGCAGCGCGAGCCAGGTGGGGCGGTTGGCCGCCTCGTAGCGGATCTCGTAAGCCGCTTTCTCGATCAGGAACAGGTCGAGCAGCGCCTGCTCGTGCGAAGCGCTGACGAGCGTGAGCGGACCTTCGGCGACGGCTGCGCGGTACTGGCTCAGGAACGCTTCGGCCGCATAGCCGCGGAAGCGTTCGAACAGGGCGCGCTTGCGATCGACGACTTGCTGCGGCGCGCTTTCGAGCGTCGATTGCGCGGCGGCGCCCGCATACGAGAGCGAACGCAACAGGCCCGCCACGTCGCGCAGCGGCGAGGCCTTGGCGCGCCGGTATTCGAGCGCTCGCGCGGGCTCGCCTTCGAAGTCGATCAGATACGCGTCGCCCTGGGACAGCAGGACCTGGCCCAGGTGGAAATCGCCGTGGATGCGGATGCGCGCGGCCTTGGTGTCGTCGGGCACGAGTTCGTCGACCTTCGCGACGAGCGCCTTGCGGCGATCGATCAGACTGCGCGCGAGGTCGCGTGCGTCTTCGTCGAGCGTTTGTTCGTCTTCGCCCGTATGCTGCGCGACGATGTCGAGTGCTTCGTTGAGCATGGTCTTCGTGTCGGCAATCCAGTTGCGCACGTCGTCGGGTGTGGCGGCAACGGGCGCGAAGGCTTCGTCGTCGCTGGGTTGGGAGAGCATCGCGTGCAGCTCGCCCAGGCGCTTGCCGATGGCGCCGATCACCGCGCAGTAGCCCTGCACGGCTTCCTCCTCGTGCGCCTGGTCGACGCTCGTGTCGTCGTCGACGGCGAGCGCGAGCTCGTCGATCGTGCGGCGCTGATAGTCGAGCGCCCAGTCCCACGCATTGCCCTGATTGTCGATGAAACCCTGCACGATGATGAGCGTATGCGGCACGCCCGCGGGATCGACACGCACCACTTCGCCATAGAGCGGCGCCGTATTCGCGTAGCCGAGCTTCGTGAGGTAGCGGCTCATTTCCGCTTCGGGGTGCACGCCCGCCATCAGCCGGCGCACGATCTTGAGCACGAGGGTTTCCGCGATCACGAGCGAACTGTTGCTCTGCTCAGCCGCGAGCCAGCGCACTTCCGGCGTCTCGCCAAGGTCGAGCTCGTCGAGGCGCTCCGTCGGCTCGAAGCGGATCGTGCTCTGCTGCACGGTGGGCACCGTAGCGCGCTCGCGCAACTTGCGCAGCACGCCATAGGCGAACCACGGCAGCGAGAACGCATCCGTGAGATAGCCCACCGTGCGGCCGCGCCGCACGCGCGAGAGCGCGAGCTGGATGTGCAGCGGCGTGGTGATTTCGGTGCCCCAGGTAATGGCGATCGGCAGAACGTAGCGCTCGCTCGTGCCATCCGCCAGCTCGGCCTCGATCTCCGTGAACGCGAAGCCCGCGCCGTAAATCGTCGTCAGTGCCGCGAGGCGCACGGCGCGCAGCGGCTTGTCCTTGGAGGCGAACCAGCGGCGACGCGAGAGCCACGAAGGCAGCACTTCCGATTCGAGCAGCCGCACGTTTTCGGGCGTCGCACCGGTCTGCCCTTCGCGGATCACCACGGTCACGAACTCGGGCAATTGCTCCGAGGTCGGCTGGCTCCACGAAGGCCGCTGATCGCCGGCGCTCAGGAGGAACCACAGGAAGCCGTAGGGCGGGAAAGTCAGCAGATAAGGCAGCTGCCCGATGGCCGGAAACACGGAGTCGGCCGTCATTTCGACGGGGGACATGCCTGCGAATTCGGAAAGATCGAGTTCCACCGCCTGCGGCGCGCGCGACAGGTTCGCCACACACAGGATCGGCGCTTCGTCGGGCATTTCGCGCAGGTACGCGAGAATCTTGCGGTTCGCGGGCCGCAGGAAGCGGATCGTGCCGCGCCCGAACGCCTGTTTGGCGCGGCGCGTGGCGAGCATGCGGCGCGTCCAGTTGAGCAGCGAATGCGGGTCGCGGCTTTGCGCTTCGACGTTGATGGCGTCGTAGCCGTAGAGCGAGCCCATGAGCGGCGGCAACACGAGCTGTTCGGGGTCGGCGCGCGAGAAGCCGCCGTTGCGGTCCGACGACCACTGCATCGGTGTGCGCACGCCATCGCGGTCGCCCAGGTGAATGTTGTCGCCCATGCCGAGTTCGTCGCCGTAATAGATCACGGGTGTGCCGGGCATGGAGAGCAGCAGCGAGTTGATGAGTTCGATGCGGCGGCGGTCGCGTTCCATGAGCGGCGCGAGACGCCGGCGAATGCCGAGGTTCAGGCGCGCGCGCCGGTCGCTCGCATAGGTGTTCCAGAGGTAGTCGCGCTCGGAGTCCGTCACCATTTCGAGCGTGAGTTCGTCGTGATTGCGCAGGAAAATCGCCCACTGGCAGCTCGGCAGCAAGTCAGGCGTCTGCTTCATGATGTCGAGAATCGGGAAGCGGTCCTCGCTCGCGATCGCCATGTAGAGGCGCGGCATGAGCGGGAAGTGGAACGCCATGTGGCATTCGTCTTCGTTGCCGAAGTACTCCTGCACATCTTCCGGCCACTGGTTCGCTTCGGCCAGCAGCATGCGGTTCGGGTAATGCTCGTCGATGGCCGCGCGTATGCGTTTGAGAATGCCGTGCGTCTCGGGCAGGTTCTCGTTGTTCGTGCCTTCACGCTCCACGAGATAGGGCACGGCGTCCAGACGCAGCCCGTCGATGCCCATGTCGAGCCAGAAGCGCATGACCTGCAGCACTTCGCGCAGCACGGCCGGATTGTCGAAGTTCAGGTCGGGCTGGTGCGAATAGAAGCGGTGCCAGTAGTACGCGCCGGCCACCGGGTCGTGCGTCCAGTTGGACGGCTCCGTGTCGATGAAGATGATGCGCGTGCCCTGGTACTTCTGGTCGGTGTCGGACCACACGTAGTAGTTGCGATGATTCGAGCCGGGCTTGGCGCGCCGCGCGCGCTGGAACCACGGGTGCTGGTCCGAGGTATGGTTGATGACCAGTTCGGTGATCACGCGCATGCCGCGCGCATGCGCTTCCTGAATGAAGCGGCGCACGTCGGCGAGCTGGCCGTAGTCGGGGTGCACGTTGCGATAGTCGGCGATGTCGTAGCCGTCGTCGCGGCGCGGCGAGGGATAGAACGGCAGCAGCCAGATCGCCGTGACCCCGAGGCTGGCAATGTAGTCGAGCTTCGCGAGCAGGCCAGGGAAGTCGCCCACGCCATCGTTGTTCGCATCGAAGAACGATTTCACGTGCACCTGGTAGATGATCGCGTCCTTGTACCAGAGCGGGTCGTCGGACAGCATCGACGGCTTGCCGCGCCGTTGCGTGCCGCGTTCCTCATCGTGCGGATCGTGTGCGGTCGAGTCTCGCGTGACGGTCTGCACGTTCGTTGCCACAGGCTCGTGCGTAGCGGGGTCGCGTTTCATGTCGCTCCTCCGGGCGGGAAGTCCGCGTCCAGTTCGGGATGGCCCTCGATGTGCTCATCGGCGTGTTCAGGCAGCGGTTCTTCGCGCGGCAGGCCCTTCGCGGGCTCGATGCGCCAGATCGCAAACGCTCGCGCATGCGGGTCGAGCCGCACGTGCTGCCAGCGCCCACGCCACTCGAAGCGCTCGCCCGTCATTTCGTCGATCACATTGAGGGGGGCGTGGTCGTCGAGGTGCCAGCGCTGGAACGTCGCCCACGAAAGTTCGAAGTCGGCGCCCTGCTCGTTGAAGGCATCGAGATTGATCGCCACGACGAGCACGTTGTCGCGCGCAGGCGTGGCCTTCTCGAAGCAGAGCAGCGAGTCGTTGCGCGCGTCGAGGAAGGTGATGCCGAGATGCGTGTGCAGCGCCGGGTTGGCGCGCCGGATGCGGTTGAGCGTGGCGATCTCCGCGACGATATTGCCGGGGCGATGCCAGTCCCAGGCGCGCAGCTGATATTTTTCGGAGTCCAGATATTCCTCCGAATTGGGCATGGCGCGTCCTTCGCACAGTTCGAAGCCGCAGTACACGCCCCACAGCCCGGAGAGCGTCGCGGCCAGCGCGGCGCGGATCAGGAAGCTCGAACGCGCGCCGGTCTGCAAATGGCGCGGATTGATGTCGGGCGTGTTGACGAAGAAGTTCGGCCGATAGAAGTCGCGCACCTCGGTCTGGGCGAGTTCCGTGAGGTACTCGGTGAAATCGCGCTTCGATTCGCGCCACGTGAAATACGTGTACGACTGCGAGAAGCCGAGCTTGGCGAGCCGGTACATGAGGCGCGGCCGCGTGAAGGCTTCTGAGAGGAAGATCACGTCGGGGTGGCGTGCGCGCACGTCGGCGATCATCCATTCCCAGAACGGCAGCGGCTTCGTGTGCGGATTGTCCACACGGAAAATACGCACGCCCGTGTCCACCCAGAACAGGATCGCGTCGCGCAGCGCGAGCCACAGATCAGGCTTCGAGTCGTGCGCGTAGAACTCGGGGTTGACGATGTCCTGGTATTTTTTCGGCGGATTTTCGGCGTAGCGCAGCGTGCCGTCGGGCCGCCATGCGAACCAGGTGGGATGCGCCTTCAGCCACGGGTGGTCGGGCGAGCATTGAATCGCGAAGTCGAGCGCGATTTCGAGGCCTTGCTCACGCGCCGCGGCAAGCATGCGGCAGAAGTCCTCGAGTGTGCCCAGTTGCGGATGCACCGCGGTGTGGCCGCCTTCGGCCGCGCCGATGGCGTAGGGGCTGCCCACGTCGCCGGGCTGCGCATTGAGCGTGTTGTTGCGCCCCTTGCGGTTGGCGAGGCCGATGGGGTGGATCGGCGGGAAGTACAGCACGTCGAAGCCCATTTCGCGGATGCGCGGCATCTTCGCGATCACGTCGTCGAAGGTGCCGTGGCGCGATTCGTCGTCGCTCATCGAGCGCGGGAAGATCTCGTACCAGCTCGCGAAGCGCGCGGCGCCACGCTCCGCATCCACGCGATTGACGATCGTATCGCGCGAAAGAAACGGCCGATGGCGCGCGGCGCGCACGGCCGCGGCCGTCGAAGGCGCGGCGATGATCGCGCAGCGTGTTTCGGTGTCCGCAGCAATGAAGCGTTTGACGATGGCGTCGAGCGTTTCGTTGCTGCGCTTCTGGTCGTCGTCGCCCACGCCCGATGTTTCCGCAGTGGCGAGCACGAGCGCGAACAGGCGGCTCGCTTCTTCGAGCTCCAGATCGACGGGCTGGTTCGCCGCGCGCTTCTTGTGCAGATGTTCCGCAAGCGAAGCGAAGTCGTCGCGCCACGCGATCACGACATACTCGTAGCGTCCGATGCGATCGAGCGGAATGTGGCCCGCCCACAGGTCGGTGCCCGCAGGCGGCACGGCCGTCATCGGCGATTCGTGCCAGGCGGTTTCGTCGGCGGCGCGCCAGAGCACGGCGGCGTCGATGCGGTCGTGGCCCTCGGCGAAGATGGCCGCGCGTACTTCGCAGCGCTCGCCCACGGTGCGCTTCGCGGCGAAGCGGCCGTGATCGACCGAGGGCTGCGCGCTTTCGATGGCGATGCGGGGCGCGGCGATCGCTTCGAGCACGCTCTTGTGTCCACTCGTGTCGGTCTTGCCGCGATCTTCGGGCGGCGCGAGCACCACGAGCGGGCTCGCGAGCGCGCGGAACATCCAGCATGCGCCCGCGGGCAGCGTGAACGTCTCGGGGATCGCGCTGGCGTCGCGCGGCGCGGGCAGGCGCGCGCCGCGCAGCGTTTCGGCGTCGAGCGGCGCGAAGCGCGTGAAGCCGCCAGGCACACCGTCGAGCAGGCGCGCGAGATCCACGCGCACCGGCGCGGCGAGCGCGGGATTGATGAGCGTGAGGATGGCGTCTTCCGCGTCGCGCAGGTCCGCGCGGTCGCCGCGCAAGAGCGCCGCGACGCTGGCGCCGGGGCCATTGAGCGCGCGCAGTTCACCGTTGGTCTGCAGCGCCCACGTTTCGCGTTGCAGCGCGTTGGCGTGCGCGACATCGGCGCTCAGATCGAATGGCGCGCGCGCCTTCGCGGCTTCCCACGCCTGCGCGCTGTTGCCGCTGTGCGAGGTCGCTTCGTCCACGCCATATTCGAAACCCATCGGCATGAGCCAGCCGGTGCCGAGCGCGGCTGCCGCACGCAGCATGCGGCGATACGCGCGCTCGACCGCGCGCGCATCGGCAGCGCCTTCCTGGTCGTGCGCGTAACGCGCGCCATAGGGCGCTTCTGGAAACGTTATCGGCGAGCCCACGCGGCGCAACGCGGCGTGCTCCTCGACCATCCAGCTCGACGAGAAGTCCCACCAGCGCAGCGAGGAGAAGGCCGCGTCGAAGCCCGCACCTTCGAGGTGCGCGAGCGCCTCGCGCGGCAGGCCAGGCGTCGCGGCGAGCCAGCGCGCTTGCGGAAAGCGCGCGCGTACGGCATTGAAGATCGCGCGCAGCACATGGGGCGGCGTGCGGTGCGGCGAGTCCACGCGAAAGCCGCCGATGCCCGCTTCGACGAGCGCGATGGCGCGCGCCGTCCACCATGCGATGAGCGGCGCGCTCGCGCGCTCGAAATCGGCATAGGCGACGTTGGCTTCGCTGTGGCCGTGGCGTGGGTCGAGGCGCGCGTCTTCGGGCTCGAAAGGGTGGAACCACTCGGGATGCGCGGCGTAGAGCGCGCCGTCGGCGGCGCTGCGATCGAGGACGAGATCGGCGAGCAGCGTGACGCCGCGCGATTGCGCCGCGAGCGCGAGTTCGCGCACGGCGTCGTCTGCGGAAAGCGGGCTGCCGAATGCCGCGTTCAGGCGCGCGTGGTCGGCGACGACGCGGTCGTCGCCAGACGCGCCCGAGGCGAACAGCGCGCCGATCAGGACGTGATCGAAGCCCAGCGACGCCGCGCGGGCGATGTGCGCCGGCCACGCGTCGAGGGGTCCTGCCAGGACGGAATGGACGAAGTAGATCCGCGGCGCATAGGCGTGGGGGGGTTCCATCGGTCGTATTCCAGGTACGTCAGGCGAAGGGGATGCAAGCCGGGGTTAGCCGAAATGCGATCGCGCCGCCCGGGGGCTGCCGGAGCGTGCCGCGCTGCGCGTGGTGGACAGGCACCTGTTCAGAGTAGTGCAAGAGCAGGCCGGAACCAAACCGCTTGCGCCGCGTGGCGACTTGCGGGGGAGTCGAGCAAGGCACATGCCCATGCGCGACCCAGGCGCGCGGCGCCGCGTGCAGGCGCACGTTCGCAAAGGCTGGGCGCAAAGACGGGGGATTCGAGCGGAGAAAGCGGCGGCGATTGCCGGTATCCGTTGCAGCGGAGAAAAACGGCTCAGCTACCGACCATGCTCGCGGCGATGTTCACGCACAGACCTAGCACAGAAACGTTGAAATAGAACGACAAAATCGATTGCGCGAGCACGCCGCGCCGCGCGCTGCGTCCGCGCAGGCCGATATCGGCGGTTTGCGACGCGCAGGCGATGGTGAACGAGAAGTACAGAAAGTCCCAGTAATTCGGCGTGAGCTTTTTGTCGGGAAACACGAGGGCGGGCTCGTTGGGATCGGAACCGTAGTAGAGGCGCGCGTAGTGCAGCGTGAAGATGGTGGGGATGAGAAACCACGCCCCGATGAGCGTGAGCCCCGTGAGCAGCGAATGCAGCACTTTCGAGGCCGTGCCGAGATCCTTCGTCGTGCCCAGCTCGATGACGATGGCGACGATGCTCGCCACTGTTGCGATGCAGATGAGAAACAGCACGGTGCCGGCGTTTTCGTCTTCGCGGCGGGCGTTCGCGCGCACGCTCTCTTCGTTTGCTAACACCATGTGCAGCCAGATGAGCACGAGGTAGGTCCATACCGTGGCGTCCCAGCCGAGCAGGACGCGCGCGGAAGTATGGATCGAGGCGGGCGCGAGCAAGCCGAGCACAACACCCACCGTGATGGCGATCATCAAGTGCGGCCGGTTGCGTAGTACCAGCGGGATGAGGTTCATGGCGTGGCGCGGGGTGGCGCGGGTTAGCAATCGATTGCGGCGATTCTACCGTGCGTGGTCCGCCGGGGTGACGCGCTGTTTGCTGTTATGCCGGGCATGCAAGCTTTCGGTTTGTCTTATCGGGCCTTTCGGTTTGTCTTATCGGGCCATAAGGGGCTATATTGCTTGCGCAACGCGGCAGCGCGCTTTCGCAGGCAGCGCAACGATGGTGCATATGCAGTGATCCGCGTTGAATGACGATAGCAAACGTTGTTGGTATGACCTGGTTTCAGGCGCCGCCCGCGCCGGCGGCAAGCGTGTTTCGCCCCCAGCCAGGGGAACCTGGCGGGATCGACCTCATCTGGAGTGCCCATGACAGATGTGACACAACACGGGATGTCTCAGGCGCCGCACGATCTTCCCGCTGTACTCGAGCGCCTTGGCCGTCCCGGCCGCAGGCGTTTCGTCTCGGGAACGTGCGCAGCGGCGCTGCTCGCCTTCGCGGCTGCCGGGCGCTCGCGCGCGCCGTTCGGCATGGGCCGCGCTTTCGCGGCGACGCCGGCGAGCGCATCCGGCAGCGGCTATGACGCCTTCATCAAGCTATCGCAGCGCCTCACCGGCCGCACGAGCTTCGACGCCGTGCTCGGCAAGCGCGTCTATGCCGCGCTCGACCACGCGAGCAGCCAGTTCGACGCGAACGTCGCGACGCTCAACACCTGGATTCAAGGTCACGGCGGCGTGCCCTCCGATACCGTGACCGCCGCACTCGAGCCCGATCAGCCGGAACTCGCCTCGATGGTGGGTGACATCATGCGCGCGTGGTATCTCGGTCTCGTGGGCGAGATGCCGAAGGTGCAGGTGGTGGCCTTCGAAAAGGCGTTGATGTTCGACCCCGTCAACGACGTGCTCACGATTCCCTCGTATTGCCGCGACGTGCCGTTCTACTGGAAGCACAAACCCGCAGGCGAATAGCGGCGCAACGGGCACGCGCATCACGGCCGCGCCAGGCCCCCACAACGAAAGCCAAAGGATGAGGTCGACAATGGCGACAGGACATTCCGCCGACGTGGTCGTCGTCGGTTCCGGCGTGGCGGGCAGTCTGGTGGCGCACCAGCTCGCCCGGGCCGGCGCTTCCGTAGTGTTGCTCGAAGCGGGGCCGCGCCTCGCGCGCTGGCAGATCGTGGAGAACTTCCGCAACTCGCCCGCCAAGGCCGATTTCGCTACGCCCTATCCGTCTGTGAGCTACGCGCCGCATCCGGAATACGCGCCGCCCAACGAGTATCTCGTGCAGAAGGGCGATTATCCGTACAACTCACAATATTTGCGGCTCGTGGGCGGCACCACGTGGCACTGGGCCGCCGCCGCGTGGCGTTTGCTGCCGGCGGACTTTCGTTTGAAAACACAGTACGGCGTGGGTCGCGACTGGCCCTATCCCTACGAGACGCTGGAGCCGTGGTATCAGCTCGCGGAAGAGGAACTGGGCGTGTCCGGACCGGACGCGACCTACGATCTCGGCTCGCCGCGCGCGAAGCCGTATCCAATGAGCATGCTGCCGCTTTCCTGGATGGATCAGCGCTTCTCGCAAGTACTGAATGCGAATGGCTTTCACGTGGTGCCCGAGCCGGTCGCGCGCAATAGCCGCCCGTTCGATGCGCGTCCCACCTGCTGCGGCAATAACAACTGCATGCCGATCTGTCCGATCGGTGCGATGTACAACGGCGTGGTTCACGCGGACAAGGCCGAGCGGGCGGGCGCGAAGCTCGTGCCGCAGGCCGTGGTCTATCGTATCGAGGCCGACAACAAAGGGCTCGTTACCGCGGTCCACTACAAGGACCCGAGCGGCAGAAGCACGCGCGTGACCGGCAAGCTCTTCGTGCTCGCCGCGAACGGCATCGAGACGCCCAAGCTCATGCTGATGTCGAAGAGCGATGCGTTTGCCCACGGCATCGGCAACAGCTCCGACCAGGTGGGCCGCAATCTCATGGATCATCCGGGCACGGGCATCACGTTCATGGCCAACGAACCGCTCTGGCCGGGGCGCGGGCCCATGGAGATGACTTCGGTCGTGAACTTCCGCGACGGCGCGTTCCGCTCCGCGTATGCCGCGAAGAAACTGCATCTGTCGAACGCGGTGCCCACCATGGCCGTCACGGCTGCGCTCATCAAGAACGGCCTGACGGGCGGGGAGCTGGACCGGCAGATCCGCGAGCGCACGTCGCGTACGCTCACCATCAACAGTTTCCACGAGCATTTGCCCGAACCGCAGAACCGCGTGCTGCCCTCGGGCGAACACAAGGATGGACTGGGCATTCCGCAGCCCGAGATCTATTACTCGATCAACGATTACGTGAAGAAGAGCGCGGCGAACACGCATGAACTCTATGTGCAGATCGCGCAGCTTTTCGGCGGCACGGACATCGCGTTCGACGACACCTTCGCGCCCAACAACCACATCATGGGCACGACGATCATGGGCGCGAGTGCCGCCGATTCGGTCGTCGATGCCGATTGCCGCACGCACGATCATGCGAATCTGTTCGTCGCCAGCAGCGCGGTGATGCCCTCGGCCGCCTCGGTTAACTGCACGCTGACGATTGCCGCGCTGTCGCTGAAGCTGGCCGACAAACTGCGCCACGAGCTTTGATACGAGCCAGACGATGAAAACAGCGAAGTCCTCCACCGTGGCCACCACGCATCACGAGCGAGAGAGACGCGCGCGTGCCGCTATCGCGGCCGCGCTCTTCTGTGCCTTCGCGCTCTACATCGCGTGGCACGCGTCGCACGAATCGCGCACGCGTCCGGTCGACGAACTGCCGATGTCCACGGCGCGCGGCGACGACACATCGACGCCGATTGCGGACGCGGACAAGCCCGAACTCATCAAGCGCGGCGCCTATCTGGCGCGCACAGGCGACTGCGTCGCGTGCCATACCGCCGACCCTGGCAGGCCGTTTGCGGGCGGCCTGCCCATCAGCACGCCGTTTGGAAAAATCTACACGCCGAACATCACGCCGGACCCCGATACCGGTATCGGCCAGTGGAGCGATACCGACTTCGTACGCGCGCTGCACGAAGGCATCGGCAAGGGCGGCGAGCGGCTGTATCCCGCGTTTCCATACGTCGAATTCACGCGCATGACCGAGCAGGACATGCTCGCGATCCGCGCGTATCTGAATACGGTCGCGCCGGTGCACTACACGCCGCCCGCCAACGAGCTGCGCTTTCCATTCAACCAGCGCTGGCTGATGATCTTGTGGAATCTCTTCAACTTCAACGAAGGCCGCTTCGTGCCGGACCCGAAGCAGAGCGCCGAATTCAACCGCGGCGCCTATCTCGTCGAAGGCCTCGCGCATTGCGAGGAATGTCACACGCCGCGCAACTTCATGCAGGGTCTCAAGACGACGGAGCGCTTCTCGGGCGCGACGCAAGCAGGCTGGCAGGCCTACAACATCACGCCCGACCGCACGAGCGGCATCGGCAACTGGAGCGACGACGCGCTGATCGCCTATCTTTCCACGGGCATTGCCGCGGGCCACGCCAGCGCAGCCGGTCCGATGGCCGACGTGGTCCAGCACTCGACGCAATACCTGACGCATGAGGACCTGCGTTCGATCGTGGCGTATCTGCGCGCGCTGCCGCCGGTTTCGGGCGGCGTGACGCGGCCGCGCGACGGCTGGGGCAAGCCCGCTGTGAACGACATTACCGCGCTGCGCGGCGCGGCGATCACGAACGTGAACGGCTTGCAGCTTTTCGTGGCGAACTGCGCGAGCTGCCACCACTGGACCGGCGAGGGCGTCGGGGGAAGCGCGCCGGGTGCGTATCCATCGCTCATTCATAACAGCGTCGCGGGCGCGCCGAGCCCGAACAACCTCGCGATGGTGATCCTGCACGGTGTGAGGCGTCAGACGAGGGACAGCGACGTGCTGATGCCGGCATTCGGCGATGCATTGAGCAACGAACAGGTGGCGGCAATTTCCAACTACGTGACGACGCAGTTCGGCGATCCGCGGGCCACGCTCACGGCCGGCGAGGTCGCGGCGCTGCGTGCCCAGCCCCAGTAACTCACCGTAACCGCGGGGCTTTGCGCCGCGCTCGCGCCGACACTGATAGCCGCAAACGCGTATGCTGTGAATGCAGGCACGTCGCTTGCGTGGAGTCTGCTTCGTGACGCGCCTGTCGCAATCGCAACCGATACGATATTTGGCGCTCATATGGCCCACTCACACAGCGCTATGATGAAGTGATGACGCATACACCCGACGCTCTCGTGCAGCACCATGCCGCCAACCTTGCAGGTCGCGACTTCGTAGTAGGCGACTTGCATGGTTGCGTGGAGGCGTTGCGCTATCTTTTGCGCGAAGTCGAGTTCGACACCGCGCGTGACCGCCTGTTTTCGGTGGGCGATCTCGTTGATCGGGGCGAACGCGAGCAGTGCGAACAGGCGCTCGCGCTGCTCGACAAACCGTGGTTCTACGCCGTGCTCGGCAATCACGAAGACGCACTGTGCGCCGTGGCCGAAGGGCGGATGCCGCGCAACCGCTGGTATGGCATCGGCGGCGGCTGGGCGCAGAGCGTGCCCGACGCCGAACTCGTGCACTACGCGCAACGGCTGCGCCAGTTGCCGCTTGCGCGCGTGGTGGGCGAGGGCGAAAAGCGATTCAATATCATTCACGCAGAATTTTTCGGCGACGACGCCGCGCTCGACAGCGGCCAGTTCGATTCCGACGTGCGCGAGCGCATGCTTTGGGGCCGCGATCTCGTGCTCGGCACCGGCGACCCGGCGCGCTATGCGCTCTCGCTCACGTTCTGCGGGCATACGCCGGTGCGCGAAGTGCGTCAGATCGGCTCGCAGGTGTTCATCGACACCGGAGCGTTCATCACCGAAGGACGCCTCACGATGGTCGAGGCGCTTACGTCGCGCATCTTGTCGGTCTCGCAGGTCGAAGCGCTCGCGCACGGCGCGGCCGCGATCGTGCTGCCCTGAGGCCCGGCCCCTGCCGGTCTCCCGTTGGCCGCTCGGGCTACACGATGCGGTTCAACTCGAACACCATGTCGATGGTGTGCCCATTCCAGTTGTATTCCAGATACGCCGCGTGATGGCATGCACGCAGCAGCGTCGTGCTGAGGGCGGCGAGACATTCGCCGTCCTCGTCGCGCACCGACGGATACGCAATGCCTGGCGCACGCGCCTCGCGGGCGGCGCGGCCCAGCGTCTGGCCGGCCGTGTAGTCGTCGGGCGAGAGCACGCCCGGATCGAGCGCGGGGTCGTCGCGCAGATCGATTACCTCGCCATGCGCGATCACCGTATAGAGTCGCATTTGCTGGCGGATGGGCGGCTCGTTCGTGGCCGCGAGAAAAAGCCCCGAGTGATAGCGCGTTTCCGCCACGGCGGTGGCGCGCGAGCGCGCGCAGTAGAACACGCCGTAGGTGCCGTCGGAAAAACGGCTGCCCTGCGGATTCAGATGCGTGAAGGCCGCCATGATCGGCCCGTAGCCGGGGCCGAAGCGGCGCTCCTCGCGCGGCACGAGGTCGAGGTCGCCGGTTTCGGTGCGCAGCCGGTCGTTGGTGAGCGCTTCGAGCGCATAGAGCGCCTCGAAGTCGTCCGCGGAAGCCACGCGGTCGAACAGGTTCACGGCGGGAAACCGGGTGGGAATCACCCTGAACGCGGGTGACCAGGTGAGCTGCGCGCTGCGCCAGCGGTCTTGCCAGTTCGTTTGCGTCACGCCCAGCCGCCTCGCATTGCGTCGAGATACTGGCGCACCGCTACGAGGTCGCTGACGTTGCCGGCCAGCATGCGGTCGAGCGCGCGCCGTCCGCCAAAGGGCGGCGCGCTGTTGGGACGCTTGATCCAGGTGTCGGCGGAGGTGGGTTGGGGCAGGAGAATCTGCAGCGCCTTGTAGATGCCGAGCAGCAGCGAAAGGCGTTCGAGTGTGTCGCGGCCCAGCCGGGCGGTTTGCGGGGACTGCTTCCACTTGAAGAACGTGGACCGGCCCGGCGAGCCGAGCAGAATAATCTGCTCTTCGGCGCTCAGGTCCCAGTCGCGCGCAATGTTGAAGAACGCCCTGAGCCCCGCCGCCGACATTTCGGTGAGCGAGGGTTCGGCGCGGGGGCGTCGCGACGGCGTGACGGAAGCAGTGGCGGGTGGCATGGTGGTCGAGTCCTGAATTGAACTTTTAGTAGATATTAGTCCATATATGGATTATTGCAAGTTTTGACTCGGTATAATCCTCGCCGGACATTGGGACGGCATTTGGGGAGAGACGAGGTGCGGGCAGGCGTATTGATGGTCGCGGCGATGGTAGTTGCCGCGCCGGTGTGGGCATGGGGGCAGGGGAAGACGGCAGGGGCGCATGCAGGACACGGAGCGGCTGCTGGGCAACAGTCGCATGGCGGGCAGGCGTCCAAAGCGCGGGGCGGGCACGGCGGTGCCGCGCCGCACGCGGCCGGACGTCATACGCATACGACGGGTTCCTCCACCCATACGAGCGCCCCGCACCATGTTGCGAAGGCCGACAAGCCGCCGCACGCGAAGGGCCACGCCGCGGCCCAACGGCACACGCCCGGCGAGGCCCACGCGGCAGCACGTGCGCATCATCCGACTGCTGGCGCGGCGCCTGCGCCCAAAACCGTCACGCAAAAGCGCCCCACGCCGAAGCCGGCCGCCGTGCGGCCCGCGCCACGCCACAAGCTCGTGGTGGATGCGCCGCCGCCGCACATCCAGCGTGCGATTCCCGTGCCGCATGCGCTGCCGCCCATCCTGAGCTGAGCGCCAGCTAGCCTGTGCCGAGGCCCGAGGCGAGCAATTGCAGTGTTGCCGCGGATCGCGGCTCGCGCACCCGCGAGTGGAGCAGGACCTGCGAAACCGGCAGCGCGGGCAAACCGAGCCGTGCGCCGACGTCGATCAACTCGCGCGGCGCGACCCGGCGCGCCAGCGGCGAGACCGCGAGCCCGGCGGCCAGCGCCGCGCCCACCGCGGCGACCCCGCCGCCCACGAACACTTCGGTCCACGCGACGCCCGCTGCGTCGAGCGCGCGAATCGCCGCGGCCCGCACCGCGCATGGCGCGGCGAGCAGCGCGAGCGGCAGCGCCGTGCCGGGCTGCCGCTGCCATTGCGGCGCGGCGAGCCAGACGAGCGGCTCCGCGAAGAGCCGGCGGCCATCGCCGCGTGGCACCTCCTCTTCGTCCTGACGCACGACGACGGCATCGAGCCGCCGCTCGTCGAACTGCGCGAGCAGGTGCGCCGAGTGCCCCAGATGCAGCTCGATCACGAGCCCCGGATCGTGGACGCGAAGCTGGGCGAGCTGGCGGGCCAGGTTGGCGTCCGCGACATGCTCGCTCAGGCCGAGCGCGAGCCGCCGCTCGTCGCCCGAAAGCGCCCCGAGCGCGCGCTCATGTGCGCCCAGCAGGTCGCGCGCAGCGGCGAGGAACGTGAGGCCATCGGCCGAAAGCCGCACGACGCGCGGCGTGCGTTCGAGCAATTGCCTGCCCAGATGCGCCTCGAGACGCTTGAGCTTGAGGCTCACGGCCGACTGCGTGGTGTCGAGGGCGTCGGCGGCGCGCGTGAAGCTGCGCAGCTCGGCGACGAGCACGAAGGCGCGCACGGCGTCGAGATCCAGTGGTTTCATTTCAAATGAAAATTGATGAAATATCTATCTATGCCTGTTTATTATGATAGACCGCGCCTAAGCTGATGTCATCTCAAACCCACCGAAGCAGGAGATCGACATGCCGTTCACTCGTATCGCAGTTCGCGCAGGCAAGCCCGCCACGTATCGCAAGGCGCTCACGCAGGGCATTCATCAAGCGTTGATGGAGGTGTTCAAGGCGCCCGAAGACGACATCTTCATGATCATCACCGAGCACGATGCCGATAACTTCGTGTTCGGCCGGCACTACCTCGGGATCGAGCGCAGCGACGATCTGGTCATGATCCAGATCGCCGTGAGCAACACGCGCGGGCAGGATCAGAAGAAGGCGCTGTTCGCGCAGATTGCCGAAAACCTCGCGCGCGATCCGGGGGTGCGGCGCGAGGACGTCTTCGTGAATCTCGTGGATGTTGCGCGGGAGAACTGGTCGTTCGGGAACGGGGTGGCGCAGTACGCGACTTGAGCGCGGAGCTTGACGCCTGATGCGGCCGTCAGCATGCCTCGCGATTGCTCTCGCCAGGCGGCCGCATCACCATTTCTTCTCGTCGAGCAGCCGGTCGAAAAGCCGTTCCCGCAGCGCGTCGGGCACGGCCGAAAGCCCGAGCAGCGTGCTGAATGCGATGCCGCTCGCGGCGAAGTAGCGTAGCAGCGAGAGTTCGAGGTCGCGGGCCTCGGCCTGCAGTTGTTCCATCTTGGCCGCGTCCTGGGCCTTCAGGTCTTCGAGCAGCGCCGGGCTTTCGACCAGGGCCGCGAGCACGGCGCGCGCGACGGAGTCCGGCTGGTTGATCGACTCCCTGAAAATCGCGATCTGCGCCGAAAGGACCGGTTCCGCCCGGGCCTGGCCGCCCGCCGCCAGGTGATCTTGCGCGATCTGCTCGAATTGTTCCCGCTGACGATCCAGCAGCGCGCGCAGCACGCCCAGTTTGTTACGGAACTGGTGTAGCAACCCGCCTTTGCTGATACCGCTTTCGCGCGCGAGCGCATCGAATGTCAGTCCGCCGACCCCGTCGCGGGTCAGGATCGCAAGCGCCGCGTCAATCGCCTTTTTGCGGGAAATCTCGGAACGTGTCTGGTTATCCATGGGCGTGATTGTACCCCTGCATCACATTGTAAACAAACCGGATAGACGGTTTACATCCTCCGAGACCGATGCTACGCTTCGTCTCGTCGTGAACTCGGCCGGATGCCAGGCGGTATCCGGCAACTTTTAAAAGGATGCCTTCGTGCTCAACAACCGTCTTCTTCTCACGTCTTCGGCTTGCGTAGTACTCCTGATGTTGTCGGCGTGTGCGGGCGTGCAGCCCGTTGCCTATAGCAGCCTCGCCTCGTCTTCGCAGCTCAAGGAGAACCGGGATCACGACGCCGCGCAGACGCCGTTCCGTTATGCGGCGCCGGTGCTCTGGTCGCGCTATTCGCAGGTCATCGTCGATCCGGTCGCGGTGTATCAAGGCGCCGACAATCAGTTCGGCGACCTGTCGGACTCGGACAAGGACGTGCTCGCCGCCTACATGCACAAGACGTTTGCCGACACGCTATCGAAGCGTTTCGATCTGGCGGCCCAGCCGTCGCCCGCGACGCTGCGCGTGAAGCTCACGTTGACCGGCGCGGAGAAAACGACGGCCGTGATCGGCCAGGCGATGCATTTCGACATCGCGGGCAATCTCTATAACGGCGTTCAGGCGATCCGGGGCGGCAAGGGGGCGTTCAGCGGCTCGGTGTCGTATGCCGTGGAGGTCTACGACAGTGCGTCAGGGCGTCTGCTTCGCGCCTATGTGACGAAGCAATACCCGAACGCGATGAATCTGCCCGCCGCGTTCGGCTCGCTGAGCGCGGCCGAAACCGGCATCGACAAGGGCGCCGATGCACTCGTCGAGCAGTTGCGCTAACGGCGAAGTCGCCTGTGGGCAAAGGGCGCCGCCGGTCCGAATTTCATCGACTTTCTCGCCAGATCTTCAACGCACCGTGAGTCTCTCCAGCTTGTTTGCATGCGCGTTCGGCCGTGCGCTCGCCTTTGCATCCCGATTTGCGAGGCGCGTATGGCATGTCGTCGTGGGGAGGTTGTGAGTGACCGGCGGTGGTGGCACGCCGCAGTCTGGGCCGCGTGGGTTCTGGCGAACCTGGCTGGCGGCCTGCTGCTTGCTCAAGCGCTGTCGCAACGCAGCACGCACGTCACCGTGAGCTTCGTGTCCGGCGCCGGGCTCGTCGCCGGGAAAACGCCGGTGCGATATCGCGGCGTGGTCGTTGGCCGGCTCGAGCATCTGCGTTTGTCCGCGGATGGACAGCGCGTCGATGCCGAACTGAGGCTCGATGCCGCCGGACCGCACATCGCCACGTGCGGCACGAAATTCTGGGTCGTGCGTCCGCGCATCGACGTGAAGAACATATCCGGGCTCCTGACCGCCGTATCGGGAACGTGGATCGACGTCGATATCGACGCCCATTCGCTCAGGGCGTGCTACATGTTCACCGGTTTCGACACGCCGCCGGCCATCACCAGCGACCAGGAGGGCGCGCGTTTCGTGATTCGCGCCCCAACGCTCGGCTCGCTGAATGCCGGCTCGCCCGTTTATTTTCGCGGTGTGCAGGTCGGGGAGGTGCTCGGCTATTCGCTGGTGCCCAGCGGCGACAACGTCCGTATCGGCGTTTTCGTCAGGAGACCGTTCGATTGTCTGGTCACGTCCGATACGCGCTGGTGGCAATCGAGCGGCGTCGAACTCAAGCTCGATTCCGGCGGTATGCGGCTGGAGACGCCGCCGGCCGCGGCGCTGCTCGCTGGCGGCCTGGCATTCGATACGCCGCGTGGGAGCGTGCGCGCCGTGTCCGCCACGAGCGTGGAGGATTTCCGCCTCGCGGAAAGCCGCACGGACGCGATGCGCGCCAACGAAGGTCCGCCTGCCGTGGTGCGCATGCGTTTCGCGCAGTCGGTGCGAGGGCTGTCCGTCGGGGCGCCAGTCGAATTCCGCGGGGTCGGGTTGGGCACGGTCACGGCAGTCGCGATCGACCTCCAACCCGAAAGCGGACGTTTCGACATGCTGGTCACGCTGAGCCTGTATCCCTCGCGGCTCGGCCGCAACTACCGCGACGCGCTCGGCGACGGCACGGGAGCGGCGGGCAAGAGCCTCTTGCGACAGCTCGTCGCTCAGGGACTGCGCGGACAGCTGCGCACCGGAAGTCTTTTGACGGGGCAGAAGTACGTCGCACTCGACATCTTCCCGCACGCACCCGCGGCGCGCGTGGACACGGAGCGCTCGCCGGTCGAACTGCCGACGGTGCCCAACTCGCTCGAGGAACTCCAGGATCAGGTGTCGAATATCGTGCGCCGGCTCGACCGTATGCCGCTTCAGGAGATCGGGCGCAACCTGGACGCCTCGTTGCAGCAGTCGAATGTCCTGTTTGCACGGCTAGATACGGAGCTCGTGCCGGCTGCGCGTTCGACGCTCGAATCGGCGCAACAGGCGTTTCGTTCCGCGCAGGCGACGCTCGACGAGAGTTCGCCGTTGCAGCGCGATACGCGTCAGGCGCTGGCCGGGTTGCGGCGTACGCTGGCCAGCCTGAACGCCCTGGCCGATTATCTCGAACGCCACCCCGAGGCATTGATCTGGGGGAAGCGCGCAGACCCGTGAATCGGCAAGCCGACTACAGCGCCCGACTCACCAGCAACGGATCGACTACCCCAATCGCCTCCGCATCCCGGCTCGCATAAGGCAACTTGTGCAGCACGAATCGCATGGCATTGAGCCGCGCGCGCTTCTTGCAATCGGAGCGGACGACCGTCCACGGCGCATCGGCAGTGTCCGTTTGCGAGAACATCGCCTCTTTCGCCTGTGTATACGCCTCCCATTTGTCGAGCGAAGCGAGATCGACGGGACTCAGCTTCCATTGCTTGAGCGGATGCACCTTGCGCTCCTTGAAGCGCCGCCGCTGCTCGCCACGGCTGACCGAAAACCAGAACTTGATCAGGTGGATGCCGCTGCGAATCAACTGCCGTTCGAACTCCGGCACCTGCTGCATGAAATCGGCATATTCCTCAGGCGAGCAGAAGCCCATGACATGCTCGACGCCTGCGCGGTTGTACCAGGACCGATCGAACAGCACGATCTCCCCCGCCGAAGGCAGATGCTGCACGTAGCGCTGGAAATACCACTGGCCGCGCTCGACTTCGGTGGGCTTTTCGAGCGCGACGACGCGCGCGCCGCGCGGGTTCATGTGCTCCATGAAGCGCTTGATCGTGCCGCCCTTGCCGGCCGCGTCGCGGCCCTCGAACAGGATCACCACGCGCTGACCGGTTTCGCGCACCCACGCCTGGAGCTTGAGCAGTTCGACCTGCAGCCGATACTTCTGCCGCTCGTAGGCGCGGCGCGACATCAGATTGCGATACGGATAGCTGCCTTCGCGCCAGCCGGAGGCGAGTTCCTCGTCGGGGTGGCGCGTGCGCGAGGGGCGCCAGTCGGCAGGGTTGCCTTCGAGGATCAGGCTGCGCAACTGGGCGGCTTCGTCGGGCGACATGCCTTGCATCAATGCCGCGATCGACTCGAGCAGCATGGCGGGCGGATTGTGCCCGGCGCGAGTGCGCGCGACGAGATCGTGGACAGCGCCCGCGATGGCCTCGCTCGCGGATTCGACGGCACTGTCGACCGTGCGCAACTCGGCGCTGTGGGGCGTGACGAGCGGTAGTCGCGCGGCGGGGCCGGCGGTGTCGGAAGCAGGGCAGGGAATGGATTTGGGCATGGTGTCGGCGGATGCGGGGAGGGGAGCGCGTGCGGAGTGACTCGCATTCAAGGCGGATGCCCCGAAGTGCGAGCGGCAATGGCGCGCAGGGAAGTCGTCGCGGCTTGACTGGCAGGGCGGCGCCGGGGCAAAAGCCGGCGCGCCGACGGCCAGCGCCAGCCCGCTAACCCAGCTAACGGCCAGCGCCGGACGCCGCCTGGTTTCAGGCGTTTGCCGCCTTTTTGAGGATGAGGTAGAGCGAGTCCTTGAGTTGAAGCTTTTCCTTTTTCAGCTGCTCGACTTCCATGCCGTGCGAAGCCACGACACCAGCCTCCATGTTCTTGATCTGCTGGTCGAGCTCGTTGTGACGATGAAAAATCCGGGCGAAATGGTCGTCCTGGATCTTGAGGCGCGAAATCAAATCTCTGTACTCAGGGAACACTCAACACTCCTTACAGACAGGCAAAATGGGAGAAATTGGCACGTGATTATTTTTCCACCCTCCAGTCGTGGCAGTCTTGACCATCATCAGACTCCGGTTGCCGGAAGGGTCAGGGACGTTACCTGGGGCATCGAGGCGCGCGCGCGTGTACCATCGATCGCGTCGTCGCAGTTCCTGGCTCTCCATCCGCTTGCACTGTTCCAAGCCGTCGCCCGACAGAACCCTGGAGCGTTCATGGATCGCGTTCTGGAAATCGTGCTGGATGTCGTGATCCCGGCAGCGCCGGATAGAAAAAGCGCAAAAAAAGTCGCCGCCGCCACGGGAGCGGCGTCCAGGGCGCACGCCGGCCCGAAACCATCGGAGCGGGCCGCCAGCCTGGGCGCGGCTTTGCCGACGCTCGTGGCGCTGCACGATGCGCACGAGCGCGTGACGACGGTCGCCTTCGACCGCGGCGGCGTCCTTGGGGGACTCGGCTGGCGCGTGGCGGTCGAATCGCGCGGCGACACGCAGCGCGTCGTCGTGTCGAGCCGGCGCGTTCATACGCCGGGGGTCACCGTGGTCGCACCGATCTTCGAGGCGGCGCTCGATGCGAACGGCATCGCGCATGCGCTCTTCGACGCCGCGCCCGAGCCGTTTCGCGAGGCGCTGGGCAGCGCGGACGATCTCGCGGCGTCGGCCACGCTCGTGACGATGCGCAGCCGCTGGCAGTGGCCGCGTGACGGCATCGAGGTGCTGCTCGCATTCGACGAAGATTTGCACGAGCCGTCGGCAGCGCAGCAAGAACCGCCGGCTCAGGACACTCACGGCGCGGATGCTGCGCACCCGCCCGACTCGCACGAGTTGCACGAGTTGCGCGTGAGCGCGCCCTGGCCCGAAGGCGAGGACGAGCGGCCCATCGTCGATGCGCTGTTTGCCTGTGCTGGCGACCTGATCGGGGCGCTGCCCGCATTCGTGCGGCTGACCGACGCGCTCGAGCGCGCCAGCGCCGGCAGCGTGACCGGCGACGCCGAAGCCATCAAGGCCGAAGCCGTGGATCTGGCCGGCGCGGCCACCGCCGAGGCCGCGCTCGTGGCGATCGGGCGCAACATCAGCGCGCAGTGGTTCGGCAACGACGCGGGGGTGCGCGACAGCACGAACGGCGAGTTCATCCATCAGATGCGCGTGTCGCAGCGGCGGCTGCGCACCGCCATGCGCATCTTCTCGCGCTGGTGCGACGAGACCTGGGAAACGCGCATCGAGCCGGAGCTCAAATGGCTCGGCGGCCTGCTCGGCGATGCGCGCGACCGCGATGTCTTCGTCGAATCGACGCTGCCGGCGCTCGCCACCGCCGACGTCGAGCCGGGCCGCTGGGACGCGATTCGCGACGCGGCAAACGCGCAGCGGCTCGCCGCGCGCGCGCGGCTGCGCGAGGCGCTGGCTTCGCAGCGCTACGCGCTCGCGGCGCTGGCGTGGCTCCAGTGGCTCGACCTCCTCGCGCGGCGCGCGCACGACGCCGGCAGCGCCGGGTTTTCGCTGCACCGCCACGCGAAGAAGCGCGTGCGGCGCTACTACGAGCGGCTCGCGAGCACGCAAAAGCTCACGGCCATCGACGAGGCGAGCCGTCATCGGGCGCGCATCAATGCGAAGTATTTGCGCTACACGATCGAATTCTTCGCGACGCTCACGTCGCGCCGCACGCGCATGGAGGTGGCGCGCTCGCTCGCGCGGCTGCAGAGCGTGCTCGGCGACGGCAACGACGCCGCGGTGGCCCTGCGCTACCTCGAGCGCATGGATGCCGAGCCGTATCAGCTCGGCTTCGCGCGCGGCTGGTGCGAGGCCGTCAAGCGCTATACCGCGAAGGAGGGCGAACGCCTGTTGCGCGAACTGGGCGAGCCGAAGGTGGCGCGCGGCGCCTGAGGCGCGTCTCTATAATCGTTGGCGCGGCTTAGCGGTTTGGCGAGCCGCGCCGAACCGTCGCTCGTTTCATTTTGTTTGGCTTGTTTTGCGCATGATGAATCCCACTGACCTGAACTCCCCATCCACCGGAGCCGGCCAAGCCGACACCGGTTCCACTGACACATCAACACCCGCGGAAGCGCCGGAACTGGGTCTGGGCGGCTCGGTCTGGTTTCAGTCCGGCCAGCAGATGCTGGGTGGCGCGGCGCGCATTGCGCTGCTGGAAGCCATCCATGCAACCGGTTCGATCACGGGCGCCGCGAAAGCGGTCGGCATGAGCTACAAGGGCGCCTGGGACGCCGTCGACGTCATGAACAATCTCGCGGGCGAGGCGCTCGTGGTGCGCGCGACGGGCGGCAAGGGCGGCGGCGGGACGACGCTCACGCCGCGGGCGCTGCGGCTCGTCGGGACGTTTCGCGCCATCGAGCACGAGCACCAGCGCTTCATCGAGCGTGCGGCGCACGCGCTCGGGGCCGTTTCGGGCGAAGGCGGCGACGTGCACGCTGGCGGGTTCGCGCGCGACCTCGCCGTGCTCGGCCGCTTCGCCATGCGCACGAGCGCGCGCAATCAGCTCTTCGGCACCGTCTCGGGGATCGTGCGTGGCGCCGTGAACGACGAGGTGTCGATCGCGCTGCCCGGCGGCGAAGGCATTGTGGCCACGATCACGCACGAGAGCGCCGAAGCGCTCGGGCTTGCCGCGGGCGCGCCCGTGGTGGCGCTCGTGAAGGCGACGTCGGTCGTGCTGGTCGCGAGCGCGGAAGACGCCGAGCGGCTTTCGGCGCGCAACCGGCTCAGCGGGACGATCGAGGTCGTGCGGCGCGGCGCCGTGAACGCCGAGGTGACGCTCGCCCTGCCGGGCGGCGCCGTGATCGCCGCGATCGTGACCGAAGCGAGCGTGGACGCGCTGGGATTCGCCGCAGGACAAGCGGCGACGGCCGTGTTCAAGGCTTCGAGCGTGCTGCTAGGGGTGGCCGGTTGAGCGGCGAACGACACCGGCGGCCGCCAGTCAGGCGGATGGTTCAGGCGTGGCGCTGGGCGGGGGGCGTGAGGCCGTTGCGGGTTTGCGAGACGGGCGCGACCGGCGCGCGGTTGGGGCGGTTGGCCTTCCATTTGGCACGCACGTAGGGCCGGTCGTGACCCGAAACCGTGAGCGCGATGTGCGTGACCCAGCGATGCGTGGGCACATGCACGTTGTGCAATGCGATAGTCAGCGCCGCGAGGCTCAGCGCGACGGCCGCCGCTGAAATTCGCCGGGCTTGTGCCTGCCACCAGTAGCGCGCGAACACGAGCGCGGTGAGCGCCCCGACCACGCAGCCCGTGACAGCCTCGGAAGGCGAGTGAGCGTCGAGCACTACGCGCGAGAGCGCGACTGCGAGTCCCACCGCGAGGCCTATGGTCACGCCTGTGGCACGCACGAAGGACGGCGCGCCTTGCAGCATCAGGAAAAACGCAACGGGATAGACGGCCGTGGACAACATGGCGTGGCCGCTGATCCCCGTGAAATCCAGTTCTCTTACCCCCACACCCCAGCCGAGAAACGCGATCTTGGTAAGCGTCACCAGGCCGATCGCCAGGCCGAGCACCAGCACCCAGCTCGCCGCCATGCGCCACGAATAGCCGACCATCAGCCACAGCGCGATTGCCAACGCGAGCGGCAGGGTGAGCCCTGCGCCGCCGAGGTTGGTAATCGAGTACCAAAGGTGAATGGGCAAATCTGGCATGAGTCCGCGCTGCCGGCTGTCAGAAGAAGGATCCTGGGGTTGCAGGTGCTTATCCGCTACTTCATAGCGACTTAACGCGCGAGCCGCCTGGCTGGCCGACACGCGCGTGAGACATGCATCCAGTATAGCTGCCCCGCATAGACGAAGGCGTGCCTCGACGAACGCACGCCCGGACAGAATCCAGCCTGTCCGATCTGCAGCGTCATCCAAATGGTGTTATTGTGCGTTGCACAACGACGGATCGCGGCAAAACGCCACGATGTGTCAGACCCTTTTACGAGGCCATAGATGACGAAAAATCTGACGAAGCTATGGGCTGGTGGCATGCGACGTCTGCTCGCCATCCAGACCCGGGCGGCCCGCGACGCCCTGAAAGGCGCGGGGAGCGATGCACCCAGGCCGCAGGCAATCTGGCGCGCCGCTCAGGCCGCAGCCGAGCAGGCGGCCAAACACTTCACGCCGACGCAAGCGCGCAGCGGCGCGCCGGTGCGCGAGTCGCGCGTGGGTCCGCGCGCGGCCGCCTGGGCCGCGGGCGAATGGCGCCGCGCGGAGCACCTTGTACCGGCGAACGACCAGCATGCCGGGCGCTCGCTGCCTTACGGGCTTTATCTGCCGCCGGGGCGCAAGACGAAGGGCATGCCCGTCGTCGTGATGCTGCACGGCTGCAAGCAGTCGATGGATTCCTTCGCCGAAGGCACCCGCATGAATCTGCTCGCCGACCGCCATGGTTTCGCGGTGGTGTATCCCGAGCAGTCGGAACGCGCGCACCCGCACCAGTGCTGGCATTGGTACGACGCGCGCGACGCGGCGGGTGGCGGCGAAGCGGCGTCCGTCGTTTCGCTGGTCGATGCGCTCGTCGAGGAGCACGGCTTCGACCGCTCGCGCATCTATCTGGCGGGTTTGTCGGCGGGCGCGGGGCTCGCGATGCTGCTCGCGGTGCGCTCGCCCAGCCGTTTCGCCGCCATTGCACTGCATTCTGGCCCCGCTTTCGGTGAAGCACGCTCCGGCGTGACGGCGCTCGATGTGATGCGGCGCGGCGTGCACCACGAGCCGGTGGCGCTCGTCGATACCCAACTGGGCGCGCGCATCCATCCGGGCATGCCGGCGATCGTCGTACAGGGCGAGGCGGACGCCGTCGTCGCGCCCGTCAACGCGGAACAGCTCGCGCTGCAACTGCTGCGCCTGAACGGTCTTGCGGGTACGCGCGGCGTGCGTCAGGGCGTCGTGTCGCGCGAGACCTTCAAGGACGGTTATCGCGAGCAGGATTACGAGCTCGACGGTGCGAGCGTCGTGCGGCTGTGCCGCGTGGCGGACCTCGACCACGCCTGGAGCGGCGGCGACGACACCGTGCCGTTCCATTCCTCGACGGGACCGGACGCGAGCACGCTGATCTGGGACTTTTTCGAGGCCCAGCGCCGCGAGGCCTTCGACGAGGCCTACGACGCCGAATTGACACAGGACGTTGGTTAAAAGCGACTACGGGTAACTTAGGGGTTTACCCTTAACAGGGTTTACCCTATAATGGCTTCATTCGATTCGCGGGCACGTGCCCGTCAAAGAAGGGCCAAATCATGTACCTGCTCAGCCGTCTTTTCCTGTTCCTCTCCGAAACCGCCGAAGCTCGCCGCCAGCAGCGCGAGGAAGCGTATCTCGCGCAGTCCGTCGACATCTACGATCTCGAGTTCCGCATGCGCAAGATGGATCGCGAGAAGGCCACGCGCCACCCGTCGTGGATGAACCACTACGGCTAAGCAGGAATGCTGCGCCCCGCTAGCGGGGCAAAATGAAAACGGCGCCAAAAGGCGCCGTTTTTGCATGGTGCGCGTGAAGGACGTGCCGCGCCGTTCAGCGGCCCGAGTCCGGCATTTCGGCGGCCTGCTTTTCCTGCACGCCGAAGCAGCCGCGGTAGGTCGCGTAGAACGAGCAATAGAGCATCGTCGTCACGATGATGAGCGCGGGCATCAGGATCGCGACCGTGAAGTCGCCGGCGCCGAGCGCGCGCAGCAGCGTCGACAGGCCGATCGATACGACCGTCGAGACGGCAAACCACAGCGCCCCGTACACCATGAACGCGCCCTTGTTGCGCCAGCAGCTCACAATGCTGAAGAACATGGCCTTCACGGGCGGCACGTCGTGCCACGCCGTGAGCACGGGCGCAAACCAGAACAGCATCGACACCGGCACGTAGCAGAGCAGCGAAGCCAGCACCGCGAGCGGCACGTCGCTGTTGGCGAGCGCTTCCGCGTCGAGGTCGCCGCCGATCGTCATCAGCCGCAATAGCGCGCCGCCGTCCACGAACGCAGACGCGGCCAGCACCAGCAACATCGCCGCCACGTAAATTGCCCCGAGCGCCAGCAGGTGCTTCGCCACGTTGCTGCCGTACGAACGAAAGCCGTCGATCAGAATGGTCGGGAACACCGGTTTGCCCGCGATCGTGTCGCGGCACGCCGCCATGAAGCCGACGGCCACGCCGGGCACGAACAGCAGCGGCAGCACGCCGCCAATCACGGGAATCGCGGAAATCAGCGTCATCGCCAGCAAATAGGCGAAAAACAGCGTGAGAAACGCGAGCGGATTGCGGCGGAACAGCCAGATACCCTGGCGGAACCAGACGTAGCCCGTCTTCGCGGGGACTTCAATTAGTTGCATGGGCGATGGGGCAAGGCGTGATGGGAGCCCGCCTCGCTGCCGGCGAGGCGCTCGCGCAGGATGCGCTCGAAGTGGCCGGGATCGTGCGGCTTGAGCAGCTCGGCCAAGCGGGGCAGGTGGAAATCATACAGGCGCGAGACCCAGAAGCGGTACGCGCCTGCGCGCAGCATGTCCATCCAGTGCCGCGTTTCCTCGGGCGTGAACGGGCGCACGGTCTGGTAGGCGCGCAGGAGCGCGTCGGCGCGCGCCGTGTCGAGCTTGCCGGTGGCGAGGTCGACGCACCAGTCGTTGACGGTCACGGCCACGTCGAAGAGCCACTTGTCGCAGCCGGCGAAATAGAAGTCGAAAAAGCCGCCCAGCCGAACTTCGTGGCCCGGCGCGGGGTGCGAGTGCGCGAACATCGCGTTGTCGCGGAACAGGTCGCAGTGGCACGGACCGCCCGGCAGCGCCGCATAGTCGGCCGAGCCGAAGAATGCGCGCTGGTGGTCGAGTTCGCTCGTGAGGAGCGTGCGCTGGGCGTCGTCCAGAAACGGCAGCACCGTCGGCACCGTTTCTTCCCACCACGAAAGGCTGCGCAGATTCGGCTGGTCGCCGCGGTAGTCGCGGCCCGCCAGGTGCAGGCGCGCGAGCATCTGGCCCACTTCCGCGCAGTGCTCCACGCCGGGCGCGAGTTCGGGCTTGCCTTCGAGCTTCGAGACGATGGCCGCGGGCTTGCCCTGCAGCAGGCCGAAGAGCGCGCCGTCCTTGCGCGGCATGGGGTCGGGTACCGGCACGCGATGCGAGGCGAGGTGCCGCATCAGGTCGAGGTAGAACGGCAGTTGTTCGGCCGTCAGCTTTTCGAAGATCGTCAGGACGTATTCGCCGCGCGTCGTCGTCAGGAAGAAGTTGCTGTTCTCAATGCCGGACTGGATGCCGCGAAATTCGACGACATCGCCGAGATCGTAGTCGCGCAGCCATTGGGCAAGCTCTTGGTCGGTGACAGCGGTGAAGACGGCCATGCAAGAAGGTCGGTTGATTGGTAATGGCGGGTCGGCGAACGCTGCGAAGTGCTGCCCGAGGGGCTTGCAGGCGTGTCCGGCTCAGGCGCGATGGCCGCGGCCCGGCTCATGGGGCGGCGCACATGGCGTTGGCGCGGGCATGCCCCTTAAAGGCATGCCCGCGCCCGGATGGCTCAGTAATGCAGGTTGATCGACGGCAGGCGCGTGCTGGCCTGGCCGTTGTTGCGCACTTGCGGCGAGGTGTCGGGGTTCGCGCTCATCGTGTAGCGCGTGCCGAAGTTCGAATGCACGTTGATCTCGACGGGCTTGCCCTTGTCGCGGAACTCGGTGATTTCGGTGCCGTTCGGGCTCACTTCGTGATAGCTGGGCACGCGCGGCACGTCGTTGATATTGACCTTCGAGGTGACGCGTGCGGCCGGCTTGTTGTTGATCGCAGCCAGATCGGGCAGGCCCGCGCGTTCGTTCTCCGATTGCGCGGATTGTGCCTCGACGGCGGTCTTTGCGTCGTCGGCCGGCGCGGCCATGGCGACCCCGCTGAAAGCGAGCGTCACCGCGACGGCGGCAAGAAGGTGCGACTTCATGGTCTTTCTCCGATGGGATGCCCCAATTCTAGCAAATCCGGGCGCTTTGCCCCATGTCGCGCAAGCGCTGCGGCCCGCGCCCGGCGGGCGGTGCGCGGCGCTCGCCGCCCGTGCGTGGCGGGTGCTCCAAAAGCCCCGGGCGCGGCGAGGTCGGTCGCCAGAAAGTCGCACCTTCCGTGGTAATGTGGACCCATCAAACGGAGAGGCAACGAAGATGAACAACGATAGCTACCTGCGGCCCCTCATGACGCCGGCGCACGACTTCCCGGACGAATTCTTCGAAGACGCCGCCGACGCCGTGGCGCGCCTCTCGAGCATCTACGAAGCGAATACGTCGTTCCTGCGCGACGCGTTTGCGCGCTATCGCCGCGGCGAGGCGTTCGAGCGCCGCGTGCGCGCGTGCTATCCGTTCGTGCGCATTCGCACCAACGTCAACACGCATATCGACTCGCGCCGCTCGTATGGCTTCGTGGCGGGCCCCGGCGTGTTCGAGACGACCGTCACGCGGCCCGATCTTTTCGGCAACTACTATCGCGAGCAGTTGCGCCTCTTGGCGAAGAACCATCATGTGGCCATCGAAGTGGGCGTGTCGGATCAGCCGATTCCCGTGCACTTCGCGTTCGCCGAAGGCATCCACCTCGAAGGCGATCTCGACCGCGAGCGTCTCTTCGCCATGCGCGACGTGTTCGATACGCCCGATCTCGCGCAGCTCGACGACCGCATCGTAAACGGCACCTACGAGCCGGAGCCGGGCGAGCCGCATCCGCTTGCGCTCTTCACCGCCCCGCGCGTGGACTTTTCGCTGCACCGGCTCAAGCACTACACGGCGACGTCGCCCACGCACGTGCAGAACTACGTGCTCTACACGAACTACCAGTTCTATATCGACGAGTTCGTGAAGCTCGGCCGCGCGATGATGGCGCACACCGACGACGCCGACCTGCGCAACTATCGCAGCGAATACACCTCGTTTGTCGAACCCGGCGACGTGGTGACCTACAACGCGAACCTGGGCGAACAGGACGACGAAGGCAAGGCGCCCGCGCGCCTGCCGCAAATGCCGGCCTATCACCTCAAGCGTGCGGACGGCAGCGGCATCTCGATGGTCAACATCGGCGTGGGGCCGTCGAACGCGAAGACGATCACCGACCACATTGCCGTGCTGCGTCCGCATGCGTGGATCATGCTCGGCCACTGCGCGGGCTTGCGCAACACGCAGCGTCTGGGCGACTACGTGCTCGCGCACGGCTATGTGCGCGAGGATCACGTGCTCGATGCCGATCTGCCGCTGTGGGTGCCGATTCCGGCACTCGCTGAAGTGCAGCTCGCGCTCGAGCGTGCGGTCGCGGAGGTCACGAAGCTCGACGGCGTGGAACTCAAGCGCGTGATGCGCACGGGGACGGTGGCGAGCGTCGACAACCGCAACTGGGAGCTGCGCGATCATCGCGAGCCGGTGCAGCGCCTCTCACAGAGCCGCGCGATCGCGCTCGACATGGAAAGCGCGACCATCGCCGCGAACGGATTCCGCTTTCGCGTGCCGTACGGCACCTTGCTGTGCGTGTCCGACAAGCCGCTGCACGGCGAACTCAAGCTGCCGGGCATGGCCGATTCGTTCTATCGCGCGCAGGTCGATCAGCATTTGCAGATCGGCGTGAAGGCGATGGAGATTCTGCGCACGAATGGCCTGCACAAGCTGCATAGCCGGAAATTGCGCAGCTTTGCGGAGGTGGCGTTTCAGTAGACGCTTTATGGCTGGCTGGCGCATGGTGAGCGCCAGCCAGCCTGTCGAATTGCGCTGTTGCCTTGCATCAATTCGGATACCGAATCATTTGCCGCCGGTCGCTTACTGCCCGAACCCCGTCAACCCGATCAGACTCCCCGCGCCAAGCAGCCAAAGAGGGTGAATCTTCGTGCGAAACGCGAGCACGGCGCATACGCCGGTAATCGCCCAGGCGATCCACGAAGGATCGGAGGCTCTCGCGATCAGCACGGCGCTCGCGGCCACGAGGCCCGCCGTCACCGGCACGAGGCCCTTTTGCGCGATGCGCCGCGACGGGCGGTCCTTGAAGCGATCCCACGCATGCAGCGCGGCGATCGTGACGAGCGACGACGGCCCGAACTTCGCAATCGACGTGACCAGCATGCCTGCCCAGCCGGCCACGTGCCAGCCCACCAGCGTCACGACCATCATGTTCGGGCCCGGGGCGGCCTGGGCGAGCGCGAATAGCGCGCTGAACTCGCTCGCCGGCATCCAGTGGTGGACCTCGACGACCTGGCGCTGCATCTCGGGCAGGATCGTGTTGCCGCCGCCGAAAGCGAGCAGCGAGAGCTGGCCGAAGATCGCGGCGAGCGCAACGAGTGTGGCGCTCATCGCGAGCCTCCTTCCTTGCGCGCCGCGCGGGCCGCGAGCGCGATGCCGATCGGCGTGAGCACGAGCATGGTGGGCAAGAGCGGCGTGCGCAGCACGGCGATGGCCACGAAGCCGAGCGCGGCGACGACGGCCGCGGCGGGATCGCGCCGCAGCGGCAGCACGATTTTCAGCGCCATCGAGACGAGCAGCCCGGCGGCAGCCGCGGCGAGCCCGACGAACAGATGCCGCACATGCGGGTCGTCTTGCGTGCGCTCGTAGAGCACGCCGAGCCCGATCACGACGAGCGACGGACCCGCGATCAGGCCGAGGATGCCGGCGAGCGCGCCGCGCCATCCATGGAAACGCATGCCGAGCGCGACCGAGAGATTGATGACGTTGCCGCCCGGCAAGAACTGGCAGAGGCCGAGCAGATCGGTGAACTCGCTGGCGGTGAGCCAGCGGCGCTGCTCGACGATGGTGCGGCGCGCCAACGGCAGTGCGCCGCCGAACGACGTGAAGCCGAGACCGAGAAAGCCGAGGAACAGATCGCGTACCGTCGGCGTATGCAGGCCGTCGTCCGTGCCATGTCCGGCTGCGGCGGGCGAGGAGATGGGTTGTTTCATGAATGGAAGGGACCTCTGAGGCAAGTTCGGAGATTAAGCCCATTCGCGCGCGCGGCAAAACGATTTCTATGGCGCGCTCTTGTGATCTACACTCACAAGCATGGCACGCTCCCTTCCTCCCTTTCCCGCGCTGCGCGCGTTCGAAGCCGCCGCGCGGCACAACAGCTTCTCTGCCGCGGCGGGCGAACTCAATGTGACTCACGGTGCCATCAGCCGGCAGGTGGCCGCGCTCGAGGCGTGGGTCGGCGTGCAGGTGTTTCACCGGCACGGCAAGCGGGTCGCGCTGACCGAGGACGGGCGGCGCTACCTCGCCGCCGTGCAGTCGGCATTCGACGACATCGCGCGCGCAACCAGCCAGCTGCGCGACACAGGCGTGGTGCACGTGCTGCGCGTGAGCGCGCTGCCTACCTTCGCGATGAAATGGCTGCTGCCGAGGCTCTCGCAGTTTCAGCGGCTCGCGCCGAACGTCGAGTTGCGCCTGTCCACCTCGAACGCCCCGGTCGAGACGCTCGAAGGCTTCGACGTGGCCGTACGGCGCGGTCCGGCCCACTGGCGCGACTGCGAGGCCGGTCATTTTCTCGACGAGATGGAACTGCCGGTGTGCAGTCCGGCGCTGCTCAAACGCGCGCCGATTCATCAGGCGAGCGATCTGGCGCGCCACGTGCTGCTGCATTCGGACACGCGGCCCGATGCGTGGCGCACCTGGCTCGCGGCCGCAGGCGTGAAAGCCAAATGCCGCAAGAAGCAGTCGTTCGACCACTTCTATCTGGCCTTGCAGGCCGCCGTGGATGGTCTGGGTGTCGCGCTCGGCCCGCTGCCGCTGCTCGACGACGAGCTCGCGTCGGGGCGGCTCGTCACCCCGCTCGCGGGGCCGCATCTCGACGCGCGCGGCTACTGGTGGGTGGCGCGCCGCGAGGTGGCGCAAGCGCCGCTCGTCGTGCAGTTTTGCCGCTGGCTGGAGGAGCAGGCGAGCGCGCGGGCGCCGCTCGGTGCATCCGGCGTGCCCGCAAGCGCGGAGAAAGCATGAGGGGAGTGATGCGCTGAGGCGCGAGCGGTGCGCAGGCCTACGGAAACGTCAACCGCAGGCCATCCGCACGCCGCGCCGCAAGCGGTGCATCAGAGATAGAACATCCGGTCTTCGTCGGAGTCGCGGTCGCGGCGCGCCGGGTGTTCCTTGCCGGTATCTTCGGCGGTGTCCGCATCTTCGTAGAACTTGAGAACGGCTTCGAGCACCTGGTCCGGGTCGTCGATCACCTGCATCAAATTCATGTCTTCGGGATTGATGAGGCCCATGGGCACGAGCGCCGAGCGGAACCAGTCGAGCAGGCCCTTCCAGAATGCGGCGCCCACCAGAATGATGGGCACGTGACGCGATTTTTTCGTCTGGATGAGCGTGAGCACCTCGGCCAGTTCGTCGAGCGTGCCGAAGCCGCCGGGCATGACGATCACGGCGTCCGAGTTCTTCACGAAGGTGACCTTGCGCGTGAAGAAATGGCGGAAGCGCAGCGAGATGTCCTGCCACTGGTTGCCCGACTGCTCGTGCGGCAACTCGATGTTCAGGCCCACGGAAGGCGACTTGCCCGCATGCGCGCCCTGGTTCGCGGCTTCCATGATGCCGGGGCCGCCGCCGGAGATCACGGCGAAGCCCGCATCGGACACCTTGCGCGCGATGGTGGTGGCGAGCTGGTAGTACTCCGACTCCGGTTTCAGGCGGGCGGAACCATAGATGCTGACCGCTGGCCGGATCTCGGACAGGTACTCGGTCGCCTCGATAAACTCTGCCATAATCGTGAACATCTGCCACGATGCGCGCGCCTTCTTGGCCGTCGCGCGCTCTTGATCTGCGAGTGAACGCAGACTCGGAATCACTTTTCTCTTGTCCATAATGCCTGAAGAACTACGCGTGGAAACGAAGCTACAAAATGAGCTGGAAGGTAAGACCCTGTTGCTGGTCGACGGTTCTAGCTATCTCTATCGGGCCTTCCATGCGATGCCGGATCTGCGCGGTCCTGATGGCGAACCCACGGGCGCGCTATACGGCATCATCAACATGCTGCGTCGCATGCGCAAGGACGTTACGGCAGAGTATAGCGCGTGCGTGTTCGATGCAAAGGGCAAGACGTTCCGCGACGACTGGTACCCCGAGTACAAGGCCAACCGGCCTTCCATGCCCGAGCCGCTCGCTGCACAAATCGAGCCCATTCACACGGCCGTGCGCGCGCTCGGCTGGCCGCTCCTGATGATCGAAGGCGTGGAGGCCGACGACGTGATCGGCACGCTCGCGCATCAGGCCGAGAAGCTCGGCATGAAGGTCATCGTTTCCACGGGCGACAAGGACCTCGCGCAGCTCGTGACGGACCACGTCACGCTCATCAACACGATGACGAATGAAACGCTCGATCGCGAAGGCGTGATCGCGAAGTTCGGCGTGCCGCCGGAGCGCATCATCGATTATCTCTCGCTCATCGGCGACACCGTCGACAACGTGCCGGGCGTGAACAAGTGCGGCCCGAAAACGGCGGTCAAGTGGCTCGCGCAATACGACTCGCTCGACGGCGTGATCGCGCATGCGGATGAAATCAAGGGCGCTGTGGGCGGTTATCTGCGCGACGCGCTCGACTTCCTGCCGATGGCGAGAAAGCTCGTCACGGTGGAAACGGCTTGCGATCTCGCGCCGCATCTCGAGTCGATCGAAGCGTCGCTCGCCACGCGAGCCGAAGCGCGCGAAGAACTGCGCGATATCTTTGCGCGCCACGGCTTCAAGACCTGGCTGCGCGAAGTCACCGAAGCGAGTCAGCAGAGCGAGACGGTGCCCGCCGCAACCAAAGGCGACGTACCTGAAAAAGACGCGAACGTGCAGCCCGCGCTGTTCGTCGATGCCCCGCGCCATTACGAAACGATCCAGACGTGGCCGCAGTTCGACACGTGGCTCAAGCGGATCGAAGCCGCCGAAATCACTGCGTTCGACACCGAGACCACGGCGCTCGATCCGATGGTCGCGAAGCTCGTCGGCATGTCGTTCTCGACGGAACCCGGTGTGGCCGCCTATTTGCCGCTTGCGCATCGCGGCCCGGACGCGCCCGATCAACTGCCGCAGGACGAAGTGCTTGCGCGCCTGAAGCCGTGGCTAGAAAGCGGGAAGCACAAGAAAGTCGGCCAGCACATGAAGTACGACGAGCAGGTGCTCGCGAACTACGGCATCGAGCTGAACGGCGTGGAGCATGACACGCTGCTCGAGTCGTATGTGCTCGAATCGCATCGCAGCCACGACATGGACAGCCTCGCGCTGCGCCATCTGGGCATCAAGACGATCAAGTACGATGAGGTGGCGGGCAAGGGCGCGCAGCAGATTGGCTTCGACGAAGTCGCGCTCGACAAGGCCGCCGAATACGCTGCCGAAGACGCCGACGTCACGCTGCAACTGCATCGCGCGCTCTATCCGCAGATCGCGCCCGAGAAGGGCCTCGATTACGTGTATCGCCACATCGAGCTGCCCACGTCGCGCGTGCTGCGCAAGATGGAGCGCAACGGTGTGCTGATCGACAGCGAAAGGCTCGAAAAGCAGAGCGCGGAAATTGCGGTGCGGCTCATCGCGCTCGAAGAGGAAGCGTATGCGCTCGCGGGCGGCGAATTCAACCTGGGCTCGCCCAAGCAGATCGGCCAGATCTTCTTCGAGAAGCTGCAACTGCCGGTCGTGAAGAAAACGCCGAGCGGCGCGCCTTCCACCGACGAAGAAGTGCTGCAAAAGCTCGCCGAGGATTACCCGCTGCCCAAGATCCTGCTCGAGCATCGCGGGCTTGCCAAGCTCAAGTCCACGTACACCGACAAGCTGCCGCGCATGGTGAATGCGCAAACGGGCCGCGTGCACACGAACTACGCGCAGGCGGTGGCGGTCACGGGCCGTCTTGCGTCGAACGATCCGAATCTGCAGAACATCCCCGTGCGTACGGGCGAAGGCCGGCGCATTCGCGAGGCGTTCATCGCGCCGCCGGGGCACAAGATCGTTTCCGCCGACTACTCGCAGATCGAACTGCGCATCATGGCGCATATCTCGGGCGACGAGTCGCTGCTCGCGGCGTTCGCGCGCGGCGACGACATTCACCGCGCCACGGCTTCCGAGGTGTTCGGCGTCACGCCGCTCGAAGTGAGCGCGGACCAGCGGCGCATCGCCAAGGTCATCAATTTCGGCCTGATTTACGGCATGAGCGCGTTCGGGCTCGCATCGAATCTCGGCATTACGCGCGACGCGGCGAAGCTTTATATCGACCGCTATTTCGCGCGCTATCCGGGCGTGGCGCGCTACATGGACGAAACGCGCATGGACGCGAAGTCGCGCGGCTATGTGGAGACCGTCTTCGGCCGCCGTCTGTGGCTGCCCGAGATCAACGGCGGCAACGGTCCGCGCCGCCAGGCCGCCGAGCGCGCCGCCATCAACGCGCCCATGCAAGGCACGGCCGCCGACCTCATCAAGCTTTCCATGGTCGCGGTGCAGAAGTGGCTCGACGAACGCAAGATCGGCACGAAGATGATCATGCAGGTGCACGACGAACTCGTGCTCGAAGTGCCGGGCGGCGAACTCGCCGAAGTGCGCAAGCGCTTGCCCGAACTGATGTGCTCGGTGGCGCAGCTCAAGGTGCCGCTCGTCGCCGAAGTGGGCGTGGGCGAGAACTGGGAAGAGGCGCATTGAAGACGATGTAGTGCTTAGTGAAGCTCTACTAAGTACATACTGAATGCGCTGTGCCGCAAAAGCCGTAACCAGGATGTAACTGCGCGCGCGCGATAAGGCAAGCCTCGCGTGCGTGATGTCGCGAATGCGCGCCGCAAGGGTTGCCGCCGCGCGCTCCGTCAGCCGACAATGATTTGATTGAAGGCCGGTGCCTCGCAAGTCATGTTGTCGATGCATCGGCCTTTCTATCGCCTTTCGACATGCACGGAGAGTCTATGCATCGCTTTATCGTTGTGGGAGGAGGCGCAGGCGGGCTGGAACTGGCAACACGGCTCGGCGATCGTTACGGCGAAGCGCGCGCGAAGCGGGGCAAGCCGCAGGCGGCATCGATCACGCTGGTCGACCGCAATCCAACGCATATCTGGAAACCGCTCCTGCACGAAGTCGCGGCGGGCAGCATGGATCCGTTCACGCATCAGCTCGAATATCCGGCGCAGGCGCGCTGGCACGGCTTCGAGTTCCAGCAGGGCGAGCTGATCGGCCTCGACCGTGCGGCGAAGCGCATCACGCTCGGGCGCGTGCTCGACGAAGACGGCGCGGAAATGCTGCCCGAGCGCGTGCTCGAATACGACACGCTCGTGCTCGCGATCGGCAGCACGACGCACTTTTTCGGCGTGCCGGGCGCGGCCGAGAATTCCATCGCGCTCGACACCGTCGAGCAGGCCGAGCGCTTTCGCAAGCGCCTGATCGCTGCGTGCATGCGTGCCGAACATCAGGCGCCCGAAAGAGTCGCGGTGGAGGTGACGGCGGACGACCTCGCGCCGGCCATGAACGCCGGCGCCGAGCCGCGCGTGCAGGTGGCGATCATCGGCGCGGGCGCGACGGGCGTCGAGCTTTCCGCCGAGCTGCGCAACACCGCGCAGGTGCTGTCGGCCTATGGATTGCACAAGCTCGATCCGCGCCACGACGTGGGCATCGTGCTGATCGAGGCGGGCCCGCGCATCCTGCCCGCGTTGCCCGAGCGCGTGTCGTCGGCGACGGGCGAGCTGCTGCAAAAGCTCGGCGTGAAGCTGCTCACGAGCGAACGGGTGATCGAAGTGGCGCCTGGCGTCGTGCGCACCGCGAGCGGCAAGAACCTGCGCGCGGACCTCACGGTCTGGGCCGCGGGCATCACCGCGCCGGCCGTGCTGTCGCGGCTCGACGGCCTCACCGTCAACAAGCTCGGCCAGCTGATCGTGCGCCGTACGCTGCAAACGGAACTCGATGACAACATCTTCGCGCTCGGCGACTGCGCGGCCTGCGAATGGCCGGGCCACGAGCGCGGTGTGCCGCCGCGCGCGCAAGCCGCGCATCAGCAGGCCACTTTCCTGTTCAAGTCGCTGGGCAATCTGCTCGCCGGCAAGCCGCTCGAGGAGTTCACCTATCGCGACTTCGGCTCACTGGTGTCGCTCGGCCACTTCAGCGCGGTCGGCAATCTGATGGGCGGGCTGATCGGCGGGAATATGTTGATCGAAGGATTGTTTGCCCGTTTCATGTACATGTCGCTGTACCGGCTGCACATCGCGGCGCTGCACGGCTACGCGCGCATGGTGCTCGATACCTTCGCGCACTGGCTGCGCCGCACGACGTTGCCGCGCGTGAAGCTGCACTAGGCGGCTGCACTGAGCGTCTGCATCGAGCGGTGCTTGTGTCCGGGGCGCGGCGCCATTCCGCCTGTTTCCGCTGTTTGATCTTCAAGGAGCGTTGCATGCTGAAACCCGAAGTCGATAGCCTCGTCCCGCACGTACCGTTCGATCGGCGCACCTTCATCAAGGCGGCGCTCGGCAGCGGATTCGCCGCTGCCGTGCTGCCCGTCTCCGCGCAAACCATCCACACCGACAGCGAAGGCCTCGAAGCCGGCGAGATCGGCTTCCAGTCGGGCGGCACGCTCGTCCCGGCGTATCGCGCGCAGCCGCGCGGCAAGACGCACTTGCCGGTGATCATCGTGATTCACGAGATCTTCGGCGTGCACGAGCATATCGCCGATGTGTGCCGCCGCTTTGCGAAGCTCGGCTATCTGGCCATCGCGCCGGACTTCTTCGTGCGCCAGGGCGATGCCTCGGTGTACCCGACGGTGCAGCAAATCAGCGAGAACATCGCGAGCAAGGTGCCCGATGCCCAGGTGCTCGGCGACATCGATGCGGCGCTTGTCTGGGCCGGCGAGCACGGTGGCGATCTGAAGCGCGTGGGCGTCAATGGCTTCTGTTGGGGCGGGGTCTACACGTGGCTCTATGCCGAGCACAATCCGCGCATCAAGGCGGCGGTTTCCTGGTATGGCCGCGTGGCGGGCGCGCACACGGAAAATTCGCCGCAAAATCCGCTCGATCTCGCGGGCAATCTGCAGGTGCCGGTACTCGGCATGTATGGCTTGCAGGACAACAGCATTCCGCAGGACACGCTCGAGCAGATGAAGGCCGCCATCGCGCAGGGCCCGCAGGGCGGGCGCGGCTCGCAAATCGTCGTGTACGACGACGCGGGCCACGCGTTCTTCGCGGACTACCGGCCGAGCTATCGCAAGGCCGATGCGGAAGACGGCTGGAAGCGCGCGATTGCCTGGTTCAAGGAGCACGGCGTGGTGTGACGCCGTGCCCGCTTCCGGATTCCCGGCTCAGGGGTTGGGGCCAGTCGCGACCGGCCGCGACGCGTCGGCGCTCCATTCGCTCCACGAACCGGGATAGAGCGCCGCGCCGTGCAGGCCGGCAATCTCCATCGCGAGCGCATTGTGGCAGGCGGTCACGCCCGAGCCGCATTGCAGGACCACGTGTTCGGGCGCGATGCCCGGCAGCACCGCCGTGAAATCCTCACGCAGCGCATGCGCCGACTTGAAGCGGCCATCCGGCGTGAGATTGTCCTGATAAAACCGATTGCGCGCGCCAGGAATATGGCCGCCCACCGGGTCGATCGTTTCGTTCTCGCCGCGATAGCGGTCGGCGGCGCGCGCGTCGACGACCGTGAGTTCGTGCGTCGCGAGATTGCGGACGATGGCCTGGGCGTCCACCGTCACCTGCAGCGGCGCGCCGGCCTTGAAAGTGCCGCGCGCGGGCGTGGGCACGTCGCGCACGAGCGGGAAGCCCGCCGCCTCCCACGCCTTGAGGCCGCCGTCGAGCACGGCCACCGAGTCGTGGCCGAGCCAGCGCAGCAGCCACCATAGGCGCGCGGCGTAGGCGCCGCCTTGCGCGTCGTAGGCCACGACCTGCTGGCCTTCGTTGAGCCCGCGCAGCAACAGCGTGGCGACGAGCGCCGAGCGGTCGGGCAGCGGATGGCGGCCGTTCTTGCCGGTCTTCGGGCCCGAGAGGTCGCGGTCCAGATGCAGGTATTGGGCGCCCGGCAGATGGCCCAGCGCATAGCCGTTCTCACCCGCGGCGGGGTTGGCGAGATCGAAGCGGCAGTCGAAAACCAGCACGCTGCCCGGCGCGGCGGTCAGGCGTTCGTGCAGATTGGCGGCCGAGATCAGCGTGGTGTAGTGCGTGTGGGGCATGACGGCTCCTTGATTCGTGCAAGGCCGCCCTCTCTCGCTATGCGACGGCCCGGTGCCGTCAGTCTAAACAAAAAGACGGGCCTAAGCCCGTCTTTCCGTGATGCGTTCGCGCTGCCCGACGCCGGCGCCAGGCCGCGCGTCAGATCGATCCCAGCTCGCGGCGCAGAAACTCGTGGAAGTGCTGCATGCCGTCTTCCATCGGGCTCTGATACGGGCCGACTTCGGAAACGCCGCGCTCGAACAGCGCCCGGCGGCCAGCGTCCATGCGCTCGGCGATCTCGTCGTCTTCGACGGCGGTTTCCATATAGGCGGCGCGCTCGGCCTCGACGAACTCGCGCTCGAACAGCGTGATTTCCTCGGGGTAATAGAACTCGACGATGTTGGTCGTTTTCTGCGTGCCCTGCGGGATGAGCCACGAGACCACGAGCACGTGCGGATACCACTCGATCATGAGATTCGGGTAGTACACCATCCAGATCGCGCCGAACTCGGGCGGCACGCCGTTGCGAAAGCGCAGGACTTCGTCGTGCCACTTGCGGTACGTCGGGCTGCCCGGCTTGCCGAGGTGCTTGTGCACGCCGACCGTCTGCACGCTATACCACTCGCCGAACTCCCACTGGAGGTCGTCGCACGAGACGAAGTTGCCGAGGCCCGGGTGGAACGGCACGACGTGATAGTCTTCCAGATAGACCTCGATGAAGGTCTTCCAGTTGTAGTTGCACTCGTGCACCTCGACGTGATCGAACAGGTAGTCCGTGAAGTCGAGGTGTTTCGCCGGCCCAAGGCGCGCGAGATCGCGCGCGACGTCGCGGCCCGCGGATTCGAACAGCAGCCCGTTCCACTTCTGGAGCGGCGAGCTGTTCAGGTTCAGACACGGCTTGTCCGCGAAGTGCGGTGCGCCGAGCAGTTCGCCCTTGAGGTCATAGGTCCAGCGATGCAGCGGACATACAATGTTGTCTGCCGTGCCGCGACCGTTTAGCATGATGGCCTGGCGATGCCGGCACACGTTCGAGAGCAGCTCGATTTCGTTGCTCTTGTTGCGAACGAGCACGCGGCCTTCTTTTTCGCCGGGCAACGCAAAATAGTTTCCCGCCTCGGGCACCATGAGTTCGTGCCCGACGTAGCGAGGACCTTTCTGGAAAAGCGTGTCGATTTCGCGCTTGAGTAGCGCTTCGTCAAAATAAGCGGTGACTGGCAGCTGGCTGTGGATAGACTTCAGCTGCAATGCATTGCTCAGATTGGACATTCCCACTCCCGATGAAGACGTGAAAGCAGTGAACAACCCAACCATCGAAGATTCGATTTAGGGAGCCGGCGATTATACCCGGTTACCCCGTCATGGGGTAGCTAAGTGACTGATTTTTGCCAAAATTACACCGGAAAGACGGCAGGAATTCAGGAAATATGAGACAAAGGCACGGGTAATCGGGCCTTCTGGAACCGATTTGTACTGGCCCCGAGCGTGTGGTCGAGAGGGTACACAAGCCGGGGAGCGGGTCGAAAGGGACCTTTTGCCGTAGAATGTCCGCCTTGTTTCATTCTGGCGACGACTCATGGCGAAATCCGCATCGAAAGACCGCGCTGGCGCGGGCGAAAGCGCAGCCGGGCTGGCCGAGGGCGAAGCCCTGCCCGAGAGCTACGAGGCGGCGCTGGCGGAGCTCGACGGGCTCGTTGCACGCATGGAAGGCGGCAGCCTGAGCCTGGAAGAATCGCTTGCAGCCTACCGCCGTGGCGCGGCGCTCGTGCGCTTTTGCCAGCAGCAGCTCGAAAAGGTTGAACAACAGGTGCGCGTGCTCGACGGCGAGACGCTGCGGCCCGTGCCCCTCAATACGACAGACTCCGCAGCGGGCGGAGACGACGATCTATGACATTTGACCAATGGACCCGGCAGGTACTCGACCGGGTCGAAAGCGCGCTCGATCACTATTTGCCGGCTGCCGACGTGCTGCCGGCGCCGCTGCATGACGCCATGCGTTATGCCGTGATGGGCGGCGGCAAGCGGGTGCGTCCGCTCCTGTGCCACGCGGCGGGCGAACTCACGAACGCCACGCCGGAAGCGCTCGACGCGGCGGCCTGCGCGCTCGAAATGATCCACGTCTACTCGCTCGTGCACGACGACATGCCGTGCATGGACGACGACGACATGCGTCGCGGCAAACCCACCGTACACGTCAAATATGACGAACCGACGGCGCTGCTGGTGGGCGATGCGCTGCAGTCGCAAGCCTTCGTCACGCTGACCTCGGAAGTGCTCGGTGCCCAGCACCAGGCATCGCTCGTGCGCGAACTCGCGCTGGCCAGCGGCTCGATCGGCATGGCCGGCGGCCAGGCCATCGACCTCGCGAGCGTCGGCCATTCGCTCACCCGCGAGCAGCTCGAAACGATGCACCGCCTGAAGACCGGCGCGCTTCTGCGCGCCGCGGTCCGCATGGGCGCGCTGGCGGGCGAGACGCCTTCGGCGCAAAGCCTTGCCGCGCTCGACAAATACGCGGCGGCCGTGGGTCTCGCTTTTCAGGTGGTGGACGACATTCTCGACGTCACCGCCGACTCCGCAACGCTCGGCAAGACCGCTGGCAAGGACGCGAAGGACGGCAAGCCGACCTACGTGTCGATTATCGGTCTTGATGCCTCGCGTGCGCTCGCGCAGCGGTTGCGCGCCGACGCGCACGCGGCGCTCGAACCGTTCGGCGCGCGCGCTCAGCGCCTCGCCGAACTCGCTGACCTGGTGGTGAACCGGGTGAGCTGACCGCGCAACCCGCCCACGCGCATGAAACGGAAGTAATGCGCAGAAAAAGTGCGGGAGCGCCAGTTTTCCTACAATGGAACGACGATGTACGACTTGCTGAAAACCATTGACGACCCGGCGGATTTGCGCCGCCTTGATCGCCGCCAGTTGCAACCGCTTGCCGACGAACTGCGTGCCTTCGTTCTCGAAAGCGTCTCGCAGACGGGCGGCCACCTGTCGTCCAACCTCGGTACGGTCGAACTGACGATCGCGCTGCACTACGTGTTCGACACGCCGCGCGACCGCATCGTCTGGGACGTGGGCCATCAGACCTATCCGCACAAGATCCTGACGGGCCGTCGCGACCAGATGTCGACGCTGCGCCAGCTCGGCGGCATTTCGGGCTTCCCGAAACGCGACGAGTCGCCGTACGACACGTTCGGCACCGCGCACTCGAGCACGTCGATTTCGGCGGCGCTCGGCATGGCTGTGGCGAGCAAGCTCAAGGGCGACAACGCCATGGGCATCGCCGTGATCGGCGACGGCGCGATGACGGCCGGCATGGCCTTCGAGGCACTGAACAACGGCGGCGTGGAAGACGATGTGCCGCTGCTCGTCATCCTCAACGACAACGACATGTCGATTTCGCCGCCGGTGGGCGCGCTCAATCGCCATCTCGCGCGCCTCATGTCGGGCCGCTTCTACGCCGCAGCACGCGCGGGCGTGGAGCGCGTGCTGCGCCATGCGCCGCCGGTGCTGGACCTCGCGCGCAAGCTCGAAGAGCACGCGAAGGGCATGATCGTGCCGGCTACGCTGTTCGAGGAATTCGGCTTCAACTACATCGGGCCGATCGACGGCCACGATCTGGATTCGCTGATCCCGACGCTGCAGAACATCAAGGAACTGCGCGGCCCGCAATTCCTGCACGTCGTGACGAAGAAAGGCCAGGGCTACAAGCTCGCCGAAGCCGACCCGGTCCTGTATCACGGTCCCGGCAAGTTCAACCCGGCCGAAGGCATCAAGCCGTCGACTACGCCCGCCAAGAAGACCTACACGCAGGTGTTCGGCGAATGGCTGTGCGACGCGGCTGAACTCGATTCGCGCGTGATTGGCATTACGCCGGCCATGCGTGAAGGCTCGGGCCTCGTTGAGTTCGAAAAGCGCTTCCCGGATCGCTACTACGACGTCGGTATCGCCGAGCAGCACGCAGTCACGTTCGCGGGCGGCATCGCGGCAGAAGGCTTGAAGCCCGTGGTCGCAATCTATTCGACGTTCCTGCAGCGCGCGTATGACCAGCTGATTCACGACGTGGCGCTGCAGAACCTGCCGGTTGTGTTCGCGATCGACCGCGCGGGTCTCGTTGGCGCGGACGGCGCAACGCACGCGGGCGCGTACGATCTCGCGTTCATGCGCTGCATTCCGAACATGATGATCATGGCGGCGTCGGACGAAAACGAATGCCGCCAGATGCTCTACACGGCGCTCCAGCAGGACTGCCCGACGGCCGTGCGCTACCCGCGCGGTGCGGGCACGGGCGTGGCGACCGTCAAGCAGATGGCCGCGCTGCCGGTGGGCAAGGGCGAAGTCCGCCGCGAGAGCAAGGCGCCGGCAGGCAGCCGTATCGCGATCCTCGCGTTCGGCACAATGGTTGCGCCGTCGCTCAAGGCCGCCGAGGAACTGGACGCCACCGTGGCGAACATGCGCTTCGTGAAGCCGCTCGACGCGGACCTCGTGAAGCAGCTCGCCGAAACGCACGACTACCTCGTGACCGTCGAGGAAGGCTGCATCATGGGCGGCGCCGGTTCGGCCTGCGTGGAAGCCCTCCTTGAAAGTGGGGTTATCAAGACCGTACTACAATTGGGCCTCCCCGACCGCTTCATCGACCACGGCGACCCGGCGAAGCTGCTGGCGGGCTGTGGGCTCGACGCAGCAGGCATCGCGAAATCGATTCGCGAGCGCTTTCTCGACAAGGCAGTGTCCGGCAAGTCGGTGATGCGCGTTGCCTGAGGTCGATTGAGATCGCGATAGTTTGATTGGTGCGTTGCCCTCGCGGCAGCCCAATTCACATTTGAACTGGCGGGCGGGTTTCCTACCCGGCTTTCCGCCAGCAAACGCCGGCTCATGCCGGCGTTTGTTATTTGCGCGCCGCCTATGGCGCGGCTTGAGGATAAGAACATGAATCAGATGAACCCGGCCTTCGTGATGCCGGACGTCCAAAGCTCCGTCGATACCCGTCAGATCGTGATCCAGCGCGTCGGCGTGAAGGCCGTGCGCCATCCGCTCACGGTGAAGACGGCCGCGGGCGACGTCCAGCCGAGCGTCGGCACGTGGAATCTCGACGTTCATCTGGCGGCCGACCAGAAGGGCACGCACATGTCGCGCTTCGTCGCGCTGCTCGAAGAGAACAAGGCGCCGCTCGAACCCGCCACGTTCCGCGCGATGCTGGCCGCGATGGTCGCGAAGCTCGAATCGCAGGCGGGCCGTATCGAAGTGACGTTCCCGTACTTCGTGAAGAAAGTGGCGCCGGTGTCGGGCGTGGAAAGTCTGCTGGACTACGAAGTGACGCTCACGGGCGACGTGCGCAACGGACAGACGCGCCTGTTCCTCAAGGTGCTCGTGCCCGTGACGAGCCTGTGCCCGTGCTCGAAGAAGATCTCGCAGTACGGCGCGCACAACCAGCGCTCGCACGTGACGATGAACGTCGAGTTCGAAGGCGACCTGCCGGTGGAAGACCTCGTTCGCATCGCCGAACAAGAGGCGTCGTGCGAGCTGTGGGGCCTGCTCAAGCGTCCGGACGAGAAGTTCGTGACCGAGCGCGCGTATGAGAACCCCAAGTTCGTCGAAGACCTCGTGCGCGACGTCGCCGTGCGGCTGAACGCCGATGCGCGCGTGATCGCCTATACGCTCGAAGCCGAAAACTTCGAGTCGATCCACAATCACAGCGCCTACGCCGTGATCGAGCACGACAAGCGCGCCGCGTAAAGCGGGCCGCACAGGTTGCGCCGTCAACAAAACGCCCCTGGGCGGCTTTTTTGCTTCTGCGGCGGCAAACGGCTTACTGCTGCGCGAGCGAGGTCAGATCCCAGCGCGGCTTCACCGTGAACGCGTAGTCGCGCGTGGCCTGCTCGGGCCAGCGCGCGAGGCGCAGCGCGCCCGCGAGCGCGATCATCGCGCCGTTGTCGGTGCACAGCGACAGGTCCGGGTAATGCACCTCGAAGCCGCGCTTTTGCGCCGCCGCCGAAAGCGTCTCGCGCAACTGCTTGTTCGCGCCCACGCCGCCCGCCACCACGAGGCGCTTCATCTTCGTGCGCTTGAGCGCGGCGAGCGATTTCGCGGCCAGCACCTCGACGGCTGCATCGACGAAACCGCGCGCGATGTCGGCCTTGCCCTGCTCGCAGATGTTCGTGCCGAGTTTCTTCACTTGCGTGAGCACAGCCGTTTTGAGGCCGCTGAAGCTGAAGTCGAGATCGCCCGAATGCAGCATCGGACGCGGCAGTTCGACCGCGCCCGGCGTGCCGAACTCGGCGAGGCGCGAGACTTCCGGGCCGCCCGGATAGCCGAGGCCGAGCAGCTTGGCCGTTTTGTCGAAGGCTTCGCCGGCGGCGTCGTCGAGCGTCTCGCCGAGGGTTTCGTAGACGCCCACGTCGGTCACGCGCATGAGTTGCGTATGGCCGCCCGACACGAGCAGCGCGACGAACGGAAACGGCGGCGGCGCATCGACCAGCAGCGGCGAAAGCAGGTGCCCTTCGAGGTGGTGAATCCCCACGGTCGGCCGGTTCCAGGCCATGGCGAGCGCATTGGCGATGCTCGCGCCCACGAGCAGCGCGCCGGCGAGGCCGGGGCCTTGCGTGAAGGCGATGGCGTCGATGTCGCTTTTCGCCGCGCCGCTCTTCGCGAGCACTTCTTCGAGCAGCGGCAGCGCGCGGCGGATATGGTCGCGCGAGGCCAGCTCCGGCACGACGCCGCCGTACTCGCGGTGCATGGCGATCTGCGAGTGCAGCGCGTGCGCGAGCAGGCCGCGCTCGCTGTCGTAGAGCGCGAGGCCGGTTTCGTCGCAGGAGCTTTCGATGCCGAGAACGAGCATGATGTGGGGCAGGGCAACGGCATTGCGCGGCACGAGCCCGCCAAAAACCGTCGCTAAATCAAGAATTAACAGAACATAAAAGTATAGCAGCGTGCGTCGAAGCCGGTTGAGGGCGGCAAGCGGCGCTCCCCGCGGACAAGCCCCGCCGCCGCGCAGGTAGAATGCGCGCCATGGAATCTTTCGACATCGCCGTGATCGGCGCAGGGGCGGCCGGCATGATGTGCGCGGCGGTGGCGGGCCAGCAGGGCCGCCGCGTGGCGCTGATCGACCACGCGCCGCGCCTCGCGGAAAAAATCCGCATCTCGGGTGGGGGGCGCTGCAACTTCACGAACCTGCAGGCGAGCCCGGCCAACTATCTCTCTCACAACCCGCATTTCTGCCGGTCGGCGCTGGCGCGCTACACGCCGCGCGACTTCCTCGCGCTGCTGCGCCAGCATCGCGTGACCTGGCACGAAAAGCACAAGGGCCAGCTTTTCTGCGACCAGTCGAGCGAGGCGATCATCGACGTCCTGCGCGCCGAGTGCGACGCGGGCCAGGTGGCGTGGCGCCGGCCGCTGCCGGTGGAAGCGGTGAGCCACGCCGACGGCGCGGGCTTCACGCTCGGCACGCCACAGGGCGAGATCCGCGCGAAAGCGCTGGTGATCGCGACGGGCGGCCTGTCGATCCCGAAGATCGGCGCAACCGACTTCGCGTATCGCATCGCGAAGCAGTTCGGCCACAAGCTCATCGACACGCGCCCCGCGCTCGTGCCGCTCACGTTCGCGCAGGACGAGTGGGCGCCCTATGTGCCGCTCGCGGGCGTTTCGCTCGAAGTCCACGTGGCGACGGGCGAGCGCAAGACCGGCGGCGCGTTCGACGAGGACCTGCTCTTCACGCATCGCGGTCTTTCCGGTCCCGGCGTCCTGCAGATTTCGAGCTTCTGGCAGCCGGGCCAGCCGATCCGCGTGAACCTGCTGCCCGAGCACGATCCGGGGGCGGCGCTGATCGAAGCCAAGGGCGCGACGAAACGCCAGATCGGCAACCTGCTCGCCGAGTGGGTGCCGTCGCGCCTCGCACACGTGTGGCTGGAGGCGCATCAGGTGAAGGCCGACGCGCGGATCGCCGATCTGCCCGATAAAACGCTGCGCAAGATCGGCGAAGGGCTCGCCCAGTGGACGCTCACCCCCACGGGCACCGAAGGCTACAAGAAGGCCGAAGTCACGCGCGGCGGCGTGGACACGCGCGAACTCTCGTCGGCGACGATGATGAGCCAGCGCGTGCCGGGCCTCTATTTCATAGGCGAAGCCGTGGACGTGACGGGCTGGCTCGGCGGCTACAACTTCCAGTGGGCTTGGGCCTCGGGCGTCGCGGCCGGGGAAGCCGCCGCCGAATATTCGCTGGGCGCTGGCTGATTTTCTGACCGATACGCCGTGCCGAATCTCTCGCGGTTGACCCTTGTCATTGTTGGCTCGGCGTCCGAGGTTCACGCTTGAATGCCTGACCCACGAGGAAAAGGTACGAAACGTGAATCGAGAGGAACAGCAGCACAGCGTGCAAATGCGCGGGCCCCTGCGGCGAATCATGATTGCCGTGGACGATTCGAAGGCATCGACGCAGGCACTGCGTTTCGCGTCGCGCGTGGTGCCGCGCGACGCCCAGGTGCGTATCGTCTGCGCGGCCGAACAGCCGGATGCGTGGAATGCGGGCGGCGCTTACACCGCGGGCGATGCGTGGATGACGGGCGCGCTCAACGCGGCGCGCGACGAATATCTCCACGCCGCCGAGCGCACGCTCGAGCACGCGATGTCGGCGTTCAACGGACAAGTCGCGCTGGTCGAAGGGCAGGTGGTCGGTCTGTCCGCCGAAGCAGGCGCTGTCGTGCCTGCGCTCGCCAATGCGGCGCGCGACTGGCAGGCCGACATGCTGGTCGTCGGCACGCGGCACCAGGGGCGCATGAAGCGCTGGGTCGACGGATCGGTTTCGGGCGCGCTCGCGGTTTGCGCGCCTTGCCCGCTGCTGGTCGTGCCCGTGGAGTACGAAGAAACGAACGGTCACGCGCCGCTCGCCCGCATTCTGGTGGCGACGGACGGCAGCCCGGCCTCGGCGCAGGCGATCGACGCGGCGTTGCGGCTGGCCGAGCCGCAAGCCACGTTGCGCGCGGTTTATGTCGTCGATCGCAGCAGCGTGGCCGGCGACCCGGTGCCCGGTTCGGTGCTGGAAGATGCGCTCGCCGACCTCGGGCGCAAGGCGCTGGCCAGCGCACACACGCAGCTCGACGTGTCAGGCCGCGCCTATGAAACGGCGCTCGTGGCCACCGGGCGCATGCGCGACGACGTTGCCCACGCCGTGTTGCGCGAAGCGCGGGACTGGCAGGCCGATCTCGTCGCGCTCGGCACGCAGGGCCGGCGGGGTGTCGCGCGCTGGCTGCTCGGCAGCGTCGCCCAGCGCGCCATCGAGATCACGCATGTGCCGTTGCTGCTGGTCGGGCCGGGCGCTGCCTGATGCTGCGCAGCCCCGCCGGGGAAGGCTCTGCGGGCGGTCGGTGCGGCTGCCGGAATTGGGGTTTCCCCCCAAACCGGCACGCGATGCGCAAATCCGGAACTGCTATACTCAATCTTCTTTACCCCCGATCCGTTATTGGAAAATGACGACCATCCGCGTAAAAGAAAACGAACCCTTTGAAGTCGCCATGCGCCGCTTCAAGCGCACGATCGAGAAGAACGGTCTCCTGACCGAGCTTCGCGCGCGCGAGTTCTACGAGAAGCCCACGGCTGAACGCAAGCGCAAGAAGGCGGCGGCGGTGAAGCGCCACTTCAAGCGTCTGCGCAGCCAGATGTTGCCGAAGAAGCTGTACTGATTCCGGCGTAGCCGTGGCGCGTGGCCGCGCAGTTCCAGCGTGGGCCTCGCGTAGATTTCGCGGCAACGTGGACAGCCGGTCCGCGGCCTCTGATTTCATCGCGCAACGCGGCCGCCGCTGTCCTCTGGTGTGGTCGCAACCATGTCGAATTTGCGCCAACCCGCCTGGAAGCGTTTCCAGGCGGGTTTTTGCATTCCAGCAACCCCAACGTATTTCAGGTGAGTGATGAGTCTCAAAGACCAGATCAACGACGACATGAAAACCGCGATGCGTGCGCGCGAAAGCGAACGCCTCGCCACGATTCGTCTGCTGCTCGCCGCTATCAAGCAACGTGAAGTCGACGATCGTGTGACGCTCGACGACGCGGGCATCACGGCCGTCATCGACAAGATGATCAAGCAGCGCAAGGACTCGATCAGCCAGTTCGAGGCCGCGGGCCGCACCGATCTCGTCGAGAAGGAGGCCGCCGAGCTGGTCGTCCTGACCGCCTACATGCCCGCGCAGCTCTCGGACGCCGAGATCGCCGCCGAAGTGCAGGCCGCCGTCGCCCAGGTGGGCGCAGCCGGTCCGCAGGACATGGGCAAGGTGATGGGCGTGCTCAAGCCGAAGCTGGCCGGGCGCGCCGACATGACGGCCGTTTCCGGGCTCGTCAAAGCCGCGCTCTCGAAGTAAGCGCACCCGGCTCGCACGCGGCGCCGGCCCGGCCCAGGGCGACGCCGCGAGGCCCGTACGTCACGCGTATGTCACGTATAGGGCCGCGCGAGCCCCGGCTGCTCAAGCGCGCTCGCTTCGATGATTCCGCATTCGTTCCTGCAAGACCTGCTGAACCGCGTCGATATCGTCGACGTGGTGGGTCGCTACGTGCAGCTCAAGAAGGGCGGCGCGAACTTCATGGGCTTGTGTCCGTTCCACAACGAGAAGAGCCCTTCGTTCACGGTTAGTCCAACCAAGCAGTTCTATCACTGCTTCGGCTGTGGCGCGCACGGCACCGCCATCGGCTTCCTCATGGAGCACGCCGGACTGACTTTCCCTGAAGCCGTCGAGCAACTCGCCCAGTCGGTCGGCCTGACCGTGCCGCAAGAGCCTTCGCCCATGCGCGGCGGCGGCGGCGCGGGCGGCTATGCGCCGGCAGCCTCGAAGGCCGTCACCACCGCGCTCTCCGATGTCATGCAGACCGCCTGCGACTACTACCGCAAGCAGCTGCGCAGCGCGACCAACGCCATCCAGTACCTCAAGAAGCGCGGCCTCACGGGCGAAATCGCCGCGCGCTTCGGCCTCGGCTACGCGCCCGATGGATGGCAGAACCTCGAATCTGCGTTTGCCAATTATCGCGACGATGCGCTGGTCGAGGCGGGCCTCGTGATCGTCAGCGAAAAGCAGGACGCGCAAGGCCAGGCGCGCCGCTACGACCGCTTCCGCGACCGCGTGATGTTCCCGATCCGCAACGTGAAGGGTCAGGTCATCGGCTTTGGCGGCCGCGTGCTGGACGGCGGCGAGCCGAAGTATTTGAATTCCCCGGAAACGCCGCTATTTAACAAGGGCAGCGAACTGTACGGATTGTTCGAGGCGCGCCTCGCGATCCGGGAACAGCGCTATGTTCTGGTGGTCGAGGGGTATATGGATGTCGTCGCGCTCGCGCAGCTGGGTTTCCAGAACGCCGTGGCGACGCTCGGCACCGCGTGCACGCCGATCCACGTGCAGAAGCTCATGCGTCAGACCGACACGGTGATCTTCAGCTTCGACGGCGACTCGGCGGGCCGCCGCGCCGCGCGCCGTGCGCTCGACGCGTGCCTGCCGCACGCGGCCGATAACCGCACGATCCGCTTCCTGTTCCTGCCCCAGGAGCACGACCCCGACAGCTATGTGCGCGAATTCGGCGCCGAGGCGTTCTCGGAGCAGGTCGAGCGGGCCATGCCGCTGTCCCAGTTCATGCTCAACGAGGTGCTGGCGGACAAGGAACTGGACCAGCCGGAAGGGCGCGCCCGGGCGCTGTTCGACGCAAAGCCGCTGCTGCAGCAGCTGCCGGCGAACGCCCTGCGGGCGCAGATCATGCACATGTTCGCGGACCGCCTGGACGTGCCGTTCGAGGAAGTGGCCGCGCTGTGCGAAGTCGACGCGCGCATTGCCCAGGCGGCGCGCCAGGCGCCCGCACGCAAGGACCGGCACCTTGTGACCGGTATCGAGCGCAAGGCGCTGCGCAACCTCGTGATGCATCCGCGCATCGTGCTGCAACTGGAAGAAGAGGCCGAAAAAGCGCTGATTGGACTGACGCGCCACGGCGAGCTGTTCGAGGAAGTGACTACTCACGCGCGGGCGCTGGGCGACTCGGCGGAATTTCAGCTCCTTTCGGACCTGCTGAGAAATGGGGCCAATGCTCCAACCTTCGAGGAGATTTTTCGCGAAATTCTGGACTATGATGAAAACGTTCGGGATTTGCTGATGAAAAATCCGGAAGATGGCGCTGCAGTAGAGGAGCGCCGCGAGCAGGAGCGGCTCGTGAGCGAAGAATTGACGGCGGCAATCCTGAAAATGCGGTACGACGCCTGTTGCGATCGCCTGGACGCGCTTTCGCGGCAGTCGCGACATACGCCTGAGGAACTTGCCGAATTGATGTCACTGAATCAGACGCGGGCTGACATGAAACGTCAGCTCGGTTTGTAAGGGAAGGACCGCACAGGGGGATTATTGCCCTGCGTGCTAAAATAACAGGTTTTCAGCGGTTTGTTTTTGTTTTTTCCGGGTGGGCATAATGGGTTGGGGTAATCCGTGAATGTCCAGTTTTCCAGCAAGGGGCGGAATGGCAATGGCAAAGACTACAGGCGGAAAAAAGGCAACAGGCAAGGGCTCGACGGAGCCGACCAGCAAGGTCACAGAGGCCACAGTTGCCAGTTCTTCCGCCCGGTCGTCGGGCAGTGAGTCCACCAACCGTTCTGAACCGGCTACCCGGAAGAGGTCGATGACTGTTTCGGCTGCGCGAGCAGCGCCTGTCCGTGCGGCGAAAGCCGCTACGCAGCCGGCAACGAAGCGGTCCGGTTCGAGAAGTGCAAGGGAAGTGCCTGCCGTCGAGGACGATGCGGCAGAGCGCGAGGCTCAAGCATCCACGGTTCAAGAGGCTGTTGTCCAGCAGCCGCGAGTCGAGACACTAGCCGGTACGGCGAACTCCATGACGAAAAAGCTGAATGAAGTACCCGTCGATGACGACGCAAACCAGAGCGAAGACAGCACCCCCGCCGCGGGCAAGGTCGAAAAGACCACCCGCGCGCGCGACCGGCGAGCGAAGGAAAAGGCGCTGCTGAAAGACGCATTTGCGTCGTCGCAGCCCGGCACCGTCGAGGAGCTCGAGGAGCGCCGCACGAAGCTGCGTGCGCTCATCAAGCTCGGCAAGGAGCGCGGCTTCCTCACCTATGCGGAAATCAACGATCACCTTCCGGACAACTTCACGGAAACCGAGGCGATCGAAGGCATCATCAGCACGTTCAACGACATGGGCGTGGCCGTCTACGAGCAGGCGCCCGACGCCGAAACGCTGCTGCTCAACGACAACGCGCCCAACGCTTCCTCGGACGACGAAGTGGAAGAGGAAGCGGAAGTCGCGCTCTCCACCGTCGACTCCGAATTTGGCCGCACGACCGACCCGGTGCGCATGTACATGCGCGAAATGGGCACGGTCGAGCTCCTCACGCGCGAGGGCGAAATTGAAATCGCCAAGCGCATTGAAGACGGCCTCAAGCACATGGTCATGGCGATCTCCGCCTGCCCGACCACCATTGCCGACATCCTCGCCATGGCCGAACGCGTGGCGAACGACGAGATTCGCGTGGACGAGCTCGTCGACGGCCTGATCGATCCGAACGCCGAAGACACCGACGGCTTCAACGCCAAGGAAGCGGAAGAGATCGAGAACGAGGACGAAGAGGAAGAGGCCGAAGAGGAAGAAGAAGAGGAGGAGGAAGAGGACGACGGCGCGGCGCAGGCGACGGCCAATGCGGCGCAGCTCGAAGCCCTCAAGCGTGCCTCGCTCGAAAAGTTCGCGCTCATCAGCGAGTGGTTCGACAAGATGCGCCGCGCGTTCGAGAAGGAAGGCTACAAGTCGAAGTCTTACCTCAAGGCGCAGGAAACCATCCAGAACGAGCTGATGTCGATCCGCTTCACGGCGCGTACGGTCGAGCGCCTGTGCGACACGCTGCGTGCGCAGGTGGACGAAGTGCGCCAGGTCGAACGCCAGATTCTTCACACGGTCGTGGACAAGTGCGGCATGCCGCGCTCGGAGTTCATCGCGCGTTTCCCGGGCAATGAAACCGACCTCGAATGGTCGGAGAAGATTGTCGGCGAGAGCCATGTGTATAGCGGCATCCTTTCGCGCAACATTCCGGCCATCCGCGAACAGCAGCAGCGCCTGCTCGATCTGCAGGCGCGCGTGGTGCTGCCGCTCAAGGACCTGAAGGAAACTAACCGCCAGATGGCGGCCGGTGAACTCAAGGCGCGCCAGGCGAAGCGCGAGATGACCGAGGCGAACCTGCGTCTCGTGATCTCGATTGCGAAGAAGTACACGAACCGTGGCCTGCAGTTCCTCGACCTGATCCAGGAAGGCAACATCGGCCTGATGAAGGCGGTGGACAAGTTCGAATATCGTCGCGGCTACAAATTCTCGACCTACGCGACGTGGTGGATCCGTCAGGCCATCACGCGCTCGATCGCGGACCAGGCCCGCACGATCCGCATTCCGGTTCATATGATCGAAACGATCAACAAGATGAACCGCATTTCGCGGCAGATCCTGCAGGAAACCGGTCTCGAGCCGGATCCGGCAACGCTCGCAGAGAAGATGGAAATGCCGGAGGACAAGATCCGCAAGATCATGAAGATCGCGAAGGAGCCGATCTCCATGGAAACGCCGATCGGCGACGACGACGATTCGCATCTGGGCGACTTCATCGAGGACAACAACACGGTGGCGCCTGCCGACGCCGCGCTGCACGCCTCGATGCGCGATGTCGTCAAGGACGTGCTCGACTCGCTCACGCCGCGCGAGGCGAAGGTGCTGCGCATGCGCTTCGGTATCGAAATGAGCACCGATCACACGCTCGAAGAGGTGGGCAAGCAGTTCGACGTGACGCGCGAACGCATTCGCCAGATCGAAGCGAAGGCGCTGCGCAAGCTGCGCCACCCGAGCCGTTCGGACAAGCTCAAGTCGTTCCTTGAAGGGAATTGAGTTTGATTAGTTTTAATGCACAGAAGTCATGTGCAAGATGGCCAGGCCGACCCGCTTTCGTGTAGTATGTCGGCCTGTCGTCGAAAAGCCCGGCCTTTGGGTAGACCGGGCTTTTTTGTTGATACGTCATCGTTGTTTCGTTGTCGCTACGCCTCGTAGCTTCGTGGGCCGGACGCCGTGTTGGTTGCAGGCAGCGGACTCATAATCCGCCTCCGAAAGGACGTCGTGGGTTCGAACCCCACCCGGCCCACCAAGGGTTTCAGCGATTTTGAAGCCCCAAGATTTTTTCCGCAAAAAGCAGAGTTTTCCGCAATTTTGACGCGGTGGCACAAAAAGGTGGTGCGCTCTTCGGTTCCAGGCATTGAATCGCCAATGTATTAGAACAACCAACCGAGAAACGAACAGCCCAAAAATCATGGATGACACCCCGGACAAACTGCGCCGCAACGTGGTTTGCTCTCGGCCGCGATCCTCGCCATTACCCTGTTTCACTTGTCGTTTAAGCCGACCGGCACGCTGCTTGGCTTTGCCGAGGTCGGAAACGTAACCCCACTGAAGGTATGGCTCACTCTCTCGGCAGTGTTGGCCTACATGTTCCTGCGATACTGGTTCCACGACGATACCGACCGCGACCTGAGCGCCCTCAACGAACATTTCCAAAGCCTGCGTTACGCGGCGATCCGTCAGTGGCTTTCGCGCGATGCACGCGCTTACCTCCTGATGCGCCGTGATCGGCCACGTCTCGTCGATGGCTTTGCAATGCGGGAAAGTGAAAGGTTTGCCGAGGCGTGCAAGCAATTCGGGCGTCCCATTTTTGTGGACATAGAGAGCAGTATTTCGCAGGACGCTGACCAGCCTTGGATGGGAACGGTCAAGTTCATCGGGGATGTCAATTGGCAAGGAGGGTTTCAGCAAAGCACAGGCGGCCACATGCCATTTAAGTACCGCTTTTCACGCCGTGCCGTGCTCTATATTGCTGTGGCGACGGCCCTGCGCACGGCGACGTACTCGAAAAGCGCGGTCGACCTGCTGGTCCCTCTCGGATTAAGTTTTGTTGCGGCCTGCATGTGCATCTCGCAGTTGGTGCGAGCAATACTCGCGTGACACAGTATGGAAGTCTGTCCCCAAGCCTTCCTTCACGGCCTGCGACAGTCTCAAGCCAACAAACCGCTTAACTCTTTCCCCCCGAGCCTCATCGAGTTGGGCCGACCTTTTCTCCGCGGCGCTTTCGCACGTAGTGCTCTGTCATCGTCAGCGACTTGTGGCCGAGTTGCCGCTGCGCCTGGCGGATGTCACCCGAAGAATCCGTCTTGTCCGTGCCGGCCTTCGCGCGCAGGTCACGGAACTGGAAATCGCCGACCGGGACGCCCGCTCGAGCACGTGCCGCGCTGAAGCGCTTCTGCAGGGCGCCTAGCGTCATGCGCTCGCCTTTCTCGTTGATCACGAGAGCAGTGCTCACCACCTTGAGTCCGACCTTCCGCGCGCGGATGCGGTCGATGACCCCCTGCAGTTCACCCACCACCTCGATACGCAGCTTCTGCCCGGTCTTGCCCTGGCCGATGGCGATGAAGCCATCGCGTATGTCCCTCTCGTCGTAGCTGAGCGTGTCCTGCGGCCGCTGACCGGCCAGGTAGGCCAGATCCATTGCATCGCGCGTCGGCTGATCTGCGCAGGCATACACGCGCTGGAACACGTCGTCCTCGACATACACGTCGCGGCCGCTCTCTGAATTCTTGCGCACGCCCGCGCACGGGTTCGGCGCGCTCGTCAGCCCAATCTCCCGAGCGTGATTGAAGATATGGCTGAACAGCGCGATTTCTCGGTTTGCGCGCACGTGCCCGGCGTTCTGCGGCACTGGCTGCCCTTTCTTCTTGAACCAGTCGACAGCGACCTCATGGCGCCAGCGCATGTACTGCTTCACGTGCTGTGGCTCGATGTCCTCGAGCGGCGCGGAGTCAACGAAGACCTTGCGAAGGAACGCGAGTTCCTTTTCGTTATCGATCTGCGTGCGCGGCGCTTTCAGCGGGAACACATCACGCAAATACGCAGTCACTGCGGCGCCGAAAGTTGCCACCGCCTCGCGCGGTGTCTGGTCCTGCTCGATCTCGGCCCACCGGCCCACGGCCTTCACGTATTCCGTGCCAAGCGACTCTTCACGCCGAGGCTTGCCGCCCCAGTCGTAGAAGTAATATGTAACCTTGCCGCGCCGCCGCGCGCGCATGCGCCGCGGCAGGTGGAGATTCACGGTTGGTGTTCTGCCCATTCATCACCCCGATACTGCAAAGTTTGGCTGCCACTTCTGGCGTGGCTGTTCGGTCGCGCGTTGTCCCTCGATCGCGGCCCGCGCGATGATCGGCCGCCCGCGCGCATTCGTCCAGAACGGGATGCCCGAGGTTCGCAGCCATGCGACTTGGAGCTGCTCGCGCGTCTTGCCGGCGCGCCCGGCGCGAACGCCGGTAAGCTCGCAAACCTCTTCCAGCGTCAGGAACGTCGATCCGGTCATTGATTTTCCTCCTGCTGGTTCCCGGCTATGGGAGTGCGGTTACCTTCGGCGCGCATAGCGACATTAAGTTTTCGCTTCACATGCCGATATGTATCGGGATGAATACAACAATTTCCCACGCGCAAGCAGAAGCCATCCTTGACGCCGCAAAGAAGCTTTTTGATCTCATCGTGCAAGCAAAACACATCGACGCGGGCTCGCCTGACGGGATCGAACTCCATAGCGAGATTGTGTACGGAGCGCTCTGGCGCGCCGCGCCGAGCGCAGCCATGGAATCGTTGTACGACCGTTTGCCCAAGCTCGAAGCCGGGCACTGAAAGCGGTCTACGGATGCGCACCATTCTGCGCATCCGCGCTGCCTGCTCTGTCGATCCGTTCGATCTCGGCGATGATCAGCGCGCCGGCTTTCACGAGGTCGCGCCGCCACGACGTCGGCTTCCACCATGCGTGATTCCAGTCGCCAGGCTGGGGAGGTGAATCGCGTCGTGCCCAGCGATGCGCGAGCGCGTAGCAGGCGCCGGCAGACGCCAGTTGTCCGAGATCATGGTGATCGTCATGGATCGGCGTCCAACCTTCGACCGTCACTTGCCGCGCGCGCTCGGCGTGCACGTCACGCTCTGCGTCGCTCATCCTTTGCACAGGTTTATCCGCGGTTTCTGTGGATAACTGCGCACTCTCCCCGAAACATATTTTGATTGGTACTGCCGCATCGGAAGTCGCGAGAGCGGCGAGGATAGAGCGCGCATCAGCCGGTTCGATGATGCGAATGTCGCCCCAGCCTTCCGGCTTCTCAGAAAGCTCGCGCAGCTTCGTCAGGAGCTTGTCGCTCAGTTGTTTCGTAGCCATCGTTTCCTCGATTCGTTATTCAGTTGCTGAGGCACAGCGTTGTGTGCGGTCGACCTCGTTGTAGCGATCGGTCGGCATGCTAGGATTCTGCGAAGGTGGGAAAAGGAAAATTGCGAGCTGCTCGAGAGGAGACCGAGATGGCTACCGTGACGCAGGACACGCACCGCGAACTGCTTCTGGAATTGATCCAGACGCTGGAGACCGAGGAACTCAGATATTACGAGCGCACGTCCAGTGCAAATTATTGGGCGTGGCACATATTCGTACTCCTCGCGCTCATGGCGTCCCTTCTGTCCGCTGCCTGCGTCAGTCTCCTCCCAAGTGAAAGCTTCCAGTCCTACGGAAAGGCTTTGGCCGCAGGACTTTCGCTTCTGAGCGCTTTTTCCACTGGTGTGCTCACCGCCTTCAAATTCAAAGAGAAAGAAGCTCTCCGTGAAGAGGGGAGAATTGAGCTCGTCGACATGATTTATCGAGCTAAATCGGGGCTGATTGATTGCGATACTGAAGAGCAATGTTGCGTTCTTTGCGATAGGGTGAGGGAAGAGTTCACACGCTTCTCTCTTAAGCAGCATCGAGGGGACACGGCGCTTCGGAGCGACGAAGCCACCTGGCAACGCACGGGCCGTCGGAAATAGCGGCGAGTGTCGTTGCAGATTTAATGCGGCGGCCCTGCGACAAAGCGTTTGGATTGTGCTTGCGGGTTCGATCGGCATGCTCATCTCACGATTGAATGGTTTCGGGTTCCAAGCGCTTTCGGACGGCCGCGGCTCGCGCTTGGGAGCAGCCGAGAAACTTGCGGATCTCAGTCACCGTTGCCCGCAACTGGCCGGCTGCTACTGCGGTCATGACTCGCGTCACGTCGTCGTGCTGCTCGACTACTGGCAGGCGCAGCACCGGGGCGGACTCGACCGCGACCGGCTCCACGACTGGCGCGGCGGCGTTACTTTCGGGCGTGACTTGCGTTACTGCGACTGCGTGACTGCCTTGTGTGGCGGGCGTTACCGCGATTTCAGTCACGGCAGCCGGGCGCAGCGCGAGTAGCCAGCAGAAGCAGGCGACGGCTTCGAGCACGGCGGCAAAGGCGAGGCCGGTCACGAGTTCGGCGCGCGGTGCGGCCACACCGAAGGCGGTGAGGGCGCCGGTCACCGGATCAGCCAGGGCGGCTGCGCGCGCTGCGCTGGCTCGGTCCTGTGCCGCCTCGGCGCGGAGCGCTTCGGCCTTCTCGACGTCGAGCGCCTCGACGCGCGCGGAGAGGGCGGTGCGGTCGGCGCGGAGGCTCGGGCACGGATCGACGCAGCGGCGCGCCGTGGCGCGGGCGAGTCGCGTTACTGCGTCAGCCCGGTCACGTGCAATCAAGCTCAAGTCACGACTATGGGCAGTCACGACCGGCACCGCAGCGGCGCGCAACTCGCCTGCATGCTTCTGCGCCATCAGGAAAAAAACGGCGTGCCCGTAGCAGGTCGCAGCGATGCAGCCGATCCAGAGCAGGGCGCCGACGGCGCGCACGCGGCAACCGTGCGGCCGGCAGAGCGCGGGTAGCAGGTGCGCGGCGACGACGAGCACGACGCCGACGGCGATCCACAGCACGCGCTCGGCGAGGAACCCGCCACGCTGCCATCCAGCCATGATCGAGAGGCACGCTGCAGTCACGGTAGCCGCGACTGCAAGTAATACGGGGTAAGTGCGCATGGCCGTGGCAGTCACACCGGGAAAGCGCCGTGCGCCCAACGGTCAAATCGGCAATTGACACGCTGCTTGCCAGATTTGAAGGACTGCGCGCCGTATTTCTCACCGCTTTTGGCCATGCTACGATCTCGCAAAAAATTGACCATCTCTAACTGTGAAATCTGCAATTGATTGGGCTCACGCCTTTCTTCTTGGTGCTATTGCGCTGTGCTTCTCATTGGCACTTGTCGCACTCACCGTCCACGCATGGCGATGGGACTCAAGCGCCGTTGCCGCCTGGGTTCAGGCCATCGGATCGATTGGGGCAATTGCCGGCGCGTTTCTGGTTGGCCAGCGTCAGTCCGAATCGGTTCGGCTCCAAGCGCTCGAAAGCGAAGAGCGCGAGAAAGCGCAGAAGACTGATGCAATTAGTGCGGTCGTGTTGCATGCGATCGGTCAGGCAAATGCAACTGCGCAGAGCTTTAGTCTGATGCGGACGGACGTTCTTAAGCGATTCCTTGAGCAGCCGGTCTACTCGCTTAGCGAGGCTGCGGGCGCGTTGCTCAACATCCCACTTCACGAGGTTGGTCCGAGTGAAGCAGTAACACAATTTGCATCTCTGCAGGTTGTCCTCAATCGCATGAGTGCCGCAGTCGAAGAGTTCAAGAATATGACTGACGATGCGGCGACGTTGGCTCATCCGGAAAAGATGCGTGACCTCGGTTTGGCGGCCGCAATGGGCCAATTTCACGCGGCAAAATTCGCTGAAGCGGTCGCCGCAAAGCGCTAACCTATGTTGGTGGTTCGCTGTACGCATCGATTTATCCCGCATCTCAAAAAAGGACCGACCCATACGGGCGCCGGCCAAACACGCCACAACGCAGGAGCCTCCCTGCGCCATGGAAACTGTTCTATGCGGCTGCGAGGCCGTCGTAATTGCGGTCGGCGAAGTCGGGATCGCCGGGGTATCGCTGCGTGCCGTCCGCGCGGCTCCAGCAGAACAGCGAGCCTTGCCGATGCGGGAACCAGTAGCCCGCGCACGAGCACGTCATGCGCGTTGTGTTGCGTCGATTCATCCAGCGGTCGACGCGGTAATCGCGCTTTCCGCAGACACCGCACGCGGGCACGCGCAGGTATTCGGACAACTTTCGCTTCAGGCAGCGGCGCGTCGAGCAGTGGCGGCAGCGGACATGGCAGCGCATCGTGCTCACTCCCATGCGCGCGGGTATGGCTCCGCGTCGTAGACGATTTCCGGGTCGACGTAGCGCAGCGACTTGCGCTCGCGCTTCAGGAGCTTCGCCACGCCGATTGCGACGCCAGCGCCAACGACAAAGCTAATAAGGACTGCGATGCAAATTGCTTCTACCGTATCCATGGGTGAGCCTTTTCGGGATCAGGTGCACTTACGCACGTGGCAAACGACGAGCGGATCCGGACTGTGATTGTCGAGCATCGCCTGAAGTGAAAGCAGGGCGATCACGGCAACGCCGGCGACTGAGATGCGCAGGATGAGCTTGAGCGTTTCCATCACAGCCATCCGCTAGCGCGCACGAGCACGACGCCGTACCAGAACAAACCGATAGCGCCACCCGTTGCGACTACTTTGCAACTGAGCAGGAGGCGTCCCGAGAAGTCATGGCATGCGAGCAGGAGCGCGTTGTCACACGCAGCGCGGCTCACTTCATGCCTCGCGTGAAGAAGGCCACCTCGTCGCGCGTACGCGTCTTGGCGGTGTGCTGCTGTTGATTGGACGCCATCTCAGCTCTCCAGACCACGCGGCGCGACGAGCTTGCCACTCGCAAAAGCCGCATAGATACGTGCCCGAGGGCACAGAGCGAGATCTCTGAGGGTGAGGACTACTACGGAAGGGCCAACGTGCGCGACGAAGCGGCAATGTCCATCGAGGGACTTGGCAGCGGCACGACGAAGGGCTTTACGAGCATTCATCTCTCACTCCAGCGATCAAGCGGGACTTGGTGAGAGGTGGGCTAAGTACAGAGCACTGCGCGGCAATGCTCTCCGCTTAACCCACTTCAGACGCTGGGCGCTCGGTGGTGAGCGCTTGAGAGAAGTATAGAAAAGATTGACCTAGATAGTCAAGAAAATCTATACTTTGAATTTGTAACACCGCCCAGATGTGGAAAAGCCCGCAACTGGCGGCCTTTCTAGGAGGCTGCTTCGTGCCTGGATGTTAAGCAACCTAAACTTCGGCCTTGCGGTGGTATCCGTATATGAATAGAATACTGAACAAGGGCTGGGGATTCTCGGCCGGCGGGGGCTTCCGGCGCTATGTCGGAGGCCTTTGCTTTTTATGCCGGAAAAACTTTAAGCCCCCATCCTGCGGCATATCCGCGGACTCTCACCAACTTCCCTTGCAGCAATTCAAACGCCCTGTTTTGTTGGTCTGGGCGAATCACCGACATCCCTACTGGGCGAGCCACAAGGTCTGCTAGCTGCAAGCCAGATGAGTTGGATTGCTTATTAGCAAATACGATGTCGAAGGCGAACTTTTCGTGGTTGTAGTTTCCGCCATCGCAAATCCGACGGAACTCTAGTTCAAGTTCGTCATCCTCATTTCGACCGCGCTGTTCTACGATTAGATGTACCTTGGGGTGGGGCTGCTGCCTCCAATCTCCCTGCTGCCGAAGGTATGCACAAACACGTTCCAGCCCATATTGGAGCGCTAAAAAATAAGGATTGGCCGGATCTTTATAGCGTGCCTGGAGCCGGTCTTTCCTGATCACGGTTGCTACAAGCGCGAATGGTGCTGCCTCCATGATCGCGGACAGCTCTCCCAGAAAGTTAGATTTCAACTCCCGTGTTTTCAGGAACGAAAATGGCCCGAGGTCCCGCCGTATCTCCCGCTCGTGGAGAATTACCTGGTCGTGTCCAAAGTGCTTGAATTTGAAGCCCTGGATGGCAGGAACAATTTCCCTAAGGTACTGATCCTTACGGACAATCAAAAACGCCAAGACAAGGAGAGGGAAGTCAGGATCGATGCGGCCCATCGACGGGCTACCACTCTCATCAACGAAAACGAGATAGTCACTGAACATTTGGTTGTCTAATTGCCCGAAAGGACGTCAGCGACAATCGACTCCAACTCGTTATCGCAACGCCCCTAACGGATCTCAATCTGGGCGCCATTTGGATGGCTTTGCAATGCCGCCGACATAGTGCATTTTCTCAATTTCCTCGACGGGGATTGAGATCCTGCCGTGCGACGCATTGACTGAAGCCAGATGGCATCGGCCGCCGGCCTTATAGAGGAATTCTTTGACCATGACGCGTCCGTCGATCGATCGGACCATCACTTCGTCGCCGGGCTGCACGGGGTGATTGGGCTCGACGATTACATACTCGCCAGGTCGAATACGCGGCAGCATGGATTCGCCTTCGCACTGTAACGCGTAAGCGTCGGGGTCGGACGTTGGCCAGTCCACATAGCCATCACCATGCCCAACGGCGTACTCGATGTCCGCCCAGAATCCATTGTCCCCAAGTTGCGCCATGCCCACCACTGCCAGTCCTCGCCACTTACCGACAGGCTTTGGTCGATATTCGTGGCTATATGCCGCAAGCGCTCGCGGATCTTCGTCGGGCCCTGGGCTTTGTTCTTCAGGATGATGCGTGAGGGCTTTCTTCTCCCCGATGCCTGCGAGAATCCAGGCCACGCTGTAACCGAATTCGTTCTGGATGGACACTGCGTCTTCGACGCTTGCGCCGCCGTTCTGGAGCCAGCCGTCCACGCGTTCTGCGGGAACCTTGAGCCGCTCGGCAAAAGCGCGCGTATCCAAACCACACTCTTGAAGCATCTCCTCGAGGCGCTGGCGGATCGGCTTGCCGACCGTCATCCCCGATGCCGGCATCGCGCGCTCGGTGTCCGGGAGCGGCATGTTCGACAGCGCTGCTATCTCTTGGATCTGAGCATAGCTCGGCTCGTGCCGGCCATTTTCCCAAGCAGACACGTTTCCCTTAGTCACTCCCAGCCTTTCCCCCAGCTGCTCCTGTGTTAGAGCGGCCTTCTTTCGGGCGGCGCGGATCCAGAGTTTCATTTCCATGCGCGGAGGGTATAGGAAATCTAAACGGCCTGTATCTAGATTTTCTTGACTTTTTGGGTCTAGAGAATCTAGACTTGTCGGGACCGCAACCATTTAGCGACCCTCCTGATGAGCAAACACCCGATCGAGACCGCCGCAGCCAGCGTTGGCAGCTACCGCGCGCTGGCGGAAATCCTCGGCGTCACGAAGGGCGCCGTTCATCAATGGATGCAGGCAGGGCGTCGCGTGCCGATCGAGCATTGTGCCGCGATCGAGGCCGCTACGGGCGGATTGGTGACGCGTCAGATGCTTCGTCCCGACGATTGGAAATCGATTTGGCCCGAGCTGGTCGAGCCGAGCGCCCCCGATGCATCTGATGACGTACAACCGCCGGTCGGCGGGATGAACAAGGGTTCGAAGCTGGCGCGTGTAGCCGCAGGAGGCGTCTGAGATGAAGCGGTTGTATGCAAGGTTTGTGCTTTGGCTGATCAAGCCCGCGCTGCTTGAGCGCGAGCCTGACATGGTCAGAGCGGCAGTGAAAGAAACGGCCTCGAGGTTCAGGCTAGCTGACTCGCCAGAGACCCTGGCTTTTGCTCTGGGGCGTTTTCCGGATTCAAGGCAGCCTGAAGAATGTCGATCGCGCGCTGAATCGATTCCCGGTGAAGATCCACGAGGTTCATACCCTCTCGTCCCTTGAGTTGAACATGGACGGTAACCGCCTCGGTGGTTTTCAGGGTGAACGTGCGGTCCAGCCAAATTCCGCCCCGTTCCGATGCCAGGTCGATCTTGTAGTCGTAGCCCTTTGTTGCAAAGTCTTTTGAGTAAATGGTCATGAGCGCCTCGATCGTTGTGAGGTTGAGCGTGTGGGAACCCAATTCTGACACGGTTGAAGGCGCTCACCAGATTCGTTGTATCAACATCAAAAAGCGAGGAAGTCATGTCACGTCGCACGGAGTACCGCAATGAAGTCAAGACGCGGTTGTCGGACCGCGCGTACGAGGGAATGCAGGCATTCAAGGCGTTGCACGGGATCGAAAGCGATTCGGCTGCATTGGCTCGCATCACAGACCTTTTGTTGTTTGGCACGGTTGGCAATTTGCCAGCGAACCTGCTCGAGCGCAGTGCCGTTTCGGCCCAAAGCGGGACGATGGTGGCCGCATGACGGATCGCAAGACCAGCCTTTTTGTAGAGCTTCCGGCTCCGGAGGCGGCTGATCTGGCGGTGCGTGCAGCAGTTGAAGGCGTTTCGACGCCCGAATTGCTTGGTTATCACGTGCTGAAGGGCGCTTACGGTGCACTTCACCCCCTCGTTGTTGCGTTCGAATCGCGGCCCAAAAAGGGACAGGCAGGGAAAGGATAGGCCGCTGCTGGCGGCCGGCATCACTGGGATCGAAACTGATCCGCAACAAGAGACGGTTGGCACTCCAGCCTTTTCCTGTTTCAGATTAGTAGTCCTTAGCGGCCATATCCGCAGGAGATCTCAATGCAGAACGAAGCCTACAGCCCGCGATCGGGCCGCCGCGTCGCCGAGACGCAGAGCAGCGCTTACCACGCGATGAGCGCAAAGACCTTGAGCACGAAACAGCGCATGGTTCTCGACGCGCTCGAGCTTCGCGCGCCGCTGACGCGCGAGGACATCGCTGCAATCACGAACATGAAACTGTCGAGCGTCTGCGGTCGCGTGCGCGAGCTGCTCGACGCTGGCCGTTTGCACGTTGTTGGCAGCCGCAAGGATCTTGCGACGCAGACCAGCCAGCAGCTTCTTGGCCTTGAGCCGAAGGCGGCTGCGTGAGCTTCCATCTCGTCAATCTCGCTTGGCAGAAAGACCTCTCGCACGCGCCGAAGATCGTCCTGCTGGCGCTGGCTGACTTCGCCCAGCAATCGACTGGCGAGTGCTTTCCGTCCATCCGCGTGCTGTCGGCGAGGTGCGGCCTCTCCGAGTCCGCTGTGCGCTCCCAGATCGCGTTGCTGGAGCGCGCCGGGTTGCTCGACATCGAGAAGCAGCCGGGTCGCACCTTGTACCGCGTAAAGCTCGGGGCTGCTGCATGAGCATCAAGGTCATGGACAAGGTGTGGGACCGGTATCCCGAGGGCGGCGGCGAGCTCAATCTCGCGCTCAAGCTGGCCGACTACGCGGACGACGACGGCACCCACATCTTCCCGAGCATCGAGACGATGGCGGCCAAGACGCGTCAGTCTGAGCGCGCGGTGCAGTACCAGATCAAGCGCATGGTCAAGCGCGGCTGGCTGATCCTCGTTGCGAACGAGGGCGGTGGCCGCGGCCGAGCGCGCGAATACCGCATCAGCCCTGAATGGCTAAAGGGTGCAGACCTTGCACCCATTTCTGTTGGCCCAAAGGGTGAAGAATCTGCACCGAATGGAAAGGGTGCAAACGGCGACGCAAAGGGTGCAATTGGCGACGTAAAGGGTGCAAACGAGAGCGCTAAAGGGTGCAAAGCTTTTGCACCCGACTCGTCAGGAACCACCACTGAACCGTCAGAGAACCGTCAAGGCGCGCGGCAAGCGCCGCGAATTGCGTTGCATGTCGAACTTCGAGCGCTCGAACTTCCCGACTGGCTGCCAGCAGAAGCGTGGCTCGACTGGTGCGAGCACCGCGAAGCCAAGGAGCGGAAATCGGACATCCCTTGGACTCGTCCTGCCGCGAAGGTCACGCTTAAGAAACTCGCGAAGATCCGCGACGGTGGCCGCGACGTGGTCACGGCAATCGAGGAGTCGGTGTTTCGCGGCTGGACCGGCATCTGGGAAGCGAAGGACGAGACGACAGGCGACGCGGCAACGGGCGGCGCTCCGGATGGCTGGTGGGCTGACGAAGCTGGTTGGCGCGAGCAGGGCAAGCGTCTCGGCATCGATCCATCGCGTTTCCAGTACTTCGAGCAGTTCAAGGCGAAGGTGTGCAAGTCACTCGGCCCGGGCGCATGGATGGAGTACCTCCTTGCCGCGGTTAGCCGCGAGAGCGAAGCGCGCGGCGAGGCCCTGTACGCCTACTTCAACGACATTCCGCGCGATCAGGTCGCGCAAAGAGAGGCAGCGTGAGCGTGATTCCGGAACAGCTCGAGGCAGCGTCGTTCGCTAAGGAGTCCGTCGACCAGTGGTCGTGGACGCCCGAGGAACTCGCCCCCTTCAACGCAAAGCTCGATAAGCGCTTCGGCGAAGTCGATCTCTGTGATCAAGCGCTCGCTTTCGCGCTTTGGAAAACCGGCCATCCGATCCAGTACCGCGACGCCGACGGAATCTGGCACACGATGAAGCAGCCGCTTTGGGGTGCGTTGGCGGTTTATCGGCTGCTGGCCAAGGCCGAAGCGATGGCGATGCCGTCAATCGACTGGAGTGCGGTCTCGCCGCGCCTGAAATGGCTCACGCAGGATCTGAGCGGCGTGATGATCCTCTTCGAGAAGAAGCCGTACGCGAACACCCACAACGGCAGCTGGACGACGGGCTGCGTCGGCCACCTCACGCATGCGGACAACTTCGCATCGGCAAAGCAGGGCCGCGGCCATTGGCGCGATCTGATCGTGGAGCGGCCCGCGCAATGAAGGCGACGATCACAGCAAAGGGAACGCTCGTCGTTGAGCCAGAGAACGAGCTCGAGGCATACGCGCTCGGCAAATGGTCTTCGGCGAACCTCACCGATTGGTACTCAGCTATCCCCCAAGGCCAGTTGAACATCATGGTGAATTGTGAGCGTTGGCCTGCAGCGCTGGAGCCGGTTCGCGCTGTTGGAGCGTTCAAGCCATGAGCACCCGCAGCAAGGTCTCGACCGCACTCCGCTATCCCGAGGGAACGACTCGCGTCGGCACGGCGCGCGTGCGCGAAATGCGGCTCGCCCGTCCGGCGCGCCCGGCCACGATGAAGGCGCCGGCCGCGCCGCGCGCATCGAAGTATGGCAACGCCAAGATCGAGCACAACGGCATCAAATTCGACAGCAAGCGCGAATGGAAGCGCTATCTCGAGCTCGTCGCGATGCAAGAGCGCGGTGAGATCAGTGAGCTCGAGCGGCAAGTGGTGTTCGTGCTGGCGGGCCCAGTGGTGATCGCCGGTCGCAAGCGCCCGGCATTGCGCTATATCGCCGACTTTGTCTACGAGCGCGCCGGCGAGGAACGCCAGATCGTGGAAGACGTGAAGGGTCATGTGACGGCGGAATACCGCATCAAGCGCCACCTCATGAAGCACGTGCACGGCATCGACATCGTGGAGATCAGGTGAGCACGCTTCGAATGACGGTTGCGGAATTCGCCAAGTTCGTGGGAGCGAACGAGCCAATCTCGCCGAATCGAATGGTCGATATAAGCGGCTACATACGGCAGGACATCGATCGTTACGTCCGACGTGCTCGTGATGAAAAGCTGATCTTCGTCTCGGGATATGGCCCAAGTCCGGTTAGAAAGGGGCGCCGCGTGAAGCTCTATTCATGCGGTGTCGGGCCTGACGTAGTTGCCCCTCCAATCGCGAAGAAAAAGAAGGTCAGAAAGCGCACTGGAACGCGTACATCACAGATTGCAGTCAGAGCGTCCGAAGAAAGAAAGCTGCGCAGAAAACGGGAACTGAACTTCATCCCTAAGCGCGATCCCCTCACCGAAGCATTTTTTGGCCCTGCCCCGACATGAAGCTTTACATCGCTGGCCCGATGACCGGTTACGCCGAACTCAACTTCCCGGCATTCCACGCTGAAGCGGCGCGCCTGCGCGCGCTGGGCTTCGAGGTCGTCAATCCCGCTGAGCTGAACACTGGCAGTGATGGCGACTGGCTTACCTGCATGCGCGTAGACATCGCCGCAATGATGACCGAGAAGTGTGATGGCGTCGCCCTGCTGCCTGGTTGGGAGAACTCACGCGGCGCGCCGATCGAGCACAACCTCGCGCGCGACCTCGGCCTGCGTGTATTTCAGGCCGGTCACCTGATTGGGCTGGCGGGCGATCTGCCGGTCATTTCGCAAGCGGCGGTCGTCGCGCAGCTGGACGTGGAGGCGTCTTGAAGCGTTCGGCGCCGATGAAGCGGACCGGCCTCAAGCGCAAGCCGGGTTCGCCATTCAGCAGCTTCGCGAGTCGCGCCACTGCGCTGCGCCGTTCGAAGATCGAGAGCCGAATGAGGAAGCCGACGGTGTCGGAAGGCTCGAAGTATCTGACTGCATGCCGCGGTGAACCGTGCTATCTGCGCGTGCCCGGCGTGTGCCGGCTGAACCCGGACGACGAAACGGTTGTGCCATGCCATTCGAACCTCCTCGAGCACGGGAAGGGTAAGGGCATCAAGGCGGACAACCGGTTCACGTTTCCCGGCTGCGGCGCGTGTCACTTCTGGTTGGATCAGTCGACGGTGCCGACGAAGGAGCAGCGGCGCGCCGCAACGCTCTCTGCGCTCGCGCGCTGGGAGCCGGTCCGCGCACAAAAGATGGAATTGACGGAGATGATCGCTTGAGACTGCTGATTGATGTGGACGTCGAGACGCGCCGTGGCACGCAGGTCCAAACGTTCGAGACAAACGTATTCGTGATTCAGCGCTCTGTCACGGATGGCGTCGCGAGCGAGGACGTCGTGCTTGTGGATGCATATATCCCGACGCGCTATCGCAAAGGGATCTCTGGGATGTTGCACACGTGGAGATCCAGCAGCGTGCTGCGCTGCACGGCCCGTGTCCGTCTCAACCGCAAATCGCTCGCAGAGTTTATGGCGAGCGGTAAAAGCAAGTTCATCGTCCCGGGGAAGCCATGAGTGCATACGCCTACATCCAGTACTCCGACGTGCCCGAGGCGCTCACAAAGTCGAGTAGCCAGCATCTCGACAGTGCGACGAAACATAAGGTCATCGCGTTCGACGGCTGCCCGCTGTGCGGCCACCTCGATGTGCTAGCCGATGGCCGCATTCAGATCGAATTCCCGTTTCCGCGCAGCGCCGAACTGCGCACGGCGCTCGTCGACTGGCTGATGCATTGGGGCATTCACTTCACGGTGGTGATGTGATGAGCGAAATGAAACCCATGAAGGGTGGCGAACTCGCCAAGTTGGCCGGTAGATGGTCGAACGAGCAGTCGTTCTGCGACTGGGTCGAGGTGATTCAGGCGAATCCATGCAATGGCAAGGAAGGCGCGGCGGCATTCATCTATGCAGTGTGCGGGATCGAGAGCCGCGCGCAGCTCGATCACGACGCCGCTGCCCGCGCGAAGTTTGACCAACTCATCCGCAAGCCTTACGCGAAATATCGTGCGTCGGCGGGTTGCGTATGAGGCGCGGCGACTTCCGCGATCCAGCCATCGTGCTGGAGGAGAAGCAGGACCTCACGTGCCTCGGGTGCGAGCAGATCAAGAAGGACACATGGTGCGGGACAACGAAGTTTGTATGCCGCATTGGAATGCAGAAGGCGTCGATCGACGTCTATGAAATGCCCCGCTGTAAAAAATTCATCGAACAAGGGAGTCGGCTCATGGGTGTGAAGGACCAGGTGGTGAATGCAACGCAATCGAGCAACCTGCGCTGGGAGGCCGAGTTTGTTCGCGCGATCGACCGCCTGACCGCACTCGGGATGTCGGATCCGCTGGGTTCGGCACTCTGGCGTGCAAAGTTCTGTCAGGACATTGCATCTGGGCGGCGCGCGCTTCTATTGCTCACGAAGAAGGTCGAGGCACGGCTTCGCGTCGAGCGAAGCTATGCGCAGCGGCTATCTGTGGCCGCGCTCAAGGAATGGATGCTCGATGCGTGTGAGAAGTGCGATGGCTTGGGCACTGTCACCGAAGGGGCGCATGTTTCGACGTGCTCGAAATGCAATGGCAGCGGTGTGCGCCGTTTCAGCGACTCCGAGCGCGCACTGGCCGCGGGTCTGCCTGTCGAGTCGTGGCAGAAGCATGCGAAGAAGTTCGACGAGGCGTTGATTTGCCTCGCGGGTGCATCGTCGGCGACGGCAGGCAAGGTTCGTGACCTGCTGAAAGATTCCGAAGGCTGATCGTATGGGCTGCAAACTCTTTCGCTGCGGCCAGATTTGGCACTACCGGTTTCAGATCAACGGCGTCCGCGTGCAGCGCAGCACGCGCGAAACCGTCAAGTATCGGGCCGAGGAGGTTGCCTCTCGCGCCTATGAGCATGCGAAGCTCTGGGCGCGCGGCGAGGAACCCATACCGACGCTGCGCGAACTGTTCGTGCAGTGGCTCGCGGCGCACGAGCCGATCGTCAGCGCGGCGCACATCAAGGCCATCGGCACGGTGGGGCGACTACATCTCTACGACCTCGGCGACGTTTCCATTGCAGCGTTGACGACCGCCATGATCGAGAACGCTCGCCTTCGGCACCTCGAAACCCATTCGCGCTCGAGCACGAACCATTGGCTCAAGGCCATCCAGCTGGTGAACCACTGGGCTGTGCGTCGGAAGCTGATTCCGAAGGTCCCGTGGACGGTGAAAGAACTCAAGGTTCAGAAGCGCCCGCGCACGATCCTGCCGATCAGCGCGACGACTGCGTGGCTCGCGGCGCTCGATGAGGCCGCGGGGAATCATGTGGGAGTGAAGATTGCCGTGCGCCTGATGCTTGGCGTCGGCCTGCGCGAGTCCGAGACGAGAACGGCGCGGTGGGAGTGGCTCGACTGGGAGCGCGAGACATACACGCCTGGCATCACGAAAGGGCGCGAGGCCGATCCTGTCCCGCTGCCGGCGTGGCTGCTCGACTACCTGCGCCCAATGCGTCAGGGCGATGGGCTGATGGTGGTCAATTCGCGTGGGCAGGCATGTTCGGCGGCATTCACGCGGCGCTCAATCCAGTCAGCCAACGCGGCTTGCGACGTGGTCGGCCTGACGCCTCACCGATTGCGCGGCACCTTCGCCACGCAGCTCAGCGAACAGGGCGTGCCGGTGCAGACAATCAAGCGCGTGATGCGACACAAGGATGTGCGCACGACGATGTTCTACCTCGAGACGAACCTCGGCTCAGTCGTCGACGCCCAGAATCGCATCGGTCAGCAGATGGGGCTGAACCCGTCAAAAGCCGAAAATGAGTGGCGAGAATCTGGCAATGAACGCCGTGCGAGCCTTGAAGATACGGCATTCGCAAAAAATAGTGAGTCATCTGTCGCGGGAGTTGCGCCCGCTGCGACTGCACACATTCAAGAAATTTCCGGGTCAAATTAGTTGCGCACGCGCGCGAGCGCGTATATGATCCGCCCTGAGTCGTCGGCAATGCTGAGCATTGCAAATGTGGCGCGTAGACAACGAGCCGCATGACGGTAGTGTCCTAGACGACACCCCACATCCACCTTGATGGATGTGCTCGCCTCAAAAAAGCCTGCCAAGCGAAAGCGAAGCGGGCTTTTTGCATTTCTGCGCCCTGCGCGAAGCGGCAGACTGCCGGTGAGACTGGCTGAGCGCGCCCCCGCGGCGGACGGGTTGGCCGCTTCGCACAGCGCACATCTCTTCGGATCTGGGCCATGAACCTAAACTGCATCGTCGGGCAGTATCTGAATGAATGCGCGCGCGGCGCGTGGCTTTGGTCGCGCTGGCTCGACGATTGGGCGCTGTGGCTGATGAAGCTCTAAACGTGTCTCCTCCCTCGCGATTGAGCATCGCGAGTTCGCCCGTTCTCCGCGGGCGCTTTCTCTTCTGCGCAGCATGTTTACGCTTTCCGTCAAAGCCGACATTCGCTCGGCCGCCAAGGCGCTCGACGACATGGCGCGCAAGCAGCTGCCGTTTGCCACGGCGCAGGCTATCAATGCGACTGCCGAGAAAGTTCGGCTAGCGCAGCGTGACAACATGCGCGAGGTGCTCGACGGCCCGACTCCGTTCACGCTGAACTCTGTCGCGATCAAGCGCGCCACGAAGGCGAATCCGGTTGCGCTGGTGTATGTGAAGCCTGTCGCAGCCGCGTATCTGCTGCCATATGAGATCGGCGGCAAGAACAAGCTCAACAGCAAAGCCCTGTTGAAGCCGATCGAAGCAAAGGTCAACCAGTACGGCAACCTGCCGCGCAATCTCGTGAAACGGCTTGCATCAAAGCCGAATGCGTTCATCGGCAAGGTGAAGACAAAGAACGGCATTGTTGATGGGGTTTGGCAGCGCACGAAGAAGACGCACGGCAAACAAGGCGGATTGAAGCTGATGGTGAAGTTCACAGATGCGCACGACGTGACGCAGCGGCTTGATTATCGTGGCGTGGGACGTCGTGTGGTCGCCGCCGCGTTCCGCGTTGAGCTAGATCGCGCGGTGGCCAAAGCGCTCGCGACGGCCCGCTAGGGGCGGGGCTAGGGCGTCGGGGTCCCTCCTAGGGAAAGGAGGGTCGGGGGCAATTGCGCACCGCGATTTGCGTCTAGGTATGAACTTTTGAAATTGGGTAACAGGGTAACAAATCGCGCATGAAGCAAAGTGCATTTGCCGAACTTCACGGAGTGAGCCGGAAGACGGTCACGAAGTGGAAGGAGCGCGGCTGGCTTGTGTTTGCGGGCGATGAGGTCGACGTCGAGGCGTCGAATGCGTTGCTCAAAAAATACCGCCGCGACGGTATTCCGGCTGTTACCCAGGCTGTTACCCAAACTGCCCAGGGTAACAAACGCAAAACCGTTACCCAGGCGGCGAGCGAGGTAACGCTCGGCGCGGGTGAGAGCGCAGACGAGGCGGCCGAGCGGATCCTGACCGGCAACGTTCAGCTGCTCGACTTCGATGAAGCGCGTTGCTTCAAAGAGAACTATCTCGGGCTGAAGGCCCAGCTCGAGTACGACCGGGATTCCGGTCAGGTGATTGACGTAGCCGAGGTGGCGAAAGCCGTCGGCAGCGAATACGCCAAGGTCAGAACACGCCTGCTCTCCATCCCCGCGGAGCAGGCGCCACGTTTACATCGGTGCAAGACGCCGGCTGAATTGCAGGACATGCTGCAGGAGGTCATCACCGAAGCCCTGGAAGAACTAACCCGTGACGGAGCTGGCAACCCAACATAACACGCGCCGGTACGCGCGCGGGTTTGCTGCTCTTCATGCTGGGCTTCTGGCGGCACGCCGCGAGAACCTGCTTCCACCTCCGAAGTTGACGCTCAGCCAATGGGCCGAGCGGTATGCAGTACTGTCGCGCGAGACGAGTGCTCAGACGGGGCGCTTCCGTGCGTTCGGATACCAACGCGGCATGCTTGATGCCGTGACGGATCCCTCGGTCGAGAAGATCAGCGTCATGAAGTCGGCTCGGGTCGGCTACACGAAGCTGATGGACCATGCGGTCGGGTACTTCATCCATCAGGATCCGTCGCCGATTCTGGTTGTCCAGCCGCGCGTCGAGGACGCCGAGAGCTACTCGAAGACGGAAATCTCGCCCATGCTGCGGGATACACCGGTGCTCGCGTCGATCGCGGGCGACCAGAAGGCAAAGAGCAGCGACCAGACTATCCTGGCGAAGACCTTTCGCAATGGATCGAGCCTGACGCTCGTCGGCGCGAATAGCCCGGCCGGCTTCCGCCGTATCACGTCGCGCGTCGTGATGTTCGACGAGGTGGACGCTTACCCGGTTGACGGCGCCGGCAACGAAGGTGACCAGATCGCCCTTGGCACGAAGCGGTCGGAGACCTTCTGGAACCGCAAGATCGTGCTCGGCTCGACGCCGACGGTGAAGGGGTATAGCCGGATCGAAAAGAGCTGGGGCGAAAGCGACCAGCGGCGCTACTACGTGCCATGTCCGCACTGCGGCGAGTTTCAGGTACTTGAGTGGGGCGGCCCTGACACTCCCCATGGAATGAAGTGGGACAAGGATGAGCAGGGCAACGGCATCCCGGAATCGACGTACTACGTCTGCAAGCACAACGGCTGCATCGTCTACGAAGTAGATAAGCCGGACATGATCGCTGGCGGCGAGTGGCGCGCCGGGAAGCCCTTCAACGGGCATGCTGGCTTCCATATCTGGGCCGGATATTCGCTATTTCCGAACGCGGCATGGCCGAACCTGGTAGCTGAATGGTTGCGCGTCAAGGATGACCCGCTCGCGCGGCAGACGTTTATCAACCTCGTGCTCGGCGAGCCTTACGAGGACCGCGGCGAACGTGCGCTGAATGAGGCGAAGCTCGCGGCGCGCGCTGAGGTCTGGGCCGCTGAGGTTCCCGACGGCGTCGCCGTGATAACAGCCGCTGGCGACGTCCAGGACGACCGCGTCGAAATCGAAACCGTCGGCTGGGGGAAAAACGAGGAGCGCTGGTCGATCGATCACACCGTTTTCGAGGGCGATCCCGAGAGCGATGAATTGTGGAACCGCGTCGACGAGCACCTCAAGCGCATATGGTTCCGCGCAGACGGCCGGCGATTCGAGGTGATGGCCGCCTGTATCGACTCGGGCGGCCATCACACGCAGAAGGTGTACGAGTTCTGCAAGGCGCGCCTCGGGCGGCGGATCTGGGCTATCAAAGGTGAGTCGGCGCGCGGCGGCGCGCGGTCGCCAGTGTGGCCAACGAAAAAGCCGACGGCGCGTACGAAAGCCTCATTTCGCCCGGTAATCATCGGTGTAAACGCCGCGAAGGACGTGATCCGGGCGCGATTGCATCTCGACGAGCCCGGTCCCGGATACATGCATTACCCGTCCGATCGCGACATCAACTACTTCGCGCAGCTCGTCTCCGAGCGATCGGTGGCGAAGCTCGTGAACGGTCAGCGGTTCAGGGTCTGGGAACTGTCGCCGGGGCGCGCGAACGAGGCGCTCGACCTTGCTGTGTATAGCTACGCGGCGCTATGCGGGCTGCTGCACTTCGGGCTGAAGCTGAATAAACGCGCTGAAGAGATCGCTCCGCCGCCGCTAGTGGTCGAGCCGGAACCTGACGAAGCACCAGGTGCGCCTGAGACGCCAGCATGGGTACCGGGCGTCGTGAAAGAGCCCAAGATCATCACGCAACCATCGAAGAAGACGCTTGCCAGCCGGCTGGCGTAGGAGCCGCTGTGTCCCTTTACAACCCGAGTACCAGTATCTTCGCTGGCATGTCGACGACCGCGCTGCAAACGGCTCTTGCCAATGCGCAGCAGGCGTATCTCGACCTGTCATCGGGCGCAAAAGTGGTGACGGCAACGTACGCGCAAGGTGACGGCACGAAGTCAGTCACCTACACGCAGACCAACATCGGCGATCTGGTGGCGCTGATCAAGCAACTGCAGGCTCAGCTGGGAATCATCCGCCGCGGGCGTCGCCCGATCGGCTTCAGGTACCGATAAATGGACAATCCAGTGCAGATTCTCGACTCGGCGGGGCGACCCATCGAGCTGAAGCGAAGCCGTGCGTCCATGCTCGTCGGTGGCGGAAATGTCCCGTACGACGCTGCCGATATTTACGGCGCGCACATGGCCGAATGGCGACCGTATCTCTGGTCGCCCGACGGCGAACTCAACATGTACCGCGACCGGATCGTGTCGCGCGTGCGCGATCTCGTCCGGAACGACGGCTGGGCCTCCGCAGCGGTCACGCGGACGGTCGACACGGTCATCGGCGCAGACTTCCGGCCCATCTCGAAGCCAGACTATGCCGCGCTGCGCGCGGCGACCGGGATCAAGGCGTTCGATCACGTCTGGGCCGAAGAATTCGGGCAAGCGGCCGAGGCTCATTGGCGCACGTGGTCGAACGATCCGGGTCGCTACTGCGACGCGCAGCGCAATCTGACGATCTCGCAGATGTTTCGCCTGGCGTTCCGTCACAAGATCGTCGACGGAGATGCCCTCGGTATGCTGCTGTGGCTGCCAGAGCGAGTTGGGATCGGGCGCGCGCAGTATGCGACCACGCTCCAGATCATCGATCCGGACCGCCTGTCGAATCCGCAGTTGCGCTTCGACCAGATGACGATGCGCGGTGGCGTTGAAGTGGATGAATACGGTGCAGCCGTCGCTTATCACATCCGTCGCGCGCATGCGGGCGACTGGTTCAGCGCAGCGCAGGCCGTGCACTGGGATCGCATTCCGCGCGAAACCGACTGGGGTCGTCCGGTCGTCGTGCACGACTTCGACCACGATCGAGCTGCGCAGCACCGCGGCGGCGCCGGCATCCTCGCGCCCGTGTTGCAGCGCCTGAAGATGTTGATCAAGTACGACGGTACCGAGCTCGACGCCGCGATCATCAACGCGATCTTCGGTGCGTACATCCAAAGTCCGTTCGATCCGTCTCTGGTTGAAGAGGCTCTGGGCGACTCCGAAAAGCTGAACGCGTATCAGCAGGAGCGCTCGGAGTTCCACGACCGTAAGAAGCTGTCGCTCGGCGACGTGCGCATGCCGATCCTGTTTCCGGGCGAAAGCATCAACACCGTCACAGCGCAGCGTCCGAACAGCAATTTCGCTGAGTTCGAAGCGGCGATGCTGCGCAACGTTGCAGCTGGTACTGGTGTGTCGACGCAGCAGATCAGCCAGGACTGGTCCGACGTCAACTACAGCTCGTATCGCGCCGCGATGCTCGAGGCGTGGAAGACGTTTTCGCGCCGACGCAGCGACTTCGCGCATGGTTTCGGGCAGCCGGTTTTCGCTGCCTTCCTCGAGGAGTCGATGGAAGTCGACGAGCTGCCGCTTCCGAACGGCGCTCCGTCCTTCATGGAGTGCCGCGTCGCGTACTCGCGAGCCAAATGGATGGGCCCGGGCAAGGGGTTTACGGATCCCGTGAAGGAAAAGCAGGGGGCGATTCTCGGCCTGGACGGCGGCCTCTCGACGCTGGAAGACGAGTGCGCCGACCTGATGGGTACTGACTGGCGTGAAGTTGCGGAGCGGCGCGCGATCGAGAGGTCGCATTACGAAAAACTCGGACTGCCGCCGCCGAAGTGGATGGTTGGCGCGGATGCGACCGAAACAATTTCTGAGCCGAGCGCTGCATGAACAATCTTTTGCCACGTCTCGGTCAGCGGATGTTCAACACCCCGCTGGCCCTTCATCCGCGCAAGGCGGAAGTCGTTATTGCCGCGCTATCAGATCGACTCGGCGTATCGCAGATGGTGCGCCTGGACGGCGCATCGATCGTCCCCGTTGCGATGGACGATGAGGACTATGGCTTCGCGGAGCCGGGCCGCGTCGCGCGGACCGGATACGACAACGTCGGCGGCGTCGCACTGATCGAGGTTCAGGGCACGCTGGTGCAAAAGCTCGGCTCGATCCGCCCGTACAGCGGCATGTCGGGCTATGACGGCATCCGGCAGAACTTTCTGACAGCGCTGAGCGATCCCGATGTGAAGGCCATCGCGCTTGACATCGACTCTCCTGGCGGAGAAGTGGCTGGTTGCTTCGACCTTGTCGACACCATATATCGCGCGCGCGGGACGAAGCCGATCTGGTCGATCCTGAACGAATCGGCGTACAGCGCCGCATACGCGCTCGCGAGCGCGGCGGATCGCATCGTTGTGCCGCGCACTGGAGGTGTCGGCAGCATCGGCGTGATCTGTGCTCACGTCGATCTGTCGAAGGCACTCTCAGCCGCTGGCGTGAAGGTGACGTTCATCACGTACGGCGACACGAAGGCCGATGGCCATTCGGAAATCCCGCTATCGGAGGATGCGCTGGCGCGCTTTCAGGCGGACATCAACACCATGGGCGAACTGTTCTGCGAAACGGTTGCCCGTAACCGGAATATCTCAGCCGCCACGGTTCGAGATACGCAGGCCGCGACGTTCATGGGCGACAAGGGTGTCGCGCTTGGGCTTGCGGACGAAGTGGCGGCTCCTGATGCCGCGTTTCGAGCGCTGATCAAGCAGATCAGCGCTTAAACCATCTCCCTGAAGGAACCACAAATGAAGCTCTCGAAGCTCGCGAGCGCGATGCCGTTCGCTCACATGCTGGGCCTTCCGGCCGCGGCAGCCCCCCGCGCGGAGGAAGAGGACGACGATCGCAAGCGCCTCGACGGCGAGTCCGACGACGACTACGCGAAGCGGATGGAAGAGAAGGACAAGGAAGACGAGGCGCGCAAGGCCGAGGAAGAGAAAAAGAAGGACGAAGCCAAGGCCAAGGGCGAAGACGAAGACGACGAAGAAGGCGACGCCAAGGCCGACGCTGACGAAGACGAAGAATCGGACAAGCGCTCGGGCCGCGCCAAGGGCGCGCGGCAGCGCGAGCGTGTTCGCTGCGCACGGATCATGGCCGCTGGCATCGCGACCGGCCGCGTGAAGCAGGCAGGCGTCTTCGCCTTCGATACCAGTCTGTCGGCGTCGCAAGCCATCGCGGCACTGAACGCTTCCGCACTGGATCAGGCGGCGCAGCCTGCAGCTAGCCGTTCGACGGGTCTGCGCGAACGCATGTCTGGCACGCGTTTGCCGAATCCCGGCGCTGACGGCGGCGCGGCCGCGCGTGATCCGAACGACCCGAAGGCGAAAGCTCTCGCGATCATCGAGGCCGGCAAGAAGCGCCGCGGCGAAGTTTAACCTCCCCAATCCATAAAGGATTAACACCATGACTCTGACGGTCAATCAGATTGGGGACAACCCCCAACAGCCCGGCATTTATGCCGAGTCGTACATCCCGGATCAGCTGATTGCGGGCAACCTGAAGCTCGTGACCGGCAACGGCACGCTCGGGTCCGGCACGCTTCAGCGCGGCGCGATTCTCGGCCTGCAAAGCGGCACCCCGGTCGCGGCAGCGGCAGCAACGAACACCGGCAACGGAACGATCGGTTCGATCACGAAGGGTGCGGACGTGCAGCCCGGCGTTTACACGCTGGTCGCAACGAGCGCGACGAACTTCACGGTCGCTGCGCCCGACGGCGGCGCGATGCCGAATGCGACCGTCGGTACGGCGTATGTCGGGGCGAACCTGAACTTCACGATCACCGCTGGCGGCACGGCATTCGTGGCGGGAGACGAATTCACGATCACGGTGCCGGCAGGCAACTACGTGTTGTCGAAGGCGACCGCGACGGACGGTAGCGAACTGCCGAGCGCGATCCTCGCAGACTACGCGGACGCGAGCGGCGGGGCGGTGGCAATCGGTGTCTACCTGATGGGCGAGTTCAACCAGAACGCGATTCTGCCGGACGCCTCCTGGGGCGCGACGTCGGCACAGTGGGCGCCCCCGCTCGCGCAGGCGATGCGCCAGTTCGGCATTTTCCTCAAGGCGGTCCAGACCGCAACCGACCCCACCTAACCGTATCTCCCCCCTAGAGAACCCCGCCTCGGCGGGGTTTTTCTTTTGGTGGGTACCGGTCGCTATCGGAGCCTCGAATGACCACGAACAATACGTTCATTTACGACACCAACACCCTGATTCAGACGGTCCCGAATCTGAAGCGGGCCCAGAAGTTCCTGCTCGACAAGTTCTTCCCGAACATCGTCACGTCCGATTCGGAATTCGTGTCGATCGACGTCGACGTCGGTATGCGCCGGATGGCGCCGTTCGTTTCGCCGCTCGTCGAAGGCAAGCTGGTCGAGCAGCGCCGCATCCAGACGAACGTCTTCAAGCCGGCCTACATCAAAGACAAGCGCGCCCCGGATCTGCGCAAGCCGGTTCGCCGCATGATCGGCGAGCGCATCGGCGGCGATCTGACCGGCCTCGAGCGCGAGATGGCGAACCTCGAGTTCGAGATGAGCGACCAGATCGACATGATCGATCGTCGTCTCGAATGGATGGCCGCCTCGGCGCTGAACGGCGGCACTGTCACGATCACCGGCGACGGCTTCCCGACCGTCGTGGTCGATTTCGGGCGTGACTCGACGCTGACGATCGCTCTCTCGGGTGCTGCCCAGTGGGGTCAGACGGGCGTCATCCCCTCGGCGAGCATCGAGACCTGGGGCCACCAGATGCTGAAGAAGTCGGGCGGCGTTGCGACCGATCTCGTCTTCACGACCACGCCGTGGGAACTGTTCATTCAGGACCCGGTGGTCAAGCAGACGATCTGGTATCCGGGCAACGGCGGTGCGGGTAACACGATCAACGTGGGTGCCCAGATCCAGCGCGGCGCGCAGTACAAGGGCCGCTGGGGCCAGTATGACCTGTGGGTCTACAACGACTGGTACGTCGATCCGGTGACCAACGTCGAAACGCCCATGCTGGCGGACGGCACGGTCATCATGAGCGGCGCTGACCTGATGGGTACGCGCGCCTTCGGCCAGATTCTCGACCCGAACTTCAACTACGAGGCACTGCCGTACGCACCGAAGACGTGGGTCGAGAACGATCCGGCTCAGCGCATCCTGCTGATGCAGTCGTCGCCGATCATCATCCCGAGCCGTCCGAACGCGTCGCTGTCGGCAACGGTCTGCGCGGCGGTGGTGAGCTAATGGCGGCGCCAAAGCTGGTGTCAGCCGTCGTCGCGCCCGGTCGCACCGTCTTCTCCGAGGCGGTCGTCTCGAAGGTATGGGACGCGGATGCAAAGCGCGACGTCGATGTGGTCAAGCCCGGCGACCCGAAGGGACCGGGCGAAACCGTGTCGCTCCCCGAACCCGAGGTGAAGCGGCTGCGGGCCCTTGGGTTCCTGCTGAAAGAAGGCGCAGAGCCCGGCGCGTCCGCGCCAGGCCCGTCATTCGGAACGACCGAAGGTCCGCAGATCAAGGTTGCGTAAATGAGCGTGAACTGGGATGCGTTGGTGATCGGCCCGCTGCAGCGCGTTTTCGGCGAGCCGGCTACCTATACACCGTTAGGAGGCGCGTCGTTTCAGATCACTGGCGTATTCGACGACGCATATCTGAAAGAGATCATGTTCGAGGATGCGACGGCCGGCGTGACGACTGTCTCAGCAGTACTCGGTGTCCAGCTCTCCCAGTTTCCCGCCATGCCGGCTCAGAACGACTCCCTGTGGATCGCAAGCAACGGCGCCACGTACCTTGTCCGCGAGGTGCGTCCCGATAGCCGTGGCGGCGCGAAGCTGCTGCTCAGCCGATCGAGTGCCTCATGACGACGTCAGCCGACATCCGAGCCATCGTGGTCAGTGGTCTCAAGGGTGCCACCGACGCCGGTCAGGCGATTTTCTCGCCGTTCGACTGGCCGACATCCCAGAACGCGTATCCGTGCATCCTCGTGCGCGCGCCGCGCGAGCGCAAGCATTCGCTCGGGAAGAACGCGCCATTGTTCTCGGTCACGACGACGGTTGAAATCGTCGCGCGGACAGTCTCCACCGCCTCGGTTGGCGATGAGGGCTCAGCAGTGGCTCTCGCCGCGGCGGAGAAGCTCAAAGGCCAGATCGAGGTCACGCTGATCAACAACACTTCATTGTGGGTTGATTCGAATGGCGTGCAGCTCATCGAGCAGTTCGCTTCGGTCGAGTCAGAGATCACGACGAGTTCCGAGGGCGATTGGCCGACAGCCGAATTGCAGATGCGCATGGAGATCGAGTTCACGCAGGGCCCCGAGGACTTCTATCCGATCGTCGGCGTACCGCTCGCGGGCATCGATATGCAAGTTGAGGAGCCGCCGGGGACGGTTCAGCCCGGCTTCTCGATCAACTTTCCACCCCCCATTTCGTAGGAGCGCCGAATGCGCATCAAACCTGCGCCGGGCCTGTCCGTACGGGACCCGGAGACGAAGCAATTGCTGCCGGCAGATGGCATCGACGTGCCCGACGACAGCATCCTCTGGAACAAGATTCTCAATGACGGCGACGTCGTGCGCGTGCTCGCGCCCGCAAGCACGTCGAAGGACGGAGGCAAGGCATGAGCGCAGTTCCCTTCAAGGTCATTCCCTCCGGTCTGCGCCTGCCTGGCTCGTTCTTCGAGCTCGACAACTCGCAGGCGAATACCGCCCAGGCGAACCAGCGCGCGCTGATCATCGGCCAGATCACGGCTAGCGGCATTGCGACGCCGAATGTCCCGATCATCTCGGGCGGCGTCGGTGACGCTGCAACGCAAGGCGGCGCAAGCTCGATGCTCGCGAACATGGTCGCCGCGTATCGCCTCAACGACGACTTCGGCGAGGTCTGGTATCTGCCGCTCGCTGATGCGGCCGGCGCGACCGCCGCGACCGGCTCGATTGCATTCACGTCGTCGCCGACGGCGAACGGCACGATCTCGCTGTATGTCGCCGGTATCGCCGTGACCGTGCCGGTAACTGCAGCGCAGGCGACGACTTCCATCGCGACCGCTGTCGCCGCAGCAATCAACGCCATCGCGAACATGCCGGTGACGGCAGTCGCGGCGACGAGCACGGTCACGCTGACCGCCGACAACAAGGGTCTCTGCGGCAACGAGATCAACATCCAGTTCAACTACTACGGCACGGCAAACGGCGAATCGACGCCGACCGGGCTGGCGTACACGATCACTGCGATGTCGGGTGGCGCCACGAATCCGACGCTCACGACGGCCCTGGGTAACCTTGGCAACATGACGTTCGACTTCATCGCGAATCCGTACACGGACGCGACGTCGCTCGACGCGGTCAAGCAACTGCTGAACGATCAGACGGGGCGCTGGAGCTTCAACCAGCAGCTTTACGGCCATTCGTTCGGCGCGTATGCGGGCACGTTTTCCGCCGGCACGACGCTCGGCCTCGCGCGCAACAACCAGCACGAAACGATTCTGCCGTTCAACGGCAGCCCGACGCCGAGCTGGCTCTGGGCAGCTGCTTTGTGCGCGCAGGTTGCTGTCAGCGTGCGCGCCGATCCGGGCGTTCCGCTGCAGTATCTGCCGCTGCAAGGTGTGCTGCCGCCGCCGGTGGCAAGTCAGTTCCTGCCAAGCCAGCGTGAGACGTTGCTGTATGACGGTTTGTCGACCTTCACCGTGACGCAAGATGGCACGGTGCAGACCGAGAACATCATCACGACGTACCAGACGAACGCGCAGGGCGTCGCTGACGACAGCTATCTGGAAGTCGAAACGATGTTCCAGCTCATGCTGGAAATCCGCACGCTGCAGGCAATGCTGACGTCGAAGTATGCGCGTTGCAAGCTCGCAGACAACGGCTCGAAGCCGCCGGCGGGGTCGAATCTCGTCACGCCGAACACGGTCAAAGCCGACATCATCGCGCTCTACCAGGAGCGGACCGACGCGGGCTACACGCAAAACGCCGCCGCATTCGCCGCGGCGCTCGTCGTTCAGAAGAACACGGTGAACCCGAACCGGCTCGACATCCTGTGGCCCGGTACGCCGGTCAATCAGATGCGCACGTTCGCGACGCTGGTCCAGTTCCGGCTGCAGTAAGCGAGCCACCCAACAGCAGTGAAGCCGCCTTCGGGCGGCTTTTTCGTTTTCAGGAGCGCATTCAATGTCCAGCAATCTGATTGCCGGCGTTGCGCAGATCACTGTCGACGGCGTGACGTACCAGCTCGAGGGGAGCCTCAAGTACTCGCCATCGACGGTCAAGCGCGAAGCCATGGTGGGTCAGGACGGTTTCCATGGTTGGAAAGAGACGCCGGTAACGGGGTCGATCTCGATGTCGATCCGGGACGCAGGCGACCTGACCGTCGCGGCGTTCAACGCTATGCGCAATGCGACCGTGGTCGGGGCACTTGCAAACGGCAAGATCGTCACCGGCCGGAACATGGGCACGACCGACGTGCAGGAAGTGGACACGGAGGATGCGAAGTTCGACGTCAAGTTCGAAGGTCCGCAGGTTTCCGAACAAACCGTCAGCGTGGGCTAAAGCATGAGCGCCATCATCAAACAGTCCGGCTTGCCTGTTCCGGATGAGCTGACGATCGAGCTTGCGAAGCCGATCACGCTCGGCGGCGGCGGAGATGAAACGGTTTATACCGAGATCACGCTGCACGAGCCGAACGTCTCTCAGCTCAGCCAGTTCATCAAGAAGACGCAGAAGGAAAATGCGATCGACTCGATGAAGTTCCTCATTTCGATTGTCTCCGGTGTCCCGCTTCCCGTGATCGATCGCGTCGGCGTGCGCGACTTCTACAAGGCGCAGGACTTCATGATCGTCTTCATCACGCCGCCCGAGCAGGACGACCCCGAGGGAAACGCGGCGGGCTCCCACTAGGGTGGGAGCGAGTGGTTGCGGTTACAGCCAAGTTTTACGGCTGGCAGCCGAGTGAAACCCGAAGCCTCACGTGGCGTGAAGTGAAATGGTGGGCCGACCAGGGCACCCGAATGAAATAAGGAGTCAGGTGTGGCTCAAGAATTCGTCATCCGTATCCGCGCGGACGATGCGGCGACGGCGACGGTCAACAAGATCAAGGCTGCGCTCGGGAAGGTTACTGATCCGATCGACAAGGTGCAGAAGCGCGTCGGCGCGCTCGGCGCTGCCGGAAACTCGAATCTGGCGAAGCTTGAGGGTGGATTCCGTCGCGCGGCTACCGCGGCAGGGAAGGTCGTCGACAAGATCGTCGAGATCGTGCCCGGCCTGACGGCCATCGGCGGCGCTGCGTCGCTCGCGGGTCTCTCGGCGTTAGCAGTGCGCTTCGGCTCGTTCGGCTTCACGTTGAACAAGAATTCGAAGCTGCTCGACATGAACGCGCAGAATCTTGCCGCGTGGCACGTAGCTGCGCGCCGCGCGGGGGTGTCGGCCGAGGAGTTCGATTCGAGCATGAGCGCGTCGCAGATGGCGATCCGCGGCGCCGCAAACGGCGCGGATCCGCACGCGATGCTCCTGCTCCAGAAGATGGGCGTGCAAATCGCACGCAACAAGGACGGCACCGTCGACTACTACTCGACGCAGATGCGCCTGATGAAGGCGATTCAGGGCCAGCGCTCGGTGCAGGCTCAGCGCGAGGCGGCGAACACCTTCGGCATGGGCAGTTTGCTGCCGATGATCCAGCAGGGAACGTGGGACGCCGACAAGGCGCGAGCGTACAAACAGGGCCTCGTACCGACCGACGCGGAGATCGCTCAGGCGAAGGCGTTTAACGAGGACATCTCAGACCTGCGCGCTTCGACGGAGGGGCTGGCCAACACAATCGGTTCCGCATTGATTCCGGTGCTCGACCCGGTCGTCAAGGCTGTTTCGCACTGGCTGAACGACAACCGTGCACAGATCGCCGACAAGATTTCCGGCGCCGTGCAGCGCTTCGTCGATTGGGTCTCAAAGATCGATTGGGATGCGGTTGCGTCGAAGGCCAGCGCCTTCTACGACGCGATCGGCGGAATCAAGGGCGTCGCTATTGCTCTCGCGGCCATCACGTTCGCGAGCCCGATTGCTGGCGTCCTGTCGCTGATTGGCGCTCTGGGCAGGCTCACCAGTGTGACTATCCCGGGGGCGGTCGGCGCGCTGGCACGGTTGGCTTCTGCTCCGCTGCTCGCGGGCATTCTCGCGCTGCTGCATTCGGAAAACCTGAACACTGGCGAATCGGATTATCTCGCTGGGAAACAGGGCGATAAGTGGGACGGCGACCCGGTCGGCCAGCGACGCGCGGCCGCGAATGCGCCGAATGGGGCGCTCGCCGATCGTCAGAGCTACCTCTTCGAGCGGCTCAAGGCGGCCGGCTACACCGCCGCGCAAGCGGCGGGGCAGATCGGCAGTCTGATGCAGGAGAACGGTGCACTCGATCCCAGCGTCGTCAACTCGAGCGGCCATGCCGGTATCGCCCAGTGGGGCAAGGACCGCGCGAAGCAATTCGAGAAGATGTTCGGTCACCGGGTCGAGCAGGGTACGTTTGGCGAGCAGACCGATTTCTATCTGTGGGAAATGCAGCACACGGAGCGCCAGGCGGATCAGCGGATCCGTATGGCGAAAACGCCCGAGCAGGCCGCAGAGATTCAGGCTCGGGAGTACGAGCGCCCGGGCGCCTCGGAAGCGAACATTGCGAACCGCCAGGCGTATGCGGAGGGGGTGTTCGATCGCCTGACTGGAAAGACGGATTCGGCGCAGTCGCCTGTTGGGCCGGCGGCGGATAGCGCGCACGACGCGCGCGTCGCGCAGATGCAGCAGAACACGCTGCACGTCACGTTCGACAACGTGCCTCCTGGTGTGCGGCCTGAGGCGAAAACGCAGGACGGCAGCTATCTGCCGACGAAGGTGAACTACCGGCTCGACGGTATCTAGGAGGCTTGATTGAGCACGATCACAGATGCCGTCAACGTCGCCGGCAGCATTGGCGGCCTCGCGTCCGCGATCGGCGATGCAGCGACTCTGATCACCGGGGACTGGTTCAAGCGGCTGGACAAAGCCAGCTACGGCAACTTCAAATTCGGCGTCGAGTCCATCCGGACAGCGGCGGGCCGGAAGACGTCGATCCATACGTATCCGTTCCGCGATGACGTGTGGGTTGAAGATCTCGGCAAGCGCCCGCGCCAATTCGAGGTGCTCGGCTTCATCGTCGAGGGTGATCTGATCACTGGCGGCGGCGACGTCATCTCGCAACGGAAGGCGTTGCTTTCCATCTGCGAGACGGCTGGCGGCCAAACGCTCGTGCATCCGACGCTCGGTACTGTGCAGAACGTCTGCTGCCTGGGTGTGGAGACGATCGAGCGCCGTGATCTGGGTCGCGCGTTCGAGATCCGCCTGACGCTTATCGTCTCGGGTAACCGGCTGTTCCCAACGGTCAGCACGTCGACCGGCGACGCGGTCACTTCGGCCGCAAGCGCCACCGGCATTCAGGCGCTCGCGAACTTCGTGACGAGCTCTGCCACGGCGATCGCTAATGGTGCGGCTGTTGTGCAGCAGGCCGTTTCCACCGTGGTGGGTTGGTATCAGATCGGCGTCACGGCGGTCAACGATGTGAAGCGAATTATTGGCGCGGTGTCGACGCTGGCGGGCAACTTCGGACGCCTGTTCGGCGGCGGCAACAGCGGGATCTCCGGGAGCAATCAGCAGGCGGCGACCAACACGACGGCGGCTGACCTGCTGTCGGCTTCGTCTGCCGCGCGTACATCGGTTCTGACGGCTGGTGCCGCGCTGCAGGCCGCCGCGCAAAACCCGTCGGATTCCGCGACCCTCGGCGCGGCCGCGCAGGCGTACGTCGCGGCAGTCGCCGCAGCGGCGACGGCGCCCGCCGATGCGGTGCGCCTCGTGAGCACGCTCGCGCAGTACTCGCCGTCGGCCGTCGTGCCGACCGGCCAGATTGGCGCGGCGATGGGCACCATGCAGACGGCCATGTCGGCGCTGCTCCGGCGATACGCGCTCGCGCAACTCGCGACGACGCTGACGACCTATCAGCCATCCTCCCAGGAGGATGCCGATACGGTGCTCGGCGCCGCTGTCGGGCTGATCGATGCCGAGTCCGACATCGCAGGCGATGCAGGCGACGATGACTCTTACATGGCCCTGCGCGCGCTGCGGCAGGTTGTCGTGGCAGATCTTCAGGCGCGCGGCGCGAACCTGGCCTCGATCGCGACGTTCACGTTCAACGCGCCGCTGCCATCGCTGGTACTTGCAAACCGCATCTATCGTGACCCGACGCGCGAGCAGCAGCTCGTGCAGCAGGTCGCACCGATTCACCCGGCCTTCATGCCGACGACGTTCAAGGCGCTTTCGAGCTGATGGCAGACGACATCACCCTGCGGGTATCGACGTGCACGCGCGATCCGAACCCGGCTGCCGGCGATCCCACGTTTTACGCTTCAAATGGTCGCGACATCACCGGCTGGACGTCGTTGCGCGTGTCGCGTGGCATCGAGCGGTGCCCATCTGACTTCGAGGTGTCGTTCACGGAGCCATATCCGGGCGTCTCGCAGGTCATCGTGCAGCCCGGCGACCTCGTGCAGGTTCTGCTCGGTTCGGACGTCGTGCTGACTGGTTTCGTCGATCGGTACATGCCGAGCTACAACGCACGCGAGCACACCATCCGGATCACGGGACGCAGCAAGTGTCAGGATCTCGTCGACTGCTCGGCAAAGTGGACCGGTGGCCAGTTGCTCAACCTGACGGTCGACCAGATCGCGAAGCGGCTCTGCTCGGTCTATGGGATCGACGTGAACGTGGCGAGCGGGACCGTGGTCGGCGATCCGATCCCGCAGCTGAACATCATGGTCGGCGAACCAGTGTACGAGGTGCTCGAGCGCATCTGTCGCTACCGCGCGCTGCTGCTCTACGACCAGCCAGACGGCAGTTTGCTTCTGGCAAACGGGGGCGCCGGGTCAGGATCGATCGGCACGCGTAAGGCGTCGAGTGGATTCACGGAGGGCGTAAACGTCACCTCGGCCGGCGCCATGTACAGCATGGACGGTCGCTTCTCCGACTACGACGCGGTGTATCAGGGCCTCGACACGCTCCAGGATATTGGCGACGGCGGCAACCTCATCGCGCACGTCACGGATCCGGGCGTGCCTCGGCTGCGCTATCGCGCGATCGTGTCGGAAAACGTCGCCGGTGGCTCGACGGTCGCGCAGCAGCGCGCCAACTGGGAGCTCGCGGCGCGCATGGGGCGCTCGATGCAGGTGCGCCTGTCGACCGATAGCTGGCGCGACGCGGCAGGCGTGCTCTACGAGCCGAACACGCTCGTCGGCATCGATCTGCCGGGCTTGAAGCTCACGCCGAAGACGTGGCTGATCGCCGACGTTACGTATCTGCGAAACGAGCAGGGCACGCGTGCAGATCTGACGATCATGCCGCCGCAGGCGTTCTATCCGGAGCCGGTCACGCTGTACCCGATCGCTCCAGACTACACAACGGTCAACGGTGTGAATTCATGATCGAAAACATGCTCGAGCGCGCGCGGCGCAACATCCAGTCGATTATCGGCCGCGCGCGTGTGAAGTTCGTCGACGACTCGGGCCCCGTGCAGAAGATGCAGGTGCTCATGAACGGCATCGAGACGCCCGACAACCGGCTTCGCGTCGCGGAGTTCGGCTTCTCGTCGAATCCGCCAATCGATTCTGACGCGATCACGCTTCACGTGGCCGGCGATCGGTCGGCCGGCGCGGTGATCGGCACGAACCATCAGCCGTCGCGCCCGAAGGGGTTGCAGCCTGGCGAGGCGATGATTTACAGCGAGGACGGCAAGTACGTCTACCTGACCGCGAGCGGCGGCATCGTCGTCGAGGCGAAAGGCCAGAACGTGGTGGTCAACGATGCCAAAAATGTGACGTGCAACGCCAGCGGCACGCTGACGGTCAATGCGCCGGTCATCGTGTTGAACGGCAACGTGCAGATCAACGGGAACATCGGCCAGAGCGGCGCGAGCGGTACGACGGGCACAGCGACGTTCACGGCGCCAATCACCGCGCCTGACGTGAACCTGCCGAATGGTTCGGTCAACGGCCACAACCATTACGTCCCGGCCGCGCCCGGCACCTCGAACCAGATGGCGAACTAGCTTTCGTCTAGTAGTTGACACAGCCCGCCGCGTGCGGGCTTTTTTACGTCCGAGCGCAATGGCAGACATCGCAATTTCGTGGGACTCGGCGAACAGCCGCGGCGACTGGACGATGAACGGCCCGGTGCTCGCCACCGGCAACGACATCGAGACCGCGATCCTGATCAGCATTTTCACCGATCGTATGGCGCAGCCCGGCGACGTCATCCCGGACGGGACGAACGACCCACGCGGCTGGTGGGCGGACGACGACGTGCCGATCGGCTCGCGCATGTGGCTTCTCAGGCGCGCGAAGCAGACGACGCAGACACTGCAGCTCGCGTACGACTACATCGCGGAAGCGCTCCAGTGGATGGTTGACGACGGCGTTGCATCTCGCTTCGACATCTCGACGCAATGGGTGCGCACCGGGATGCTCGGCGCGGTGATCGTGGCGTGGTCGCCGACCGGAACCTTACTTTCAAAAGGCCAGTACGCGTGGGCCTGGGCGGGGATCAACTGATATGCCTTACGCACGACCGACACTCACGCAGATCCGCGCGCAGGTAGCAGCCGATCTGCAGGTGAGCCCGGCCGGCTCGGATCCGCTGCTTCGCTTTTCGAGCCTCAATGTGCTCGGCCGCGCGCTGGCGGGTCTCGCCAATTCGCAGTACGGATACACCGACTGGGTCGCGCTGCAATCGAACCCGTTCACTGCCACCGATGAGTACCTCGAGGCGTGGGCGGCACTGAAGAACATCTACCGCGAGGCTGCGACGCAGGCCGGCGCGGAGACGCCCGGGCAGATCACCTTCCCGGGCACGAACGGCTACCAGATCCCGATCGGCACGCTCGTGACGCGCGGCGATGGTGTTGAGTACACCACGACCTCGCTGGGCACCGTCGTAGGCAAATCCGTGACGGTCAATGCCGAGGCGAATGCTGATCCCACTGGCTTGACCGGTGCCTTCGGCAATTGCGGGATCGGCACGGTGATGACGCTGGGCACCTCGATCGCGGGAATTTCGTCGACAGGTTCGGTGTCGGCAGCGTTCACGGGCGGCGCGGACATCGAGACCGATGACAGCCTGCGTTCGCGCATGCTGTTCGCCTACCAGAACCCGCCGCAGGGCGGCGCAGTGCCGGACTACGTCACGTGGTCGAAGGAAGTCAGCGGCGTTACGCGCGCCTGGTGCAATCCGAACGGGTTCGGCGCCGGGACGGTGGTCGTCTACGCGATGCTCGACAGCGCGGAGTCCGGAAACAACGGATTCCCAGTCGGCACAAATGGCGTTGCGACGGGCGAATGGCGCGGCGTTGCAGCGACCGGCGACCAGCTCACGATCGCGAACTCCATCTACACACTGCGGCCCGCGACGGCGCTCGTCTATGTGTGCGCACCGAATCAGCAGGTCGTGAATTTCACGATCGCGGGTACCGGCAACTGGAGCGCGGCGACGAAGGCTCTGGTTACCGCGGCGATCGCGGGCGTGCTCGTGATGTACGGCAACCCGATCGGCACGACGACCGGCAATGCTCAACCGACGACGAACGGCGCGATTGCACTCTCGTACATCGAGTCGGCCATCGCCGCAATCACCGGCACGACGGGCTTCGTGATCACGACACCGAGCGGGAACATTCAGGGCACTTTGGGGCAACTCCCGGTGCTCGGCACGATCACGTGGAACACGTAAATGGCCGCACCGAACTATGCAGCGAGCGACTTCGCAACGGCGATTCACGCGCTGATGCCTCGCGGGCTTGTGTGGCCGCGGGATCCGACGGCCGTGCAGGCGCAGGTGATAGCAGGGCTCTCGCAGACGTGGCAGCGCCATACGGCGGCGAATAACCAGCTTCTCGTCGATGCATTCCCCTCGACGGCCGTCGAGCTTCTTCCGGAATGGGAGTCGATGCTCGGCCTCCCGGATCCATGCGCTGGCGAATCGCCGACGCTGCAGGGCAGGCAGCAGCAGGTAGTCGCGCGCCTCACGAACAGCGGTGGCCAGTCGATCGCGTATTTCATCGCATATGCGAAGGCGCTCGGATACACCGTGACCGTGACCGAATTCGCGCCGTTTCGCGCGGGACAGTCGAGAGCGGGGCAGCCTACCGGCACGCAGGACTGGTTCTTCACGTGGCAGATCAACGCGCCGCTCAACACGGTCACGTATTTCGCCGCCGGGCAGTCATATGCCGGGCAGCCGCTCGCGTCGTGGGGCAATGCAGTTTTGCAGTGTGAGCTTATGGCCATCAAGCCGGCACACACCTATCTGAACTTCGGGTATCACTGAGGATTCGCATGTATCAAACCGATCAGGCCACCGCAGCGTCGTCGCTGCCGACACCGGCCGCCGCAGGCACGCAGGGCTACTTCACGAACGGCAATCCCGCGAGCGGCGTAGCCCCGACCATCGTCGATGCCGACTGGCTGAACATGGTTCAGCAGGAGCTCGTCAACGTCGCAACGTCGAATGGTCAGGTGCTGAGCAAGACGACATACACGCAGGTGCTCTCGGCGATTAAGGCAATGATCGCGCAGCCGCAGACGAATGCTGTGAGCGGCGTGGTGGGCCAGGTGCGCAACTTCGTGATGAACGTTGCGACGGCATCGGCGTCGGCTACACCGACGGCCGACGAGATCATCGTCGAGACGAATCTCGGCGGCACCCGCTATTGCATCCCATCGTTCAGCAAGACGATCAACCTTGCAACGACGGGCGCTGGCGGCATGGACACGGGCAGCGCGCCGGTATCGGGGTTTGTCGCGCTCTATGCGATCTACAATCCGCTCGCTGCCTCATTCACTGGTTCGATTAGCGGCACCACTCTGACAGTATCTGCCGTGGCATCCGGATCGCTGGCGGTTGGTCAATATCTCCAAGGCGCAGCTCCGGGCACAACGATTACGGCGCTTGGAACCGGCACGGGTGGCGTTGGCACGTATACAGTTTCGATTTCGCAGACCGTTGGATCCGTTCTGCTCACGACTGGAGCCGCAGCGCTACTGGCGACGAATGCAACAAGCGCAAAGCAGCCGAATGTGTATGGCGGCGCAAATATGCCTGCTGGCTATACGGCGAGTGCGTTGGTTTCAGTGTGGCCAACGAATGCAAGCAGCCAATTCGCATACGCGTATCAGTTTGATCGCACTGTTACCTTCGTCTCGATTACCGGAATCACATCGACGACCAACCAGTCATCCTATGCGGCACTATCGCTTGCGACATCCATCCCGCTAAATGCCCGCACGGTTTCGGGTAGTCTGAACTGTGCAAATTTGAACAACACAGATGCCACGCTCAGAGTGGCAGCTGACGCTAGCGGGCTCGGCGCCCAGATTCTTGCTGCGGCTCTGTCAACGACAGCAAGTCCGGCGCAATGCCCGTTCAACAAACTGCCTGTCATCACTCCCCAGACGGTGTATTGGTCATCAGCGAACACGACTGGTTCGGCGACCTACACGATGGGCATTAACGGTTACGATTTCTGAGGTCGAACATGAAGTCCACGATTTACATCGCATACACCGATAGTAGCCATTTAGCAATCGGCACCTGGTTTGGAGCGCCGCAAATTTCCCTCCCGTCAGGTGAGCCTGCGAACTATGGAGAGACAACGACTGCAGACCCGCTCTGGGCATCGTTTTATGATGCCCAGCCTGCGTTTGTCCAGCAGGTTCTCCCAACACCGATTACTGGCTGATGTCGGAGTATTCTTCGACTGTCACTGTCACTGACGCTGTGCGCTTACGGAATATCTCGGCAAGGAGCAAAACGGCAGAGATCGCCGCGAGTGAGAACCCCCAAAGCCAGATCAGGCCATGCTTCGCTGTTTCCCGGCTTCCATCGCCAAAAACTGAAGAGGCGATAGCGTAAAGCACCATGCCAGCACCGATCGCGAATAGTGCGCCGGCACCGCTTCCGTCAAATCGTTTATGGATGAGTTGCCAGACCATCCATGCGGCAGCAGGGATCGCCGCGATGATAGTGCCGGTAACTAACAACCAAAAGAGCGGACCAGGCAACGCATTGACCAGTGTCGAAAACGATGTAGCAGATGACAGCCGGTATGCAATGGAGTTTGCCGATGAAGGGTCTTCGAAGGGATAGTAGCGGTCTGGCAGGAATGGCCGCGCGTGCGCGATGCCATCTTTCATCGGGCCAAAAAATGTCTCGGGCTGCGTCGCAAACAATGGCAGCAGGTGAACGCGGCTTTCATTGAAGATCCCGGGACAAGGATAATCTTGGGTGAAGCCCGGCGTATAGAAGTTCCCGCCGATCCCGCGCACGCACTCATCCGGAAGATGAAGCGTAGCGACAGCTCTATGAGGATCGTGCGCGAACGGTAACACTTCGCCGAGGAATGTATCCATCGTGTTCGCTAACCGGATGCCATGGCTCAGGAGCCCCTCGTCGGACGGATTCATGGCTGCGAAGGCAATAGGACACGCGGCGGCGAGAACCGCGAAAGTGACGGCGGCGCGAGAACGCCAACGCCACGCGAAGAGAGCGCAGAATGCCAATGCGAACGCGCTAGCGAGTGGAACGTATTGCTGTTTGCTGAGGCCAAGCACCACTACGCCTGCAAGCGACATCCAAAGGGATAGGCCATCGGGTCTCGCACGCCTTGTCCACATGAGCCAGAACGAAACCGCACAAATGAACGCGCCGAGCATCACGGTAGGTTCATTGTAGAGCGTGTTGAAGAATCCAAGATATGCGAAATCACCGAATGCAGTGGTGAATAGCGCGGCGACAACCAAACGTTGCAACCATGTCTCTGCGACGAGCATCAGCATCGCAACGGCGGCTAGAGCGGCTAGTATTCTGAGGGAGCCGATCAATCGATAGTCGACATGCTCACCATGTGTATATAGCTTCGTCGCCAGATATGGAAACAGATCGTCGATCGAGACAAGACATAGGTCTGGATGATAGTCGCGATCAAGCACGAGATTATTGACCGGACCAGCCCAGTGAGGGTCCATCTTGTGCTCCCCGGTGTCTGGCCAGAGGCCCATACAACTCTCAACACGCAGAAAGTCGTAGTTGTTCGGATAGCCAATAATCGGCGACGCACCGACGATCGAAACCATCTTTGCGATCGTAAAAATGAGCAGAAATGCGATGACGACTTGATATAGCCGCGCTGTTGCCGCGCGGGTTCTTGATTGTGCCGATGCCATTCTCTCCAGCCGTTCTGGTTATGCCCGGGCAGGAAAGATTGCCCAGTGTAATAAGATGTTGTAAGCGCGGTATATTACCGCAACTTCCATTCAGTACCGGTACGTCCCCATGAGAACGTGTGTCGACTTCCATATCGGATTGTAAGGATTCGAGTTCGTCGCATTCCCCTGATTTCGGAAGTATGCGTATTCGATAGCGAAGTTACGGTAGATGATGCTCGCTCCGACCGTCCAGCCGAGCGCCCAGACGGGGCGCCATTTGACGTGATTGTCGATGGGTTGTGCGTCCGCGTTGGCGTACCAGTTCGCCACGTCCTCCGACCACGTCGAGCGGTGGATATAGGGCCCGGCGTCCACGCCGAACGTGATGCCATTCCACGTGTAGTGCGGCTCGAGCGTGAGCGCGAAGCCCATGTCGTGTCCGCTTCCCATGAAGTCGGAGAGGTTATTGCACGGGCCGCTGCAAGGGTCCGCTGCATTGACGCCGACCAGGTCAGGGCCGATCCATTGGCCACTGGTCGTGTTGGTTTTGGCGCTCGGGACTTTGGCATCCGTGTGTATCGTGCCGAGCCAGTAGTAATCGACGTGGTAGTCGATTCCCCAGGGTCCGCGCTGCCAGATGTTGCCGGTGACACCGAATTTGACCGAAGGGGCGGTCAGATCAAGGCGGTGATCGAACCCGTCCTGATACCAGAGGCCGTTCGGGCCATGCTGGTAGGCGCTGCCGCCGATGCCGGCCTCGAGCTGAAACCAGCTTTGCTGCGCGTGAGCGGATGCCGCGGCGCAACCGAGAGACATCGCTACGGCTGCCGCTCTCCATCTGGCACCGGGCTGAACTCGGCCCCTGCCTGGCGCATCCTTTCGAAGATGCGCTCTAGGGTTTCCTTGTCCAATTCGAGCTGCGCCATCAGGGTAAAGAGCATCTGCGCGCTCATAGGCCGAGGGTCGCGCGGATTGGTGTACTTGCGCCAGTGCTGATCGCCCGCAAGCCAGCAGAGATCTGCCATTTGCTTGCCCGTTAGACCGAGCTCTTGCTTGAGCGCCGCCAGATTCTGGGCGGGCGGATGCTTGTAATGAATGGGCATAGCCGGGCACGCGGCGCGCGCGAAATGTGAGCTTCATGATCGTCCTTTCGGGATAAGCGGGACTCGCGAATGCGTTTCCCTATGCGCACAAAGACAGCCCTAATAGGGCTAGTAGTCAAGCAGCAAATATTAATGAGTCACCCTCTGGTGGTGCCGTGCCTGAGGCATCAAGAAACCCCACAGAATTCGCACATTTTCCTTCCAGCACATTGGCATTTGCCTTGCACTTGCTGATAATCACCCCCTCAAACAACTACTACGGGGTGTGCGATGAGAAAACTATTGGGGCTTCTCTTCTTCTTTCTGGCCACGTCTGCTGTGCTCGCCGTCACGGACGAAATCATTCGAGAGCATACGGAGTCATTTTGGGCAAAGATCGCTTTCTATGCCGCATTGATTGCGGCAACTGGAATGCTTTGGGACCTCACAAAAGGGGTTCTGACTGACGAACTTTCGGTCGACACTGGCCGATTGGTTGCGATGGTCTCTTTTGGCGGCGGATCCATAATAGCCATGAAGACCGGACACCCCATCGGCTTCGGTTTCTGTGCGATTGGATGCGCGTGCACCGGGGTGTCAGTGCTCCGGAAAATTCAGAAGGAGCGATCGGCTGCCGAGATCGTGAAGGCGCAGACCGCACAAAGGAAACTGATTGAACAAATCGACGCAGTGATTTCCGAGGCCATGCAGACTGAAGAGGGAATGCAAGCGGGGCGGAAGCCTGGATCAACGGCGTCGACCAATGTGAAAAAGAGAACCGCTTCGGCTTCGCAAGTGACGGGTCTCGAGCGTATGTATTGACCACTCAAATATTGATTGACCACAAGCCACCTTCGGGTGGCTTTTTTCATTTCTGGCCGCCGTCGTAGCGGCCGCTTTCTACGGGGATCTCGTTGAGCCACGAATCGATCGACAGGCGCGCCTCGGACCATCAATGGCGCGTCGATATGGAATCCCGCATGATGAACTTCGAGCAGTCGATGGCGGAATACAAGGCAGCGCTTGCTGACAACACAGCGGCAACGCTGCGCGTCGAGTCAAACACGATGGAACTCGTTGAGCTGCTGAAGATGGCGAAGAGCGGAATCAGCTTCTTCACGGCGACAGGCCGCGTGCTGCGCAAGATCGTGATCTGGTGCGGTCCGTTCATTACGATCGCTGCCGCGCTGTGGGCGGTGGCTCATGGAAAGTGGCCGGGGGAATCGTGATTCTGACTCTTCTATACGCCGAACTTCGTCGCGACGAGGGCGTGCGCACGATGCCCTACAAGGATACGAAAGGCAGGTTGACGGTCGGCGTCGGGCACAACCTGACCGCTTCGCCGCTGCCGGCCGGCTGGAGTTTTCCGCTCTCCGCCGCACAGATCACGCAACTGCTGACGGTCGACGTCGCCAGCACGATGACGCAGCTCGACGCCAACGTTAGCTGGTGGCGCTCTCTCAGCGAAGTGCGTCAACGCGTCGTCGCCAACATGGCGTTCAACCTCGGCATCGCCAAGCTGCTCGGCTTCAAGAACGCGCTCGCTGCGATGCAAGCCGGCGACTGGAGCAGTGCAGCTGCGGAAATGCAGGATTCGGATTGGTACGGGCAGGTTGGCGCGCGCGCCGTGAGGCTTTGCCAGGCAATGCGAACGGACGTCATGCCTGTCGCGGCGGGTATTGCATAGCCCGATCAAATAACCGTCAAATGACCATCAAACAGCCGCATCGAGCGGCTTTTTTTACGCCATGACAAAAGCACAGGAAACGCACGAGACGCATCGCACGCTATCGGAAGACGTGTTCTATCCCGGCCACGATCCGCGCACTGAATCCGCGATCTTCCGCGCGAGCAAGCGCGAGATGAAGCATGAGGGCGGCTATGTCTGCGCGGTATGCGGCGACGAGGAAAAGGTCGAATCGCATCACCGCTTCTTCGAATGGGCGTTCAGCCACGCGATCAACTTCACGTGGATCCGTGGCGTCGCGCTCAACCAGATCGACACGATGTGGTCGCACAAGCTGCAGCGCGAAGTGCCGATCCCGAAGAAGCACCCGGTCTGGGACCTCATCAAGCTGACGCAGGGCTTCGACTGGGAGGCTTTCGATCCGACGAAGCCCATGACGTTCGTCGACTCCGTCTACAACCAGCTGCCTCTCTGCGAGCTGCACCATCGCGGCAAGGATCACGGCCGCCACGAAGAGAGCGATCCCGTCTGGAACGTCCAGGCATTCCTCATCAAGGGCTTTGTGTACTCGCCCGACGAACTCAAGGCACTTCACAAGGAGCATTCATGAACCAAACCTCGAGCATTCAAACCGGCGCGATCACGCTGACCGCCGCGTCTCTCGTGCCGATCATCGACTGGGCCGCTCAGGCGGCTCACGTCACGATCCCGATGGAAGCGCAACTGCAGATCTCGGCCTTCATCATCACGGGCGCGCACGCTGTCTACAACTACCTGATCGCGCGTGCGAACTCGAAGAAGGGCGCCGCGCCGGCAGCACCCGTTCAGCAGTAATCCCAGCGCGCTCGCGCGATTCAGCAGTCCGTTCGCCGCGCCTCGCGGCACAACTCCGAAGGAACCGAAATGAAGAAGCTGCTTCTCGCGGCAGGCCTCGCCGCGCTCGCTCTCTTTGCAGGCTGCGCGTCGACAGGCACCGGCACTGCGCCCAAGCTCATCGTCACGCCCCAACAGCTCGTGACGGACTTCTGTCCCGTCGTCAACGCCGATCTCAAGGCCATCGCTGCATCGCCGTTGCTCAGCGCGAGTCAGAAGCTGCTGCTCAATGGCGATCCGAGCGATGCGACGAAGCCCGGCATCATCGCGATCAACGCATCGGTCTGCACGTCCGGCGGAATGATCGACGTGACGAGTCTGAAAACGCTGAACGATACGGCGTTTCCGGCACTCATCAAGCTCGTTGGCGCGCTCCCGATGTTGCCGAACCAACCGGCGATTCTGCTTGGCCTGACGCTCGCGCAGCCGATCCTCAATCAGGTCCTCACGACGGTGCAGGCGCAGCAAACGGCAGCGGCTGCCGCTGCCGCCTCGGCTTCGACGGCCTCGGCTCCTGCCGCCGCGTCCGCGCCGATCGCCGCGAGCCAGTGATGGATTGGCAGGCGATCGCACTGGCGGCGAAACGAGCCAACGCCGCCTACGTCATTGACCCGATGCAATCGAAGGCTGCGTTCCAGGCGCTCGGCGACGTCTGGAGTGACATCTACAGCGACGCGAACAATCAGGCTGTGATGTCGGTGGACGCGGCAGGGCGCACGCATCTGAGCATTAGCGGCACGCGTGCGTCGAGCCTGAAGCTGGCCGACGTCTTCGACGACGTATCGCTCGTCCCGCATCCGGTCGATGGTGGATGCGTCACCGATGGCGTGATCTCGGGGATGGCGGACGTGTGGAAGTGGGCGCTCTCCGTCGCTCCGGCCGGTGCGGTGTTCAATGTGTGCGGCCACTCCCTGGGGGCGAGCCGCACGCACCTGACGCCGCTCTTCATCCCGGCCACGCAGATCGGCGCGCTGTATTCGTTCGAAGCGCCGAAGTTCGCGGATGCCCGGTTCTACGCCACGTATGCGACCCAACTCGCCGGAATGGTGTGTGTGCTAAACGGGCGCGACACCTGGGCGGCATGGCCGTGGGTTGATCTGCGGTGGCGGGCGAGACCGCAGCATGATCATGTGTGGCTCAAGAGTTCGGGCTTCGCGATGATCCCGGCCAGCCAGTGGCCCGGCGCCGGAAGCTTCGGCGATCATGACATCGACCTCGTGCAGGCCCGGTGCGAGAAGATCGCCGCGGCTGAAGTGAAGCCGGCTGCATAGCAGGGCAACAAAAAAGGCGGTGGCCAATTGGCCGGTCACCGCTTCCCTTTCACTTCCGCATTAGCGCCACGGTCAAGATATTTCCCCGTTGGTCGTTAACCAGTTGGAGCATAGGTCGCCCTATGCATGTAACTTGAATTGGCGTGCGATCACACGGGGAACGTATGGTAACAGTCTCGACTAAGAGCGAATTGGAAAGGGCGAAAGATAATGGTGAGCCGGAAATCATCGTTCTAGGCGCCTTGGCTGATAAGCTGAAGAACACAAAGAAAATCGCAACGCTTGGCGCAGCAGCAATTGCATCCCTCGTTGCCGTGGTTGGAGTTGCAACGGTGACGGCTCCCGAAACCTTCGGATTGTCTTACGCTGCGGTAGCTCCGGTAGCCGCGCTGACTGGCGTGGAGATTTCAGCCATTATCGTAGCCGCCTCTCTCGGGATTGCGCTGATTCTTGCCGTATTTAAGGAGTATGAAGAGATAAGCTATGAAGATGGCAAGCTTATCCTTAAGAAAAAATCGAAATGACAGGCCGGCAAACGCAGAGAAGCTGAGGCTTCGCATTGCCTTGCCGTACTACTTCTGTGCAGATTGGGCACGCCGGGCGCCTAGCTGAAGAATACGGAACTCGATTCGATCGCCGAAGAGATCCCGAGTGCATATCAGCAAATTGGCAGCGGGACGTAGCGAGCGAAGCGTAGGCTACGTCGGCTCCCATTGGCTGCGCAGTGATCCACGAAAAGAGGCCGCCGATTCCGAGCGAATGCGGCGGCCTTTAAGCATTGTCCAGCTTGGGAGGCGCTGGAGGTTGCGGGGTCTGGACGCAACCTATGTGTAAGGTATCAGTAATATTGTGCGCCGTCCACGTCCAAAAACAATTAGCTTTCGCGGCTATGCGGAAGGCCGCCGTGGTCCCATGGGTTCAGGGCACCCGTGCTGCTCGCACGCCAATCTGTATTGACCGCGTTCCTGTCGCGCTTCGTCTCGTCGAGGCGTTCAGTTCCCTGTATGCCGTAGGCCCACCATTTTTCAGCCTCGGCATCTGTCATATGGAAGTTCGTTTCCTTCCTGCCGCCCCAGTGGCCCGTCTCCACGAACGCCCAGCGGTACTCCCAGATCGATTCCATTTTCGCGCCCCGAGCACTGTATATAAACACAGTATCGTAGCGCAGGCTGGCGGATGTATTCGCCGCAAACTCTGCGGCGAATAGGGGCCTTATTCGCCGCACGGCCGGTAGAGTAAGGGATTGCGCATTGAGCGCGAATCACCCAATACCGTTTGAATCACCCAAAACAAAAAGGCCTCCGCGCTGGAGGCCTTGTGTATTCGGTGGCGGACGAACCCCCAATAGGCTATTAACCCATCCAGTCTTTGGCGGTTAGAGCGCTTCCGCGCTGGATGCCTCGACGTTAGCTATGCTCCCCCTTGTATGCTAATTGTGAGGAATGCTTCCGCTGCAATAGACCGACCATGTTCAAACCTGCTTCCCCCGACATAAAGGGCGGAGCTATCCCCGTGGATGTTCAAGCCGGCCGGCCGCAGGTCGAGGTCGGAGATTTCGACTTCGTCTTGTGATATTGCCTTGACGCGGACCAAAACGATAGGCGCAACTCTATGGTCGAGGGCAACTGTTTGAACGGTGATGACTCCGCCCATGGACGATATGCTCACCTGGGGACTCAGCGGGACATTCTCTCGCAAAATCGTTCGATACTTTGGACCGCTCGGCAGCGGGCCGGCAGTCATCCAGAGGCGCGGCTCTGGGCCGCGCGCGATAATCAATGGCGGAGGTCCATCGTTTCTCGCGATAGGGTACCGCGCGCCCGTGGCGACATTTGAGCAGATGCGTAGCACGCGATAGGGCTCGAAATCGGTAGGTAGATCGTATTTGCCGTCTTGGATTTGGAAGGTCATTGCACGCCTCCGGTGCGCCGCACGGGATTGCTTTTGAAGTGATTTTTTATCGCCTTCATCGTTCGGTTGTAGTTGCCCGGAAGTTTGCGCGCGCCAAACCATGCAACTGCAGCGAGCAAGCCAGTCAGCAGCGCAGTGTAGATAGACGGTAGATCAAGGCTCGTCGCCTGACCTGTGACGAGTCGACTGACGGCCTGCCCAGCGACAGTCAGCGTGGATCCAACCGCGGTTAGCAGTATGTTCACGAAAATTGATACTGCCAACGGCTGACCTGCAGCAATCCGTTCGTACTCGACTTCGGAAAGGTAGTAGGGCTCTTGAAAGAGGTAGATCGAAGGCTGGACCGCGACTATCCGCGCATCAACGGTAATGCCGTTCGCTGCCGAAGAGTCAGGCGCCTGGGCTGAGCTACCGAACCCGTGGATCTGATTTCCGGTTTTATCGCCACCCGCAAAATCTGACATTTGCACATCTCGCGCTGTATGCGTCTTTAGGTTATCAGACGCAAAAAAGCCCGCATCTAGCGGGCTTTCTTTTGCAGCGTATCTACGCAATCACCCGATCGCCCCGGCCCCGAGGCGCGACCTATTCATCTGGAAATTCTACCTTCCGAGTCCAGGGCGGGGGGCGAAAAGTTTTCCGCAATTTTCTTCGTGGCGTTGCCAGATAAGGCTCTGAAGCATGTTGAAATATACGATTTGCGGAACGATTTCAACGCTAACCGATTGAAATCTCTAATTATTTTCTTGGACTCATAATCCGCCTCCGAAAGGACGTCGTGGGTTCGAACCCCACCCGGCCCACCAAGGGTTTCAGCGATCGCTGCCCTGACCGCCACCAGAGCTCTCTCATCTGGTCGGCCTGAACTTTTCCCCTCGCCTTTTCGCTCTTGCCTGATTGTCCCGGGCTCACCCCTTGCCGCCGATAAAAGCCGGCAGGGCGACGGCCGTTGGCCATCCATCACCAGGGACATTCCTGGTGCGGCTTTTTGGGTTCCAGCTTGACCTCGCGTATTCCTGTGTGTGAATATTCATTCACCGCAGTGAATTTTTGTGCCTGCGCTCACGTTGAGCCAGAACGCAGGACATCCCCGTTCTCCACTGTCAGACACCACTTGGCAATTCAGCAATCGGCATCAATCAGTCAGTAGTACAGATCGAAATGGACACTCCTTCATCTCCAGCAGCTGGATCCCTGCACGGCCTGCGCGTCGTGGACCTGTCCCGTGTTCTCGGCGGCCCCTACTGTACGCAGATTCTCGCCGACCACGGCGCAGAAGTGATCAAGATCGAGCCGCCCGGCGGCGATGAAACGCGCGGCTGGGGGCCGCCGTTCGATGGCGAGACCGCTTCGTACTTCCAGGGCGTCAATCGCAACAAGCTGGGCGTCGTGCTCGATCTCACCCAGCCGGCGGAGCGCGAACGGCTGCTCGCGCTGCTCGAAACGGCGGACGTCCTCGTCGAGAACTTCAAGATCGGCACGCTCGAGCGCTGGGGGCTCGGTTACGACAGCGTGCTCGCCACGCGCTTTCCCCGGCTCGTCCATTGCCGCGTGTCCGGCTTCGGCGCGGACGGTCCGCTCGGCGCCTTGCCCGGCTACGACGCGGCGATCCAGGCGATGACCGGGCTCATGAGCGTCAACGGCGAGGCAGGCGGCGCGCCGCTGCGCGTCGGCGTGCCGATCGTCGATCTCGTGACGGGACTCAATGCGGCCCTCGGCGTCCTGATGGCGTTGCGCGAGCGCGAGGTAAGCGGGCGCGGCCAGTTCGTCGAATCCACGCTGTTCGATTGCGCGCTCTCGATCCTCCACCCGCACACGCCCAACTACTTCTATTCGGGCAAGGAGCCGCGGCGTACCGGCAACGCCCATCCGAACATTACGCCTTACGACATGTTCCACACCGGCAGCGGCGACATCTTCCTCGCGGTCGGCAACAACACGCAGTTCGCGGCGCTCTGCCGTCTGATCGACGTCGCGCACCTCGCCGACGATCCACGCTTTGCCGACAATCGCTCGCGCAGCCAGCACCGGAACGAACTGCGCGCGGAACTCGAACAACGTTTCGCCGGCTGGGATGGCCCACAGCTTGCCGACCTGCTCGTGCGCCACGGCGTGCCCTGTGCGCCCGTGCTCGGCGTGGGGGCGGCGCTCGCGCATCCGCACGTCGACCACCGCGCAATGAAGGTCGAGATGGGGACCTACCGCGGCATCGCCTCGCCGATCAAGCTGGGCCGCACGCCGGCCACTTACCGGAGCGCGCCGCCGGCACTCGACGAACACGCGGCGCAGGTCTTCGGCGAACGAACACGCGAGACCTAGCCCGCGCATCGACAGGCAGCCGGACATAACCACAACGGCGGCGCACGCAACGCCGCGCAGGAGACAGCAATGGCATCCACCCACGAGGCAAGCAGTCGTACGCACAGGGAGACCGGTTCATGCTCGCGCTAATTGGAACGCTCGCGATCATCGCCCTGTTCACGCTGATCATCACGAAGCGGCTCTCGCCGCTCGTCGCGCTGATCGCCGTGCCGATCGTCGCCGCACTCGCCGCGGGATTCGGGCTCTCCACCGCGAAATTCATCGTTCACGGGGTGCAGAACATCGGTCCGGTTGCGGGGATGTTCGTCTTTGCGATTCTTTTCTTCGGCATCCTGACGGATGCGGGCATGCTCGATCCGATCATCAACGGCGTGCTGCGCGTGGTGGGCTGCCATCCTCCGCGCATCGTCATGGGCTCCGCACTGCTGGCGCTGCTTATCCACCTCGATGGGTCGGGCGCCGTCACGTTCCTCGTCACGCTGCCCGCGATGATGCCGCTTTATACCCGCCTCGGTCTCGACCGCCGGATTCTCGCGTGCGTCGCCTCGATGGCCGCGGGCGTCAACTTCCTTCCCTGGGTCGGGCCCATGCTGCGCGCTTCCGCGGCCCTGCATATTCCGGGCACCGTGATCTTCTATCCGATGATTCCCGTGCAGATCGTCGGCCTGGTTTTCGTGTTCGGCACGGCGTACGTGCTCGGCAAGCGCGAGGAGAAGCGCCTTGGCCTCACACGCGAGCATGCCGCCGGCATTGCCGCCACCCCGCGCGTGCTCACGCCGGAGGAACTCGCGTTGCGCCGGCCCGAGCGCTTCTGGATCAATCTGGTGCTCACGCTGGTCGTGCTCGTGACACTCGTGTCGGGCGTCGTCGATCCCATGGTCATGTTCATGATCGGCACAGTGCTGGCGCTGGTGATCAACTATCCGGATGTGAACCAGCAGCGCGAACGCGTCGACGCGCATGCGAAGGCGGCCCTGATGATGGCGAGCGTGCTGCTTGCGGCGGGGGCGTTCACGGGCATCATGACCGGCACCGGCATGCTCAATGCCATGGCCGAAGTGGTCGTGCAGCATGTGCCCGCCGATCACGCGCGCCATATGCCGTTCGTGCTGGGACTCGTTTCGATGCCGCTCAGCCTGCTGTTCGACCCCGATTCGTTTTACTTCGGCATCCTGCCGGTTCTGGCAAAGAGCGGGGAAATGCTGGGCGTGCCGTCCGTGCAGATGGCGCAGGCGGCGCTCCTCGGTCAGATGACCACCGGCTTTCCCGTCAGCCCGCTCACGCCGGCGACCTTCCTGATCGTCGGCCTGACGGGCGTGGAACTCGCCGAGCATCAGAAGTTCACGATTCCATTCCTGTTCGCCGCCACGGTGCTGATGGTGTTCACCGCGGTGCTGGTGGGCGTATTCCCGCTGTAACACCGTATTCGTTTCTGCCTTGAGAGGAAGTCCGCATGAATTTCAACCTCAATGAAGACCAGCAGTCGATCGTCGCCGCAATCGAAAAGATCTGCGAGCGCTTCGACGACAGCTACTGGCTCGAACGCGACCGCGAAGGTGGCTTCCCGCACGACTTTCACCGCGCACTCGCCGATGCCGGCTGGCTTGGTATAGCGATGTCGCCAGAGTTCGGCGGCTCGGGGCTCGGCATGACCGAGGCGGCTCTGATGATGCGCACGATCAGCGCTTCCGGCGCGGGCCTTTCGGGCGCGTCGGCCGTGCATATGAACATCTTCGGGCTCAATCCGGTGCAGGTGTTCGGCAGCGAAGCACAGAAGCAGCGGTTTCTTCCGCCGCTCATCGAGGGCCGCGACAAGGCGTGTTTCGCTGTGACCGAGCCCGACGCCGGCCTCGACACGACACACCTGAAAACCCAGGCCGTGCGCGATGGCGATCACTACGTGCTCACCGGCCGCAAGATCTGGATCTCCACAGCGCAGGTCGCGAACAAGATGCTCATCATCGCGCGCACGACGCCGCTGGACCAGGTGGCGAAGCCGACCGATGGTCTGAGCCTTTTCTATACCGACCTCGACCGCACGCGCGTCGAAGTCCGCGAGATCGAGAAGATGGGCCGCAAGGCCGTCGATTCGAACATGCTTTTCATCGACGGCCTGCGCGTGCCGGTGGACGACCGCATCGGGGAGGAGGGCAAGGGCTTCCACTATCTGCTGCATGGCCTGAATCCGGAGCGCATCCTGATCGCTTCGGAAGCGGTCGGGCTCGGCCAGGCGGCGCTGCGCCACGCAACGCAGTATGCGAAGGACCGTGTCGTGTTCGGACGTCCCATCGGGCAGAACCAGGCGATCCAGCATCCGCTCGCGCAGGCGTGGATGGCGCTCGAGGCGGCGAACCTGATGGTGATGAAGGCCGCCACGCTGTACGACGCGGGCGAACCGTGCGGCGCCGAAGCCAACGCCGGAAAATACCTCGCCGCCGAAGCCGCGTTCCAGGCGTGTCAGACGGCCATTGCCACGCTGGGCGGCATGGGTTACGCGAAGGAATACCACGTCGAACGCTATTTGCGGGAGTGTATGATTCCAAGGCTCGCGCCCGTCAGCCCGCAAATGATCATGTGCTTCATCGCGGAGAAGGTGCTCGGGCTGCCGAAGTCTTACTGAACCGTGCAAGGGGGATCGCGCCGCCTTGCGATCGAATGCCCGACCCAAGCCCGACCCACGCCCGATCCATGGACGTCAAACTCGTTGCCCGCACGCTCGACCTGTTCGAGCTCTTCGCCGCCGAACAGAGGCCGCTGGCGCTCGCCGAAATGGCGCGGCTTCTGGAGGTGCCGTCGTCGAGTTGCCTCGCGCTTGCCCGCACGCTCGTGAGCCGCGGCTATCTCTACGAAGTGCGCAAGCGGGGCGGCTACTATCCCACGCGGCGTCTGCAACTGCTCGCCAACGCGATCAATGCCGTCGATCCGGTGGTGCAAATGCTGCATCCCCGGCTTGTCGAGCTGCGCGACGCGACGGGAGAAACCATCGTGCTTGGCAAGATCCATGGCACGCAGGTCATCTATCTCGACGTGGTCGAATCGGAGAAGGCCGTCCGCTATGCCTGCGCGCCCGGGTCACTGCGCCCGTTGCATGCGAACTCGATTGGCAAGGTGATTTGCGGCGAACTCGATGCGTCGACGCGCGAAGCACTCTGCGCGAAGCTCCATTTCGAGCGATTCACGGCTGCCACGGTCGCCGACTGTGCCACGTTCATCGATCAGGTCGGCGCTGCACATGAGCGAGGCTGGTACGCGAATATCGGCGAGAGCGCGCCCGAGCTTTCGGCGGTGGCCGTCGCTCTCGATTTCGGCGGCGACCTGTACGGTCTCTCGATTGGCGGCCCGACCGAAAGGATCCGTGACCAGCTGAGCGAGCACGTGGCGACGCTGATCACGGCGAAGCAGCAGATTCTTTTGACCTGGCAAAAAAGCGAGGCGGACTGAGCGTCAGCGTTGTGACGTTGACGCGCGGATCGAAATACCCGAGGAACCTGCGTTGCACCTGTGCGCTAACCGTGCGTGTCGACCCACGCCTTTGCCCAGGCGATTCCCGCGTCCTGCGCTTCTTCCTCCGAATCGAACAGGTCGAGGACGCCGGAAGTGCAGATGAGCTTGTTACCCTGGATGATGGTCCCGCCACCCGCGTAGCGCTCCGGCGTCAGCAGCTCTGCCTGTTGCGCGATGGCGTGACCCCACAAATCGTAGCCTTTGTATGTCTCTCGTTCCATCTTTCTGGTGCCCGAAGACGGGAGCCGTTGCCTATCTCGTTCTCATCTTAACTTCTCTCATCGACAAGGGCATACCGTCAAGCGCCGTGGCGGCAGCGTGCGCCGCCGAATCGCCGGCCAGGCAAGGCTTTCGACATGTCGGCGTTGTTTAAGCTCGATTTAAGTGACGCTACGTACTCTTCGAAAGAATCCTTGAGTGGACAACGACTTGAGGCATCCATAGATGCGAAGAGGTTCAAATGGTGTACCTGATTACCGACCTGACGATGGTCGAAAGCTACGGCCGCATCAAGGCTGACAGCGGCAAGGACGCGCTGGAAGCGTTTGCGCTCAGCAACGGCTTCGTCAACCTGATGGAGTTCGCCTCCGCCCGGCCCACGTTCGTCAACGACTTGATGGCTGTTCAACTGCAATAAGGAATACTGACGTGGCCATGACTTTGGGGCAGGCCCTCGTGCACGCTGAGCAGCTGGAAGTCTACGGGGTGATTTCCAGAACGGCGCAGGCGCTCATCCGGCTGAAGCAGGAGTACCGCGAGGTAGTCGGCGCGGAAAAATACGAGCAGATTATCGAGGAAGCGGGCCTGGCGCATCCGGACTCGCAGTGACCCCGGGGGGCGTCGGTCGCTACTTTTGCGACTCGAGCATGTCGAGGTTGGCTTGCGCGGTCTCCTCGGGATGCATCGAGCAGTAAGCGTCGAAGAGGGTCGAGCATAGTTGCGCGAGTGCCGCGAGATTCACAGCCTGGCCCGCATGTTCAACTTCCCCGGCGTTGAGTATGTCGTCAACGACGGGGGCGAGACGGCGCAGTCGCCGGAAAGTCTCCGCATCGATTTCCATTGCACTTCTCGTGTTCAAGCGCCAGGGCGCACTCGACAAACCCTTACGGTAACACTTCAACGACGCGCCCGCAGAATGCGGCTTCGGCAAAAGCTGAATACCCGACGCTGATCTTACCCTTTGGGGCGATGTTGACGCGTTGCACAATCAAGACGCACGCCAGTCAGATTCGGCCGCAGCGTCAGCATGGCGCTGAAGTGTCGGACCATCCGATATGGCCCGATAACGGGCACAAGATCGGATCCATCCACACCGGGTAGTTTATTGTGCAATGCACAGAAACAACGCCTTTTCACCGGCCGACAAAGGGAATACCCTTAGAGAATTCCCCTATCGGAGGCTTGTGGTTGTGTCGACTCTTCTCGAGCAGGACGGGCTGGTAGCGACCTGGCGTCGGATGCACCCCAGCGCAGATTCCGGGGCGTGGGAATGCTGTGAACTCGATGGCCGCGGTGAAGCGGTGCCGCATCCTAAACCCTCGGCACGGCGGCAGATCGTTCTCACCGACGTGTACTGCCAGATCGCCGAGCAGATCGGTCACGTGGCGGCGATGTCGGTTGCCGTGGCGACGCCGTCATTTGGCATCCGCGTACCCGACGTCGTCTGGATGCCGCCTGAAAAGTGGGAAGGGTTTGACCGGGACGATCCTGTTCCGTTTGTGCCGGATCTGTGCGTCGAGGTGCTCCTCGACCGCAAGTATGCGCATGACATCGGCGCGCGGGTCAGGGCGTATCTCGAGGGCGGCGCCCAGGAGGTCATCGTCGTCGGCCAGCGCGGAGAGCTGCAATTCTATGGCGCCAATGGACTGCGGCAAACTTCGCAGTTCGGCATCACGCTCACACTGGAGCGGATGTACTTCGAAGCGTTCGCTCCGTCTTCGCACTGATTCAAACGTGAGCGTCGGCCGACGCTCACCACTCCACCAGCAGTACTGACTAATCCAGCGCGAAATCCGCCGGGGCCTCCGGCTCCCTGGCGTAACGGAACACGTTCAAATCGTCGTGCTCGATAGCGGGCTTTCTACCTGAAATCAGGTCGGCGAGTAGCTGCGCCGAACCACACGACATGGTCCAGCCAAGCGTGCCATGGCCCGTGTTCAGGAAGAGGTTGGGCACGGCGGTGCGGCCGACAATGGGCGTGCCGTCCGGCGTCATCGGCCGCAGCCCGGTCCAGAACGTCGCCTTCGATGTATCGCCGCCGCCCGGGAACAGGTCGTTCACACACATTTCGAGTGTCTCGCGGCGGGCCTCGCGCAGGCGCTTGTCGAACCCGACGATTTCGGCCATGCCGCCCACGCGAATGCGTTTATCGAAACGCGTGATGGCGATCTTGTAGGTCTCGTCGAGGACAGTCGAGACAGGGGCGCGTGCCTCGTCCACGATAGGCACCGTGATGGAATATCCCTTGAGCGGGTAGACCGGAATCTTGACGAGGCCTGACAGGAAGCTCGTCGAATACGAGCCAAACGCGACAACGAACGCGTCGGCGTGAATGAGCCTGGTTCCGTGACGCACGCCAACGACCTTGCAGTCTTCGACGACGAGCGTATCGACGGCCGTGTTGTAGCGGAACGTTACGCCGGCCTCCGCGGCGAGAGCGGCAAGCCGGGTCGTGAACAGTTGGCAGTCGCCTGTCTCGTCGCCGGGCAAGCGAAGACCGCCGGTCAATTTATGCGAGGCCGCGGCGAGGGCCGGCTCGGCCCGCGAGAGTTCGCTTGCAGTGAGCAACTCGTAGGGAACGTTCGCCTCTTTCAGCACGGCGATGTCCTTTGCCGCGCCGTCGTACTGCTGCTGCGTCCGGAAGACCTGCAGCGTGCCGCCGGTCCGTCCTTCGTACTGGATACCGGTTTCCGCGCGCAGCGCCATCAGGCAATCGCGGCTGTACTGCGCGAGCCGCACCATGCGGTTCTTGTTGATGGCGTAGCGCTCCGCCGTGCAGTTCTGCAGCATCTGCCACATCCACTGGAGCTGGAACTGCTTGTCCGCGTCATCCGGGCGGATGGCGAGCGGGGCATGCTTCTGGAACATCCATTTAACGGCTTTGAGCGGCACGCCAGGGGCCGCCCACGGCGCCGCGTATCCCGGAGAAATCTGCCCGGCGTTCGCGAAGCTCGTCTCTAACGCGGGACCTTGCTCGCGGTCGATGACAGTGACTTCATGACCGGCGCGCGCCAGATAGTACGCGCTCGTCACGCCGACGACCCCGCTACCCAATACCAGAACTCGCATATCCGTCGTCTCCCCAGCCAGGAGGCCGCACATATCTGACAAACGCCGCCGGTATTCGATCCGGCAGTCGATGTATGAATGCTAGCGACATGCGAGCAGTTTTCAATAATGTTTAGTTGGCCCTTTCTGGTTGAAATAGCCATGCCGACTGGAGGAGGCCGGATGTTTTCAAACCGGCACGCGGCCGGCGGCTTCGACGGCGAAAAGACCGAAGCGATTCTGCAGGGCGGCGATGCCGATCTGGTTGCGTTCGGTCGTCACTTCATTGCGAATCCCGATCTTCCGGAGCGGCTCCGTCGCAAGCTGTCGCTCAACCCGTATGACCGCCCGACATTCTTTGGCGGCACACACATCGGTTACACGGACTACCCGTTCTATCGGTCGGAGGCACAAGCGATAGCCTGAACCAGGAGCCACCCAATTGCGCGAACTCGGCGCGATATTGGGCTCGTTTCGGGCAATTGGTTCAGCGCGTCTACGCCTACACTGTCTTTCATGGAGCGAGACGTTGGCTTCATCCCAGGATTCCCCTCCTGCGGTCGAGTTGGACCATACCGTGTACCCGTTGCAGAACAGCAGTCCGGCAGTTGTCGTCGTAGGTGGCAGAGTTGAGCGGTCAATGTCGAAGCACGACGCTGTCAAATCAATCAGGAGTGCAGGTCATCACGCAGTTGAAGTACCGCGTCATTCAGGCATCATGTGATTGCAAGTCCAGGCCGCTTACATCGGAACGGGTGTGAGCGGCCGCCGCGCATCGGCCGGGGGTGTCGTGTACCGAATGCCCGTTTCCGGCCGAACATTGATTCGCTGCGCCATTAGCGCTACCTTTACGTCTATCCTGGTCGTCGAGTTCCAATCAACGCGGGGAGAGTCGTTTCGTGAAGAGAGCGTGGGTTTTCCCTTGCGTCGTCGCCATGAGCGCGATCCTTGGCGGATGCGGCAAGGAGAGTTCGCGAAACGCCACCGAGGCGTCGGGCGCCTCCGCGAGCCAGGCGCCGGGTCAGCCGGCGCAGGGCGCAAGCGGTACTCCCGCCGCATCAGGCACGCAAGCGCCTGGCGCGCTGGGCACCATCACCAAGGCACAGTTGCCGGGCGAAGCGGCTGAGACACTGCGGCTGATCAAGGCGGGCGGCCCCTTTCCTTTCGCGGACGACGGCGTCCTGTTCCGTAACACGGCGCAATTGCTGCCGAAGCATCCGCGCGGCTACTACCACACATACACGGTGCGCACCCCGGGCATGACGGATCGCGGGCAGCGCAGGATCGTATGCGGCGGACCGCGCAAGCAGACCAGCGACTGCTATTACACCGACGACTACTACGTCAGTTTCAAACGCATTGCCGAATAAAGGCGAATCCTGATCCTCGTAGTTGACGACGCCTTGCGGCCTCTCGCCTCCGCCTGCCGCCATGCCCCGCCGTGCCTTAACGAAACACTCAACGCGTCGGCGTTTTAATTCAATAGCCTAAGTATTTACCCTGGTGTCGAATACTAACTTCGTTGCTGCAGCAAACGCTGCGGCCAAACTGAAGTTAGAAGGGTAAGAACATGAACATGTCGATCAAAGCCGCTTTCGTCACCGCCGTCGCTCTGCTTCCCGCGCTCGCATTCGCGCAGTCGAACGAGCCGCTCACTCGCGAGCAGGTTCGCGCGCAACTCGTAGAACTCGAAAAGGCTGGCTACAATCCGCTCGCCGATTGCACGGCGGAATGCCCGGAAGGCCTGCTCCGTGCCGAGGCGCGCGTCGCGCAACAACGGGCCAATGCAAACGCGGGCTATGGTCCCGGCTTGAATGGCACGGTCGAGTCCGCGAAATGAGCGGGTATCACGCTGACCGCAGCTTCACGGCCACGCCTTAACCCTATGCGCAAATGTCCGGAAAGATTCAAAGACTGGCTGGCCGTGATGCACTGGAAAAATTCGGTTCCCTAAATAACTATGCGATGCATTCTCACTGTCTCAGGATTCATCCTGGGACGAACGTACGTGCGACGATTTGATTGAAGCCTATGCGCAGGCACGCGTTCAGACTCCATCGCCATACGACATCCCCTCGCACAGCGCGAACTTTAACCGTTCACTCAAGCGCGACGCTTTTTTTCTCAATAGACATGCAGCGGCGCGCTGGCAAAATTTCGTTGCGTTACAAAGAAACCTAAAAGCTGGCCCACACCGAGGCAGTGACTGATTTTAGTCTGCCGCCAAGGCGAATCGAGGCCATACAAGGAGACAGCAACGATCATGAAGTACACGACCGCAATATGTGCTTGCGCGGCGCTGATGAGCATTGCGCCGACGTGGGCACAAGCCGGAAATTAAACATAACTAAGCATTTCGAGGCGTCGGCGCATGCCGCATTGCGGGAACGAAATCGAATCGCCCCCGTTTTTTTCGTCAGCATTTCTGCGCCGTTCCCCTTAAAATTGCCTGATCCTGCCGTACCGGAGCACTACCATGGAACGAAAGAAAGCTGAACACATCCTGCTCGAAGCCGACGAGATCGCCGGCCTGGTTCTCAACGGCTTCGACATGACGATGGAAACCGACGCCGGGCGCGCGCTCTACGAGCGTACGTTTAACGCCTATATCCACAACGAAATCGGCGATTTGCCCGTTGGGGAGCTGTACGACGCCTTGAGCGGCTCGCCCGAAGCCTTTACCGCCACCACGCCGCATTAAGCCGGCGCCCTACCGGATAACCCACCCACGAGCCACGCTGCGAATGCGCAAGAACTCGCAGCATGGCCTCCTCTCGTCGTTACGCGTTCACTTCACGTCGAACGAGTAATGTCCGGTCGTGCGATGCCCATCGGCGGCGACCGCGACCCACACCACCGAATACTTTCCAGGCGTCAGCGCGTTCAGCGCAACCGACATGCGCTTGTTGTTGCCCGCATCGACCTTGGCCTTCTCGCGAATGACCGATTTGCCCTGCGCGTCGGTCACGTCGATGGAGCTGAAGGCGGGCTCGAGCCCATCGTCGAAATCGATCACGACGGCGTTGAGCGTGGCCGGCGCGGTCGATCCCGCGGGCGGTTCCTGATGCTTCGGATAGGCGTGCGCCCACGCCAGGTGGGCGGCGAGCAGCGCGATCGAAGCGACGGCCGTGCGCAAAGTAACGAGTTTCATGGCGAAATTCCTGTGTGAAGGTGCGGGCTTACTGGAACAGCGGCTTGCCGATCGTGCGCGGCGCGACATCGTCGAAGAAGATGTGCACCTGCGCGAGGATGCCGACGTGCGAGCCGCTCGCCCGGTTGATCGGGATCTGCGCTTCGATGCCGAGCTGGCCGTAACGATTCATCCAGATGAAGCCGGGGTTGACGGTCCCGGTCGTTTGTCCCTGGCTGCGCGAGAGGGGCACTTCGACCAGCGGGATGAGGTTCGAAAACGGCTGCGGCAGGCCGAGGTCGTGTACGTGCTGTTGCAGGTAGGGCAGGCTGTACTGGAACGTGAAGCCGTAATCGAACGAGTTCGGCTGGCCGCCGCCGGTCGTGAACGACGGTCCCGCTTCGCCCGTGATGGCGATGGGCCGCAGCCAGGCGAGCGAGTCGGGCAGATCGCCCATGCCCTTGCCGGCGAAGACCGTGGGCGAGATCGTCGAGAAGTTGTTGGCGATCGCGCGGCTGCCCGTGCCGCCGAGTTCGGCGTTCACGCCGACCGAGGTCATGAATTCATGCGCGTCGTTCACGTAGAGCAGGTACTTGAGTCCCACGCCGAAGTTGTCGAAGCCGCGCGCGGTGGGGTTGTTCTGCATGACGTAGCCGCCGTCCACGGAGAAGGCGAGCCGCGGCGTGATGAGCTTGTCGTACTCGAAGCTGAACGTGTTGATGCTCTGGTCGCCGGCGTCTCCCGGCACGCGCTGGTGCCCGAATTCGAAGTTGGCTTCGTCGCCGACGCCGGGGTCGTCGACGGAGAGCGTGGAAGGGAAAACGCGGTCGCCCGCGATGGCGTGAGCATGGGCCGCGCACGGTCCGAGCAGCAGCGCGCAGCCGAGGAGCCGGCTCAGTGCGCGAAGGTTGGCAAGAACGCCCGGCGCCATGCGGCTGGAAGGCGATTGGTCAGACATGAGTTGTCCTGTCGAGGAGCGAGGCACGCGCGCGAGCCAGGGCGGCGCGCGGGCAGGCCCGGCGACACGCTGGGCGCGTCGGCCGGGATTGGCATGATCGATCGAGTCAGGACAGGGGCGGGGCGCGTGCGTGGATGTGGCCCGCGGGCGCGACGAGGCGAACGCTCTCGAACTGCGCCGCGATACGTGCCTGCACGAGCTGGCCGACGACGAACAGCGCCACGGGTACGCCGGACACGACGGGCAGGTGCGCGAAGAAGCTGCAATAGCCGCAGTCCTGCATGTCGCCCGACGTGGCGTGCGCGCCCGCCGTGCCGCTCGCGCCGTGCACGTGGTGCTCCATCGAAGGCATGCCGCAGGGCGCGCGTTCCACCGTGCCGGGCGCCATCTGCATGGCCTGGGCGGCAAGCAGGTGCGAAACCACGGGCGCGAGCGTCGCCATGAGGAGCGCAAGCGTCCCCAGTAGACTGCCCAGCCTGAGATGGAATCGGCGCACGGCGTGAAGTGGCGGAAATATTGCGGGGATTATGCCACGCAGACCGCACCCCCGCCGCGCCGCTTACGGCAGCGCCGCCCGTCAAAGCGTCGCGGCCGCGCACGTGGCGTGCGAGGCCGCGATCGAGCCCGCGCGAGGCGGGCATGCAGCCGGTATGAAGCGATCAGGCGCGCAGGCCGACCGTGTGCCGCAATTCCTGGTAGCTGCGCAAGCCCGCGACGCCCAGTTCGCGGCCGATGCCGCTCAGGCCGAAGCCGCCCCAGCACACTTGCGGAAAGATCAGCTGCGGGGTGTTGACCCAGACGAGCCCGGCGCGCAGCTGCGCCTTGTAGCGTCGCGCGGCCTTGTCGTCGCTCGTCACGACCGTGGCGACCAGTCCGTAACGCGTATCGTTGGCGAGGGCGATTGCTTCGTCATCCGAACGGAATGATTTCACGCATGCGACCGGGCCGAAGATCTCGTCGGTCCACAGCACGTTGTCCGCCGCGGGCTCCGCAATGACGACGGGCGCCATGAAGAAGCCATCGGCGCAGGCGGGATCGAGCTGGCCCGCGAACGCGATCTGTGCACCGGCTTCGACGCCTTGCGCCACGAGGGAGGCCACGCGCGCGTGCTGCGTCGCGCTGATGAGCGGCCCCATCGCTGCGTCCGCACCCTGAGGCGGCGCGACCACGACGGCTCGCACCGCTGTCTCGAACGCGGCCATGAACTTGCGATACACGTTGTCGTGCACGAGGATGCGCGCGGTGGCCGAGCACATCTGCCCGGCGTTGGTGAAAGCACCGCCCACCGCGAGCGAGACGGCCTGCACGACGTCGGCGTCTTCGCGCACGATCAGCGCGGATTTGCCGCCCAGTTCGAGCGTGAGGCGCTTCATGTCCTGCGCGGCGGCCTGCATGACCTTGCGGCCCGACGCCGTGCTGCCGGTAAACGAGATCTTGTCGACGAGCGGATGCGTCGTCAGCCAGGCGCCGACTTCGCCGCCGCCGTTGACCACGTTCACGACGCCATCGGGCACGCCCGCTTCGCTCACGATTGCGGCGAGCATGTGCTCGGTGGGCGAGGTGAATTCCGAAGGCTTGATGACGACCGTGCAGCCCGCGGCCAACGCGGGTGCGAGTTTCCATGCCGTCGTGACCATCGGGAAATTCCACGGCACGATCAATGCCGCGACGCCCACCGGCTCGTGCATGCGTTCGGCCTGCAGCGCATCGTCCGGCAGCGCGACCGGTTCGGCGGCGAACACCGACGCGTCTTCGCACAGGCCCGCGTAATAGTTGAACGTCGCGATGGCGTCGCTCACGTCGAGGTCCGCTTCGAACGGCGGCTTGCCGCTCACCTGCATCTGCATGGCAGCGAGGCGTGCGCGGTCGGCTTCCAGCAACTCAGCGATCTTGCGCAGCAGCTTGCCGCGCGCGGCGGGCGTCGTGTGCCGCCACGCGATGAGCGCATCGTGCGCGGCGTGCACGGCGCGATCGACCATCCCGGCTGTGGCGTGCTCCTGCCAGCCGATCGTTGCGCCCGTGGCCGCATTGCAGATGCGCGTGCACACTTCGTTGTCCGCCGCGCAGAAGGTTGCGCCCGCAATCGTGGCGGCGGGCAGCACAAAGGCCTCGCCGTCGATCCGACGTTCGGCGATTTGACGTTCATTATTCGTAGCCATGATGGGTCTCCTCGCGCCCTAGCGGTAAGCCACGCCGGGCATGATGCAAAGCATTTCGAAGGCCAGATTCGCGCCCACGAGCGCGGTCGTGCCGGCCTGGTCGTACGGCGGCGAGACTTCGACGAGATCGGCGCCCACCACGTTGAGCCCCTTCATGCCGCGCACGATTTCGAGGCCCTGGTGCACGGTCAGTCCGCCCACCTCGGGCGTGCCGGTGCCGGGCGCGAAGGCGGGATCGAGCCCGTCGATATCGAAGCTCAGGTACACGGGCGTGTCGCCCACGCGCTCGCGCACCTCTTCCATGAGCGGCGCGAGCGAGCGGTTCCAGCAGGCCTCGGCCTGCACGACGGTGAAACCCTGCTTGCGGCACCAGTCGAAATCTTCGGCGTGATAGCCGGTGCCGCGCAGTCCGATTTGCGTGACCTTGTCGCATTGCAGGAGGCCATCCTCGACGGCGCGGCGAAACGGCGTGCCGTGCGCGATCTGTTCGCCGAACATGGTGTCGTTGACGTCGGCGTGAGCGTCGATGTGGACGACCGCGACCTTGCCGTACTTCTTGTGCAGCGCGCGCAGGATCGGCCATGCGATCGTGTGGTCGCCGCCGAGCGTGATCGGGCGGCAGCCTGTTTCGACGATGCGATCGTAGGCCGCTTCGATCAGACGAATCGAATCCTTCAAATCATATGGGTTCGTTGCGACGTCACCGATATCGGCCACCTGCAGCGAATCGAACGGCGCCGCGCGCGTGGCCATGTTGTACGGGCGCAGCAGCACCGATTCCGAGCGGATCTGGCGCGGCCCGAAGCGCGTGCCCGAGCGGTTCGAGGTGCCGATATCGAGCGGCACGCCCACGAAGCAGACGTCGAGGCCCTCGGTGGTCTCGGCCTGCGGCAGACGCATCATCGTGGCGATGCCGCCGAACCGCGGCATCTCGTTGCCGCCCAGCGGCTGGTTGAACTGGCGTTCCATCTGGTATGTCTCCGATCGTTAGAGTCAAATCGATCGGGCGATGGTAGGGGAGATCCCGCGCGGCCAGATATGGAAGTTGAGATGTTTACATCGATGGAAATCGATGTATGCAAGCCCTTAATCGGTCAAACGCCGCGCTTAAACGGCCTGCTTAAACCGCGGCGTGGCCCCAGGCGATCAGCTCGCGCTTGGTGCGCACGCCCAGCTTCGCGAAGGCGCGCTTCACGTACGACTCGGCGGTAGCCACCTGCACGCCGAGGATCTGCGCGGCTTCGGGCACGGTCTTGCCCGTGATCAGATGCGCGCAGGTTTCGTATTCGCGTTTGGACAGTCGCACGGTGTCGGCCGCAATGCGGGCGTCGAACTGCGCGAGCGGATGCATGAAGGGAGCCGCATGGGCAATACGCCGGGCCGCGCTCGTCGAGGCGTGCAGTTCGAGCAGCGGAAACAGAAACTCGCTCACGCTGCGAAAACGGTTCATTTCCACGAGCGTAAACGGCGGTTCGCGCAGACCGCGTTCGAGCGCGATGGAGTCCTGCGCGTGGCGCGTCCCGCGAGCGAGCACGCATTCGTGGGCAATGCGCGCCTCGTCGAAGAGCCGCTGGCGGAATTCGCCCGGCGGTATCGCGCCGATGTCGCGCACCACCAGCATCGTGCCGAGCTTGCCGCGAATGCCCGCGAACAGCGGATCGCTTTCGTAGAAGCGGTCGTAATACAGGGTCATCACGTCCGAGATCGCGCCCGAATCCATTCCGACCCCGCCACTGCCGATCCATTCGCAACGAAAGCCCGTGGGCATCGTGCTATCCGCGCGCGAGCGCTCGATATGCACGACATTGACGGGCACGACCTCGTTGAGCAACAGCGTGAGACGCGGCACGAAATCGGGCGTGCCGACGGCCTCGATCACGTTGCCGAGGGTCTTGAACGAGAGCGGAAAGTTCGGTTGATCGCGGTTGAGCGCGGGGACGTTGAGCAGCATGGCACGCCCATTCGTAATGGCTGATTGATTATAGCCGAAGGCTATTGGCCGCCAAAAATGCCCAAATCGGGCAGCAAAACACCGCTTGCCCCCCCTGAGGGGGGGCATACCGCAACCGCGCCAGTCGGTAACTTTGGCGTCACTCAATCAATCAACCGGAAGTGACGCAAATGAGCAAACTGATTCAGGACATCGTGCCGCTGGGCGCCGGCATCGGCGAATTCACCAGGCTGGAATATGGCATGGACGAAAGCGACTGGCGCGCGACCGTCGGCAAGAACAATAACTACGTGATCGGCTGGTGGGAAGGCAAGGTCGGCGCGGTGGACTTTCCGGCTACGACCGCCGACGAAGCGGTATGGCTCGTGGAAGGCAAGATCGCCCTGACCGACGCGAACGGCGCCCGCAAGGAATTCACGGCGGGCCAGGGCTACCTCCTGCCCGCCGGCTTTGCAGGCCGCTGGGAAACCCTCGAGGACGCGAAGAAGTTCTACGTCGTGCTCGAACAGGCCTAAGGACCATGGCGAGCCGCCTTCCACGGGAGGCGGCTCTGTTTCTCCCGTTCCGCGCAGTGAAGCCAATCATGAGTACCCCTGCAGAAGTTGAAGTCGAATCGCGCCCGGGCGTCACGCTCGGCGTGCAAGAGGCGCTTTCGCGCACACGGTTCTTTCCGTACTGGCTCGACAACCCCGCCGAGCCGCCGACTGAGCCCAGGCTTACCGCCAATGTAGAGGCCGACCTGCTGATCATCGGCGGTGGTTTCACGGGGCTTTGGGCCGCCGTGCAGGCCAGGGAGCAGATGCCGCATCTGAACGTCGTGCTGATCGAGGCGGGCAAGGTTGCGCACGGCGCGTCGGGCCGCGCGGGCGGCATCATCTCGACTTCGGTGATGCATGGACTGCCCAATGCCGTCCGGGTATTCCCCAACGATATTGCGCAACTCGAAGCATTCGGCCATCACAATCTCGACGGCTTCGAGGAAACGCTCAAGCGCTACAACATCGACGCCGACATCGAATGGAACGGCGAAATGACCGTTGCGGTCGATCCCGAGCATATCGAGCATTTGCGCGGCGACTACGAGCTGCACCAACGCTACGGGCACGACGTCGTGCTGCTCGATGCCGAAGCGACGCGCGAGCAACTCGATTCGCCGTTGTTCGCCGGCGCGCTGTGGTCGCGCAATCGCAGCGGCATCGTGCATCCGGCCAAGCTTGCGTGGGGCCTCAAGCGCGCGGCGCTTTCGCTCGGCGTGAAGCTCTACGAGCACACGCCGCTCATCGATGTCATCGACGAAGGCCAGACTGTTTACGTGAAGACGCCCGAAGGCAGCGTGCGCGCACCGCGCGTGGTGTTCGGCAGCGGTACGGCGAAGGTCGGCATTCCCGATATCAACCGGCGCGTGCTGCAGGTGCGCGACCACGTGCTCGCCACCGAACCGCTCACCGAAGAGCAGCTCGCGCGTATCGGCTGGAAGAATCGCCAGGGCATTTACGACACGCGCACGCAGCTCAATTACTTCCGCCTCACGAAGAACAACAACATCATCTTCGGCGGCCTCGTGAGCTATCACTTCGACGGCGATCCGAATCCTCCGCAGGACCAGAAGGCCGAGACCTATTATCGGCTCGCGCAGGCGTTCTACCGCACCTTCCCGCAGCTTGCCGACGTGCGCTTCTCGCATGCGTGGGGCGGCCCGATCGACTACTGCTCGCGCGGCTCCGTGTTCGCGAAGCGCTATCTGAACGACAAGGCCGTTTTCGTAGCGGGCTACACGGGTTTTGGCGTGGCGGCGAGCCGCTTCGGCGCCTTCATGGGCCTGAATATTCTGTTCGACCGCAACAGCCCCGAGCGCGCGCTCGATATCGCCAACCAGAGCCCGACTTATATCCCCCCGGAGCCGGTGCGCTGGCTGGCCGCCAAGGTGACGTTCCATGCGTTCGACGGCGCCGACGCCGAAGGCGGCTGGAAGCGCGCGTGGATCAAGGGTATCAAGGCGATGGGCTTTCCGATGTGAAGGATGAGCGGCATGTTCTCCAATACCTCCGATCTCGATCTGCGGCTCATCCGCGTGTTTCTCGCCGTGGTGGACGCGCGCGGCATCACCGCGGCCGAAGCGACACTCGGCGTGCGGCAGTCCACCATCAGCACGCAGCTCTCGGCGCTCGAGGCGCGTGTGGGCTTCAAGCTCTGCGAGCGCGGGCGCGGCGGCTTTCGTCTCACTTCGAAGGGCGAACGCTTCGTGCCCTCGGCGCGCGCGCTCGTTGCGGCCACCACCGAGTTCGTGGCGCGCGTGCGCGATATCGACCGCAAGCTCGTCGGTACGCTCGGCATCGGCCTGATTGGCCAGGCTTCGCACGTCGAGAACGCGCGGCTCGCCGAAGCGATAGGCGCATTCCGCCAACGCGATCAGGCCGTGCGCTTCACGATGAAGGTCGCGGCCCCGCAAGAACTCGAAGAAAGTCTCGTCAACAACCACCTCGACATTGCAATCGGCTACTTCTGGCATCGCGTGGCGGGCCTCGATTACACCGAGCTGTTCAGCGAGCGCCAGGTGCTGTGCTGCGGGCGCGGGCACGCGCTGTTCCACCATGCCCCGCACGTCAACGTCGATGACCTGCGCGAGCACGACTGGGTCTGGCGCAGCTATCCGATACCGGAGGAGCTGGCCGGTATCGGCGACCGGCAGGTGACGGCGATTGCCGACAGCATCGACGCCGCCACGGTCCTGATCCTGTCGGGCAGCCATATCGGCTACCTGCCCGCGCATCACGCCGAGCCGTTCGAGCAGCGCGGCCTCATCCGGGCGCTCGGACGCACCACGTTCGGCTTCGACGTGCCGATGCATCTGGCCGTCAAGCGCAGCTCTGCGGAAAAGCCCATCGTGCGCGCGTTCTGCGACGATCTGCTGGGCGTCTATGGGCAGCATGCCGCCGTGCCGGAGCGCTCGTTGAATGAAAGAAGCGCTGCGTGCCATACATTGGCTGCGCAAGATGTAAACGTATGGAATGCAGAATAATTAGCCCACTGCGATCGATTAAAGTGGGCGAGAGACGTTGATAGTGCGTTGACCGGTTGCTTGCAAACACAACCAGATTGGCGCGGCAAGGAGTGAGACAATGAGCAATAACAGCATTACCCAGATCGAAACATTCGGTTTCGAACGCATTCCCGATGCATCGCGCTACGCGCGGCCCATCGATCTGTTCCGGCTGCTGTTCGGCGGCTGCAATACCTTCTCCACCTCGGTGCTGGGCAGCTTTCCGGTGCTGGTCGGCCTCTCGTTCAAGGCCGGCGTGTGGTCCATCGTGCTCGGCGTGCTCGCCGGCACCTGCATTCTCGCGCCCATGAGCCTGTTCGGTCCGCGCAACGGCACGAGCGATCCCGTTTCGTCGGGGGCGCACTTCGGCATTCACGGGCGGATCGTGGGCTCGTTCCTCGCGCTGCTCACGTCGATCGCGTTCTTCGCACTCGCGGTCTGGAGTTCGGGCGACGCACTCGTGGGCGGCGCGCACGACATGGTCGGCGTGCCGGTCAACACCTGGACGCTCGGCACGGCCTACATGGTGTTCGCCGTGCTCGTGGTGGTGGTATGCATCTACGGCTTTCGCTTCATGCTGTGGGTGAACAAGATTGCCGTGTGGGCAGCGAGCCTCATGTTCGTGGTGGGCGCCTTCGCGTTCGCAGGTGCGTTCGATCCCGGCTATGCCGGCACGCTGCATGAGGGCGGCGCGGGATTCTGGGTGGCCTTCGTGAGCGCCGTGCTCGTCGCGTTGAGCAACCCCGTGTCGTTCGCCTCGACGCTCGGCGACTGGGCGCGCTACATTCCGCAGCACACGCCGCGCCACCGCGTGATGGGCGCTGTATTCGCCGCGCAGATCGCCACCTTCGTGCCGTTCTTCTTCGGCCTCGTCACGGCCACGCTCATCGCAACGAAGGCGCCGAGCTATATCGCCTCGAACGACTATGTGGGCGGACTGCTGGCCGTGTCGCCGCGCTGGTTCCTGCTGCCTACCTGCCTCATTGCGATCATCGGGGGCATGTCCACCGGCACGACCGCGCTCTACGGCACCGGCCTCGACATGTCGAGCATGTTCCCCAAGCTCCTGAACCGCGTGCGCGCGACCATGCTGATCGGCACGCTCGCCATCGGCTTCATCTTCGTCGGCCGCTTCGCGTTCAATCTCGTCGAAAGCGTCTCGACGTTCTCGACGCTGATCTGCACGTTCAGCTGCCCGTGGATGGCGATCATGGTGATCGGCTTCATGACGCGCCGCGGCCACTATCTCGCCGACGATCTCCAGGTCTTCAATCGCGGCGGCCGTGGCGGGCACTACTGGTTCACGCACGGCTGGAATCTGCGCGCGATGGGCGCGTGGCTGCCGGCGGCGTTCCTCGGTCTTTCGTTCGTGAATCTGCCGGGGCAATTCGTCGGTCCGCTTGGCTCGCTGGCGGGCGGCCTCGATCTGAGCGTGCCGGTTTCGCTGGCGGTGGGCGGCATCATCTACGTCGTACTGCTGACGATGTTCCCAGAGTCGGATGCCGTGTATGGCCGGGAAGGGCGCCGCTTCGTACGCGGCTCGCGCGGGCAGGCACTTGAACCGGTACATGCTCAACGCATGCGCGAGGAGCACACGGCTGGCGCGGTGCATGAACTGCAGCGCAGCCCGGAGTACGCCGAGTAAGTCTGTCAGCACGGGTCGCCTCCCCGGAGGCCGCTGCGCGCAGACCGGGTAAGATCACGGCTTTTGCGCACCGCGTAAGGAGGCGATCTTGCTTCGTTCACTCGTAAGGGGCTGTGCGGGCGTTCTACTGTTCGCCATCACGCTCAACACCCCTGCCTTTGCCGCTGAACCCGCCACCGGCAGCGACGCACAAATCCGCGAAGCTGCGCTCGCGTTCATGCGCGAGAACGGCATCCCAGGTCTCGCGATTGGCGTCGCCGTGAACGGCACGGAGCGCTTCTACAACTTCGGCGTCGCATCGAAGGAAACGGGCGCGTCGGTCACGAATGAAACGCTGTTCGAACTCGGCTCGATGAGCAAGACGTTTGCGGCCACCCTCGCCGGGTGGGCGCAGGTGAACGGCAAGCTCTCGCTCGATGCGCCGGTGAGCACCTATCTGCCCGAGATGCGCGGCACGCCGTTCGGCGCGCTTACGCTCGTCAATCTCGGTACGCACACGGGCGGCGGCTTCCCGCTGCAGGTGCCCGATGAAGTCACGAACGACGCACAGCTGACGGCGTGGCTCGTGGCATGGCGGCCGCGCTATCCGGCGGGCACGCAGCGCACCTATGCGAACCCGAGCATCGGCATGTTCGCGCGCATCACGGCGCAGCAGCTCGGTATGAGCTACCCGGATGCCGTGGAGAAGCTGCTCTTTCCGAAGCTCGGGCTCGCGCACACGTTCATCCGCGTGCCGGCATCGGAGCGCGCGGCCTATGCGCAGGGCTACAACAGCAAGGACGCGCCGGTGCGTCTGAATCCCGGCGTGCTCGCCGACGAAGCCTACGGCGTGAAATCGGATACGCGCGACATGCTGCGCTTTCTCGAAGCGAACCTGGGCCAGGTCGTGGTGGAGCCGGAGTTGCAGCGCGCGCTGGAGGCCACGCATGTGGGCTATTTCCGCACGGGTCCGTTCATTCAGGACCTCGTATGGGAGCAATACACGCAGCCGGTGGGCCTGAACGATCTCGTGAAAGGCAACGCGAACGTGATGGTGCTGGAGGACAACCCGGCCACGGCGTTGAACCCGCCGCTGCCGCCGCAGCCCGATGCGTTGCTCGACAAGACGGGCGCGACCAATGGCTTTGGCGGCTATCTGGCGTTCGAGCCTTCGCGCAAGACGGCCATCGTCATTCTCGCCAACCGCAATCACCCCACCGAGTCGCGCGTGCGGTTCGCATATCGTGTGCTGGAACTGGTGCAGGGCGCGCCTGCGCCTTAGGCCGAATCGCTCGTCGCGCGGGCGGTTCGGCTCGCGGGCGCATTCGTTTTGGCCGCCGGGCTGTCGTGCACAGGCAGCCCGCTCACCGCGGCGGTGAGCCCGCGCCCACCGGGGTTGTTGCGCAGTGTGAACGTGAGACCATGACGCTGCGCGATGCGCGCCACGATCGAGAGACCGAGCCCGCTGCCCGTGCCCTGGGCATGATCGCCGCGAAAGAAGCGGTCCAGCACGCGTTCGAGATCGGCTTCGGGAATGCCGGGCCCGTTATCGATGACTTCGAAGCCGAGCGCGTCCTGCGAACGCGTGAGCACGAGATCGATCTTGCCGCCTGCCGGCGTGTAGCGAATCGCGTTGTCGAGCAGGTTGTTCAGCAGGGTGTTCAGGCCGTGCGCGTCGGCGTTCACGTTGCAGATGCACTCGGGCGTCACGGGCGGCCGCGACTCGAGGCCCAGGTCGATGCCTTTCTCTTCCGCGAGCAGCGAGAAGTCGCCGATGGCCTGCTCGCCCAGCCGCCGCAGGCTCACGACGGTGGCGGGCGTGCTCGCCTGTGCATCTTCGCGCGCGAGCGTGAGCAATTGCTGCACGAGGCGGATCGTGCGGTTCAGGCGCGTTTGCATGCGTTCGAGCGTGCGCGGCTCGCCGTTGAGCGTGCCGTCGTGCAGCGCCGCCTGCCATTGCAGCTTGAGCGCGGCGAGCGGCGAGCGCAGCTCGTGCGCCGCGTCGGCGATGAAGGTGCGCTGCGCCTGCGAGGCCGTATTCAGGCGGTCCAGCAGATCGTTGAGCGCGACGACGAGCGGGCGCAGTTCGACGGGCACCGAGCCGTCGAGGCGCAACGGCTCCAGCTCATGCGCCGAGCGCGAGGCGAGCAGCGCCGACAACGCGCCCACCGGCGCGAGCCCGCGCGTCACCACGAACAGCAGCAGCACGATGGCCACCGGCACGAGCAGGGCGAGCGGCCACAACGTATGCAGCGCGAGGTGCAGCGCCAGCCCGTCGCGCACGGAAATGGGCTGCGCGACCTGAACGAAGCGGTCCGGTTGCGCGATGCCGTACACGCGCCAATGCACCTCGTCGTGCTCGATCGTGCGAAAGCCCGTGGCCTGGCGCGGCAGCACGGGCGTTTCCTGCGAGCGGTAAACCAGCTTGCCGTCGCGGTCCCAGATCTGGATGAGAATGCGGTCGTCGGCGATCTCGTCGAAGCCGGGGCCGGACTGCTCCACCTCGCGTGCCGTCGCGGCGCTCGCGGGCATGGATTGCGCCACGGCATGCAGCTCGTAATCGAACAGCTCGCCCGCTTCTTCGCGCGCACTGTGAAAAATGCCGAAGCCGGCCACGAGCGAAGCGGCCGCGAACCCGCAGATGAGCCAGCCCAGCAGGCGGCGGCGGATGGAGTTCATTCCGATCTCTTGAGCCGGTAGCCCACGCCGCGCACGGTCACGATCTGGTCGGTGCCGATCTTGCGGCGCAAGCTGTGCACGTGCACCTCGATCGCGTTGCTGCCGACTTCTTCGCCCCAGCCGTACATGCGCTCTTCGAGTTCGGCCTTCGTGAACACGCGCGCAGGCTGCTCGATGAGCACGCGCAGCAGCGCGAATTCGCGCGGCACGAGCGCGACGCTTTCGCCGTCTTTCGTTACCTCGTGCGCGGCGGGGTCGAGCGCGAGGCCGCTGTGCGTGTAGACGGGCTGTTTCTGGCCCGTGCGCCGGCGGAGCATGGCGCGCGTGCGGGCGGCCAGCTCGTCGAGATCGAAGGGCTTGATCAGGTAGTCGTCGGCGCCGGCGTCGAGCCCGGCGATGCGGTCCGTCACCGAGTCGCGCGCGGTCAGGATCAGCACGGCCGCTTCGCCGCCCTTGCGGCGGTAGCCGTTCAGCACCTCGATCCCGTCTTTCTTCGGCAGCCCGAGGTCGAGCAGCACGAGGTCGTACACGTCGTTGTCGAGCGAAAGCTCCGCTTCCCGCCCGTCGCGCGCCCAGTCGACGGCATGACCCTCGCGGCGCATCGAGTCGAGCACCGTTTCGGCAATCATTTCGTCGTCTTCCACCAGCAACAGGCGCATCGCTCGCTCCCTCAATTTCCAGCCTTACATTGTCGCTCATCCCGGCTTAACCGGTGCTTAAGCGGCACGCTGAAAGGGAGCCTGGCAATCAGTCGAGGAGTTTCAGCACGTCGTCATAAAGTGTGCGCGGCACCGTCACGCCATCGCGTTCGCTGCGCTCGCGCGCCTCGAAACGGCGCTGCGACGGCAAGCGCGCGCCCTGGTCGGTGATGGCGGCGAACAGCCGCTCGGCGCGCGCCTGGCCGGCTGCGTAACCGTCGCCGCCAAAGCGCCGGGGATCGATGGCGATGACGAGTTCGCCATGGCAAGGGCTCGCGCCCGCGCCACCGTCGAAGGCCTGCGACTCCATGCTCGTGAGGTCGCCGATCAGCGCGCCCGCGAGCAGCTCGATCATGGCCGCGAGCGCCGAGCCCTTGTGGCCGCCGAACGTCTGCATCGCGCCGTCCAGCGCGGCGCGCGCGTCGGTGGTGGGCTGGCCGTCGCGGTCGAGCGCCCAATGCGGCGGAATGGGCTTGCCCTCGCGCGCGTGGAGTTCGATGTCGCCGCGCGCAATCGCGCTCGTGGCGAAGTCGAACACGAACGGCAGGCCGCCTTCGCGCGGCCACGCGAACGCGAGCGGATTCGTGCCGAACACGCCGCGCGTGCCGCCGGCCGGCGCGACCCAGCTATGGCTCGGATTCGTGACGATGCCTACGAGCCCTTGCGCCGCGATGGCTTCGACCTCGGGCCACAGCGCCGAAAAATGAAAGCAATGATTGATGGCCATCGCCGCGATGCCCTGGCTGCGCGCTTTCTGCGCGAGCACGGGCAGGCCGGTTTCGAAGGCGAGCAGCGAAAAGCCATAGTGCGCGTCCACGGCCAGCACGCCGGGCGCGATATCGCGCAGCGTGGGCTCGGCGCGCGCATCGACCTTGCCGCTCTGAAGCGAACGTGCGCAGACGAGCAGGCGATAGATGCCATGCGAATGGCATTCGTCGCGCTGGCCGTGCGTGATGACGCGCGCGATCGCATCGGCGTGCGCCTCGGACATGCCGTGCCGCAGCAGCACGTTGCGCGAGAGCGTGAAGACTTCGTCGAGCGTGAGGACGATGGTGGCGGACATGGCATCCCGTGTAAAAAGACAAACCGGGCCAACGTGGCCCGGTTTCGGTGATTCGAATGAAGATTGGGAGAGAGGCGCGCTGAATGCGTAACGCTTACAGACCGACGTCCGGCAGGGCGGGGCGCGTGGCGAGCGCCTTCTCGACCACGGCCTTCACATGCGCGAGCGCTTCGCCTTCGAGCGGCAGGCGCGGCGGACGCGTGACCGCGCTGCCGCGGCCCACCAGTTCCTCGCACAGCTTGATGCATTGCACGAGGTCCGGGCGCGCGTCGAGGTGCAGCAGCGGCATGAACCAGCGGTACAGCGCGAGCGCTTCGTCAAAGCGCTTTTGCCTGGCGAGGCGGAACAGCGTTTCGCCTTCTTTCGGGAACACGTTCGACATGCCCGAGACCCAGCCTTGCGCGCCCACCGCGACGCTCTCGACCACCACGTCGTCGAGGCCCGCGAACAGCACGAAGCGGTCGCCCACGGCGTTGCGCAGATCGATGAAGCGGCGCGTATCGCCCGACGAATCCTTGAAGCAGACGATATTTTCGCAATCCTGAAGAGCGATCAGGATGTCGGGCGTCACGTCGTTCTTGTAGATCGGCGGATTGTTGTAGACCATCACCGGCACGTCGGTGCTGGACGCCACGGCGCGAAAATGCGCGGCCGTTTCGTGCGGCTTCGAGGAATACACGAGCGCCGGCATGACCATCACGCCGTCCACGCCCACGCGCGCCGCTTCTTTCACGGTTTGACGCGCGAACTCCGTGGTGAATTCGGCGATGCCCGCGATCACCGGCACCTTGCCGCCTGCCGCGTCGCGCGCGGCCTCGATCACCGCAATCTTTTCATGCGTCGCGAGCGAGGTGTTCTCGCCGACGGTGCCGCACACCACGAGGCCCGACACGCCGTCCTTGACGAGATTGCTCACCACCCGGTGCGTGGCGTCGATATCGACCGAGAAGTCCGCCTTGAACTGCGTGCTGACGGCGGGAAACACCCCGCTCCACTGGATAGCGCTCACTGTGACTCACTCCTTGAATGCGTAGCGGCTCGCGCCGGTACCTGTTGAATATGAGTGAAGTATCGCTGTCCAGATGGTTTGACGCTTGGGGCCTTTCGCGCCTCAAAAAGACGAAATCTGCATAGTCCAGCGCTTTCTTAAAGCAGTCCAGGGACAACCCTGGGCGCGAGGCTCAAGCGCCGGACGTCTGCGCGCTTGCGGGCGTTTGCAGCAGCGCGCGGTACTGGCTCGGCGTGACGCCCACCGTGGCCTTGAATTGCCGCGTGAACGCGCTGTGATCGTTATAACCGCACTGCGTGGCGATGTCGGTGATGCTCAGGTCGCTCGCGAGCAGCACCGAGGCCGCGTCCAGACGCGTTTTCAGCAGCATCTGGCGGGGCGTGAGGTGAAAGATCTTGTGGAAGTAGCGCTCGATCTGCGCCACCGACATGTTGATGAGCTTCGCCAGGTGCGCGAGCTTGAGCGGTTGCGCATAGTTGTCCTGGATGTACTTCGCGGCGACCGCGAGCCGCTGGTAAGCGGGATGCGTGCCTTCGGCCGCCTGCAGATCGCGCGAAATGCCCGCCACGCCCAGCACGCGGCCGCGCGCGTCGTGCAGCGGGACTTTCGAGGTGAGACACCAGCCCGGCTGCCGGCCCGGATACAGATGCAGTTCGAGCTGGTCGATGAGACTGCTGTCGAGCCGCACCACGGCCTGGTCCTGCGCGGTATAGCTGTGGCCGAAGCGCGAGGGAAAGACCTGCTCGGCTGTCTTGCCGAGCAGCGCGCGCTTCTCCTTGAAGCCGCAGCGCGCGGCGAGCGTGGTGTTGGCGATCACGTAGCGCGCCTCGTGATCCTTCACGAAGAACACCACGTCGGGCATGGCGTCGAACAGCGGTTCGAGCATGGTGAAATGCGCGACCATCTGCGCAAACGTGGCGTTATCGAGGGCGGCGGGCAGGACCAGTTCGGGCATCGCGAGGCGCCTGGGGCGGGATCGGCGGAAAATACCATTGTGCCGATTTGCGCACGCGCGCGCATCTGCAACAAAAAACGGCTGTGGCGCTATTGCGCCGTTTCTGCGTGCAGCAAGGTGTCGATGCGCGCCGGCGAGAACGGCGGGCGCTGGCCGTTTTGCGGCCAGCCGAAGCAGAACGCCGCCGCTTCGCCGCAAATCTTGCCCTGGCAGGGGCCCATGCCGCAGCGCGTCTGCAGCTTGGCGTCGCGCCACGACGCGTGGCGCGCAACGTCGCGATACGCGACGTCCTCGCAACGGCAGAACACAGTGTCGGGCTGCGGCAGCGTCCGCAACGCGGGGGCGAGTTCGAACGCTGCGTGCAGGCGCATGGCGAAACGGCGGTATCGCTCGCGTTCGGTGGACAGGCGCCGGGCGTTCGCGAGGTCGCCGAGCGCGGCGTACGCGGCGATGCGTCCTTCCACTGCTGCGAGTTCCATGCCGCCCACGCCCGTGCATTCGCCGGCCGCGTAAATGGCTTCGGCGGAGGTCTGTTGCCACTCGTTCACGGCGATGGCGGGAGAGCCCGCATGGGTTTCGAGGCGGCAATCCAGCGCCGCGCCGAGGCCCGTATTCGGCACGAGGCCATAGGCGCACGCGATCCGGTCGCAATCGACCAGCACGTCGTCGTTGCCGCGCCGCACGCGCGCCTGGGTCACGCGCGTCGTGCCGATGGCTTCGGCAACGTAGGCATCGCACCAGTAAGGCGTGGCGCGCAAGTCGAAGCGCATGCGCAGCGCCTGCACGAGCTTCGCGGGAGTATGGACGAGGCCTGCCGCGAAGCGACGCACCGCCTGGGGCGGCGCCTGCTCAACGATCGCGGCGATCGTTGCGCCATGCTGGCGCGCGGTCACGGCGGCGGCCCACAGCAGCGGCCCGCTGCCCGCGATGACGATGCGTTCGCCGCGCACGGGCATGCCGCCCATGATGAGCGCCTGCAAGCCGCCCGCGCCCGTGACGCCCGGCAAGGTCCAGCCGGGATAGGGCAGGAAGCGCTCGCGCGCGCCCGAGGCGACGATGAGCTTGCCGTAAGCGAGCGTGAGCGCACGGTCGGGGCTCTCGGCGAGCAGTTGCCGCGCGGGCAGCGCCTGCACGATGCGGGTTGCGCTCAGCAGCGTGACGTTGGTGCGTGCGGCGAGGGCGTCGAGCACGATGCGCGCGGGGCCAGTGGCGCGATGACCGGGACCCTGACGCCAGATCTGGCCGCCGGGCAGGGCATTGTCGTCGACGATGCCGACGCTCGCGCCCGCCTCGGCGGCGATGCGCGCGGCGTTCAATCCGGCCGGTCCGGCGCCGATGATCAGGATATCGAACTTCATGGTGCCGCATTCCCGGTGACGACCTTCATGCCCGCGACGCAAACCGTCTGGCAGGCAAGCCGATGCGGCACGCCGTCGATGGTGACGCGGCATTCCTGGCAGATGCCCATGCCGCACAACGGCCCGCGCAGCGTGCCGCTCACCGAGCGCCGCGTGACGGGCGCCGCATGTTCCGCATGTGCGGCAATGGCGATGGCGGCGGCAACCGAGCTGCCCGGCGCGACGCCCACCTTGCGCCCGTCGATCGTCAACGTCGTATTGGCTTCAGGCATGCACGGCCCCCTGGTCAGCGAAGCGCGCGGGGAGATAGGGCGTCGCGTCGATCTCGGCGGCGCGTTCGAGCATTTGCGCAGCAATCAGCTTCGCGGTGCCGAGCGCCGTGGTGACGCCGAGGCCCTCGTGTCCGGTGGCGAGCCACGTGGACGGATGGCTGTCGTCGTCGGCGAACGAGGCCGCGGGGCCGATCAGCGGCATGCCGTCGCTCGATGCCGGGCGAAAGCCCGTCCATGCGCGAATCGCGTTGAGGGCGGGCAGTTGCGGCAGATATTCGGCGGCGCGGCGCAGCATGCGCGCGAGGATCGCCGGCTCGACGGCGGGGTCGGTAGTGTCGAACTGGCGCGACGAGCCGATCAGCAATTGCCCGGTCGGCCGCGGCTGCACGTTGAACGCCACCGAGGTGCCGCTCGCGTTGTGCGCGCTCTTGATGTAGCCGAGTTCGAGAATCTGATGGCGAATCGTGCCGGGATAGCGGTCGGTAATGAGCAGGTGTCCCTTCTTCGCCTGGAGCGGCAGGCGCGGCAGCAAATCGAGCGCCGCCAGGCCGTTCGCGATCAAGACTGCGCCCGCGCCGACGACCTCGCCATCGGCGAAGTGCACGCCCGCGCGATCGATACGTGCGACCTGCGTTTGCGTGCGGCAGGTCAAGCGGCCGCTAACGGGCTGCTCGAGCAGCCATGCGGCTACGGCCGGCGCGTAAACCACGGCGTCGTTGTCGACGATCATGCCGCCCACGAGGCCCTTGCGCAGCCCCGGCTCCGCTTCGCGCAACTGGCGCGCGTCCAGCATCGAGCACGCCACGCCCTGGCGTTGCAGCGCCTGCTGACGCGTCTGCGCGAGCGCCAGTTCTTCTTCGTCGGCGGCGACCCAGAGCGTGCCGCAGCGCAGGAACGCATGGCGCGCGTCGAGACGCGGCGCCAGCGCGTGCCACAGCGCCAGCGACCACGCGCTCAGCGCGAATTCGGCGGGCGTGTCGTCCATCACGACGAGGTGGCCCATGCCGGCGGCCGTCACGCCGCCGCCTATGCCGGCGCGCTCGATGACGAGCACGTTCAGGCCCTGCGCCGCGAGTTCGTGCGCGCAAGCCGCGCCCACGATGCCTGCGCCGATCACGACGACATCGTATTGACCGCTCGACCCTTGCATCACGCGGGAATGCCCCACGCGAACGGATCGTCATCGGAGAAAATCAGTTTGGACTCCGCGCTGATATGCGCGCTGCCGCGTATGCTCGGGCGAATATGCCCGGCGGGGAGTTCGGGCGTGATTTCATAGCAGGCTTCGAACACGCTGCCGATGATGCTTTCCTGGCGCCACTGCGCGCCGGGCGCGAGCTTGCCGTCCGCGGCGAGGCACGCGACCTTCGCGCTCGTGCCGGTGCCGCACGGCGAACGGTCATAGGCCTTGCCGGGACACAGCACGAAATTGCGGCTGTCGATGCCCGCGACGTCCGGGTGCGCGAACAGTTCGATATGGTCGATCGGCGCGCCGTCCGCGCCGGTAATGCCGTTCGCCTCGAGCGCCTGGCGCATGGCCCACGTGGCTTCGGTGAGCGCTTCGACGTTGCGCGCTTCGAGCGTCAGGTTGTGGTCGGCGACGAGGAAGAACCAGTTGCCGCCCCAGGCGATATCGCCGTGTACGCGGCCGTAGCCGGGCACGTCGAGCGGCACGGCCTGTCGGTAGCGATACGCCGGCACGTTGCGCACGGTGACGCTGCCGTCGGCGTGCAGTTCGGCTTCGACGTTGCCGACCGGCGTTTCGATGCGATGCACGCCGGGCGCGATGCGCCCGAGATGCGCGAGCGAGGCGATGAGGCCGATGGTGCCGTGCCCGCACATGCCGAGAAAGCCGACGTTGTTGAAGAAGATCACGCCCGCGGAACAGGACGGATCATGCGGCTCGCATAGCAACGCGCCGACCATCACGTCGGAGCCGCGCGGCTCGTTGACGACGCCCGCGCGCACGCGGTCGAAGTCGCGACGGAATACGGCGAGGCGTTCGGCGAGCGGGCCGCGGCCCAGCTCGGGGCCGCCGGCGATCACGAGGCGCGTGGGCTCGCCGCCCGTGTGGGAGTCGATAACGGTCAGGGTTTTCATGGCGACAATCGTAGGTCGCGCCATTTTGGCCGTCTTGCTCGAACGACCCATGCGCGGTGACGATTTCGGCATAGTGCGCCGGGCGTGAATGCGCGGCGCTCCGGGGGAACCCTGGCGCGTGCTTTCTTCAGTCTTTCACGAGCGCCAGTTGCTCCAGCTGTCGCACGACTTCGGCGCGCAGGCGCGGCGGCATGTTCTGGTAGCCGAGCAGGTCGGAGATCCACAGGCCGTCCGCCGCGAGCCGGCAGATCATGAGCCGCGCGGCGGCTTCGAGCGGCAGCGGGTCGGGGCGCGTCCACTTGCGCATGGGCGCGGCGTAGCGCTCGCGAATCGCGGGGTCCGTCATCATCGCGGCCACCAGCACGCGCAGCACGTTGGTGCTGGCGGCAGGGCTCGTTTCGTCGAGCGTGGTGTGCAGGTAGGCGCGCGCGGCGGCGCCGTGTTTCGGCGCGCCCTGCGCCACGCCTTCGTCGATGCGCGTGTGCATCTGCTGCTCGAAGCGCGTGAGCGTCTGCTCGAAGAGGGCATCGAGCAAGCCCTGCTTGTTGGCGAAGTGATACTGCAGCGCGCCCTTGGTCACGCCCGCGCGTTCGGCCACGGCATCGAGCGTCACGGCGGGCACGCCTTGATCGGTGGCGATATCGGAAGCCGCTTGCAGCAACTGCGCGCGCACCTGGACCGGGGCTTTCTTGCGGCGCGTGCCGGCGGCGGGCGCCGCGTCCTTGCGTGGGGAACGGGACTTCGGGGCCGGAGAGGCCGGTGGAGCCGAGGGGGCCACTGCGTCAGCCGCCTTCGCGCTGCACCTTGTCGCGCGCGCGGGCGCCTTGACGGAGGAGTCTTTCATGGCGGCGATCATACCATTGCAGGCGTCGCTGCTAAACATTCCGTACGGATGGTATGATCCGCCGATGAAAAATTCCAACCCGCCTTTTACCGCCTCTGCAGCCGCCATGGCGACGCTCGACGCCTCGATCGTTCGCGGCCGCGAGGCGCTCGTGCGAGAGCAGGACGCCGATGGAAGCTGGTGCTTCGAACTCGAATCGGACGCTACGATCACCGCCGAATACATCCTCATGATGCATTTCATGGGCAAGATCGACGTGGTGCGTCAGGAGAAGATGGCGCGCTATCTGCGCGCGATCCAGCGTTTGCAAACGCACGGCGCATGGGACCTCTACGTGGATGGCGCGCCCGATGTCTCGTGCAGCGTGAAGGCGTACTTCGCGCTGAAGGCGGCGGGGGATTCGGCGAATGCGCCACACATGGTGCGTGCGCGGGAGACCATTCTGAAGCTCGGCGGCGCGGCGAAGTCCAACGTGTTTACGCGCATTCTGCTCGCCACCTTCGGTCAGGTGCCATGGCGCGCCACGCCGTTCATGCCGATCGAATTCGTGCTGTTCCCCAGGTGGGTGCCCATTTCGATGTACAAGGTCGCCTACTGGGCGCGCACGACCATGGTGCCACTGCTCGCGCTCTGTTCGCTGAAGGCGCGCGCGGCCAATCCGCATGACGTGTCGATCGCCGAACTGTTCGTGACGCCCCCCGACGAGGAGCGCGAATACTTTGCGCGCGGCAAGGGCATCCGGCGGTTCTTTCTCGCGGCTGACCGCGCGCTGCGCCATCTCGAGCCGCTGCTGCCGCGCGCGCTGCGCCAACGTGCCATGAAGCACGCCGAGGCCTGGTGCGCCGAGCGCATGAACGGCGAGGACGGCATGGGCGGCATCTTTCCGCCAATCGTCTACAGCTACCAGATGATGCAGGTGCTTGGGTATCCTGAGGATCATCCGTTGCGCCGCGATTGCGAGAATGCGCTGGAAAAGCTGCTCGTCGAGCGCCCGGACGGCAGCGTGTATTGCCAGCCGTGTCTCTCGCCGGTGTGGGACACGGCGTGGAGCACGATGGCGCTCGAGCAGGCGCGCACGGTCGCGCCCGCCGATCCGGCGTCGGCCGCGATCAGCGACACGGAACTGCAGCAGCGCATTGCGCGCGCGTACGACTGGATTGCCGAGCGCCAGGTGGAGGACGTGCGCGGCGACTGGATCGAGAACGCGCAGCCCGACACGCCGGTTGGCGGCTGGGCCTTTCAGTACGAGAACCCGTACTATCCCGACATCGACGATACGGCCGTGGTCGCCGCCATGCTCCATCGGCGCGGCCTTGGGGAGGCGCGCAAAACGGGCGTGGACCCGTATGCGGCGCGCGTCGCGCGCGCGCTCGACTGGATGCGCGGCCTGCAATCGCGCAACGGCGGCTTCGGAGCCTTCGACGCCGATTGCGACCGTCTCTATCTGAACGCGATCCCCTTCGCGGATCACGGCGCCTTGCTCGACCCGCCTACCGAAGACGTGTCGGGCCGCGTGCTGCTGTGCTTCGGCGTGACGGGCCGCGAGGAGGACAAGGCCGCGCTCGCGCGCGCCATTCAGTACGTGAAGGCCACCCAGCGCGCCGACGGCAGCTGGTGGGGCCGCTGGGGCACCAACTACATCTACGGCACGTGGAGCGTGCTGGCGGGTCTCGCGCTCGCGGGCGAAGACCCAAATCAGCCGTACATCGCACGCGCGCTCGCCTGGCTGCGCGCACGCCAGCATGCCGATGGCGGCTGGGGCGAGACCAACGACAGCTATCTCGACCCGCGTCTTGCCGGCACCAACGGCGGCGAAAGCGCGTCGAACTTCACCGCATGGGCGCTGCTCGCGCAAATGGCCTTCGGCGACTGGGAATCCGAGTCGGTGCGGCGCGGCGTGGCGTATCTGCTATCCGTGCAGCAGGAAGACGGATTCTGGTGGCATCGCTCGCACAATGCGCCGGGGTTCCCGCGCATTTACTACCTCAAGTATCACGGGTACACGGCCTATTTCCCGCTGTGGGCGCTGTCGCGTTACCGGCGGCTCGCGGGCGGTGCGGTCGCGGTGCGGGAAGCGGAAGAAGCCGCGCTCGCAGTCTGAATGCGAAACGGGGCGAAAGCGCCCCGCGCGGTTCGCTTAGCGTGACTTCGCCAGCGTAATCGTTTCGAACAACTCATAATTGCCGGTCGGCGTTTGATCCGCACCGGGCGCGTGATAGTAGTTCATCGTGATCGTCGTCTTGCCGCCGTGCGAGCCGGGATCGACGTCGAACACCGCAATGCCGTAGCCCGTGCCCGTATCGCGCTGCGCCGACCAGATCGCGTCTTCGAGCGCATCCGCCGTGGGGCGTGCGAACGTGCCCGCGGTCGTGCCCGCCACCGGGTGGTTGGGCTTCGTGAACACCTGGGCCTGCGGATTGCCGTTGCCGGCGTCCACGCCATACACGTCGAGCGGCGCGCTCGTGCCGCCGCCGCCGAGGATCAGGTGGATCGTGCCGTGGCTCGTGTCGAAGGTGTTGCCCGTGCCTTGGGCGTGCGTGACGGGACGCGGCTGAAGCGTGTCGACGCTCGCGCCGGTCTTCGCATCGACGCCCGCGTGATGATTGCAGCCGCGCACCGGGTAGCTGCGCTCGTAGTCGTGATCGTGGCCGCACACCACGAGGTCCACGCCATAGCGGTCGAAGAGGGGCAGCCACGCTTCGCGTATGCCCTTGTCCGAGCCGTTGCCAGTCTTCGACGAACTGAGCGCGTCCTGGTGCATCTGCACCACGATCCAGTCGATATCGTCGTCCTCTCTTGCCAGCTTCAGGGTTTGCTCTAACCAGCGCGTCTGCACGCCGTTGCTGTAGCCGCGCACGTAGAACGACGTGCCCGGCTGAACCGGCGCGTTGCCCGTGCTCGCCGCGGGCACGAGCGGCGACGGGCCGGCCACGAACGCGGCGGCGTCCTGGTAGACCACGTCGTCGGCGTCGAGCGAGACGAACAGCACGTTGCTCACGCGGAAGCTGTACCAGCGGCCCGAAAACTGCGTGCCGTTATGCGGCAGCGTATAGCGCGTGAGATACGAATTCAGACCCTGCGGGCCGTTGTAGAACTCGATCTCGTGATTGCCGGGGCAAGGCATCCACGGACGATTCGCGGACGACGTCTGATTGTTGTTGCCGAAGTCGCGCCACACGTCGGTCTGGTGCGCGGGATTCAGGTTCGCGTAGCAGAGGTCGCCATTGAGCAGATGAAAGAGCGGCTGGAAGCGCTCCACGGCCTCGACGGCGAAGCGGCTTTGCGGCGACGACAGCACCCAGCCCGTGTTCGGCGTGGCGAGGTCGCCGTAGCTCGTGAAGCGGAACTTGGCGCGCCCGCGCGGCGCCGTGGTGAAGCTCGACGAAAACGGGCTGCCCGCGTGGCTGTCGTTATCGGCGGTGACTTCATAGCGGTAGGTGGTGGCCGGGTCCAGCCCATGCAGCCGCGCGTGATACGTGAAGACGACGACGCCGGTGAGCCCGTCGGTATAGGTGCGTTGAATGGCGTGCACCGTCTCGCGTTTGCCGCGATCGGCGCTGTAGATCACGCGCGGATTCGTGGAGGAGGCGAGCGATGCCCACGAAACGACGACTTCGCGTGTCGGGTCTTCGCCCCAGGTGAGGTGGATCTGCTCGGGCGTGCCGTCGGGTGTGGCGGCGTCGGCTTTCGCACTGCCCGCGAAAGCGCCGGCCGCGCTCGCGAAGCCGGAAGCGCCGGCAAGCTTGAGGAAGCCGCGGCGCGAGACACTGGCGCCGCTTTCGGTGGATGCATTCTCGGGGATGTCTTTATTCGTCATGTCGTCTCGCCTCGGGAGCAGAAGGCGAAGCCTGCGCTGGCGGACTTGCATGACTGACGCGCGCGGGCGCAAGCATCGCAGGGTGAGTGTCTGCGCAACGATGGCGCGCTTGCATGACCTGGCGATGACACTGCCCTTATTTTACGCAGCACGACGGGCCGCGCTTGGATCGCGCGGCCCTCGCCTAGCCGTTAAGCATGGGCTTAGAACTTCAGGCGCATGCCTGCCGCGACGACCGCCTGCGTATTGCTGGACGAAGCCGCGAGGTTGTAGATCGACGCATTGCCGAGCACCGGAATCCCTTGCGCGCCCGAAACGCGCTGATAGACGCCTTCCAGATACACGTCGGTGCGGCGGCTCAGCGCGTAGTCGGCTTGCAGCATGAACTGGTTCCAGTGCGGCGACGCGTTGCCCTCCGCACGGCTGACCGACCCGTCCGTATACGTATAGGTGCCGCCCAGGCTCAGTTGCGGCGTGAGCGCGTAACGCCCGTTCACTTCGAAGTTATTGAACGTCAGGTAGTCGGCGTCGAACGCATTGAGCGAGCCGCCCTGGGCGATCTGCGTGGGCTCGGCGACCATCGTGCGCGTGAACACGAGGCCCACCTTCGCCGGCCCGATCGTATAGCTGCCGCCCGCACCGAGCGTGCGCGTGCGTGCCGCCACGAACATCGGATCGTTGTCGGTGCCGCTGCCGGCGCTCAGCGCGCCGTTGGTGGTCGAACCGGGCTCGTTGCCCTGGAAGTACGCCACGGCCAGGTCGATCGGGCCGCCGTTCCACGAAGCGCCCATCGTGTAGGCGTTATTGTTCGCGAAGCCGCCGCCCTGGTTGCTGAACGCGTAGGCGCCTTCCACCTGGAAGCCCGCGTAGGTTGCGCTGCGGAACTTGACGGCGTTGTTCATGCGCACGTCGTTGTTGAGGTTGTCGTTGTCGAACGGGTGCATCGCGATATTGCCGCCGAAGCCGGAGCCCGTGGCCGACATGGGCGCGACCATGTCCACGAGCGCGTCGTACTGGCGCCCGAGCGTGAGGGTGCCGTACTGGTCGCTGGAGAGACCCAGCCACGCCTGCCGGCCGAACAGATAACCGCCGTTGGAGCCCTTGCCGTTGACGACCGAGAAACCGTTCTCGAGGTCGAAGATCGCCTTGAGGCCGCCGCCCAGGTCTTCCGTGCCACGCAGGCCCCAGCGGCTCGTGCTCACGTTGCCGGACTGCATGCCCCACGTCGTGCCATGATCCGTGGGCGACTTCTGATTGCTGACGTAGTCGAGGCCCGCATCGACCGTGCCGTAGAGCGTCACGCTGCTTTGTGCGTGAGCGCTCGTGCAGGCGGCGGCCGCCGCGAGCGCGAGGAGATTCAACAACGCTTTTTTCATTTCGGTTCCGTTGAGAAGGAGAATGCTTCGTGTGTGGCGGAACCGGAAATTTAGGCGAGGGCGATTACGCGAACGTGTCGAAAATGGCCCCTAAAATGAAACTTCGTTCAGGTTCTTGATACGTTCGGTTCATGGGAAAATCGCGTCGCCATATTTTGTTGATAAGTCAACCATAGATGCCACGGCTTCCCGTGCGCGGGTGCGGCTTGATGGGGCCCAAGGCAGCGCCGGCGCCCCGGGCGTCGTTCGCGCTTCGGTCAATCGACGATCTTCTTCGTCACCACGAGCGCGATCACGAGGAACACCACGCACAGCACCACAAAGATAAAGAACAGGATCTTCGCAATCGCGGCCGCGCCGGCCGCAATCCCCGTGAAGCCAAACAGGGCCGCGATCACGGCGATCACGGCAAAGAACAGGGCCATTTTTAGCATGATCGGTTTCCTCCTCGCGTGAAGGCGCCGCCACATGGGCCGCGCTGCTCGATGGACGACAGCGCACCTGTCCAGCAATCGATGTGCCCGGCGGGGGCGCCCAACCGGGCGGGAAGGAAAAACGGCCCGGCGTGCGGAGGCACACGCCGGGCCAACACGGCGCCGCACAGGGGAGCACGGCGCCGTCGAGGGTCGAAAACGAACTGAATGGTCGCGCGACTGCAGGCGCGTAGCGCTTACAGGAAGGACGTCCCGTCGATATAGGCCTTGCGCCAGCGCACGATCTTCACGCTCTCGAACAGGCCGACGTGCGTGAACGGATCCTGCGCGATGAAGCGTTCGGCTTCCTCGCGGGTTTCGAGGTCGACGATATAGATGCCGCCGCCTGCGCTGCTGCCGTCGTCGTTGAGCTTCGCGCCGCAGGCCAGCAACAGGGCCTTGTTTTGCGCGAGAAACGCCAGATGCGCATCGCGCTCGCGTGTCCGCACTTCGGCGTGACCGGGCTTGTCGAACGTTTCGATCAGAAAAGGCATGGCGCGTTCCTCTCAGTTGGGCACGATGGCCGACGGATGCTGGGCGAGCGGCGTCACGCTGATCTTCAGGAACGGGAAGAGCGGCAACGCGGTAAGCAGCGTATGGAGTTCGTCGTTCGATTCGACATCGAACACGCTGTAATTCGCGTATTCGCCGGCCACGCGCCACAGGTGGCGCCACTTGCCTTCTCGTTGCAGCTTCTGCGAAAACGCTTTTTCCTCGGCCTTGAGGGCGTCGGCGAAGGCGGCGTCGGTGCCGTGCGGAATCTGCACCTGCATGTGCACGAGAAACAGCATGGATAGTCTCCGGTGAGGATGGGGTTCAGTAAGGGGCGCCGATAAGAGCCAATCAGCCCCAGGCGAGAATCGCAACCGAATACACGATGCCGATCCAGAACATCATGATGACCGTGTAGCCCATGATGTCCTTGAGCTTGAGCTTCGAAAGCGCGAGGGCGGGCAAGATCCAGAACGGCTGCACGAGGTCGTTCCAGGCATTGCCGAGCATCACGGCCGTGGAGGTATGGCCCACGGAGGCGCCGATGGTCTTCGCCGCTTCGATCATGAACGGTCCCTGGATGACCCAGTGGCCGCCGCCCGAAGGCGCGAAGAAGTTGATGACGAACGAGCTGATCAAGCCCCAGAACGGCAGCGTGGCCGGCGTCGCGATCTTCACGAAGGCTTCGGAAAACGTATTGACGAGACCCGAAGACGCCATGATCGCCATGATGCCCGCGTAGAACGGGTACTGCAGAATGATGCCGCTGATCGTGCGAATGCCTTCGTTGAGTTTCTCAACATAGCGGATCGGCGTGCCGAGCAGCAGGATGCCGAGGAACAGGATGAAGAAGTTGATGAGGTTCAGGTCGATCGAGCCGCCCTGCACGAAGTGCAGCGCGACATAGCCCATGCCGATCAGGCCGATCACGTAGCTCAGCAGACGGCTGTTGTTCAGGCGGTTGGCGAGCGTGTTGCCTTCGTCGAGATCCACGCCGAGCGCCGCGGCCTTCTGCTGCTTTTCTTCCTGGGCGCGGTCGATTTCCTTGATCGGCTGACCGGGCTTGGGGTGCAGCCATGCGTTCAGCAGCGGCAGCGTGATGAGGGTCACGAGGCTCGTGATGAGCATGGTGGGCGAGAAGATCGTTTCGGAGAGCGGAATGACGCCCATTTGCCCTTCGAGTGGATGGCCCTTGGTGGAGATCAGCACGGGAATGCTGGCCGAAAGCCCGAGGCCGTAGAGCGTAAAGCCGCTATACGCCGAAGCGATGATGAGCGGGTAGTGCACGCCTTTCACACGCAGCGCGAGCTTGCGCGCGACGATGCCGCCCACCACGAGGCCGAAGCCCCAGTTCAGATAGCTGCCGATGCCGCCCACCAGCGTGGCGACGACGATCGCCATGCGCGGATCGTTCACGCGCGCCACCAGGCGGTTCAGAAAGCGGTCGGTGAGCGGGGCGGTCGCGAGCACGTAGCCCATCGCGAGAATCACCGCCATTTGCGTGGTGAACGCGAGCAGCGCCCAGAAGCCCTTGCCCCAGCTCGTGGTGAGCGCCGTGACGGCTTGTCCCTGCACGATCACGGCAAGGGCCATGGTCAGCAAGGTGAGGCCGATCGCGAACACGAACGGATCGGGCAAATACCGGCGCATCAGCTCGGTAAAGAAAGCGGTGACTTTCTGCATGGAAGTGTCTCTATTTGAATCGTAGTAGTTGTCGGGTCTCTTCGGCTCTCGGCGCGCGTTGGACGCGCTTATGAGTCGTCGTGGCTTTGGGTCTTGCGATGGCGGGCGAGATGCATGAGCTGGCGGTCGCGCCAGCCCACACGCTCGTCCCATTGATCGAGCGGCAGCGCCGCGCGCCTCGCCGCCTCGACCTGGGCGACGAGTTCGGGCGTCCACGGGTCGTGCTGGCCGCGTTCGGCGCCCATGCGTGCGTACGAAGGGCCCATCTTCTGCGCATGCGAGGCGATGCCGCCGCGTGTGTTCAGATCGACGGTCTCGAATGGGCCGATCACCGACCAGCGCGGGCCGAGGCCTTCGCGCATCACGGTGTCGATGTCTTCCACCGACGCCACGCCGTCGCGCACGAGGCAATACGCTTCGCGCAGCACGGCGCCTTGCAGGCGGTTGAAGATGAAGCCTTCCACTTCGTGCTTCACGCGCACGGGCTTCATTCCCGCTTCGGCGTAGAGCGCGATTGCGCGCGCGGCCGCCGCTTCGGACGTGAACGGTGCGGGCACGACCTCGATCACGGGCACGAGGTAGGGCGGGTTGCCGGGATGGGCGACGAGGCAGCGCGCGCGACCGGGCAGCGTAGCGTCGACGAATTTCGAGGCCGCGAGAAACGACGAAGCGCTCGCGAGAATCGCTTCGGGCGGCGCGGCGCGGTCGAGCTGCGCGAAGAGCTCGCGCTTGAGTTCGGCGCGCTCGGGTGCGCATTCCTGCACGAGATCGGTTTGCGCCACGGCGGCTTCGAGCGTCTCGACGATCGTGACGCGCGCGGCGATTGCCTGCGCGCTTTCGTCGAGCAGGGCGTATTGCGTGAGATCGTCGAGACGCAGCGCAATCTCTGCACGCGCCGCGGCGCGGCGTGCGACGTCGGGATCGTAGAGGCGCACGCGCCAGCCGGCCCGCGCAAAGCAGATCGCGAACGCCACGCCGATGCTGCCCGCGCCGATAATGCCGGCGCGTCGTGGTTCGCAGGCTTGCACAGGCGTTTGGGGAGCCGCCATCGTCAAACTCCCGCGACGCCGACGGTCATGCCGCCGCACACGTAGAGCACCTGGCCGGTCACGAAGCCGCTGCGCGCGTCGAGCAGATACGAGGCCGCGTGCGCGACATCGTCGGGCGTGCCTACGCGCTTGACGGGCACGGCGTTGATGATCGCTTCGGTGCGCGGCGCGCCGGGCGGGTTGGCGCGGTCGAACAGTTCGGTGCGGATCGGACCCGGGCCAATGGCATTCGCGGTCACGCCGAGTGCGCCGAGTTCGAGCGCCCATACGCGCGTCATGCCGATCAACGCGGCCTTGGTGGCCGAATAGGCCGTACGCAGCTCTTTACCGAGCGCGGCGCGCGACGACATGTTGACGATGCGCCCGAAGCCCGCGGCCTTCATGCCGGGCAACAGCGCCTGCATGCACTGCTGCGCGCAGCGCACGTTCAGCGACCATGCGCGTTCGAGTTCTTCGAGCGACTGGTGCTCGGCGTCGTTGGGCAGGACCACGCCCACGTTGTTGATGAGGCGCGTGATCGGGCCGCCTTTGAGCGCGCGGGCGAGCGCGGCTGCCGTGGCCTCGATGTCGGAGAGATCGGCGATGATGCCGTCGCCCACGCGGTCGATCACAACGGCCTCGTAGCCGTCGGCCTCGCAGCGCGCGGCGCAGGCGGCGCCGATGCCGGCAGCGCCGCCGGTAATCAAGACTCTTTCTTTAGCCATGTCTTTCGGGAATACGGATAAAACAGAGGAAAGCGAAGCAGTTCGTCAAACCGTGGCGACAGGCGTGACGGGCGAGCCCATGGCGCCCGGCAGCCGCAGCGGCGGCGCGGTGAGCATGAAGCGCGAGCGCTGGTGCTCGCGCAGCCACTGGGCGAGATCGCGCAAGTACCAGAGCTCGCCCAGCGGCAGGCCGAGCTTGAACAGGCAGTGGTGATGCAGCGGCATGAGCGGGTGATCGCCGGGTGTGGCGGGCGCGCGCGCGGGATAGCGTTCGACGGCGTAGTTGTCGGCGGCGAGCGCCGCGATGCCCGAATCGGTGATCCATTGCAGCAGGCGCTCGTCGCGCCCGTCGAGTGCGCTGCAGTGGCTCGACAACACGGCTTCGTCGGGCTGGCGGTTCATTTCGAGCACCATCTCCGCGAAGCCGGTGCGCAGCACGAGCATGTCGCCGCGCTCGACTTCCACGCCGTCGGCCTCGATCACGCGCATCAGGTCGTCGTAGCCCACGGTGCGAAACTCACGGCCAAAATGCGCGGCGAAATCGATCAGCACGCCGCGGCCTTGCATGCCCTTCACGGCAAGATGCTCGATGCCGAGCACATCGGCATGGCTATGCTCGCCGCCGCACGCGTGAGGCGCGAAGTTGTCGTCCGCGCGATATTCCATCGGGCCGACCACGTCCACGTTAGCGCGATAGCCGTTGTAGTAGACGCTCTCGGCCACGCCGTCGCCGTTGGCGTCGAAGCGTGCGCCCACGTGCGCGAGCGAATCCCACTGCGTGGAGTACTGGAGCGAGAGCAGCACCTGATCGTCGCTCACCACGTCGGTCGCACCCGCTTCGTTGCGAGCGAACGGGAAGTTCACATAGGGCAGGCCGTCGCGGAAGGTGGGACGCAGCACCGGCGGATGGCGGCGCACGTTGAGCTTGCTGTCGCCGGGAAAGTCGAGCGGCAGCGAAAGGGTGAACGTGAGACCCGCGCGAATTTCCTGCGCGCCCTTGAGCACCTGCTCGGCGCCAATGAGATTGGGGCGCCCCAATTGATCGTCGGGACCGAAGTCGCCCCAGTTCGAGCCTTCCGGCCGGTTCTTCCAACGCATGCTTGACCCTCCACTTCAGGAATTTCGCGCTACGCGCCTCGCTGCATTCAGCGCCCGAGGCGCTCGATGTGCCTCACGCGGCCAGCAGCGTTGGCGGAATTTGCGCGTACACCTCGAGCAGCGCCTTCACGGCGTGCTGCTCGTTCTTGAGAAGACGCGCCTTGGGCGCGCCGATGACGAGCGCAAACGCCTCGCCATGAATCAGGAAACCGCGCGCGAGGCCGGCTACGTCCTCCACGCTCTCGCCCGTCGAGCGATGCCAGCCGTCCGTCACGCCCTGCTCGACGTCGCGCTCGAACGCACCGCGGTCGATCACCGCGCCGTTGGCCGAGTGCAGCTGCGGCTCGCAGCTGTCGAGCAGTTTGCGGCGCGCGGCCGGGGCGAGCGCGCCGAGCAGCGCCTTGCCCGCGGCGCTCGCAATCGTCATGAAGCCGCCCGGCTCGTCGCTGTAGCGGATCTTCTGGCGCGACTCCATGACGTCGAGATAGACCACGCGGTTGCCCGCAAGCGTGGCGAGCGCGGCGGTTTCGCCGGTCGCGTCGCGCAACGCCGAAAGCAGCGGCTGAAACATCAGCGTGAGCGGGTCCTCGCTGCAGATGTCGCGCGCCACGTGCAAGAGACGCTGCGTGGGGTAGTAGCCCGCCTTCACGCCCGGCGCGTACAGATAGCCTTTGGCCACCATCGTCTGCAACAGCGCGTGGCAGCTCGACAGCGGGATCTCGGTTCGACGCGCAATCTCGCTGTAGATCATCGGTTGCCGGACTTCGGCAAAGAGGTTGATCACGTCGAAGACGCGCACTGCAGTTTTCACATCCATGAGAGTATTATCGGCATACCGATAACCAGCTGACAATACGATTACGGGTAAACACCTAAATCGTCGCAGCGATCGAGCCTGCGCCCGTTTGCGTTCAAGCACTTGCGTCTTCGCGTTTTGTAACGTATCGTTTTGATACGTTATGATTCGAGCCGTTAGGAGGCAACGTGCATTCACGCTTCGACCGTTTCAAGGCGACGCCGCTCGCCAGCCAGCTGGAAGCCTTGATCGACGCGCCTGGGCGCTATGTGGAGTACGCGGTGCTCTCGCGCGTCGGCGTGGCGGCGATTGCCGCCGTGGCCGAGGAGATCGCGCAGAAGTTTCCGGAAATCGGCGCAGACACCACAGCGCGCCAGTACTGCGGCGCGCTGGTTGCCGAGGTGATGCGCCGCCACGGCCACGAAGTCGCGCAGGCGCGCGGCCGCGTGAGCGGGGCACTGTTCAGCTATGGCGCCGTGTTCAGCGCGCAGCCGGTCGTCTTGCCGTTCGAAGCGGTGATCGAAGCGCTCGCAACCATGCCGGAACGCTTCGAGGCGCTCGTCAAGCGCGTGCCCACGAACCAATGGGGGCGCCGGCCAGGCGGCACGGGCTTCTCGTTGCTCGAACACGCATGCCATTTGCGCGATCTCGACGCCGTTTTCGCCGAGCGCTTCAGCGTCGTACGCAAGGCTCAGCTGCCGGAAATCGCATCGGTGGACGGCACGGCGATCGCGGAAGAACGCGAATACATGAAGCAGGATCTCGCCGCCGCGATGGGCGAATTCAGCGAAGGGCGGCGCCGTCTTTGCACCTCGCTCAAACGTCTCACGCCCGAGCAGCGCTTGCGCTGCGGGCTGCGCGACGGCGTGCGGCGCATGACGCTGGAAGAACTCGTGCGCGAGCTGCTCGACCACGACCGTACGCACGGCCTGGAGCTGGAAGAGCTGGAAAGCGAGCTGCAGGAAGCGGCTTAACCCCGCGCCTTCTCCGCCTCCTGATACAGCTCGCGCAGCGACTGCCCGAAAGTGGCGTCGACATCGCGCAGCACGCCCGCGCGCGTGAACATCGCCACCGGCGGCAGCGTCCAGTCGAGCGTGTACGGCACGATCGCCACGCCCGCGAAGTGCACGAGTTCCTCGGCAATATCGGCGGGCACGATCGACACGGCGTTCTCGTTCGTGCTGATCATCTCGCCGATCAGCCGCGACGTGTAGCTCTCCACGATCGGCACGGGCGGCGCCACGCCCGCATGCAGGAAGAGGTCGGAAATCTGCTCGCGGATGGGCGTGTGTGGCGCGCCCAGGATCCAGTCCAGTTCGACCAGCTTTTCCCAGTCGAGCTTGCCGCGCGCGAGCCGCGCCGCGAGCCGGCGGCTGGCAATGAGCCGCGGCTTTTGCTGATGCAGCACCTCGAAACGCAACTGCGAGACGTCAACGGCCGAGGACGCTCGCCCGATCACGATATCGAGCGTATGGTCGCGCAGCTGCGGCAGGAGCGCGTCGCTCGTGCCTTCGTGAATCGTCATGGTCACGCGTTGCGGCAGCCGCGACTGCGTGAGGCGAATGGCGGCGGCGAGCGTGCGTCCCGAGATGAACGGAATCACGCCCACGTGCACGCGCGTGGCGTGGCCGGCCACCACGGCTTCGATGTCGCGCGCGAGGTGGTCGAGGTCGTGCAGCATGGCCTGGGCGCGTGCGAGCACCACGTTGCCGAGCGCCGTGGGCGTCATGCCGCGCGGCGTACGGTCAAACAGCGGCGCGCCGAACATGCTCTCCATTTCAGCCAGCGCGTTGGTGACGGCGGGCTGGCTCGTCGCCATGTGTTCCGCCACGCGCGTGAGCGAGCCGTGCTGGCGGATCTGCAGGAGCAGGACCAGATGGCGCATTTTCAGGCGCGTATTCAACCGCCTCGTCACGTCGTCAATGCTGAAAGACACGATTCCCCAGGGTATTACCAAAAAATGATGGCCCCATACTAAATCAAAATGGACACGTTATGAGGGCTCTCTAGAATCGCCTCATTCGAACACGACCGCCGCGCCTTCCGTGCGCGGGGCACACCACCAGAGTGAGGAACATGAACAAGACCGATCGTCAGGCCGCCCTCGAATATCACGAATTCCCCACCCCGGGCAAGATTTCGGTGACGGCCAGCAAGCCGCTCGTCACCCAGCGCGACCTCGCGCTCGCCTATACGCCGGGCGTGGCCGTGGCCTGCGAGGAGATCGTCGACAATCCGCAGAACTCGTTCCGCTACACGGCGCGCGGCAATCTGGTGGGCGTGATCACGAACGGCACAGCGGTTCTCGGTCTCGGCAACATCGGTGCGCTGGCCTCCAAGCCGGTCATGGAAGGCAAGGCGGTGCTCTTCAAGAAGTTCGCCGGCATCGACGTGTTCGACATCGAAATCACCGAAAGCGACCCGGACAAGCTCGTGGACATCATCGCGAGCCTCGAAGCCACCTTCGGCGGCATCAATCTGGAAGACATCAAGGCTCCCGACTGCTTCACGGTCGAGCGCAAGCTGCGCGAGCGCATGAAGATTCCGGTCTTCCACGACGATCAGCACGGCACCGCCATCACCGTTTCGGCCGCGTTCATGAACGGCCTGAAGGTGATCGGCAAGGACATTTCGAAGGTCAAGGTCGTGACCTCGGGCGCGGGCGCAGCGGCGCTGGCCTGTCTGGACCTCATGGTGGATCTGGGCCTGCCGCTCAAGAACATCTGGGTGACCGACATCGATGGCGTGGTCTACCAGGGCCGCACGACGCTCATGGACCCGGACAAGGAACGCTTCGCTCAGGACACCTCGGCGCGCTCGCTCTCCGACGTGATCGAAGGCGCGGACGTGTTCCTCGGCCTGTCGGCCGGCGGCGTGCTCAAGGCCGAAATGGTCAAGAAGATGGCGGACAAGCCGCTGATTCTCGCGCTTGCCAATCCCACGCCGGAAATCTTCCCCGAGGTCGCGCTCGAAGCGCGCCCGGACGCGGTGCTCGCCACGGGCCGTTCGGACTTCCCGAACCAGGTCAACAACGTGCTGTGCTTCCCGTACATCTTCCGCGGCGCACTCGACGTGGGTGCAACGACCATCACGCGCAACATGGAAATCGCGGCGGTGCACGCGATCGCCAAGCTCGCGGAAGAAGAGCTGAACGATTCGGTGGCGGCCGCCTACGGCGCCTATGATCTGCGCTTCGGCCCGAAGTACCTGATTCCGAAGCCGTTCGACTCGCGTCTGATCGTGCGTATCGCCCCGGCCGTCGCGAAGGCGGCGATGGAAGACGGCGTGGCCACGCGCCCGATCGACGACTTCGGCGCGTACACGAACGAGCTTCAGCAGTTCGTGTATCACTCGGGCGCGTTCATGAAGCCGATTTTCGCGGCCGCGAAGCAGTTCGTGCGTGACGGCGGCAAGTCGCGCATCGTGTTCGCCGAAGGCGAGGAAGAGCGCGTGCTGCGCGCCGTGCAGGTGATCGTCGACGAGAAGCTCGCGCGTCCGATCCTGATCGGCCGTCCGGAAGTGCTGCTCGCCCGCATCGAGAAGTTCGGCCTGCGCCTGAAGCTCGGCGAAGACGTGGAAGTCACGAACCCCGAGTACGACGAGCGCTTCCATCAGTACTGGACGACCTATTGGGAACTGCGCTGCCGCGACGGCATTTCGAAGGAAATGGCACGCGTGGAAATGCGCCGCCGCCTCACGCTGATCGGCGCGATGATGGTGCGCCTCGGCGACGCGGACGGCATGGTGTGCGGCACGGTGGGCGCGTATCACGACCACCTGCGCTTCGTCGACGAGGTGATCGGCAAGCAGCGCAACGCGAATACGTATGCGGCGATGAACATCCTGCTGCTCGACAAGCGCACGGTCGCGATCGTCGACACGCACGTGAACGACAACCCGAACGCCGAGCAGATCGCCGAGTTCACGCTGGCCGCGGCGCGCCAGATGGAATGGCTGAATCTGCAGCCGAAGGTCGCGCTGCTCTCGCGTTCGAACTTCGGCTCGGGCAGCTCGGCCTCGGGCACGAAGATGCGTGAAGTGCTCAAGCTCGTGACGGAAACGAATCCCGATCTGGAAATCGACGGGGAAATGCACGGCGACTGCGCGCTGGACGAGGCCCTGCGCCTGCGTATCCTGCCGCATTCGAAGCTCAAGGGCGCGGCGAACCTGCTCGTGTGCCCGAACGTGGACTCGGGCAACATCGCCTACAACCTGCTCAAGACGGGGGCGGGCAGCAACGTGGCGGTCGGCCCGTTCCTGCTGGGCGTGAACGCGCCGGTGAACGTGCTGACGTCGAGCTCGACGGTGCGACGCATCATCAACATGGCCGCTTTGACCGTGTTGCAGGCGAACCGCGACTGAGTGCAGGCATAGGACGCACGCAGTGCGTCCCGATAAAAAACGCGCGACGGCTTCTGGCTGTCGCGCGTTTTTTCTTTGGCGGGTCAGGGCGCCGTTGCGGCGAGCTGTTCGTCGATCAGGCGGCGGGCCTCACTGTAGCCGCCCATCAGGGCGTCGATATCGGAGTGGAAGGGCAGCCCGGCGGCGTTGTCGATTTTCAGGGGCGAGGGGAAGGCGCGCTCGTCGAGCGCCGCGATACTTACCACCGCTGCATAGCGAGGCCGTTCGATTTCCAGGCGCTCGAGCGGGACCGTGCCATTTGCTTCGACGCCAACGCGGATTGCGTAGCCGCGATATTCATAGGTGCGATTCATGACTGCATTGCCGTACGGATTACAACCTGCAAGGGTACGGCGTGCGAGCTTAAGTCAACCTTAGGTAAGCACTGCATGAACCGGAAGAGACCTTTCTGCGTTGCACACGAATCGAGGCAAGACGAAAGGCGCTGAAAGGCGTTGGTCGGTAAGGTGCGCAAAGAATTATCGTCCGACGATAAAAGCGTTATCGCAGGCGCCTTTCCTTAAGGTTCTCTTCAGCTTGGGGCAGGCACGATCCCATGATCGCTGCCCAGCTTCGCGCGTTGCCATGCGTATGACATTCGCGAGGCGTAGGGTGTAACCAGCCAGACTCGATATCGTTGTCCGCGCAACTTTCTGGAGTGCAGCCCCATGAAGCCGCCGACCGATCGCCTGCACGCCTACCTGTTCGTCGCTTCACTTTCGGCGATCCTCATTCAGGTCGCCGTGTTCATTTCCATTCTCCTGCTGCACGTGCCGGAACGCGCCTTCGAGTCGTCGCCGTTTCGCGTGGCCGTGGTCGCGGCCATCGTCTGCGCGCTGCTCGTCGTGCGCCGGCAGGCGCGGCGTGCCACGCGCGAGGCCGAGTCCCGCAACCGCAGTCAGGCGAAGCTGCGTGCCACGCGCGCGGCGTGCGCCTCGAAGCGCGCGGCCCGCGCGCCGCTGCGGGCGCGCCATATCCGCAACGCGATGACAGTGGCTGCGGCCCGTTCCAGCGCACGTTGAGGCGCCGGGCGCGCGAGCGTCAGCCGTCCACTGGCGGGGCGGGCATCTCCAGATTGAGCTGGTAGAACGCGGCGTCGAGCCAGCGTCCGAACTTGAATCCTGCTTCCTTGATCGTGCCCGAGTGCGTGAAGCCCAGCTTGTCGTGCAGCGCGATGCTGCCGGCATTGGTGGCGTCGATGCAGCCGACGATCACGTGAATCTGTTCCTCACGGGCGCGGCGGATCAACTCGAGCAGCAGGCGTTCGCCGAGGCCACGGCCGCGCTGGTCGCGGCGCACGTACACGCTGTGCTCGACCGTGTACTTGTTGGCGGGAAACGCGCGAAACGTACCCCAGCTCGCGAAGCCGAGCAGCGTGCCGGCCTCGTCTACGGCGCCCACCACCGGAAAACCGTTCTCGCGCTTGGTGCCGAACCACGTGACCATCGCCTCGGGCGGACGCGGCTTGTAGTCGTAGAGTGCCGTTGAATTGACGATCGCGTCGTTGAGGATCTCGAGAATCGCCGAGGCGTGGTCCGTTTCGTTGCAATCGATGAAGCGGACGCCATCGCTGCGTGAGTTCGAATTCATGGGGAATCCTCTTTAAATGTATAGGGTGAAAGATCGCGGCGTATGACGCGGGTTCAAAGACCGCTTGCGTCGCAAATGGCGACGACGTAGCGCGCGGCCTGCGAGCCCGGATTGCTGAAGATGAGCGGCTGATCGAGCCGCATGGCGAGGCAATCGCCCGCGTGAAGCGCATGCCGTTCAGTGCCCAGTTCCACGTCGATCCGTCCTTCCATCACCCAGACCTGCTGGTGAATCACAGTCTCGCGGCTGCCCGTTTCGTAGGCTACGCGCGCGCCGGCCGGGAAATCCACTTCGACCAGCTGGATCGGCGAAGGCCAGTTGGGCGGCGACACGCTCCGGCGCGTGTAGCCCGATTGCGGGTCGCGCCAGTGCGCCTGCTGTGCGCGGCGCACCAGCGGCTCGGCGGGCGCGCTCTCGCCGCTAGCGCCGAACAGGCTCGCCATCGAGACCGACAGCCCCGCCGCGAGCTTTTCGAGCACCACGGCCGTGGGGCTGGCGGCGCCGCGTTCGATCATCGAAATCATCGAACGGCTCACGCCGCTGCGCGTGGCAAGCGCGTCGAGCGTGAGGCCGCGCGTGGCGCGCAGGTCGCGCACACAGCGGGCAATGCGCTCGTTGATGCCGGCGTCGGTCGGGGTATCCATGGGGTTTGTTTCCAAGATGATGGAGTCATTATCCAGCAAATTGGAAATTAAGGTCAATAAAAAAGCGTGCGGCCCAGTATCAGGGCCACACGCTCCGCAGGGTTATGCCTTTTCCGGCAGGAACCAGTTCATCACGAGCGCACAGATGCCGCCCGTTGCGACGCCCGACTCCAGCACGTTCTTGAGCGCATGCGGCAGGCTCGTCAGAATCTCCGGTACCTGCGAGACGCCGAGGCCCAGCGCGAGCGACACAGCGATGATGAGCAGCGCGCGGCGGTCGAGGCGCGTGCCCGCGAGGATGTTGATGCCCGAAGCGGCCACTGCGCCGAACATCACCATGGCCGCGCCGCCCAGCACGGGCTCCGGTACGGCCTGCAGCACGCCGGCCACGGGCGGGAAGAGGCCCAGCACGACGAGCATGCCCGCGATCCAGAGCCCGACGTGGCGGCTGGCAATGCCGGTGAGCTGGATGACGCCATTGTTCTGCGCGAACACGGAGCTGGGAAACGTGTTGAAAAAGCCAGCGAGCAGCGAGTTGAAGCCGTTCACGAGCACGCCGCCCTTGATGCGCCGCATCCACACGGGACCTTCCACCGGCTCCTTCGAGACCTTGCTGGTGGCGGTGACGTCGCCGATCGCTTCGAGCGAGGTCACGAGGTAGATGATCAGCATGGGCACGAAGAGCGACCACGAGAAGCCCAGGCCGAAATGCAGTGGGGTCGGAATCTGGAACAGCGCGGCTTCGCGCGCGCCGGTGAAGTCGAGCCGACCCATTGCGCCCGCAACGATGTAGCCGATGGCGAGGGCGATGACGAGCGCCGTGCTGCGCACCCAGACGACGGGCACGCGGTTGAGCACGATGATGGCGCCGAGCACGAGGCCCGAGAGCGTGAGGTTCTGGACGCTCGCGAAGTTGCCTTTGGCGATGGCGCCATAGCCGCCGCCCATGCTGATGAGGCCGACCTTGATGAGCGTGAGGCCGATCAGCAGCACGACGATGCCGGTGACGAGCGGGGTGATGAGCCGCTTGATGAAGGGCAGGATGCGCGACACGGCCATTTCGACGAACGAACCCGCAATGACGACGCCGAAGATGGCGGCCATCACGGTTTCGACGGCCGTGCCCTGCTTGACCATCAGGCTGCCGCCCGCGATGAGCGGGCCGACGAAGTTGAAGCTCGTGCCCTGCACGATGAGCAGGCCCGCGCCGAGCGGCCCGACGCGCTTGCATTGCAGGAACGTGGCGATGCCGGAAATCACCAGCGACATCGAGACGATCAGCGTGGTGTCGCGGCTGGAGACGCCCAGCGCCTGGCAGATCAGGAGCCCAGGTGTCACGATCGGCACGAGGATCGCGAGCAGATGCTGGAGCGCGGCCACGAAGGCGATGGTGGGCGCGGGGCGGTCGTTGGGGCCGTAGACGAGGTCGTGGGTGAGTTCGGTGTCGTTCGCGTCGCGGGTAGCGGCGGGCGAGGTCGATGGAGCGGAGTGCATCGGGCGCGGCGGGTGAAAAGGGAAAGCGCAGCATTTTAACGGAAGCTCAGGGGGAACCCTGGGCGCGCCTGCTTCAGGGCGCGCCCAGGAACGGCGCGCCGGCGTCCCGCTATTTGCCGTTGCGCTCCCGCGCCTGCTCGGCGAGCGCCTTGTAGTCGTAGGTCGGATAGAACTCCGTGCGATAGCCGCCCCACGCGGTCTGCTCGATCGCGCGGTTCACCTCGCGCAGCCGGTCGGCGGGCACGCGCAGCGTCACGACCTGGCCGATCCCCATCATCACGTACCACGAGACCACTTCGATGCCGGGCGGCGGAAAGGCCTTGTAGAAGCCCTGTTCCGCGAGTTGCTGATTGATCTTCGGCAGCGGCTTCGACTCGTCGTGCTTCAGGAAGATCGTCAGGAGGAAGGTGCCGTCGCCGGCGGGCGTGGCGGAGGCGGCGGGCGCAGCCGGGGGCGTCGCGCCGGGGTTCGTTTGCGCGGCGGCGGGCAGCGGGGCCCACAGCGGGGCCAGCATGGCGGTCACGGCGGCGCCTGCTATCCATTTGCGTACGGCATGCATCGGCTTTCTCCTGATTCGGGTGGGCAAGCCCTTACAATAGGTCGGTCCTCACTTGCCTGCCAAACGAGCCAATGACACGAGATCCTCGCCTCACCCTGAACGCGCGCCAGCAGGAAATGCTCGAATGGGTGCAACGCGACGGCTTCGTCACGGTCGACGATCTCGCCTCGCATTTCGACGTCACGCCGCAAACCATTCGCCGCGACGTGAACTGGCTCGCCGACATGAATCTGCTGCGCCGCTATCACGGCGGCGCGAGCCTGCCCACGAGTTCGGAGAACGTCTCGTACAGCGCGCGGCAGCACATGTTCCATGATGAGAAGCGCCGCATCGCGGCGCTGGCGGCCCAGCACATTCCCGATCAGGCCTCGCTCTTCATCAACCTCGGCACCACGACCGAAGAAGTCGCGCGCGCGCTCAATCATCATCAAGGCCTGCGCGTCGTCACGAACAACCTCAACGTGGCGAGCGTGATGAGCGGCTACCCCGACTGCGAAGTGATGATCACGGGCGGCGTCGTGCGGCCCTGGGACAAAGGCATCGTCGGCGAGCACACCATCGACTTCATCCGCCAGTTCAAGGTGGATTACGCGATCATCGGCACCTCGGCCATCGAGACCGACGGCACGCTGCGCGACTTCGACACGCGCGAAGTCCGCGTGGCGCAGGCCATCATCGAGCATGCACGCACGGTCTATCTCGTAGCCGACCATTCGAAGGTCGGCCGCCCGGCGCTCGTGCGCCAGGGGCATCTGAGCCAGATTCACGCGCTCTTCACCGACCAGCCGCTGCCCGAGGAAATGAACGAGGCGGTGCTCGCAGCGGGCACGCAGGTTCACGTCGCCGCGTAAGCCGCGGGATTTTCGTCCGCGCCTTTTCCGGGCGCGTCGTCCGCGCGTTTTCTCCGTCTTCGATCTGAAATCCGGCGCGTTTCGCGAATGGGCGAGGTGTTGCCCATCGGATGCGCGTGCCAACGCGCAAGGCCCCGTTTTCATTCGCGCCTGACGACCGTTCGATCCTGTTCGGTGCATGCTCGTTTACGCACTGCTTTCGGTCAATTTCCCGTAAAACGAAACTTTACTTTTTCGTTCATGTTCGATAAATTTCGAATTCGAACATTTCGAGGTTCGTTTTTCTTTCAGGGACACAGCAGGGTGACTCAACAGAACCGGTACGATCTGCTCGTCGTGGGCGGCGGGATCAACGGCGCGGGCATCGCGCGCGACGCGGCCGGCCGCGGGTTGTCGGTGCTCCTTTGCGAGCAGGACGATCTCGCTTCGCATACCTCGTCGTCCAGCACCAAGCTGATTCATGGCGGGCTGCGCTATCTCGAGTACAAGGAATTCGGGCTCGTACGCAAGGCGCTGCAGGAGCGCGAAACGCTGCTGCGCGCGGCGCCTCACATCATGTGGCCGCTGCGTTTCGTCATGCCGCACATGCCGAATCTGCGCCCTGCCTGGCTCATTCGCATGGGCCTGTTTCTCTACGACCATCTCGCGAAGCGCGAATTGCTGCCGGGCTCGCGCGGCATCGACATGCGCCGCCATGCGGCCGGTGAGCCGCTCATCGACTCGATCCAGCGCGGCTTCGTGTATTCGGACGGCTGGGTCGACGACGCGCGTCTCGTCGTGCTCAACGCGCTCGACGCGCAAGAGCGCGGCGCGCAAATCCTCACGCGCACGAAGCTCGTTTCCGCCGTGCGCACGAGCGCCACGAACGGCGCGGATAGCGAATGGGAGGCGCTGCTGCGCCGTCCGGACGGCAGCACCTTCAACGTGCGCGCCCGCGCCATCGCCAACGCGGCCGGGCCGTGGGTGGGCGAAGTGCTCCACGGTGCGCTCGGGCGCGGCGCGCAACACAGCGTGCGGCTCGTGAAGGGCAGCCATATCGTCACGAAGCGCCTGTTCGAGCACGACCACGCGTACATCTTCCAGAACCCGGACAAGCGCATCATCTTCGCGATTCCGTACGAGCACGACTTCACGCTCATCGGCACGACCGACGTGGAGTATCACAACGATCCCGCGAAGGTCTCGATCGACGGCGACGAAACGCGCTATCTGTGCGAGTCGATCAACCGCTATTTCAAGCGCAAGATCTCGCCGGCCGACGTGCAATGGACCTACTCGGGCGTGCGTCCGCTGCTCGAGGAAGAGGGCGCGGAGAATGCGTCCGCCGTCACGCGCGACTACAAGCTCGAACTCGACGAAACCGCTGGCGCGCCGCTGCTTTCGGTGTTCGGCGGCAAGATCACGACCTTCCGCAAGCTCGCGGAAGAAGCGTCCGACATGCTGTGCCGCGTGCTGGACCACGCCGCGCCTTCGTGGACGGCGGGCGTCCCGCTGCCCGGTGGCGATATCGCGAACGCGCGCTTTGAGCCCTTCGCAGAGGACTTCGCGAGACGCCATGCGTGGCTGCCCGCCGCGCTGGCGCGCCGCTACGCACGCGCCTACGGCACGCGCGCCGAGCGGCTGCTCGACAACGCGCAATCGCTCGCGGACCTCGGCGCCGAAGTCGCACCGGGCATCTTCGAGGCCGAATTGCGCTACCTGCGCAACGCCGAATGGGCCACGCGCGCCGACGACGTGTTGTGGCGCCGCTCGAAGCTGGGCCTCCATGTCGCGCCGGGCACGCTCAACGGCGTGGCCGCCGCAATCGATCACTGGTTTGCCGCAACAAGCGCGACGGCGACCGCGCAGCACTGAAGTTCGCCGGCAGCACGCAAGGTAGGTCACGCACCCCCCACGCGCCGTCCCCGCGGCGCGTCATCACAACTAGTACAGACGGAGATGAGAGACATGCAGGAACAGTACATTCTTGCGCTCGACCAGGGCACCACGAGTTCGCGCGCCATGCTTTTCGACCGCCAGGGCAACATCGTTTCGGTCGCCCAGAAAGAGTTCGAACAGATTTATCCGCAGCCGGGCTGGGTCGAGCACGATCCGCAGGAAATCTGGTCGACCCAGGCTGGCGTCGCTGCCGAGGCCGTGACGCGCGCCGGCATGAACGGCACCAACATCGCCGCGATCGGCATTACGAACCAGCGCGAGACGACGATCGTCTGGGACCGCGAGACGGGCCATCCCATCTATAACGCCATCGTGTGGCAGGACCGCCGCACGGCCGACTTCTGCGACTCGCTCAAGGCGCGCGGCCTCGAAGAGAAAGTGCGTGCGAAAACAGGTCTGCCGATCGATTCGTACTTCTCGGCAACCAAGATTCGCTGGATTCTCGACAACGTGCCCGGCGCACGCGAAAAAGCGCGTCAAGGCAAGCTCGCGTTCGGCACCGTGGACAGCTGGCTCGTGTGGAACTTCACGAAGCACGAACTGCACGTGACCGACGTGACGAATGCGTCGCGCACCATGCTCTTCAATATTCACACGCGCCAATGGGACGACGAACTGCTCGACGCGCTCGAAATTCCGCGCAGCATGCTGCCCGAAGTCCGTTCGTCATCCGAAGTGTACGGTCCGACCAAAACCACGGTGTTCGCCTCGAAGATCCCGCTGGCCGGCATCGCGGGCGACCAGCAGGCCGCGATGTTCGGCCAGATGTGCACGAGCACGGGCATGGTGAAGAACACCTACGGCACGGGCTGCTTCCTGATGATGAACACGGGCACGCAGCCCATCGAGTCGAAGAACAACCTCGTCACGACGATCGCATGGCAGATCGGCGACGAAGTCAACTACGCGCTCGAAGGCAGCATCTTCATCGCCGGCGCGGTGGTGCAGTGGCTGCGCGACGGCATGGGCATCATCAAGAGCGCGCCGGAAATCGAAGCGCTCGCCGCAAGCGTGCCGCATACGGATGGCGTGTACCTCGTGCCGGCGTTCGCGGGCCTCGGCGCGCCGCACTGGAACGCGCACGCACGCGGCACGCTGTTCGGCGTGACGCGCGGCACGACCTCGGCGCATCTCGCGCGCGCGGCGCTCGACTCGATCGCGTACCAGTCGCTCGACGTGCTGGCGGCCATGGAAGCGGATTCGGGCATCAGCGTGGGAGAGCTGCGCGTGGACGGCGGCGCGAGCGCGAACAATCTGCTCATGCAGTTCCAGGCGGATCTGCTCGGCGTGGATGCGGTGCGCCCGAAGATCACCGAAACCACGGCGCTCGGTGCGGCCTACCTCGCCGGCCTCGCAACCGGCTACTGGCAGAACGTGGGCGAACTGCAGAGCCAGTGGAAGCTCGACCGCCGTTTCGCGCCGTCGATGCAGGGCGCGCAGGTCGACGCCTGTCGCGCGGGCTGGCAGCGTGCGGTGCGCGCGGCCAAGGCCTGGGCGGACGACTCGCACTGAGCAGCGCAGTCAGTTTTACAACCTACAAGCATAACTAATTAACATAACCCGCAGCGGGATCGCATACGCTTCGTGCGCATGCACCGCGCGGGCAGAGAGAGACTACGACAATCATGTCACCCTATATTGCGGAATTCATCGGCACGGCCATTCTCGTGCTGCTCGGTAACGGCGCCGTTGCAAACGTGCTGCTGGCAAAAACGAAGGGCAAGGGCGCCGACCTCATCGTCATCGTGATGGGCTGGGCAATGGCCGTGTTCGTGGCGGTCTACGTGACCGCCTCGTTCAGCGGCGCGCACCTCAACCCGATCGTCACGATCAGCCTCGCGCTCGCGGGCAAGTTCGCATGGTCGAAGGTCGGGGGTTATATCGCCGCGCAGATGCTCGGCGGCATGGCGGGCGCGCTGCTCGTGTGGCTTGCCTATCGACAGCACTTCGCGAACGAAGCCGACCCGGATATCAAGCTCGCGGTGTTCTGCACGGCACCCGCCATTCGCAGCAAGCGGCACAACGTGTTGACGGAAGCGATCTGCACCTTCGTGCTGATCCTCGGCGTGCTCTATCTGGCCTCGCCGCAGGTGGGACTCGGCGCGCTCGACGCGCTGCCCGTCGGCCTGCTCGTGCTCGGCATCGGCATTTCGCTCGGCGGCCCGACCGGCTACGCAATGAGCCCGGCGCGCGATCTCTCGCCGCGCATCATGCACGCGCTGCTGCCGATTCCGGGCAAGCGCGACAGCGACTGGCGCTATGCGTGGATTCCGGTGTTCGGGCCGCTTGCCGGCGGTGCCGCGGCGGCCGGTCTCTATCATTACCTGCACGCCATGCACTGACCCGCACCGCGCCTGCGCGACAGGCGCGTTGCAGTGCACCAAGCCCGCGTACGCCCCGGCGTTCGCGGGCTTTTGTTTTTCTGCGCACCCACGGCGCATCACCGTGCAAAGGGCGCGATCCGGTTTCGCTATCGCCTCATGCGGCTTTCGGATTGTTCGGCTATCGCGGCACCCCTATATTGGCTGTCAACGATCCATTCCAATCTCAGGAGACGCCGCATGAAGCTGGTCCGCTGGGGCAGTAAGGGGGCTGAAAAGCCGGGTGTGATCGATAACGAGGGGCGCGTGCGCGATCTCTCCAGTGTCACCCCGGACGTGGCCGGTAAAGGCCTCGGCGCGGCCGCGCTGCGCCAACTCGCCGGCTGCGATCTCGCCGCCTTGCCGCTTGTTCCCGCCGACACCCGCCTGGGGCCTTGCGTGGGCAGCGTCGGCAAGATCGTCTGCGTGGGCCTCAATTATTCCGATCACGCCGCCGAATCGAACATGCCCGTGCCCACGGAGCCCGTGCTCTTCCTCAAGGCAACGAGTTCCATCACCGGCCCCAACGACGACGTGCTGATTCCCCCGGGCGCGACGAAGGTCGACTGGGAAGTCGAGTTGGGCGTGGTGATCGGCGAAGCAGCGCGCAACGTGCCGCGCGAGCGCGCGCTCGATCATGTGGCCGGTTATTGCGTCGTCAACGATGTTTCCGAGCGCGCGTGGCAGATCGAGCGCGGCGGCCAGTGGGACAAGGGCAAGGGCTACGACACCTTCGCGCCGCTCGGCCCCTGGCTCGTCACGCGCGACGAAGTCGCCGACCCGCAGGCACTCGACATGTGGCTCGAAGTCGACGGCAAGCGCTACCAGAACGGCAACACGCGCACGATGATCTTCGACGTGGCCACGCTCGTTTCCTATATCAGCCAGTTCATGAGCCTGCAGCCCGGCGACGTGATCTCGACCGGCACGCCGCCCGGCGTGGGCATGGGGCAGAAGGCGGAGCCCATCTATTTGCGCGCGGGACAGACCATGCGGCTGGGCGTGAGCGGTCTGGGCGAACAACAGCAACGCCTCGTGGCGGAACAAGGAGGGCAGGCGCAATGAATCAATTGGATCTGAACAATCGAGTGATGGTCGTGACGGGCGGCGCGCGCGGTCTGGGTTATGCCGTGGCGCAACGCGCACTGCGCTCGGGCGCGTCGGTCGCGCTCTGGGACATCGACGTCGAACGGCTCGAACGCGCGCGCGCCGAATTGTCGGAACTGGGCAACGTCTCGGTGGTGACGGTCGAACTGACCGACGAAGCCTCGGTCGAGGCCGCCGCACAGCAAACCGTGAAAACGCACGGCGCGATTCACGCGCTCGTGAACAGCGCGGGCATCACGGGCGGCAATGGCCTCACGTGGGAACTGCCCGTGGACGTGTGGCGCCGCGTGATCGAAGTGAACCTGATCGGCAGCTACCTGACCTGCCGCGCCGTGGTGCCGCGCATGATCGAACAGGGCTATGGGCGCATCGTCAATATCGCCTCCGTGGCCGGCAAGGAAGGCAATCCGAATGCTTCGCACTACAGCGCATCGAAGGCCGGGCTCATCGGGCTGACCAAGTCGCTCGGCAAGGAGCTGGCCACGAAGGGCGTGCTCGTCAACGCCGTGACGCCGGCGGCGGCCAAGACCGAGATTTTCGATTCGATGTCGCAGCAGCATATCGACTACATGCTCGCGAAGATCCCGATGAACCGCTTCCTGATGCCGGACGAGGCGGCTTCGATGATCGTGTGGCTCACGTCGGAAGACTGCGCGTTCAGCACCGGCTCGGTGTTCGATCTTTCGGGCGGGCGCGCGACCTACTGAGGCGGGAAGCAGGACACGCGCGCATCGGCCGGACCACGCGCGGGATCATGATAACGGCGCGGTGGTTATAGAAAAGCGCCGACAGGAGACATCGATGTCGATCGAGGCACCTACCCTGGCACCCAAGCTGGCAACTACGCTGGCAGAAGCCGCGGGCCGCAAGGCCATGCGCCGCCTCCTGCCGTTCCTGCTCTTGATGTACGTGCTCGCGTTTCTCGACCGCGCGAACATCGGCTTCGCGCAAAAAGCGCTGCTGCACGATACCGGCCTTTCGGACACGGCATTCGCGTTCGGCGCGGGCGTGTTCTTCGTCGGCTACGCGCTCTTCGAAGTGCCGAGCAATCTCGCGCTGCACCGCGTGGGCGCGCGGATCTGGATGTGCCGCATCATGGTCACGTGGGGTTTGATCTCCGCGGCGATGGCGTGGGTGCAGTCGCCCACTTCGTTCTATGTACTGCGCTTCCTGCTGGGGGTGGCCGAAGCGGGTTTCTTCCCCGGCATCATCTATTACCTCACGCAGTGGTTTCCGCAGTCCTCGCGGGCGCGCGCCATCGGCCTGTTCTATTTCGGCGCGCCGCTGGCGTTCATCTTCGGCGGACCGTTGTCGGGGCTTCTGCTCGAGATGCACGGCACCTTCGGCCTCGCGGGCTGGAAGTGGCTCTTTCTCGTGGAAGGCGGCCTGGCCTCGGTCGTGGGCGTGTGGGCCTTCTGGTATCTCGTCGACAAGCCCGCGGACGCGCGCTGGCTCTCCGCCGACGAGCGCGGTGCGCTTACGGGCGCGATCCAGCTCGACGCGCGTGAAGCCGCCGCACACGGTCCGCGCGATGCGCTCGCCGCGCTGTTCGACCGCCGCGTGCTCGCCTATGCCGGCATCTATGCGCTGATCCAGATGAGCGTGTACGGCGTGATCTTTTTTCTGCCGCAACAGGTGGCCTCGCTCGTGGGCGCCTCCGTGGGGTTCAAGGTGGGCCTGCTCGCGGCCGTGCCCTGGCTGTGCGCCGTGGCGCTGACGTGGATCGTGCCGCGCCGTGCGGACCGGCTCGGAGGTCATCGCGCGTGGGCTGCGCGGCTGCTCGTGATGTCGGGTGTCGGCATTGCCGTGTCGGGCCTGGCGGGAGGCCTTGGCGGCACCGCGGGCGCGATCGTCGCGATGCTCGGCCTGTGCTGCGCGGCGAGCGGCTTCATCGCGGCGCAGCCGCTCTTCTGGACCTTCCCGGCGCGCGACCTGGCGGGCGCGGCCTCGGCCAGCGGCATCGCGCTCATCAATTCGCTCGGCGGTCTGGGCGGCTTCATCGCGCCGATGCTGCGCGCCGCCGCCGACCGACACTTTGCTTCCCACGCGGCGGGCCTCGAACTGCTCGGTCTTGCCAGCATTGCCGCCGCGCTGCTCATTCTTGTCGTCGCGCCGCGCGCCGTTGCGCCGGCGGCTCGCTCGTTCGAGCCGCCCGTGCGGCGCGCGCGCTAATCCTTTACCCAGGAGCTACGTAACATGGCCATGCCAACCATCAAACACGTGCGAGCCTTCACCGTGCGCGGCGGCGGCGCCGATTATCACGATCAACCCGACGGCCACTGGATCGACGACCATATTTCCACGCCGATGGCGCGCTATCCCGAGTATCGTCAGAGCCGCCGCTCGTTCGGCATCGACGTGCTCGGCACGCTCGTCGTGGAAATCGAGGCAAGCGACGGCACCGTGGGCTTCGCCGTGACCACGGGCGGCGAGATCGGCGCATTCATCGTCGAGAAGCATCTCGCGCGCTTTCTCGAAGGGCAGCGCGTGACCGACATCGAGAAGATGTGGGATCAGATGTACTACGCCACGCTCTACTACGGCCGCAAGGGTGTCGTGCTCAACACCATCTCGGGCGTCGATCTCGCGCTGTGGGACCTGCTCGGGCAGATCCGCAAGGAGCCCGTGTATCAGCTGCTCGGCGGCCCCGTGCGCGACGAATTGATGTTTTACGCGACCGGCGCGCGACCCGATCTCGCGAAGGAAATGGGCTTTATCGGCGGCAAGCTGCCGCTGCTGCATGGTCCGGCCGAAGGTGAGGAGGGCCTCAGAAAGAATCTCGAACTGCTTGCCACGATGCGCGAGCGCGTGGGCGACGACTTCTGGCTCATGTACGACTGCTGGATGAGCCTCGACGTGCGCTATGCCACGCGCCTTGCCCAGGCCGCGAAAGAGTATGACCTCAAGTGGATCGAGGAATGCCTGCCGCCCGACGACTACTGGGGCTATGCCGAACTGCGCCGCAATGTGCCGCGCGGCATGATGGTATCCACCGGCGAGCACGAGGCCACGCGCTGGGGCTTTCGCATGCTGCTGGAAATGGGCTGCTGCGATCTGATCCAGCCCGACGTGAACTGGTGCGGCGGCATGACCGAACTCATCAAGATCTCGGCGCTCGCCGACGCCCACAACGTGCTGGTGGTGCCGCACGGCTCCTCGGTGTACAGCTACCACTTCGTCGTGACGCGCCATAACTCGCCGTTCGCGGAATTCCTCATGATGGCGCCGAAGGCCGACAAGGTGGTGCCGATGTTCACGCCGCTGCTGCTCGACGAACCGGTGCCGGTGAAAGGACGGCTCAAGGTGCCGGACGCACCGGGCTTCGGCGTGCGGCTCAATCCGGACTGCAAACTTTCGCGGCCATACACGCACTGAGCGCACCGAACGCGCACCAGGCGAGGTGCATCACAAGCTACGAGGAGAAACACGTGCTGCTCAAGGACAAGGTGGTGATCGTCACCGGCGGTTCGCGCGGCATCGGCCGCGCCATTGCGATTGCGAGCGCCCGCGAGGGCGCCGATGTCGCGATCAACTACTGGGGCGACAACGACGCCTCGTACGGCCGCCGCTCGGCGATCGACGAGGTGCTGGGCGAGATCGAGCGGCTAGGGCGTCGCGCGATCGCGCTGGAAGGCAACGTGGCCGCGCCGCAGACGGGCGTGGATCTCGTGCGCCAGACGGTGGAGCGCTTCGGCAAGGTCGATGTGCTCGCCAGCAATGCGGGCATCTGCCCGTTCCACTCGTTTCTCGACATGCCGCCCGCCGTGCTCGAACGCACGATCGGCGTGAATCTGAACGGCGCGTTCTACGTGACCCAGGCCGTTGCGCGGCAAATGAAGGAGCAGGGCACGGGCGGCGCGATCGTGGCGACGAGTTCGATCAGCGCTTTGGTGGGCGGCGGCATGCAGACGCACTACACGCCCACCAAGGCCGGCGTGCATTCGCTGATGCAGTCGTGCGCGATCGCGCTTGGACCCTATGGCATCCGCTGCAATTCGGTGATGCCGGGCACCATCGCCACCGACCTGAACGCCGAAGACCTCAGCGATGAAGGCAAGCGCGCGTACTTCGAAAAGCGCATTCCGCTCGGGCGGCTGGGCGCGCCCGAGGACGTGGCCGAATGCGTCGTGTTTCTCGCCTCGGACCGCGCGCGCTATGTGACGGGCGCAGCGCTGCTCGTGGACGGCGGGCTGTTCGTGAATCTGCAATGAGCCCAGGGCCAGCGTTTCAATGAGGAGCGAGCGCGGTCGCGTGCGAACCATCGTGAGCGATATCGTCCATCTTGAAGGGCTGCGAAAAGCGCCGCAGCAAGCCGACGAAATGCTCGGCGGGCTCGGCGAGCGGCTCGTTCTTGCGCGTGAGCACGCCGTAGCCCGGCAGGCTCTTGCCGATTTCGAGCGGCAGCACGACGAGCAGCTTGCCGCGCACATGGTCGCGCACGACCGACTCGGGCAGCATGGCCACGGCGTCGAAGCTTTCGAGCAGCTGCAGCGTGGCGAAGATCGAGGCCGACTCGGTGAGATTGGCGGGCGTGCCGAGACCGGCGCGCGCGAGTTCGCCTTCGAACAACTCACGCGCGGGACTCGTGATGGGCTGCGCCACCCACGGCCAGTCCATCAGTTCCGCGAGCGTGACCTGTTCGCGCCGCGCAAGCGGATGGCGCGCGCGCACCACGAGCACGAGCGTTTCCCGCGCGATCGGTTCGAAGCTGAAGTCGTTGTGCTGCAGCGGCGTGGTGAGGCGCCCGAGGGCGAGATCGACTTCGCGGCGATGCAGCAGCTGCACGACCTGGTCGCTCGTTTCGCCGAGAATGCGCACGTGCAGCAGCGGCCGTTCGGTCTTGAGCGTTGCGACGGCTTGCGCGAGCAGGTCGGGCGCGGCGCCCATGATCGCGCCCACGGTGAGCTGGCCGTGACCGCCGCGGCGCTTGACGTCGAGGTCTTCGGCGAAGCGCGTGAGTTCGGCGAGCGCGCGGCGCGCGTAGGCGAGCGTGACGACGCCGAGCGCGGTGGGCTGCATGCCGCGCGCGTTGCGCTCGAAGAGCCGGAAGCCGAACGCTTCCTCGATGTCGCTCAGCATGCGGCTCGCGCTGGGCTGGGCCACGTTGATGGCGTCGGCGGCCTGATGAACGTTGCGCGCGTCGTCGAGCGCGACGAGCAGGGCAAGGTGCTTGAATCTGAGCCGGTTGACGAGTGCGACGACGGAAGTGTGATGGTTCATGGAGCGATCCGGTTTGTGCATCGCCCGATCCCAACATCGGATTGGTTGGCTATCGATGCGGGAATTATAGTCGGATCACAACGCAGCTAACCACGTAAAAAACGCGTGCTATCGCGCGCCGCGAAGCCAGGGCAAACACCGAGTCGACGCCTGCACCCGGTCACACAAGCGGCATGAGCGCACGACGTAACAAGGCTGGACGGAGACACGATCATGGAGACAATGGCGTTTCGCATGCAGCTCGATCCCGGCAAGCGGGACGAATACGAGCGGCGTCACCGCGAAATCTGGCCCGAGCTGGCGAGCGCGCTGCGCGACGCGGGCGTGAAGAATTACCGCATCTTTCTCGACGAAGCGACCCACCATCTCTTTGCCGTGCTCGAACGCCGCGACGATCACACCATGGACGCGCTGCCCGAGTTGCCCGTCATGCGCAAATGGTGGGATTACATGGCCGACATCATGCAGACGGATGCGCACAACGTGCCGCTGCAACAGCCGCTCGTGCAGGTCTTTCATTTGCCTTGAGCTCACGCGAGGAGCATGCCATGCAGGTCGTCGATCCACACGTCCACTTCTGGAACCTCGATACGCATCATTACCCGTGGCTCGCGAATCCGGGTACGTCGTTCGTCTGTGATGCGCGCGAACTCAAGCACAACTATCTGCCCGCCGATCTGTTGCGCGAGGCCGGCGACATTGACTTGCTCAAGGTCGTGCACGTCGAAGCGAATCACGATCCGGACGATCCGGTGGAAGAAACGCGCTGGCTGGAAGGGCTCGCGGACATTGCCGCGAACGCGGGGGAGGCGCGCGCGTTGCCCGACGCGATCGTCGCGGCCTGCGATCTCAGCTCGCCCAATGCGCCCGCGGTGCTGGAGGCGCATGCGGCGTTTGCGCGTACACGCGGCATTCGCCAGATTCTGAATGTTCACGAGAACAAGCTCTACGACTACGTGGGGCGGCATTACATGCGTGAGGCAAGCTGGCGCGAGAACTTCGCGCTGCTGGAGAAGCACGGTCTTTCGTTCGACCTGCAGCTTTATCCCTCGCAGATGGAGGAGGCCGCCGCACTCGCGCGTGCGCATCCCGGCATTCAGCTCGTGATCAACCACGCGGGCATGTTCGTCGACCGCAACAGCGTGGCGGGCTACCGCGCGTGGCGCGACGGCCTGCGCCTGCTTGCGGCATGCCCGAACGTGGCCGTGAAGATCAGCGGACTGGCGATGTTCGACCATGCGTGGAGCGTCGAAAGCCTGCGCCCTTATGTACTGGAGACGATCGACGCATTCGGCGCGGAGCGCGCGATGTTCGCCTCGAACTTTCCGGTCGACCGCCTGTTCGGCGGCTATTCGAAGCTTTGGCAGGCGTATGCGTCGATCGTGAGCGGCGCGAGCGAGAGCGAACACACGGCGCTGTTTCGCGGCAACGCGGAACGTATCTACCGCATTTGAGCGTGCGCGCAACGACAGGGAGACAGGCGTGGAAGCAGAAGCAAACAGCAGGGCCGATGACACTCCGCGGCTCGAACTGCGAAACGCGAGCAAGGCGTTCGGGCGCGTGCGGGCGCTCATCGACGGCAGCTTGAGGCTCATGCCCGGCGAGGTCCATGCGCTGCTCGGCGAAAACGGCGCGGGCAAGTCGACGCTCGTGAAGATTCTCGCGGGGGTGTATCAGCCCGACGGCGGCGAGATGCGCATCGACGGCGTGGAGCGCGCGTTCGCGACGCCCGCCCAGGCACGCGACGCCGGTATTGCGGTGATTTATCAGGATCCCACACTGTTCTTCGATCTGTCGATTGCGGAGAACATTTACATGGGGCGTCAGCCCGTGGATCGCGTGGGCCGTATCGACTACGACACGATGCATCGCGAGGTCGCGGCGCTGCTCCAGTCGCTCGGCGTCGAGCTGAAGCCCGAACGGCTCGTGCGCGGCCTGTCGATTGCGGACCAGCAGGTGATCGAAATTGCGAAGGCGCTTTCGCTCAACGCGAACGTGCTCATCATGGACGAGCCCACGGCCGCCCTCTCGCTGCCCGAGGTCGAGCGGCTCTTTACGATCGCGCGCACGCTGCGCGACCGTGGCGTGGCGATTCTCTTCATCACGCACCGGCTCGAAGAAGTCTTCGCGCTCACCCAGCATGTGACGATCATGCGCGACGGCGCCAAGGTGTTCGACGCGCCCACGGCCACGCTCAAGACCCAGGACATCGTCGCGAAGATGGTGGGACGCGACCTCGCCACGTTCTACCCTAAGGCGGACGTGCAGCCGGGCGAAGTGATGCTGCGCGTGCGCGGCCTCACGCGCCGCGGCGTCTTCAAGGACATTTCGTTCGATGTGCGCGCCGGCGAGATCGTCGCGCTCGCGGGGCTCGTGGGCGCGGGGCGCAGCGAAGTGGCGCGCGCGATATTCGGCATCGATCCAACCGACGCGGGGCAGGTGCAGATCGCGGGCAAGCCGCTGGCGTCCGGCATGCCCGCTGCCGCCGTGAAGGCCGGGCTCGCGCTCGTGCCCGAGGACCGGCGTCAGCAAGGTCTCGCGCTCGAACTGAGCATTGCGCGTAACGCCTCGCTCACGGTGCTCGGGCGACTCGTGCGCTTCGGCCTCATCTCCACGGGGCGCGAAGTGGAGCTGGCCGGGCAGTGGGGCAAGCGCCTGCGCCTGAAGGCGAGCGATCTGAACGCACCCGTGGGCACGCTCTCGGGCGGCAACCAGCAGAAGGTGGTGCTCGGCAAGTGGCTCGCCACCGGGCCGAAGGTGCTCATCATCGACGAACCGACGCGCGGCATCGACGTGGGCGCGAAGGCCGAAGTCTACGGCGCGCTCGCGGAACTCGTGAAAGAGGGCATGGCCGTGCTGATGATTTCGAGCGAACTGCCCGAAGTGATCGGCATGGCCGACCGCGTGCTCGTCATGCACGAAGGGCGCATCACGGCCGACATCGCACGTGCCGACGCCAACGAAGAGCGCATCATGAGCGCCGCGCTCGGCGAAACCAACATTCATCTGGGGCACGCCGCATGATGCGCCATTCCACTTCTCCTCATCCCCTGCACGGCGGCGAGCCGCGCCCGCAGCGGCGCAACGCGGGTGCGTGGGCCGAAGCGCTGGCGCGCAGCCGCGAGACCACGCTTTTCGTGGTGCTGCTGCTGATCGTGGGCGGCACGGCGCTCGCGCGGCCGCAATTCCTCAACCTGCAGAATCTGCGCGACGTGCTGCTCAACGTCTCCATCGTGAGCTTGCTCACGGCGGGCATGACGATCGTGATCCTGATGCGCCATATCGATCTCTCGATCGGTTCGACGGTCGGCATCAGCGCCTATGGCGTGGGCAGTCTCTACGTGGCGTTCCCGCACATGCCCGTGCTCGTGGCTCTGGTCGCGGGGCTCGCCATCGGACTCGTGGCGGGCGCGATCAACGCGCTGCTCGTGGCGGTGGGGCGCGTGCCGTCGCTCGTCGCGACGCTCTCCACGCTCTACATCTTCCGCGGCGCCGATTACGCGTGGGTGCATGGCGGCCAGATCAACGCCACGAGCCTGCCCGACGCGTATTCGCGGCTCGCCACCGGCTCGGTGCTCGGCATTCCGGTGCTGGCGCTCGTCGCGATCGTGCTGCTGGCCGCGCTCTCCGTGTATCTCAAGCAGTTCCGGCCGGGCCGCGAGTACTACGCGATCGGCTCGAACCCGGAAGCGGCGCGCCTCGCCGGCATCAACGTGGAGCGGCGCGTCGCGACGGGCTTCTTGATCAGCGGCGCGATTGCGGGCCTGGCAGGCGCGCTGTGGCTCGCCCGCTTCGGCACTGTGGACGCGAGCACCGCGAAGGGCATCGAGCTGCAGGTGGTCGCGGCCGCCGTGGTCGGCAGCGTGGCGATCACGGGCGGCGTGGGCACGATACTCGGCGCGACGCTCGGCGCGCTCGTGCTGGGCGTGATCAGCATCGCGCTCGTGGTGCTGCACGTCTCGCCGTTCTGGGAGCAGGCGATCCAGGGCGCGCTGATCGTGGCCGCCATCGCCGCCGATACGCTGCTCGCCCGCTCAGTGGCAAAACGCATGATGAGGAAACGCGACCATGGCTAAGAACGCCCCGAAACCCGACGCCGCGCTGCTCACGCGCAAGCCCGGCCTGCCGCTCAGCTGGGAGGCGCTGCTCGTCGTCATTTTCATTGCATCGCTGGTGGTGGGGCGCGTGCTCTCGCCTGTGTTCCTCACGAGCGCGAACATCAGCAACGTGCTCGCGGACCTCACCGAAGTCGCGCTCATGGCCTTGCCGATGACGCTCATCATCGTCGCCGCCGAGATCGATCTTTCGGTGGCCTCGGTGCTCGGCGCCTCGAGCGCCTTGCTCGGCGTGCTCTGGCACATGGGCTTGCCGATGCCGGCCGCCATGGCGCTCGTGCTCGTGGCAGGCGGCCTCGCGGGCCTCTTCAACGGGCTCGTGATCGTGAAGCTCAATCTGCCTTCGCTCGCGGTGACGATCGGCACGCTCGCGCTGTTTCGCGGGCTGGCCTACGTGTTGCTCGGCGACCAGGCGATTGCCGACTTCCCGCCGGGTTATACGCTATTTGGCATGAGCAACCTGGGCAGCACGTTCATCCCGTTGCCGTTCCTGATCGTCGCGGCGTGCGCCATCGTGTTCGCGATATGGCTGCAGGCCACGGCGTTCGGCCGCAGCCTCTTCGCGATCGGTGCGAACACCACGGCCGCGTCGTTCTCGGGCATCGACGTGCCGAAGATCAAGCTGCGCCTCTTCGTGCTCTCGGGCGTCATGAGCGCGCTCGCGGGCATCGTCTATACGTTGCGCTTCACGAGCGCGCGCGGCGACAACGGCGAAGGCTTCGAGCTTTCGGTGATCGCGGCGGTGCTGTTCGGCGGCGTGAGCATTTTCGGCGGGCGCGGGTCGATGTACGGCGTGCTGCTCTCGCTCCTGATCGTCGGTGTACTGAAGAATGCGCTCACGCTCGTCGACGTGTCGAGCGAAACGCTCACGATCGTGACCGGGGCGCTGCTGCTGGCTTCGGTGCTGATCCCGAATCTCGCCGCGCGCTGGCGCACGATGCGCGACCGGCGCGCGCTGGCGCGGGCGGCGTGAACGTGGTGTGAAGAAAGGCAAGGAAGTCAAGAGGCAGTCAATCAGCCGGACGCGTCCGGTACCCATCGAGGAGACGATTCATGAGAAAGCCAGTACGTCACGTGTGCACGGCCTTGCTGTGCGCGATGCTAGTGGGAGGCGGGGTCGCGGCGCATGCGGCCGGCATCAAGGAGGGGTTGAAGATCGCGTTCGTGCCCAAGCAGATCAACAACCCCTACGAGGTGATCGCCGATAACGGCGGTCTGGACGCGATCAAGGAGTTCAAGGGCGAGGGCAAGGCGGTCGGACCTTCGGACGCGGGCGCGTCCTCGCAGGTTTCGTACATCAATACGCTGACCACGCAGCACCAGGACGCGATCGTCATCGCGGCCAACGATGCGAATGCGCTCGTGCCGTACTTGAAGCGCGCGATGGATCAAGGCATCAAGGTCGTTACGTTCGACTCCGACACGGCGCCCGAAGGGCGGCAGATCTTCGTGAACCAGGCGAACGCGGAGAGCATTGGCCGCGGCCAGATCCAGCTCGTTTCGAAGCTGATGGGCGGCGAAGGCGAGTTCGCGATTCTCTCGGCCACGCCCAACGCGACGAACCAGAATACCTGGATCAAGTGGATGCAGGAAGAGCTGAAGAAGCCCGAGTACTCGAAGATGAAGCTCGTGAAGATCGCCTACGGCAACGACGACGACCAGAAGTCCTTCGTCGAGACGCAAGGCTTGCTGCAGGCGTATCCGAACCTGAAGGCAATCGTTGCGCCCACCTCGGTCGGCATCGCGGCGGCGGCGCGTTATATCTCTTCGTCGCCGAGCAAGGGCAAGGTGGCGGTGACGGGCCTCGGCACGCCTAACCAGATGCGCGCGTTCGTGAAGAACGGCACCGTGAAGGCGTTCCAGCTTTGGGACCCGGGTGCACTCGGCTATCTCGCCGCGTATGCGGCGGCCAATCTTGCTTCGGGCACGATCACGGGCAAGGAAGGCGAGTCGTTCGAGGCGGGCAAGCTCGGCAAGCGTACGATCGGCAAGAGCGGTGAGGTGATTCTCGGGCCGCCCACGACGTTCGATGCTTCGAATATCGATAACTTCAACTTCTGATTCACATTGCTGGTTTTATCGATGTGGAATGCCAAACGACCCGGCTTTGCCGGGTCGTTTGTTATTGGCCGTTCGAATCGGGCTTCGGGCTCGCGCGCGGGGGCAGGGGCTGAGGCTCGGCCGCCATTCCCTCCACCGGATAGAGATTGAGAAACGACCTCGCCTCGTCCATCGAACGGCTCGCCAGCCAGTTCTCATACTCGGAAGGCGGCACGATCACCACGGAACGTTTCTCGTCCCCGGGCTTGTGGAAACGCTTCATGAGCGGATGATCGCTCGCATTGACGGTAAGCATCGTGAACGAGTACGCCTTGCCGGCCTCGCCTTCGTCCCACTCGCGCCATAAGCCGGCAATGGCAAACGGCGCGCCATCGGCAAGACCAATGCGCCAGCGCACCGCCTTGCCGGTCTCGTAGCTCGGCTCAAAAATCGCCTCGCAGGGAATCAGGCACAGCTGCAGCTTCTTCCACGCGCCACTGAAGCTGCGCTTCTCGCCCACCGATTCGGCGCGCGCATTCATCGTGTCGAACACCTTCACACCGGGCGGAATCTGTTTGCGCGGCACCATGCCGAATGTCGCGAGCAGGGCTTCGCGTGCATCGGGCGTCACGGGCGCATGGGGGGTTGGGCCAACACGGCGGATCACCGGCGCGGCATAGTCCTTGAAAATCTCGTCGCGCCACGGGTCGTCCGGCGGCAGGACGCCGTAGTGCCTGAAGAGGTAGTCACGGCGTGCGGCGGCGTAGTTCGTGCACATGGTCGTCTCTCCGTCCCGTCCTTCAGAATCATTCTGACATGTGATAGGCTGTATAAATATACAGTGTTTTGGGGCGGAAAATGGGACGGGATCATCGTCACTTCCCTCCGCTCACGGCGGCGGAACTGGCTGAAATCTACGACCGGCATCCCTTGCCCGTCGTATTGCGGTTGCTATGGGAAATCCACCGGTTGCGCTCCACCATCAGCCGGGCAAACCAGATCCGGCTCACGATCGGCACGCGCGTCGGTAAGGCAAATACGCCTGCGGGCATGTGGGAGCGTTTCGAGCAGGAACTCGACGCGGAGCCGTGTTTGACCGATCCGCTCACGGCGCGTCAAAAGGGTTTGCTGCACGAGGGCGAGCCCGAAGGGCGGCTGAAGCGCCGGCGGCGCAACGGCGATTGAGGGTTGGCCTGCACTGCGGAGCTTCAGAGATAGAGGGCTCTCTCGAAAATGCGGCGTGCGGGGTTTCATCTCCCATCATGTGGGCTCGCACACGCTTGCCAACCATTCGTATGGCACGCTGAAATTTGGCTGTAAGTGGCGCTTGTTAGAGTCCATGAAAGCAGTTGTCTTTCGTGGCAGTCAACACAAGAGCGACTTCTCATGGCCATTCTCCGCGCATGCTGGTTCGTTCTGGCGCTGCTTCTCAGTGCTCCCGTCTGGGCCTACCAGACACGTGTCGTGTCGATCCCCAGCGCCGCAATGGAGCGCTCGTTCGACGCGACCGTCGTCTTGCCCGACGACTACGCACGCGGCAACCACGCCGCGCGCTTTCCGGTGATCTATGTGCTGCACGGTTCGGGCGGCAGTTATGCCGACTGGACCTCGAACACCCGCATAGGCAAGCTCGCCGACCGCTATCACGTTGTGCTCGTGATGCCGGACGGCGGACACGAGAGCTGGTATATCGACAGCCCGTTCGATCGCAGCAGTCGTTATGAAACGTATGTGGGCAGCGAGGTCGTGTCGTATATCGACATGCATTTCCGCACGATCGCCACGCGCGAGGCGCGCGCGATCACGGGTTTGAGCATGGGCGGTTTCGGCGCGCTGCGCATCGCGCTGGACCGGCAGGAGACCTTCGGCGCGGCCGGCAGCATTAGCGGCGCGGTCGATCCGCGCAACTGCGAAGACGAGCCCGGTATCGATCACGTGTTCGGCGATCCCGCGCGGCACGCGTCGTTCTGGAACAGTAATGCGATCGTGGATAGCGCACAGGACTTCGAACGAGCCCATATCGCGCTGACCATCGACTGCGGCGTGAGCGACTTCTTCGTGCAATCGAACCGCACGCTGCACGAGAAGCTCGTCGAACTGGGCGTGCCGCACGATTACGCAGAACGTCCAGGCGGCCATACGTGGTCCTACTGGTCGAACTCGATCCGCTACCAGGTGCTCTTCTTCGCCACGGCGTTCCAGCGCGCCGGCTGGCATCCGCAAGTGGTGTGACGCATCACGAAGCGCGCGCTTTTCCTGCGCGCGCGTGTTTGCCAACGACTTTTCAACCTCATTCCGTCACACCATTTCCCGAGAACCCCTGCCCGGTCTCGGGCACCGCGCTTGCTGTCATGATCCTGCAGGGGCGGGCGCGTCGATCCGTCCTGCTCAACCAGATGCCGGGCATCAGGCGACCGCACGCGGCGCCGGGGCGCGGCGACCACCCTTGAGCCGGTTCGCACCGGATGCAGGAGGACGTCATGCTTCAATACGCTGTCATTTTCTTTATCATCGCGATCATCGCGGCCGTGTTCGGTTTTGGCGGCATCGCGGCGGGTGCGGCATCGATCGCCAAGATCCTGTTCTTCATCTTCCTCGTGATCTTCCTCGTCACGTTGGTGCTTGGCGTCGTGAGACGGGGCTGATCAACGAACCCCCTTTGTGCAGTTGAATCGCAGCCCGCTCGTGCGGGCTGCGTTTTTGTATTCGACAGCTGCGTCCGGATACTTCGTATGACGAATTAAATAATCTCGCTGGCAGCCTGATGCATCACGCGATCGTATCGACCACGCCGCCGTCCACGCGCAAGGCCGCGCCCGTGGTTGCGGACGCCTCTTTCGAGCACGCGTAGACGATCATGTTCGCCACTTCCTCCACGCTCGCCGCGCGCCGGATGATGGAAGAGGCGCGATGCGTCTGCACGAACTGCGCGGCGACTTCCTCGACGGATTTGCCCGAAGCGGCCACTTCGTCCTTGAGCATGTGCGTCACGCCATCGGAGAGTGTCGGACCCGGCAGCACCGAATTGACTGTGACGCCCGTACCCGCAAGGCGCTTGGCGAGGCCGCGTGCGAGCGCGAGTTGCGCGGTTTTCGTCATGCCGTAGTGGATCATGTCGGCGGGAATGTTCAATCCCGATTCCGACGAGATGAACACGATGCGCCCCCAGCCGCGCTCGACCATGGCATTCGCATAGGCGCGCGAGAGCCGTACGCCCGACATCACGTTCGTTTCGAAGAAGCGCAGCCACTCGGCATCGGAAATCTCGAAGAAGTCCTGCTGCTGAAACACACCGAGATTGTTCACGAGGATGTCCACCTGCGGATGCGCTTTCATGAGCGCGTCGCATCCCTGGGCACTGGAAAGATCGCCGACGAAGCCCTGCACGCGCGCGCCGGGCGCAGCGGTACGCAGCGCCGCTTCGGCTTCGCGCACGTTTTCGGTGTGACGGCTGCTGACGATCACGTCGGCGCCCGCGAGCGCGAGGCCCTTGGCCGCGGCAAGGCCGATGCCCGCCGCCGAGCCGGTGACGAGCGCGAGTTTTCCAGTCAGATCGATTTTCATGCGGGCTCCTCGAGGAGAAGGCTGGCCACGCTTGCGAACGCCCATTGAACGTGTGTCGAACGTTCTGGACGCAACGTCGCGCGCGGCCATCGTGAAGGGAACGGGCAGTGTACTGCGCAGGCGCTCCGGATGCGTTCTGAGGCGTCTCACGCACCCATCGCCGGATCGCTCACGCTGTCCCTGCCGGTTTCCACCCGGCCCGCGAAGCGCCTTAGCACGCCGTTCTCCGCGCTCAGCGTGAAGTCGTACCAGCCGCCCGAATCCGCGAGCGCCCAGTTCGACTGAACCTGCTCGCCGGCGCGCAACGCGTAGGTCCAGGGGCCGTCGCTGCGGTAGGCATTGGCCGCCAGGCTCACATTCGACGCCGCGCTCGCGCGGTTCGCGATGCTCAGCACGAGCGCATTGCTCGCGGCGTCGTAGCGCACGCGCACTTCGGGATTGGGCCCATGCGCCGCCGCGCGCACGTTGCCCTCGAAGGCGCGATGGAAACCGTTCGGGCCAAGCACCCACAGCCGGTATGCACCGTCGTCGGCGGCGCTGGGCGTCCACGTGTCGCGCAGGGTCTTGCCGGCTTCGACGGTGTAGCGGCGCGGCGACCTGTCGAGATGAAGCGTGTCGTACACGTGAAAGACGGCGCCGGTTTTGCCTTCGTTGCCGAACTCCAGTTGAACCTTGTGATGTCGCCCATCGACGCTCGCATCCACGTCGAGGCGGTACGGCAGCGCGCGCGAGGGCCGCGCCTTGCGCGCCTGCTGCGGCAGGGTCTGCATGTCGGGCTGCGGCACGGGCACGGGCTTGAGCGCGTTCTGCTGCTTGTTCAACGCATCGGCGTCGGCCTTCGTGGGCGCGGAAAACGCCTGCACGGGCTTTTCGTTCGGCGTGCTGAAGTTGAATGCCGAGGTGAGATCGCCGAATACCGCGCGCCGCCACGGGCTGATATTCGGCTCGCGCACGCCGAAGCGCGCCTCGATGAAGCGCAGCACCGACGTGTGATCGAAGACTTCGGAGTTCACATAGCCGCCCGTGCTCCACGGCGAGACGACGATCATCGGCACGCGCGGCCCGGGCCCGAACGGCAAGCCGTCTGGCTTGACCGGCTTGCCGTCGCCGGGCGGGTTCGGCATGGTGAAGTATTCGTGGCGCGTACTGGCCGTGGATTTGCCTGCATACTCGCCGTCCTTGATGGGCGAGGGCGGGCAAGGCGGCGGCATGTGATCGAAGAAGCAATCGTTCTCGTCGAAGTTCACGAAGAGCACGGTCTTGCTCCAGACGTCCGGGTTGCGCGTCAGCGCTTCGAGCAGCTTCTGGAGATAGTAGGCGCCCTGGCCCGGTGTCGAAACGGCAGGGTGTTCGGAATAGGCCTGCGGCGCGATGATCCAGCTCACCTGGGGCAGCTGGTTCGCCGCGATGTCGTCATCGAGCGCCTGCAGGAAGCCGCCATCGGGCATGGTATTGCCGACGCCCTTGTAGAGCGGCTCGCGTGCGTCGAGTGCCTCGGTCCACGGCACGTTGGGCGAGCCTTCGATCGTCTCGAGCACCTTGCGATAGCTCGCGAATCCGATGAGCGGATTGTCGGTGTAGTTATCGGGCTGGTTTTCGTAGACCTTCCACGTCACGCCTGCGGCCTGCAGGCGTTCCGGATAGGTCGTCCATTTCAGGCCCGTGGACGGCGCGCCGATGTTGTCCCAGCCATTGTTGTCGACCACGGCATAAGGGGAGGCCGTGGGGCCGTTGGTGCCGGTGAACAGAAAAAGCCGGTTCGCATTGGTGCCGCCGTGCAGCGAGCAATAGTAGGCATCGCAGATCGTGAAGGCGTTGGCGAGCGCAAAATGAAACGGCAGGTCGGAGGCCTGAAAGTAGCCCATCGAGGCATCGCCCTTGAACTTGGGCCAATGCGTCATGCGGCCGTGGTCCCAGGCCGCGTGGGCGTCGGCCCAGTTGTGCGCGCCGCCCGCGAGCAACGCGTTGCCCTTGCGGCTGTCCAGGTAGAACGGCAGCAGCGTGCGGGTGCCGTCGCTCTGTTGCCATACATTGGCGCCGTCGGGCAGGGGAATCGTGATGCGGTCCGAGAAGCCGCGCACCCCGGGCAGCGTGCCGAAGTAGTGGTCGAACGCGCGGTTCTCCTGCATGAAGACGACGATATGCTGCACGTCTTCAATCGTTCCGGTTGCGTCGTTGGCAGGAATGGCCAGGGCCCGCTGGATGGCGGGCGAAGCCAGGGTGAGCGTCGCGCCCGCGGCGGCGGCGCGAAGGAAATCACGGCGGTCCATCGAAGTCATGGTGGGTTCGCGTTGTTGTCGTTGTGCTCGCGACCATTAGCATGACACGTTGGCGCCGCCGCGGGTGCTCGATGAACGGTTGCGGGTGCGCGTGCGCGCCCTTTAGAGCTTCACGCCGCCGGTCTCCGGCGGCTCGCGCCCCGGCTCGTCCAGCGACAGTCTCGCGGCGTCGTCGCTCCAGTACGGCTCCCGGCCGTAGTACTGGTGCACGGAACTGGCCCAGGTGCGATCGGCCATCGAGGGCCATTCGTCTTTGTCGAAGCCCGGTGCGTTCTTTACGCGCTCGGAGTTGAGCGCAATCACGAAGCACTTGCGTGCCGCGTCGAGCGTGAGGGCATTCCACGGCACCGCGAGCAGTTTGTCGCCGATGCCGAGAAAGCCGCCGCTCGACATCACCATGTAGGCGATGCGTCCGCTTTCCACGTCGAGCATGATCTCCTTGACCTTGCCGACTTCGTCGCCGTCCGAACTCATCACGCGGTCGCCGTCCAGCGTACTGGCCGCCATCACGTCGGGGCCGGGGCCACGCGTGTCCGACTGGTCGCGGCCGACGATACGTGCACCGTCGCGTGCGTCGTCGCCGCTGGGCGACGCTGAACCGATCGGGGTTTGCGAGTAGGCCATGATGTTCTCCTTGTTCACGATGAAACACGCACGCCGGGGGTCTCCCGCGCGCGGCGCGCGCCGGTTATGCAGCAGATTGCGCAAGTTGAGGGCGCACCCATGCGCCCTGGCGGTCGTGGTGGCTCGAAGGAAGATTCAGCGGCTCTTGCCGCCGCCGTCCAGGCCGGCGCCTTTGCGCCACACTTCCTTGCCTTGCTCAGAGAGCTCGCCGCTGCTGCGGGTGGCGTCGGGCTCGGTGCCGTGTACGGCCATATCGCCGCCTGGCGGCTCCGTCGCCCCTTTCTTCTCGCGCTTGCGTTGCGCCACACGCTCGTCGTGCGAGCGGCCTGCGTATTCGCTCATTTCGACCTCCCTCGGTTATGCGCATCGCATCACGACGCAATGCGGCTAGGGTTCGATCCCGTGCCGGCCTCGAAATGGACCGGCCACGCCGATTCCACAGCATCGGTCATGCCGTGGCGCGCGAGGCGCGGCGATCGACCGACAACCGGTCAGGATGCCGAATCAAGGAAACGCCCGCGAACCGCCGCGTTGGGCGCCCCGGTGTCGCGTCAGTCGCTACAACGAGGATGTAAATCGTTCATGCGGCGCAGGAGGCAGGTGGCTCGAGCCTGTCAGGGCGTGGCGACCCGATGGAGGATGTCGAGCAGCTGCGAAACCGCGAAGGGCTTGCGCAGGAAGCCCACGACGTCGGCGTCGGGGGGCAGGGTGACGAGCGCGGAGACGAGTACGAGCGGCACACCCGCGAGCTTGCTGCTGCGCCTCATTTCGCGCATGAGGGAGAGACCGTCCATGCGCGGCATCATGCAGTCGGAGATCACGACATCGGGAGGGTCGTCGAGCGCGCTTTGCAGGGCATCCGAACCGTCTGCGGCAGTTCTGACCCGATAACCTTCCTGCCCGACCAGTTCCTTGAGCGCGTCGAGCGCGTTCGTGTCGTCGTCGACTAGTAGTACGGTAGCCATACGTTTCTTGCGTGAGCGGCCCGGCCGATCGTGGCGGCTGGGCCTTTGTTCTTCGCGATCGCGTCGCGGCGGGCCGAGGGTGTCCGGCGGCCGTCCCGCAGCGCGCAATTTCTGTTCCCGCGGCGCGCAATTGCGATCCGCGCTCGGCATCGTCGCCGTTTCGTTCGTCATCCTTGCGTCGCCGCGCCGCGTTGCGCGGTCGAGCCGCGCGCGCCCAGTTGCGCCGCGACGATGAGTGCCGAGACTTCGGCAAAGCTGCCGAACGCCTCGTCGGGCAAGCGGCGCAGGGCGTCGATCACGTCGCGCGGCGCGCCGCTGCGCTCGGCGGTTTCGATCAGCGTGGCGGGGTGTGCGGGCCAGGTGACGCGTTCGAGGGCGTGCAGCACGCGATCGCTCAGCGCCTCTGCGTTCGAACGCGCCTCGTCAGGGGTGTCAGATCGTGCGGCCTCGCAAGCGGAAGCAGGCTTCATCGGCTCCTCCTTCGAAGATCGCGACGCCTCCCGCAGTTGCCGTTCCCGGCGCCCATTACCTGTGCGCGCCGTGCACCGTGGTTACAGGCTGAGAGAGGACGTGGCCGCGCGCGCGTCCTCCCGGGCAATCGGGCGGCCGTTCAGGCGGGAAGCTTGTCGGCGAGCACGTCGGCGCGGCGGATCTGCGGCGGCGCGGCCAGCAGTTCGCCTGCGCGCGCCATCAATGCCGCGGCCACCTGGCCGTTCAGATGCGCGCTGCGGCCGGCTTCGTCGTCGAATGCGTCGAAGATCGCAAACGTCGTGGCGTCGAAGCGCACGCCGAACCAGGCCGGCGTGCCGGGCTCCGCATCGACCAGCGGCTTCGCGCCCGCGAGAAATGCCGCGAGTTCCTCTTCCTTGCCGGGCTGCGCGTGCAGCTCGACGTACAACGCATGCTGGGTCATGACATGGCTCCTGTTACGTCGTGGCGTCAAAGGCATGGTCGCGGTCCTGCGGGGCGTTCGTCAAGCGCCGGGAGGGTGCGGCGGGTTTTTCCCGCCTGCCGCGTGAGAATTACGATTCGTAGTCCAAATAGAGCCCGGGGGGTTTCATGGTTTTGTCTGACTACGCCGGGGGCACCGGCGCACTTCGGCCGGCCAGCCATGCGGTTTTGAATAAACCTTCTACACGCGGCCAGGGCGAATGTTTTTCAAATTGATGCCGTAAACTCAGGCATATCTTCAGACCACGCCGTACATGCTAGATCCGGTCAATATCCTTCTCGTCACGGTGCTTTCGAGCATCATGAGCCTCGCCATTCTCGGCTCGCTGCGGCCTGCGGGTATTCCCGGTGTCGGGCGGTGGATCGGCGCCTATTGGATGGCCAGCGTGGCGCTCCTGCTCGCGGGCCTGCAACGGCTTGGTTTTCCCATCCTCACCGTGTTCGTTTCGAACACTTTGCTGGCGCTCGCCGTCGTGCGGCTGCTCGAGGGCTGCCGTCAGTTCTTCGGGCTCAAGCCGCGTGTGCCGCTCGCCTACGCGGGAACCGTTGCGCTCGCAATGGGTATTGTGTGGTGGTATTGGGTCACGCCCAGTCTCGGCGCGCGCGTGGCCGTCGTCTCCGCGTTTCATGCGGCTATCTACGCGTCGCTCGGCTGGCTCTCGCTGCGTTGCCGCCCGCCTGAGCGCCCCGTGTACAGCTATCGGTTCGTGACCCTCGCGGCGTGGCTGGGCGCGTTCGCGCACGCGCTGCGCGGGGTGATGTACGGCAGCGGCTTCGTGAAGCAGTACGGGCTGCTCGACTTCACGCCGCTCAACGTCGCGTGGCTCGCGCTCGGCATTCTCGTGCTGCCTTCGCTTTCGATCGGCATGGTCCTGCTCGCGCACGATCGCATGGCCGAGCGGCTCGAACGCCTCGCGAACCAGGACGAGCTGACCGGCGCACTCACGCGCCGCGCCTTTCTCGCTCAGGCGAACGCGTCGCTCGAAGCCGCGCGCGAGAAGGGCCAGCGGGTCGCGTGCGCGATTGTCGATATCGATCACTTCAAGTCGATCAACGACCGCTACGGGCACGCCACAGGCGACCGCGTGCTCGCGCAGTTCTGCCGCGTCGTGAAGGGCGGCGTGCGCGTGGAGGACTTGTTCGGCCGCCTCGGCGGCGAGGAATTCGCGCTGCTCTTCGTGGGCATGACCCGCGACGATGTCGTGACGCGCCTCGATGAATTGCGCGTGTTGACGCTCTCCGTGCGCCGCAGCGCCGACGCTCACGCCCGCGAATCCGGCGAGGAGCCCCACGACGGCCTGACGTTCAGCGCCGGCGTGGATGAACTGCAGGCGCAAGACTCGCTCGCCACGTTGATGGCGCGCGCCGACGCCGCGCTATACGTCGCCAAGTCACGCGGGCGCGACCGCGTCGTGGCCATCTGACGATTCCGTCGGTCTCCTCCACGCAATCTATGCGTGGTGAATCAGCGCTCGCGCCCTTTCGCGGTGCGACGGGCAATCCTTGTCGAAACTCCATGCGCTACGCATAGTTGCGCAATGCGAGGCGCTTAACAGCGCTGTTTTTAAACGATAATTATCAATGGCGCGACTGACGTTGCGTGCAGCGTGAAGGCGCTTTCGCTGCATGACGTGCATGTCCAGGTGGCCTGCGTGGCGCGCCTCAAAAATTTTCGGGCGGGCGTTTCTTCCCTTGTAACCAGTGGCGATCAAGCGAAGCGGGATTCGTGCGGATACGAAGGCGCCTGCTCCCGGCGCCCCGCGCCCGCATTGGTTTTCTCTCGAGCGCGCTCTGGCGCCGCCGGCCGTGACCACTCCCCGCCGCGCGCCGCGACTCACGCGCTCGCCAGTCATTGCATCACCCACATTCATAAGTCCGCTGCCGGAATGCGCACGTCAGGCCTCATCGCGCGTGTCGTTTCGTTGCGGGCACATTACGGGCCTGCCTTTCGGAATCCTTCCTGACCAGACAAGTCGCCTCCGGGGCCGGCCTTTAACCACAAGGAGCCTGAGATGAAAGTTGGCAGCAACTGGCGTAACGCACATAACAACGACGCGGCATTGCCCGCATTCCTCGCAGCACGTGTCGATCGCTACTACACCGAGCGCGTGCAGGAAAGCTGGGCCGGGGGGCACATCATGAAGGGACGTGTTGCCGATGCGGATGCCTTGCACCTTTCGAGTAATGACTACCTCTCGATTGCACGCCACCCCGAGATTCTCGATGCAATGTGCATGAGTATCCGCTCGGAGGGCAACGGGCTCCTGATGTCCGGTGTGTTCCTGCACGGCGACGACTGCCCGCAGCTCGCGCTCGAAGACCGCTTCGCGTCATACATGGGGGCCGAAGCGAGCGTGCTGTGCCAGTCGGGTTTTGCCGCGAATACGGGGCTGATCCAGTCGATCGCCAATGCGCAGACGCCGGTGTACGTCGACATGATGGCGCATATGTCGCTGTGGGAAGGCATCCGCAGCGCCGGTGCGCGGGCGATTAGTTTCTTCCACAACGATGTTGATCACCTCGAGCAGCGCATCCAGCGCTACGGGGCCGGGATCGTGATCGTCGATTCGGTGTACAGCACGAACGGCAGCGTGGCGCCGCTCACGGCGATCGCCGAAGTGTGCGCCGAGCACGACTGCGTGCTGGTCGTCGACGAGTCGCATTCGCTCGGCACGCACGGCCCGCACGGTGCGGGCATGGTGGCCGAGCTCGGGCTCATCGACCGCGTGCATTTCCGCACCGCGAGTCTCGCGAAGGCGTTTGCCGGGCGCGCGGGCATCATCAGCTGTTCGCGGCGTTTTCAGGAGTATTTCAAATGCGAGGCGCTGCCCGCCATTTTCAGCTCGACGCTGCTGCCGCATGAAACGGCGGGTCTCGCGGCGACGCTCGACGTGATCGAGCGCGAAGACTGGCGGCGTGCGCGTGTCGCGGCCAACGCGCGTTACGTGCGCTCACGGCTGGCCGAGCTTGGCTACAACCTGAACGGCAGCGAAACGCAGATCATCGCGCTCGAAGCCGGGCCGGAGCCGCAGACGATCGTGCTGCGCGACGCGCTCGAGGCACGCGGCATTTTCGGTTCGGTGTTCTGTGCGCCCGCCACGGCGCAGAACCGCTCGCTCGTGCGGCTCTCGCTCAATGCGGCGCTGTGCGAGGAAGAACTGGAGCGGCTCGTCGAAGTGTGCGCGGAGATTCGCGACGAGGTGCAGATGTGGAACTGGCCGTCCACGCGCCGCAACGAACGCAACGCGGGCCGTGCGCGCATGCGTCTGCCGCAGGCCGTGGTGAACATGCCGATGGTGGCCGTGGCGGCCTGAGCCGTGCGCGATTGAGGCGGCGTGGAGCGAGACAGCGGTAGCGTGGGGTGCGCCCGGCTATCAGGGCGAGTCCCACGCCGCCTGGATCTCGCGGTCCAGCTGGTCGAGATGCCGGTCGTAGGGCAGCACGTTGTCGAGCGCGAGCCCCGCCGGCTTCTTCACCACGGCGTAGAGATAGCGGCGGTCGCCGTGAAACTCCGATGCGGGGTGCATATACGGCTGCCATTCCGCGCACTGTGACGGGTAATAGCCTTCCGTGCGCCAGAAATAAGGCAGGCTGCGACGGCTGTCGAGCTCGGCGAGGAAGCCTGTGGGCGCACCTTGTTCGACGGCGATTTCGCGCACGCCGCGCAGCGATTCGTCGGTGTGAATGACGAGCAGATACGCGGTGCCGACACCGTCGAACATCAGGAGTCCGTGCGGTTGATACGAGAGATAGTGCTCGACGATGCCCAATGAATCGGCAATGCCCTTCACGTGCGCGGCGAGCGCATGGTCCTTGAGGAAGGCATATTCGGAAACGGCGAGCGCGTCGAGCACCGTTCTGCAGCAGCGGTCGAAATACGCACGCTGCATATCGTCGATCGCCCGGTTCAGCGTTTCCACCGCATCGACTTCATGCTTGCGGATGAAGCGGTCGATCAGCCCTTCGTTGAAGCTCTTTACGGCCACGTGCTCATCGGCTTTGCCGGTCAGCACGATTTTCCTGATCGACGGGTCGGTAATGCGGCGGCAAAACTCCATGCCATTGAGTTCGGGCATGTCGTAATCGACCACCACGACCGAAACCGACTCGAAGCGCGAAGCGTTATGTACGAGACTACGTATCGCATCGACGCGCATGGCGATGACCTGGTGCGCATCGTTTTCTTCCGTGCGGTCCAGATAGGGACCGAAGATAGGCTCCGCCGCGCGGTCGTGAGGCGTACGGCCATTGAGGAACTTCAGCGCCTCGTAGGGCGAACTGAACAGGCGGAAGGCCAGGTCGGGGTCGAGTTGCAGGCTCAGGTTCGAAAGGAACGCGGCGCTGTCGTCGACGAAGGCGACGGTGGTCGGATAGGAGAACGGCTGAATGGCTTTCGTCATGGCGCAGGGAATGTCAAAACGAACTCGGTGTATTCGCCTTTTACGGAAGAGCAGGTGATTGCTCCACCCATCGCTTGCATGACATCGCGGCAGAATGCCAGCCCGATTCCTGCTCCGAGCGTCACGTCATCGGTGGCGGTTGTCGAAGTATAAAAGCGCGTGAAGATGTGCGGCAATACCTCAGGGGAAATACCGGTGCCCGTATCGCTGAAAATCAATCGATTGGCCCTTTGCCCTGATTCAAGACGAATCAAAATCTGCGCGCCTTCGATGCTGCCCATATGCCGGAAGGCATTTTTGAGCAGATTGAAGAGCACGTGAACGGTTAGCATTTCAGATCCGTGGAACTCGAAATCGGGGCGCAGATTGCAGATTACCCGGCGCCGGTCGCCTTCGCGAAACGGAAAACGCGCGAGCGCGGTTTCCACGCAATGTACGATCGAACATAGCGTTGCGTTTTGCATGTTGCCGCCCGTGAAGCGCGCCGTGGCGAGCAGCATGTCGATGATCGCATTCGAATGCAGTGCTTCCTGTTCGATGCGGCCTACCACGCCTTGCAGGGAATGCAGATGCGCCACGCGTATCTTGGGCACCGGCAAGCGGCTGCGCTGGGCGAGTTGATAGGTGTCGAGCAGCGCGGGCAAATAGCGCATGAGGCCCGCGGCGCCCACGCGGATCGCCACGAGCGGCGTGCGCAGTTCGTGCGCCACACTGCCCGCCGTGGCCAGCATGGCGCGCTCCTGTTCGATCTGAATGCGGTCCTGATCGTAATTGGCCACCGCGCCGATCGCCACCGCAAACGAAAAGATCGCCAGATGCGTGAGGTAGTTCGGCCCGAGCACGATGGGGTAGGTGGTGAGGCAGTACGCGATCACCGCGAGGCTGATGCCCACGAGGAACTGCAGCACGAGCATGAGCCAGTCGAGCAGCAGCACCATCACGAACGCCGCGATCAGCGCGCTTTCCACCCACACTTCGTTGCCGTTGTTCTTGAGCAGCATGAACGTGAAAAAGAACGGCAGTGCGTAGAGCGTGCAGAAGTACCAGTACCACGGCAGCAGCTTTTTGAGCGCGGCGGGCCAGCGCTCGAACGCCAGGATCGGTATGAACAGAAACGAGCCGATCAGGCGTAGCGTGAGATTTTCATACGGCTGAGGAAAGAGGTCTTTCCAGACGTAGTAGTAAAGCGGGAAGCCCACGCTCGCTACCACGGCGAGCGGGCGCATGCGGCGCTTCACGTATTGCAGGTTGCGCAGCGCGGGCGCGAAGGCGCGCACGAAGCGCGGACGCATCGACGCCCAGGCTCGCCTCAGTCGCACCGAGGTTCTTGAAACGTTCATCAGGATGGAATCGCTCATCGTTCTGGCCGGCGCGCGTGATCCGGCCGGTCTTCTTGCGTCTCGCTTTTTTTGGTGCCCGTTCTGCCGTTGGGTTCGCGTGGTCGGACCCCGTCTCCACCCCGCAAAGAAAGACAATATCACCAAAGGATTGCCGCGATGAGGCGGGTTTGGCCCTTAGTTCGGCCTGCGATGGGCTTCGGCGCCGCGTTGACGGGGGAATGTTATGCGCGGTGCATCGATTCGCCCCTGTCTGGAGGCGTTCGATGGGCGCTGGAGGGTCCTGCGGGGGCGCTGGGGTGTGTTCAGGCCGTGGGCTTGCGTGGTGCGGAAACGAATTGCTCGATGATGTCGTTCAGGGGCTGCGGCGCGTCGCGATGCGGGGAATGGCCGCCCTGCGCGAGCGCGTGGACGCGCGCGTGCGGCACGGCCGCGCCGATCGCTTCGACTTGCGCCATGGTGCCGTAGTGGTCGTCGAGCGCCTGCACCGCGAGCAGCGGCACGCGTATCGACGCCAGCTCGCCGACGATGTTCCAGGACCGGAAGGCGGGATCGAGCCAGATATCGTTCCAGCCGTAGAATGCGGAATCGACATCGTCGTGATAGCGCGCGAGCTTTTCGCGCAAGCGGGTCGTTTCGTACGCAACCTTCGCCTCGCCGATGCTGTCGACCGAAATGTCTTCGACGAACACGTGCGGCGCAATCGCCACCGCGCCCGCGAGTGCTTCGGGGAAAGCGGCGGCGTAGAGCAGGGCGATGGAGGCGCCGTCGCTATGACCGATCAACCACATGCGCGCGCGGTCGGCCGCGCCCACGCCAAGCGAGTCGAGCAGCGCGGGTAACACGTCGCGCGCCTGCGCCGACATGAAATCGACCGGCCATTTCACGCCTTGCGCGCGTGGTGTGGAACGACCGTAACCCGGACGCGAATAAACGAGCCCGCGCATGCCGAGGCGCTCGCAAAGCGCGGCGGGCCAGTCTCTCCACATCGCGATCGAGCCGAGACCCTCGTGCAGGAACACAGCGAGCGGCGCGTCGCTGGCGGCCGCGGCGATCCAGCGATATTCGATGCGCAGCGCATCGCGCGTGGACGTGGCGGGCAGATCGGCGAAATCGCTTTCGTTCATGGCGTTTGTCACTGTCACGACTGAAACTGCTGACGCAGCCGGAAACGCTGGATCTTGCCGGTCGCGGTCTTGGGCAGATCGTCGACGAACAGAATGTCGCGCGGATACTTGTGCGGCGCGAGCCGCGTTTTCACGAATGCCTTCAACTGCTCGGCCAACGCGTCGTGCGCGGTTTCCATGGCTGTTTGCTTGAGGACGACGAACGCGCAGGTCTTCACGAGCCCGCCCTGATCGACGCCGATCACGGCCGCTTCGAGCACGGCTTCGTGCTGCATGAGCACCATCTCCACTTCGATGGGCGAGACATACTGGCCGCTCACCTTGAGCATGTCGTCGCTGCGGCCCGCATAGACATAGGCGCCGCCTGGCAGGCGCCGGTACTTGTCGCCGCTCCTCACCCAGTCGCCGAGGAAGGTCGCGCGCGACTTCTCGCGATTGCACCAGTACATCACGGCCGCGCTCGGTCCGCGGATGAAGAGGTCGCCGATCTCGCCGTCGGCCACGAGCGCGCCGGTTTCGTCGCGCAGTTCGATTTCGTAGCCCGGCACGGGGCGGCCCGTGGTGCCGTATTCGACCGCGCCTGGCCGGTTCGAGAGGAAGATGTGCAGCATTTCCGTGGAGCCGAGGCCGTCGAGAATGTCGCTGCCGAAGTGCTCCCTGAAGCGCTCGCCCAGTTCGCGCGGCAGCGCTTCGCCCGCGGAGGTGCACACGCGCAGCGCGACGTCGGCGCGTGCGGGGAGATTGGGTGAGGCCATCATGCTCGCGTAAAGCGTGGGCACGCCGTAGAACACCGTGGGCCGATGCTGCACGAGGCGCGCGAAGACGGCGCTGGCGGTGGGGCGTTCGGCCATCAGGATCGTGGTCGCGCCGACCGAGAGCGGAAACGAAAGGCCGTTGCCGAGGCCATAAGCGAAGAACAGCTTGGCTGCCGAAAATACGATGTCGTCTTCGCGTATGCCGAGTATCGGCTTCGCGTAAGTCTCGACGGTCCAGTAGAGATTGGCGTGCGTATGCACCGTGCCTTTGGGCTTGCCCGTCGATCCCGACGAGTACAGCCAGAACGCGATGTCGTCACAGCCCGTTTGCGCGGCGCGCGGGGCGGGCTCGGCGCGTGCGATCAGATCGGCGAGGACGTGTTGGGGTTCGTGCGGGAGCGACTGTGAAGCAGCCAGAGAAGCAGGCTGCGAAACGATTAACTGGCAGTCCTCACATTGTGCCTCGGCCAGCGCGGCACTCACGGCGGGCAGCACCGCGCCCGAGGCGATCGCCGCGCGCGCACGGCTGTGCGTGAGCATATACACATAGTCGGCCGGCGTGAGCAGCGTGTTGACGACCACCGGCACGATGCCCGCATAGAGCGCGCCGAGAAACGCAATCGGCAGCTCGACGGTGTCGAGCATCACGAGCAGAACGCGCTCTTCCGTGTGGACGCCCAGCGCGCGCATGGCGGCCGCGAAGCGGCGGGCCTGCGTTTCGAGTTCGCCGTAGTTCAGCGCGAGCGTGTCGTCGATATAAGCAGTCTTCGCGGCGCGCGCGGCGTTGAGCGAGAACAGGTGCGAGGCGAAGTTGAATAGCGCGGGCGGCGGCGCGGCCGCGGCGTGTTCCTGCGACGCTGCTGGGATGGGCACGGTGTTGTCTCCGCTCAGTCTGATTCGATCCGATTTGTCGTCGATCAACCTTTTCGCGGAAAATTAGCCGTTAGCAAAATGCATGTCAAGCACTATAGTACACAAACACGGGTTCAGGGATTCCCTAAGATGAAGCAAACTTACATTGCCGAGCCGCCGGCGGAAGCCGCCGACGACGCCTCGCGCGGCGAGCGCACCGAACGCGATCCGTTCCTGACCGCCATGGGCGAGCGCGTTCGCATGCTGCGCGCGCGGCGCGGCATGACGCGCAAGACGCTGGCGGCGGAAACCGGGCTCTCGGAGCGGCATCTGGCGAATCTGGAGTCCGGGGTGGGCAATGCCTCCGTGCTGGTGTTGCGGCAGATCGCGACCACGCTGAACTGCCCGCTCGCCGAGGTGATCGGCGACGTCACGACTTCGTCGGCGGAATGGCTGCTGATCCGCGAGTTGCTGCAGGGGCGCGATCCGGCGGCCTTGCAGCGCGCGCGCGTGGCGCTCGCCGAGATGTTCTCGCACACGAGCGCCGACCCGCACCGCAACGAGCGCATCGCGCTCATCGGCCTGCGCGGCGCGGGCAAGTCCACGCTCGGGCGCATGCTCGCGCAGGAGCTGAAGGTGCCGTTCGTCGAGCTGACGCGGGTGATCGAGCAACTGGCGGGCTGCCCCCCTTCGGAAATCCATTCGCTGTATGGCGCGAGCGCTTATCGCCGCTACGAGCACCGGGCGCTCGAGGCCGTGATCGCGGAGCACCCGCGCGCCGTGATCGCCTCGCCGGGCGGCCTCGTTTCCGAGCCCGCCACGTTCAATGTGCTGCTCGCGCATTGCTTCACCGTCTGGCTGCAGGCCGCGCCCGAAGAGCACATGCGCCGCGTCGTGGCGCAGGGCGACCTGCGGCCCATGTCGGGCAACTCGGGCAACAGCGAGGCGATGGACGACCTCAAGCGCATCCTGGCCGGCCGCAGCGAACTCTACGGCCGCGCCGACATGACCTTCGACACCAGCGAAAAGACGCTCGCCGACGCCTATCTGCAACTGCGCGACCGGCTTGCCGCCCGGCTGGCCGCGGAGGCGCCCCGCATCGAGTGAGGGGCGGGCGCGGATTAGGGCATCGCGGGTTTACCCCTTTCATGCATTAAAATGCATTAATGTGCTTTACATGAGCAATCTATTGCACTATCGTTCATTGAAACGATGTGTAGACAGGAGACGCTCATGGCCGCAGCCGAAACCGCCGTCGCCCCGCAGCGGGTCGATTACCGCACCGATCCCTCGCAGTACCGGCACTGGAAGCTCACGTTCAACGGCCCGGTGGCGACGCTCGGTATCGACATCGCCGAGGACGGCGGCATTCGCGACGGCTACAAGCTGAAGCTGAACTCGTACGACCTCGGCGTCGATATCGAACTGCACGATGCCCTCCAGCGCATCCGCTTCGAGCATCCGGAAGTGCGCACGGTCGTGCTGACCAGCCTGAAGGACCGCGTGTTCTGCTCGGGCGCCAACATCTTCATGCTCGGCCTCTCCACTCACGCCTGGAAGGTCAACTTCTGCAAGTTCACCAACGAAACGCGCAACGGCATGGAAGACTCGTCGCGCCATTCGGGCCTGAAGTTCATTGCGGCCGTGAACGGCGCGTGTGCCGGCGGCGGCTACGAACTCGCGCTCGCGTGCGACGAGATCCTGCTGGTGGACGACCGGTCGTCGTCGGTGGCGCTGCCGGAAGTGCCGCTGCTCGGCGTGCTGCCGGGCACGGGCGGCCTCACGCGCCTCACCGACAAGCGCCGTGTGCGCCACGACCGCGCCGATATCTTCTGCACCGTGGTGGAAGGCATTCGCGGCGAGCGCGCGAAGGCCTGGCGCCTCGTGGACGATGTCGTGAAGCCGAACCAGTTCGGCCAGGCGGTGCAGGCGCGCGCGCTCGAGCTGGCCGCCGCGAGCGATCGTCCTGCAGACGCGCGGGGCATTGCGCTCCCGCGCATCGAACGCGTGGAGCACGACGGCGGCTTGAGCTATGCCACCGTCGATGTCACGATCGACCGCGCGAAGCGCACCGCGACGTTCACGGCGAAAGCGCCCGCCGCGGCGCCTGTTTCGGATATCGAAGCAATCGTCGCCGCCGGTGCAACGTGGTGGCCGCTGCAGTTCGCGCGCGAGCTGGACGACGCGATTCTCTCCATGCGCACCAACGAGCTCGACATCGGCACGTGGATTCTCAAGACCGCAGGCGACGCCCGCACCGTGCTCGCCGCCGACGCCGCGCTGCTCGCGCACCGCGACCACTGGTTCGTGCGCGAGACCATCGGCATGCTGCGCCGCACGCTGGCGCGCATCGATATCTCTTCGCGTTCGCTGTTCGCGCTGATCGAGCCGGGCTCGTGCTTCGCCGGCACCTTCGCCGAACTCGCGTTCGCCGCGGACCGCACGTACATGGCCGCGCTGCCCGCGAACGAAGACGAAGAACCGGGCATCACGCTCTCGGAAGCGAACTTCGGCCTCTACCCGATGGTCACGCATCAATCGCGTCTCGCGCGGCGCTTCTATGAGGAAACCGAACCCCTCGATGCCGTGCGCGCGAAGATTGGCGAAGCGGTCAAGCCGGTCGAGGCGGAGCGCCTGGGCCTCGTGACGGCCTCGCCCGACGACATCGACTGGCCCGACGAAATCCGCCTCGCGCTGGAAGAGCGCGCGGTCATGTCGCCCGACGCGCTCACGGGCCTGGAGGCGAATCTGCGCTTCAACGGGCCCGAGACCATGGAAACGCGCATCTTCGGCCGGCTCTCCGCGTGGCAGAACTGGATCTTCAACCGGCCCAACGCCGTGGGCGAGAAAGGCGCGCTCAAGGTGTACGGCAAGGGCAGCAAGGCGCAGTTCGACGTTGCCCGCGTTTGATAGCCGTCTCTGCCAAGGCGTTTGCCACAAGGAACCGCAATGTCCACGATCAATTACAGCGAAAAGATCCCGAACAACGTCAACCTCGCCGACGACCGCGCGCTGCAGCGCGCGCTCGAACAGTGGCAGCCGAACTTCCTCTCGTGGTGGGGCGACATGGGGCCCGACGGCTCGCACGGCTACGACGTCTACCTGCGCACGGCGGTGAGCGTCGACGCGGGCGGCTGGGCGCACTTCGACCACGTGAAGATGCCGGACTATCGCTGGGGCATCTTTCTCACGCCGGGCGACGCGGATCGCAAGATCCATTTCGGCGCGCACAAGGGCGAGGCGGCGTGGCAGGACGTGCCCGGCGAGCACCGCGCGAACCTGCGCCGCATCATCGTCACGCAAGGCGACACGGAGCCCGCCTCGGTCGAGCAACAGCGCCATCTCGGCCTCACCGCGCCTTCCATGTACGACCTGCGCAACCTGTTCCAGGTGAATGTGGAGGAGGGCCGGCACCTGTGGGCGATGGTGTATCTGCTGCATCGCTACTTCGGCCGCGACGGTCGTGAGGAAGCCGAAGCATTGCTGGAGCGCCGCTCGGGCGACGACGACAACCCGCGCATTCTCGGCGCGTTCAACGAGAAGACGCCCGACTGGCTGGCGTTCTTCATGTTCACGTACTTCACCGACCGCGACGGCAAGTTCCAGCTTTCGGCGCTGTCCGAATCCGGCTTCGACCCGCTCGCGCGTACGACGAAATTCATGCTGACCGAAGAGGCGCATCACATGTTCGTCGGCGAGTCGGGCATCTCGCGCGTCGTGCAACGCACCGCGCAGGTCATGAACGAGCTGAAGACCGACGACGTGAACCGTTTGCGCGCCGCGGGCGTGATCGACCTCGAAACGATCCAGCGTTACCTGAATTTCCACTACTCGGTGACGATCGACCTGTTCGGCGCCGATCACTCGTCGAATGCCGCGACCTTCTACAGCTCGGGTCTGAAGGGGCGCTACGAAGAGACCAAACGCGACGACGACCACCAGCTCGAAGGTCAGCAGTACCGCCTGCTCGATGTGCAGGACGGCAAGCTCGTGGAGCGCGAAGTGCCGATGCTCAACGCGATGAACGAAGTGCTGCGCGACGACTACATCAAGGACTCGATTGCGGGTGTGAACCGCTGGAACAAGGTGCTGGAAAAGGCTGGCATCGATGTTCGCCTCAGCGTGCCGCACAAGGCCTTCAACCGCCAGATCGGCACCTTCGCGGGCGTGCGCGTGTCGCCGGACGGGCGCGTGATCGGCGAGACCGAATGGGCCGCGAACCAAGCGAAATGGCTGCCCACCGCGGAAGACCGCGCCTACGTGGCCTCGCTCATGGGCCGCGTAATCGAGCCAGGCAAGTTCGCCAACTGGATCGCGCCGCCGGCCATGGGCATCAACCGGCAGCCCGTCGATTTCGAATACGTGCGCTTTAACTGAGGGGAGCGGCGGCGCGCAGCCACGCGTTTGCGCGCCGCGGTGGGAGACAATCATGAACGGTCCGCTACCCGTGGAAATTCTCAGGCAACACCTGATCGATCCTGAAATCTGCATACGCTGCAATACGTGCGAGGAAACGTGCCCAGTCGACGCGATCACGCACGACGGCACCAACTATGTGGTGAAGGCCGATGTCTGCAACGCCTGCATGGCGTGCGTGCCGCCTTGCCCGACCGGCGCGATCGACAACTGGCGCAACGTGCTCAAGGCCGAGACGTACAGCATCGACGAGCAGTACACGTGGGACGAGCTGCCCGCGCAGAATCCATCGTTGGGGGCGCCAGTCGTTGCGGCGGAAACGGGCGATGCGGCGAGCGTTGCACAAGCGGCGCCGAATGCCGCCGATGCGCCTGTGGGCGGCTCCGACATGGTGCGCGGCTCGACCGTGCCGCCGTGGTCGGCGGCGCGCCCCTATGTCCAGCTCTACACGCACAAGGCGCCCACCACGGCGACCGTGGTCGGCAACTATCGCCTCACCGACGACGCCACCGAAAGCGACATTCATCACATCGTGCTCGACTTCGGCGCCATGCCGTTCCCGGTGCTGGAAGGCCAGTTCGTCGGCATTCTGCCGCCGGGCGCGACCCCTGAAGGCCGGGCCCATCATGCGCGCCAGTATTCGATTGCGAGCCCACGCGATGGCGAGCGCCCCGGCTACAACAACGTTTCGCTCACGGTGAAGCGCGTGACGCGCGATCACAGCGGCAACGCCACCGACGGCGTGTGCTCGAACTATCTCTGCGATCTGAAGAAGGGCGACGTGGTGACCGTGATCGGGCCGTTCGGCAATACCTTCCTCATGCCGAATCATCCGAACTCGCATCTGCTGATGATCTGCACGGGCACCGGCTCCGCGCCCATGCGCGCGATGACCGAATATCGCCGCCGCCGCAGGCTCAAGGGCGCCACCGGCAAGCTCATGCTCTTCTTCGGCGCGCGCACGCAGCAGGAGTTGCCGTACTTTGGACCGCTGATGAATCTGCCGAAAGATTTCATCGACACGAACCTCGCCTTCTCACGCACGCCGGGCCAGCCGCGGCGCTACGTGCAGGACGCCATGCGCGAGCGCGCCGTGGACGTCGCGCAACTGCTCAAGGACGACAACACACACGTCTATGTTTGCGGATTGAAGGGCATGGAAGATGGCGTGCTGCAGGCGCTCCAGGAAATCGCCGAAAAACACGGCATGGGCTGGGAGGCGTTGTGGGATCGACTCAAGCGGGAAGGCCGTCTGCATCTCGAGACGTATTGAAACATCCGGCGCAGTGAAGCGAGGCCTGAATCGAAACGGGTGAGAGGCTCGCGATATTTTAAGCACGATCGTTCGAAAGGCGTTACGATGGCGCATCGTACAGGCGTGCACAGTCGCGAAGAGACGCGCGCCATAGACGGAGATCGCCTCGATGAACCTCGTTGCTGAAATGCCCGCCGGCCTGACCGGCGTCGAACAGTTGCAGCGCATGCTGCACGGGAGCCGTGGCCCGGCCATTGGCGAAACGCTTGGCTTCAGGCTGGTCGAAGTCGAGGAGGGCCGCGTCGTGTTCGAAGGCACGCCCGGTCTGCACGTGTACAACCCCATCGGCACGGTGCACGGCGGTTATGCGGCCACGTTGCTCGATTCCGCGTGCGGGTGCGCCGCGCACTCGCGGCTCGGCGCGACTCAGGGCTACACCACGCTGGAGCTGAAGGTCGCGTACCACCGGCCCATGACCGCCGACACCGGCACCGTGCGCGCAGAAGGGCGCGTGCTCAGCATCGGCCGCCGCGCGGCCTTCGCGGAGGCCAGCATCACGGATGCGCAGGGCAAGCTCTACGCGTCCGCCACTTCCACCTTGCTCGTGTTCGACCGCTGACGCAGCGCGAGCGATGCATGAGCGGCGCGCGCTAGATCGCCGCGCGCGCCTTGTCCTCGATGAGCCGCACGAGCGTCTGCAGCATCCGGTTCGCGGGCGTGGGCACGCCGAGCGCCGCGCCGCGTTGCACGACATAGCCGTTGAGATGATCGATCTCGCTGACCTTGCCGCGCGCGAGATCCTGCGCCGTGGACGAGTATTGGCCCGGCATGGTCTGCGCGATGCGCGTCACGGCGCTGTCCATGTCCGGCGGCAGCGTCACGCCGTCGGCCTGCGCGACGGCCATGCATTCGCCCACGATATCGCGCATCGTCTCGCTCACGCCCGCCCCCTTCACGAGACGACCATAAGGCAATTGCGTGATCGCCGAGAGCGCGTTGTACGCGCAGTTCACGATCAGCTTCGCCCACAGCGCGCCGCGCACATTCGGTGAGATTTCCGTGGGCACGCCCGCGTCGATGAGCGTGCGCGCAACGGCGTTGCTCGCTCGCGAAGGCTCGATCACCAGCTCGCCGCGGCCGTGATGGCGTACGTGGCCCGGCCCCGCCATCTCCGTGGCGACATAGACCACGGCGGCCGCCACGTCCTGCGGGATCACGGTGCGCAGACGCTCGGCGTTATCCGCGCCGTTCTGCAGCGTGAGCACGAGCGTGGCGGCGCCCAGGTGCGGTTTGAGCGCGGCGCCCGCGCTTTCGGTGTCGGTCGACTTCACGCAGAACAGCACGAGGTCCGCACCCGCCACGGCGCCGGCTTCGGTGCTGGCCGTGAGATGCGGCGCGCCGATGCGCTCGTCGAACTGCTGCGCTTCGAGGCGCAGCCCGTCGCGTGTAATGGCCTCGACATGCTGGGGCCGGCCGATCAAGACCACATCGTGTCCCGCGCGCGCGAGCATGCCGCCGTAAAAGCAGCCTACTGCGCCTGCGCCCATGACGGCGACTTTCATTTGCGTCTCTCCTGTGTGGCGTGCTTCGTTGCCTGAAATGTCCCGCGGCGTGCCGGTGCGCTCAGCGCAGCTCGAAGCCGAGCGCGTTGAGCGCGTCGCGCAGGCGGTCGCGGCCGTGCAGCGACTCGCGGCTGCGCCAGCGCGCGAGCGATCGCACGGTCCAGCCTGCCGCGCTCAATCCCTGGGCGGTCTGGAAGCCGCCCATGACTTCGTCGTAGCGGGCAATCGCGGCCGCCTGCGAAGGCGCGTCGTATTGCTCGCGGTGGAGCACGACCTCCTGCGGCAGGCGCGGCTTCACATCCGCAGGGCGGGTTTCGTCGGGATAGCCCACGCACAGGCCGAATACGGGGAGCACGCGCGGCGGCAGGCCCAGTTCCGCGGCGACCTGTTCAGGCTGATTGCGGATGCCGCCGATATACACGGCGCTCATGCCGAGCGATTCGAGCGCGACCACGGCGTTTTGTGCGGCGAGCGCCGCGTCGATCATGCCGACGACCAGCGTCTCCATATAGTGCAGACCTTCGACGCTCGCCCCGCTGCGCGTGCCAGCCGCTTCGAGGCGCGAGAGGTCCGCGAGCCACACGAGAAAGAGCGGCGCGGCGCGAACGTGCGACTGGCCGCCCGCAAGCTCGGCGAGGCGCGCCTTGCGTTCGGGGCTTTCGATGGCAACCACGCTCCACGTTTGCAGGTTCGACGAGGTCGAGGCCGATTGCGCCGCGGCGATCAGCGTTTCGAGCGTGCCAGCGGGCAGCGGACGGTCCGCGTAGTTGCGCACCGAGCGGTGCGCGAGCAGCGTGTCGAGCGTTTCGTTCCAGGCCGGCAGCGGCGCGGACCACGGCGTGCCATAGCGCGCTTCGAGCGCGCGCACGGCATCGGCGAGATCGGCAGCGGGGCGTGCGGGCGTGGTGACGGTGGACATCGGGTTTCTTCTCCGGCAAATGACAGTGGGTTCGTGGCGCTGAAATTCGGGGCGCCAGGCGCCGTATGGTACATGGCCCGGGCGATCGGCGCAGGCGTTCATCGGCACGGGCCCACGGACCCACGGGCGCGCCAGCAGAGTTCGTGCGTGACCGGTATCATCGAAGGCTGCGCATGCGTTCGAAAGCGACCTGCTTCGTGCGGCGGCGCCATCTTCCGCGTTCCCCTGTCTTCGGCAGCCCTGTCTGCCCCTTCTTCCGGGAGGCCTTCCCATGTCCGTTGATTCCCCGAATGCGTCGCCGGTCTGGTTCGTGACCGGCTGTTCGACCGGTTTTGGCCGCGAGCTCGCCCGCGCGGTGCTCGCGCGCGGCTGGCGTTGCGTGGCGACCGCGCGCAACAAGGCGTCGCTCGACGATCTCGCGCCCGAGGCCGGCGACTGCCTGCTGCCCGTCTCGCTCGACGTGACCGACGCCGCGCAAATCGACGCCGCCGTCGCGACCGCGCAGAAGCAGTTCGGCGCGATCGACGTGCTCGTCAACAACGCGGGCTACGGCTATCAGAGTTCGATCGAAGAGGGCGAGGAGCGCGAGATCCGCGCGCAGTTCGACGCCAACGCGTTCGGCCTGTTCGCGCTCACGCGCGCGGTGCTGCCGGGCATGCGCGCGCGCCGCAAGGGCCACGTCATCAACATTACGTCGGTGGCGGGGCTCGCGGGCTTTCCGGGTTCTGGCTACTACGCGGCCTCGAAGCATGCAGAACGCCATTATATACCGACGCAAACCCAGGCCCAGCAAGGCTTTGCGGCTCTCGCCTGAATAGCGGCTCACAGGGCCGCCGAAGGGCTTCAGGGTGTCTTTGTACCAACCAGGGGCCGCGAGAGCCGCCAGCGTCGAATCTTCCCCCATGCCGCCGCTTCTGGAGCTTCCCGCTACCTGCACCCCATTGCGCGGTGATGGGTTCGCTTTTGTCCGTAATGGCCGCTTCGAAAGTTTCATCCGGCACCTGTGCAAGCTCCTGCCATTGCGACGATTGTTTTTTGCTGATACCTGAATCGGCCAGTCTCGGCGTTGCCTTAGATGGTGCCGCGCGGGAACCATCTAAGGCTGCTCCCTTGCCACCATACTCACCGCCGCTTGCTTTCGGCATTGCATGCAGGAGCTTGCCCGCCTGCTTCTCGGCCCGCACCCGGATTTCAGCGGCAGTGCGCTCGGCTTCGAAGTTTTGCGCCTGGCGTGCGTACACCTCAAGTGCCATGGCATTCTCGCAAGCTGTTGCCACTTCATCGACTGCTTTTTTGTGATGCCGTGATCAGCAAGCGTGGAAATAACCGGTTCCTCAAGAGAACCGGTTTTCTGAATTGGCCTGCCCCCTTCGGCTTTCGGCATGACAAGCAGGAGTTCGCCCGCGCGGCGCTCGGCTTTGAAGTTTTGCGCCTGGCGTTGCGTGTCAGAAATAGCCTTCGGTGCGATCGCCCTTTTTGGGTAGTGGCGGATCAGGCATGCCGATGCTCGCGCGTGATGCGGGCGTCAAACCAAACTCGCGCGCGAGCTTGAGGTAAAGCGCCGCCGCGCGGTTGGCAATGCCGACAAGCGGCGATGGAAACGCGACGCCATTAGCCGCATGCGCGACCATGCCGCCATTCACCTTGTCGCGCTCGGCGGCATGCATCAATGCGCGCTCGGCCTGCGTCATGCGCGAGAAGGCCATGCACAGCGCGGCCAGTGCGCCGCGATCGAGCGGTGTGAGCACACCCATGCCCGCCAGAATGCGCGCCATGCGCCGCCACTCGGCGCGTGCCGTGGCATCAAGCCATGCTGGCGGCCCAGGCACTTCGCGCGGCTCGCGTGTCGATGCGCCGTGCCGGTTGGTGCGGAAAGTCTTTTCGACTACGTGAAGCGCAACGGGTTTGCGTGGCCTGGCCATGGCAACCCCCTTCGAAAATTTCGGCGCGCAGCGAGAAAAAGTGTCAGGTGTTTTCGCGCGCACCGATCCAACTTTTGCTCCGCCCCTCCCCAGCCCCTCGATCCGAAACTTTGGTTCTTCACGAATTTCGGCGGAATGGGCTGCCCTTGCCAACCCAAAGCGGACATGAGATACATTAGCACTTCGTCTTAGATGGACAACCTAGCTGTCATTCAACTTTCGACGTTAGATTTCATCAAAATCCTCATCATGAAGCTCTACCGATACCGACAGATCAACACGAATACCTTCAGTGAGATTGCCGAAGAGCGAGCGTGGTACTCGAAATACTCCGAGCTTAATGATCCGTTTGAAGGGATATATGTCAACAGGTCGAACGATATTGCATTCGATGCCTTAATCCAGAAGTTTCGCGTCTGCTGCTTCAGTAAGCGCAACGACAATCTTCTGTTGTGGGCTCACTATGCAGAGAATCACAGAGGAATTTGCCTTGAATATGACATCCCTGATGATGTTCATAAGAAGACTTTCTTCCCTATCACGTATAGCGAATCACAGCCGGTGCTGGAAAAGGTTGAGCGATTTCCGGCAGGTGACCCTAATGCCGGCGCGCTTTCTTTCAAAATTGAAGATGCTGTCTTCCTAACCAAGAGCGCAGACTGGAAATATGAAGAAGAGTGGAGAACTTTGCGTATTACAGACAAACCGCAGGCGAAGGGAGAGATGCATGCCATTCCCGGGAAACTGACGGCCGTGTATTTCGGACTTCGCACCAGTGAAGCAGCCAAGAAAATCATTCGCAGACTAGCGCCTTCTGAATCCCGCATCCAGTTCTTGCAGGCAGCGTTGCAAGCAGGTCATTTTTCGCTTGAGTTTACAAGTTCTAGTCCAGCGGTCTAGCCGCCCACTTGCCATAAGTAATCGTACATGACTGATATGCTAAAAAGGGAGCGCCGCGTCGGCAGGAGTACCGGGCACGGCGCAAACCATCCATCAAACATCGCACAGGCACACGCAGTCACTTCGTTGCGGGCTTGGTGCTTGTGCTTGTCACCTTCGTGCCAGCGGGCATGAGTGAGCCCGTGTAGACCAGCTTCACCTGCTGCACAACGGTCGCGGCGCGCATCTCCATCAAAAACGTGATGAGGTTTTGCGTGAAGTTGCTAGCATGTTCACGCGACCATTCGAACGCAAAACCTTTGCGCAGTGCCACGAATGCACCTGCCGGACTCGCCGCCGCAACAAACTCGCCTTGTGGCACAGCGTTGGTGGGTGCGATGGTTGCGCCCGCCACGCCATTGATGAGCCCTTGCAACGGGTTCACCAGGTACGCGCCTGATGAGTCTTTCGCGGTGAGCATGCCGATCCAGTCAAGCGGGTTCAGGCCAACCACGATGCCATTGCCTCCCGCCCCGTACATTGCGCCGATCACGTTGAGCACGGCATCGATCACGGTGCCACCTGCGGCAGGGGTGTACTCGGTCGAGTTGGCTTCGAGCGCGGCCACGCATGCGGCATCCATCGCATCGTTGCAGGACTCGAGAAGCTCGCTTTGCAAAAATCCTTCCAGTGCAGGTGCATCCTCGAACAGTTGCCAACTCAACGTTTTGTGTACCGCGATGGTATCGACCGGGACCAGGCGCGGTGATGGCTTGTTGACAAGCTCAGGCTTGGTCGAGCCTTCAGGGGCCACCGCCGCACCGCCTTCCGGGTTCATGTCGATCACCTGCAGCGCGTTCGAACCGGTCGGCGTGCTTGCGAGCGCAGCCCACAGGCGCGGCGGCCTGAGCGGTGCAGGCAAAACCTGTTGCGGCAATACCGGATAGCCGTTGCCCGCATCGGCGACGGTCGAGAGCAGTGCGGCCTTCACATCGAGGTCTGGCACATCGGCGCGCACGGTGCGCGCTCCTGCGCGGAACGTTGCGAGCGCATCGTGTTTGAGAATGAGCGCGGCCATCGAGCGGGCATCGCTGCCGCGCACGATACCGCCTTCGCCCAGGCCAGCGAAGCGTTGTCCGAGATCGATCAGGCCAACCTCCGCGGCCTTGATGCGATCCTCAAGCTTGCGTTGAAATGTCTTGATATCACCGAATGACGAATCGAGCATCGCCTTGATTTCACTGAGGTCCATTTCGGAGTCCCCTTCAAACATTCGTTGGCCACTTCGGTCGTTCGCTAGAGGCACTGCATCACGCAGTCAGCGCACGCGCGGCCTTGCGCGTCACCCTCACTGTCTCATCGCATCACGCGCGAGCGCAGTGCGGCAGGTTTTCAGCCGTTCTTCGGTAACTCACCTGCATGCCTTAACTGATAGATTCGCTCCCTGCCGTCGCGCGCATTCACCGAGCCGAGCGCCGCGCTTTGTCCTGTGCGCCAGTCACATAGCGCAACCAGCAGGCCACTCTGGTCCGTGACCAGGATGATCCGCTGGCCACATTCAATGGCGTGAGCAACGATCTCACTGGTTGCATCATCGAGCGCTTCACACACGAATTGCACCGCCTCACGATTCACGCGCAGCACGTTTGAGTAAAACCGCATTGCCTCGTCCATTGCGTCGCTCCGGCAGGTTTGCGCTCGTCGCACGATTCGCTTGCATGATCGCGCGACCAACGTCGCAGCGTCAATGCAGCGCGCCGGACTGCGTTGCTTCGTCCTGCAGATGACCCATGAAATCGCCTAGCCAGTGGATCACCTCCTGGGCCCATCGCGATTGCGCGTTGTGGTTGTGGTAAGCCTCACGCATGGTGGATTCGTCGGCGCTGTCTGACTTCGGCACGCCTGCACTCATGAGCGCGATATACGCCCGGCGTGCCAGTTCAAGGCGCGCCGCTTCGGAGTCGATCACCACGCACGCGGCGGTGTGGAGATCGAGCGCGAAACGCGCAGGGTCCGGCACATGCACCTGATCCAGCGGCGTGTGCCAGTACATACGGAAAGCGTCCGAGAGCAGATCGAGCGCGACGCGTTGCGCGTCGCTGAATTTTTCCAGGTGGCTCATGGCATTTCCTTTCACTGTTGAAAGCACCGGACAAAACGGACAAACCGGACAAATGTCCGCACTTGTCCGCCGTGTCCGATTGGGGAAGGGTGCGGACAAAACGGACAGGACGGACACACTTTCTTTAGAAAGTGTCCGTCTGTCCGTTGTCCGTCCCCCCCCGTATCACGGTCAAGCATCCGGCTTCGTCCGACCCATGCGCCAGGCGTGCACACCATTCGCGCGCAGGATGTTTTCGGCGTACAAATCATCGCGCGCTCTATCAAACTCCTTGCGCTTGGCTTCGCGCCGGTTTTTGGCCTCTTTCGGATCGTCGGTGGCTTCGGTCGCGAAACGATGGTAATAGCGTGCGCGCCAGTCGTCGAGTTTCACGCCCTTCACGCCACGCGGGGCAATGCTGGTCTCTGCAAGCACTTCAGCCTTGGCGGCAAACAGTTCATCGAAGATCGACAGCGCGTTTTTCGCGTGGCGTGAGAGCTTCGGGCCGGTCACTTTCGGCGTGCGCGGGCCAGGTAGCGGCGCATCGGCGCTTTCGATCACGCTCGCGGTTTGCGGCTTTCCCCACTGATCGACCCCGATCTCGAAGGGGACAAACTTCGCGGCAAACTTGCGGCCAGTCGTGCCAAGGTCGCGCTGCTTGCGCACGGTGAGCACGCGCACGCCCACGGCTTCATCGAGTGTGACTTCGATCTCCACATCGATCGCACCGCGAATCGCAGAGGACCCTCGATACTCGCCTCGCGCGTTTTTTGTTGCGTGATGCACCGCGAGCGTTGCAGCGCGTGCTGCCTGCGCAATGTTCTGCAAATTCCGCAGCACCTTGCCCATATCACGCGACGCGTTTTCGTCGGCATCGCCAATCGACATAGCGAGCGTATCGATGATAATCAACCCGACTTCCACGCCCGTTTGCTCCTCAAGCGTGTGAGCCGCATCGACAATGCGATCGACGTCCACCACGCCCGCAAACAGGTCGATTGATGCGGGCACAATCGCGAGCGGCATATCGTCGTGCCCGTAGTGGCGCATGAGCGCATGCAGGCGCTGACGCACGCCCGCCGCTTCAGGCGCGACATATAGCACACCGCACCTCACCGTGCGCTGCCCGAGAAAGGGCGTGCCTGTTGCCACACACGCAGCCAGATGCAGTGCACACGTCGATTTGCCTGCTTCAGGCTCACCCCACACAAGGCCGGTTTCACCGCGGCAGATCAGGTCCTCAACGATCTGCGGCGGACTTTCAGGCACGCCCAGCACATCACGCGCGAAGATCATCGGCAACGCCTCGCGCTTTCCGTCGCTCTCTTCAGGCAGTTCGAATGCATGACCATTCGCCCTTTCTTTTCGCTTCGCTTCGTAAAGGCGTTGTTCGGCATTCAACTGCTGCACGCGTCGCGTTTCGTTGCGCTCGATCAGGTCGGCATATTTGGTTGCGTCAGCATCGATTTTCACATCAGGCTCGGCGGTCATAACGCACCCCGATCAGCGCGTGCGCGCAGCGCATCGAGCAGCGAAGCGCGGGCGTTTTCCTCAATCCACGCGCAGTGCTCAACCCACTCGGCTTCGCTCATGAATGCACAGCAACGCGAAAGCTCGCGCGCTATGCGCGACTCAAACCACGCGCGTAGCGCTTGCGGAGATTTAAAGCGCGGCTTACGATGGGTGCGTTTTTCGCTCGTATCCATTGGGCCCGCCGCGAGCGGGCCTTCTTTTCTTGTCTTCATGTGCGCCTCCTCTCATGCGCCGCTCGCGGTTGTCCCGGCATCGCACTTTGCAGACCGCGGCGCACGCCGCTCGCGCTTCCCCTCGGCGGCACTTGTCGCGCCGCGCGAAGCGCCTTCGCAAAGCCACGCATCGAGATCCGCGATGAAATACCACACGCGGCCACGCTTCACGAACGGCGGCCCCTTCCCCTGTGATCGCCACATGGCAAGTGTTTTGACGGTGTATCCCGAATAAAGGGCCGCGCCCTTGGTATCCGTGCGGCCATCGGGCAAAATATTCACAACGCTCATTGCAACCTCCCCAAGGCACTGCCGGGATTTTTAATCACAATTGCAGAATATTCGCGCGGCGATTGCGGTGGAAATAGTTGGAAACTATTTCGGCACGGGCGATCATTGCACCGACCATAAAAGATCAATTAATCGACGTGAAATGATCAATTAAGATCAATTTCTTACAATGTCTTTCGAGGGTAAATCCCAGGTAAAAAAAATGCCCCGTGAGGGGCATTCGTCGTGAAGGGCATTCGTCGTGAGGTGCAGTGATCGCTCACGCGGTGGCGGCACGCTCGCGCGAGTTTACCCGTGGTAGCGCACGATTCTCGATCCCTTCGATATTGGCATCTTCAATCACGATGCACTCACCGTCGCGGCGATTGATCACCAGGTGTCGGGCCACACCGTGTCGCGAAACAACGCGCATGCCGATGCACTTGCTTGTGTCGAGGCCCTCGTATCCGGCAACCGTTCCGGGAATGCGCAGCCACACATCAATGCGCGAGAAAGTCTCCACGATCATCTTGCGCACCTGCATGCGCGCATCGGTGTCGAGATCGAGCGCAGCCTTGCGAAGCTTTGCCCACTGGCGCGCAGTGCTCGGCTTGCGGTGTGTGTCAATTGAGGCTTCACGTTCAAGCCGCGCGACTTCCTGCACCGCGCGTTCGAACGCCGTCTCAGTGTCGGCCAGTACCTTGCGTTCGGTGCGCGTGAGCGGATCATCTTCATCCTGCATGCGCTTTTCGTAACGCGCCAGCTTCGCTTCAAGCGATATCACTTCGGCGCGCCTGTCGGCAAGCTTTTGCATTTCCGGGCTTGTGCAATCCTCAACGGAGAGCAGCGCATCAAGGTTTGCCTGAACGCCAACAAAGTCGAAGAGTGCGCGCTCAACGATCTCCGCGTTGCAGCTATCGACGTCGCCTTCGCACTTCACGCCGCGGGCGTAGGCATGCGCGCAACGCAGCCTGCGCTTGACGTATTCATCACCGTTGGCCTTTGTGGCGCGAACGTTTTGCGAGACGAGAGGGGAGCCGCAGAAGCCGCAGTGCGCGAGCTTCGTGCCTGTGACAAGCGCCGGTATCTCACCCTTGCCCTTACGGATGCCGCGCTTCGATGCCAGCAGTTGCAACGCGTCATACTCTGCGGGCGTGATGATCGGGGGATAGTAGCCGGGCAACTCGTAACGCTCGCCATCGGCCAGCACGACTTTCACGCCCATGAGCGCGGGCGTAGCGATGATGCGCTGGACTTTCGAGACTGGCCACGATTCGCTCAACGCCAGGCCTTCATCCTTGAGCCGCCGCGCAATCTCGATCGAGCCGTAGCCTTGGCGGTACAGCGCTAGCACGCGACGCACGGCACTAGTTGCAGGCTCAACTAGTTCAAAGCGCTTCGTTTCGCGGTTGTAAAGCGTCCACCATGGATCGGTGCCATTGGCGATGGTGCCTTTCGAACTGATCGCGCGCGGTGCGCCGATGAGAAAACCGCGCTCGCCCTTGAGCCAACGCTGGCACTTCGCGCGGTATGCGCCGCGTATGCGCTGCGACTTCGAATCACTCTCGTCGTGCGCGCGCATCCACAGGGCATCCACGACAAGCAGCAACGCGCGGTTTGCGCGCAGCGTCTCGCGTGAGTACGCCTGCGAATCATTGCTCGTAATGATCGAGACGCCCGCACGCACGATGCGCCCGAAAAGCTCCTGCGAATCGAGCGGTTCAGCGCGGCTCAGACGGTCGAGATTTTCAACGATTAACGCATCGCCGGGAATCACGTTGCCTGTCTCGATCTCATGCAGGAACGCACCGAGTGCGCCGCCCTTGCGCAGGTGAGCGCCCTTGTATGCGCTTCTGCCGTGATCCTCCATGCGCAACGAGCGGTCGAGCGTCAGGCCGTTCTCTTTCGCCCATCGCTCGGCATAGGCATCCTGCCGTGCGATCGAACTGCCGTCGCCCTGCTGGGCACTGGAAAAACGGGCGTAGGTGTAAACCCGTGGCGGGCGGGCCAGAGCCTTCTGTGGCTTGGTTTTCATGAGCATGGGGAACCTCCAAGAGGTTGAATCGAGTATATACATTGGGTATCCGCATGCAAGCACGCCGTGGAGGGTTTCTCCGATTCGCTGCTGGCGGAAGTGGCGCCGCTCGGCATCAAGGTGACCTGCGTGGAGCCGGGGCCGTTTCGCACGGACTGGGCAGGCCGCTCGCTCGTGCAAACGGCGAACCGTATCGACGACTACGCCGAAACGGCGGGCGCGCGCATGCAGCGCACGGCGCAAGGCAGCGGGCATCAGCCGGGCGATCCGGTGCGCGCGGCGCAGGCGATGATACGCATCACGGAAACCGACAAGCCGCCGCGGCATCTCGTGCTCGGTGCATTCGGCGTCGATGCGGTGGCGAACCGCTTGCGCGCGGCGCTTGCCGATATCGAGGCGTGGCGCGAGTCGAGCCTCGGCACGGACTATCCGGCGAAGAGTTGAGCCGGCGGCTCACGCCGTGGCGATCATCAGCGTGCCGGTTGCCACGAGCGTCCCGCGCCAGAGCCAGTCGAAGTTGATCCAGCCTCGCCGCAGCACGCCGAGACCGAGATACTCGTAGGCGAGCAGCGCGATGACGGCCGTGGTGGCGAGCGTCGTGGCGGTATGCAGCGCGGTGAACGCAAACGAAAGCGCAAGCGGGTTCGCAAGGCCCGCCGCGCTGCCCGCCCCACCGCACAGCGGCAGCATGGCGGGCATCAGCATGAGTCCCGCGCCGTGCAGCGTGGCCATTAACGCGGACCACGCCACAAGCCCGGCAAAGCCGACGGTCATCCCCACGCGCACGCGGTGCCGATGCCCATACGCGTACTGCCATGCGGCCCACGCGATCAGGAGTGCGCCCAGGCACCCGTGCAGCGCCGCGCCCGGCAGATGCGCGCCCAGCGCCGCCGTGGAACTCGTGAATAGCAGAATGGACGCGGCGTGACCAAGCGCGATGGGCGGCAAGGCGAGCAGCAACGCCGTGCGGCTGCCGCGCTGCAGCCCGAGCGCGGTCGCGAAGAGCCAGCCCATCGCCGGATTCACGCCGTGAAAGACGCCGCTGCCCACCACGGCTGCCCAGGCGCCCCAGTGCGCGCCGAAGACCTCCTCCATATCGTGCTCCGCGCTTATGGGTAGCAGTACGAATCGGATGAGCAGTCGCCGCCTTCGAGCCGGATCTGGTGCGGCCGGTGCGACTTCGGCCATTCGACGAAGAAGCGCTCGTCGAATTCGAGCCCGCCTTCGGGCGCGGCGTCGAGTTTCACCATCCAGCCGTCGATGCCTTCGGGATAGAACTGCGCGTCGATCGCACCATACAGCGAGTTGCTGAAATAGACGCGCCGGCCGTCGCGGCTCACTTCCACCATTTGCGGGCCGCCGTTCAGCGCGCGTTCGGGCGCGAACGGATGCGCCGCGCGCGCTGCGATGCCGCCGATGCGCACGCAACCCGTCAGGCGCGCATTCTCAGGGTCCGACACATCATACTGGCGCAAATCGCCCGTTCCCCAGCACGCCGCGTAGAGGAAGCGGTCGTCGAGCGAGAGCGCGATATCGGTGACGAGCGGCGGCACGGCCGCAAATCCCTTGAGCATGGGCGGCAGATGCTCGGGATCGGCCGGCTCGGCTGGAATTTCGATGATCTTGCGTGCGGCCCACTGGTCGCCGTCGAGATACCACTGCCAGATCGAGGCCGAGAGGTCCTTCAGGCTGATCACGGAGTTCACGAAACCGTAGGGCCGCGTGGGGTTGTGCGCGGGGCGCAGCTCGAACACGAGCTGGTTTTCGGCGCCGAAGTCGAGCACCTGCTTGTGCTGGCGCGTGTGCAGATCCCAGAAATGCAAACGATGGCCATACTGGCCGCCGAGCAGGACCTCGGGCACGAGGCCGTTCTCGAAGGTCGCGGGCAGCCCCCACTCGCTCGTCACGAGCGTGTCGTAGCCGAGGTGCCACCAGCCGTCGTAGGCGAGCTGCTGCGGGCCGCGGTCGATCTCCCACTGGCCGAGAATGTCGAAACTCTCGTGATCCATCAGGAAGACGCCGCCGGGCGCCTCGCCCTGCGCGTTCGCAAGCGACGTCACATAAATGCCATCCGGCCCGCAATGCACGGTGTGCGGACGCGTGTAGCCCGCGCGCTGCGCGACGCTCTCGGGCTCGTGCACGCGCGCGATATGCGGGCGGCGCGCGTCAGGCCGGGTATCGACGATATGAATGCGCGAGGAGCGCAGCCCGGGCACGACGAGATAGCGGCGCTCGGTATGCGCGTGGGGGGCGTTGGGGCACAGGCACGAACTGCAGGCATTCCAGCCGAAATGGTGGAGCTCGTCGCCGACGTTGGGCATTGCCAGCCGATGCACGATGCGCCCGAATTCCGGCGAGCGCGGGTCCAGATCGACCACGTCGAGCGAATCGGGCACGCTGCGCGTGGGATCGAAGCTGGCGACGTATGCCAGGGTCTCCGGCGGGGCTTCGCCTGCCATGCGCGCAGACGGGTAGAAGGTCGGGTCCGGTTGCCACGTCGCCATTGCTGCCCCCTCATCGAAGATTCGGAAGAGCCCCTATCATGCATCAGAGTGGCACAGTGCGTCGCATACGTGTTCCATATTCCATCCGGATAGAAGCTTATGCATTGAAGCAATGAAAGCCGATTAGGTGCGCTGCGGGAATAGTAAATTCGCTTTTGCAGCATTTATTCGCGAGGCCAACGTTCCTAGACTTGTACTCAACGGATGCAGACAAGCAACTGCGCCGATTTCAAGTTACTGGAGGTTAGTCATGAGAACGCTCATCAAGGCCGTTGCGATCGCTGCCGTGCTGGCAGTGCCGGCCATTTCGTTTGCACAGTCGCAAGGCACCAATGGTCCTGTGACGCGTGCCCAGGTGCGTAGTGAGCTGAAGCAGCTCGAAGCCGCGGGTTATCGTCCCTCGGTGAACGATCTGTATTATCCCGCGGATCTGCAACAAGCCCAGGCGCGAGTGAACGCACAAAACGGTGGGGCCGTTGCGCAGGCAACCGGCTATGGTCCGGCTACGAGTGGCTCGTCGCAAAGCGGTGCGCGTACCGATGGCGCGGTTAGCAGCTATTCGCCGCCGGTATATAACGCGCATTGAGTTTTACGGCGGCAGGAAGCCGATTCATGCCGCATGATGACTATCGGCCCGCAACGGTGCGAAGGCGCACCGTTGCGGGCTGATTCGTTTCCCGCCTGCGCATGCGGCACACAGAGCGGCCACGTTCAGTCTCAGTCTCGCGGCGCCGCACGCTCGACTATCCACAGGCGCGTGGACTCGAGGATCTCGTTCGATAGCGCGGGATCGTCGCACAGCCGCGCAAGCACGACTGCACCCACCATCGCGGCCCAGCCGCCGATCGCCGCCTGGCGCGCCACCGCGGCGCCGGCGCCATTCATCCCCCCGCTCAGACGCTCGATTTGACGCTCCAGACCGGCCGCCATGACGGCGCGCGCTTGCGGCGTTTGCCGCGCGGTTTCGGCGGCGAGCGCCGCGGTCGGACAGCCGTCCGCCACGTTGTCGCGATGCTCGGCACTGAGGTAGCGCGCCGCATAGCGAACCAGATCGGAATCGCCGCCTTCGCCCTGGGCGAAGACGTGGGCGAGCGTTTGCGCGATCAACTCGTCCTTCGACTTGAAATAGCCATAGAAGCCGCCGTGCGTCAGCCCGGCGGCACTCATCACGTCCGCGACGGTCACCGCATCGTAGCCGCGCTCGCGAAAGAGCCGGCCGGCGGCTTGCAGGATCTGCTGGCGATTCATTTCCACCTGTTCGCGACTGACCCTCATTGTTCTCTCCGCTTTCCATCATTCGACGCTTGACATTATACATGATGGTCATCATGATTCCGTTTACATGACGTTCATCATGTAAACGGAATCCCCAAGGAGAAGTTTCGATGTCTGCTAAACCTGCTGTCCTGATCACTGGCGCGTCCACGGGCATCGGCGCCGTCTACGCCGACCGTTTCGCCAAGCGCGGTCATGACCTCGTGCTGGTGGCGCGCGATCGCGCCCGCATGGAAGACCTCGCGGCGCGCCTGCGCGAGCGCGATGGCGTGAACGTGGAAGTCGTGCGCGCCGATCTGGCCTCGCACGCCGACCTTGCGCTGCTGGAGGCGCGCCTCGCCGACGACGCACGCATCGGTGTGCTGATCAATAACGCGGGTGCGAGCCTGCCGGGCACCTTCGTCGAACAGGCCCCGGACGCCGTGGCCGGCCTCATCGGTCTGAACGTCACGGCGGTTGCGCGCCTCGCCGCCGCGGTCGCGCCGCGTTTCGCGCGCGAAGGCAAGGGGGCGATCGTGAATATCGGTTCAGTCATTGGCCTCGCACCCGAGTTTCGTTCGAGCGTGTACGGCGCGACGAAGGCGTTCGTGCTGTATTTCTCGCAGTCGTTGAATCTGGAACTCGGCGGCAAGGGCGTGTACGTGCAGGCCGTCGTACCCGGCGCCACGCGCACCGAAATCTGGGAGCGCTCCGGCAAGGACGTGAATGCACTACCGGCCGTGATGGAAGCGGACGATCTCGTCGACGCGGCGCTCGTGGGCTTCGACCGGCGCGAGACGGTGACGATCCCGCCGCTGCCCGACGCGCAGCAGTGGGACGATTACGAAGCCGCGCGGTCCGCGATGTTCGCGAACTTCGGCCAGTCGCAGCCGGCGGCGCGGTACCGCGAAGCCATGTAGTCCGATGTATTGCGGGCGGCCAGTGGTCGCCCGCGGTCCATGGCGAGCCGCGAGGCGCGGCCGCCGTCCCAGCGCATCCTCACTCCCACTCTCACCGGCTCGCGTCCGCAAGCCCGGCTAGCCTCTTCCCCGCAGTCCTCCCTTCGCTTTAGCCCGTTCGCAATTTCAGCGGTTTCCGATATCGCGATTTCCCGATTCGCGGCAAGCTGCGCGCCGGCGCTCGCGTTCTTCGCGAGCCGCCCGCATGGGGGCGCGGGCGGCCATTCCTGGCGCGCGGGCGCGCGGCGCCCTGTACCATTCACCGCACGCCGCCCGGCAATGGCCACGCGGCGCGCGCGCAAACGAGGACCGGTCGATGCAACGAATAACACGAACAACTCGCGGGTGGTGGACGTTGGCGCTTGCCCTGGTGCTGGGCTTGAGCATGGCTTGGGCGTGGCGCGCCTATGCCGCGCGCGCGGTGAGCGTGTCGCCGCAGGGCACCGTGGCGCAGGTGCGCCAGGTGGTGGTGAAGTTCGACGAGGCCATGGTGGCGTTCGGGGCGCCCGATGCGAAGGACCCCGCGCGCCTGCAATGCAGCAACGCGGCGGCCAGCGCGGGCCAGGGTCGCTGGATCGACGGGAAAACGTGGGCGTACGATTTCGCCGCCGATCTGCCGCCCGACGTGCAATGCAGCGTCACGCTCGTCGACGCGCTCAAATCGCAGGCGGGCAACGCAGTGACGGGCGTGCGCCGTTTCACGTTCTCCACGGGCGGCCCGTTCCCGCTGAGCGTACGTCCCTACGGTGGCGAAATAGAGGAAAACCAGGCATTCGTGCTGAAGCTCAATGGCCCCGCCACGCCGGCTTCCGTGCGCGAGCACGTGTGGTGCGAGTCGGGTGGACTTGGCAACCGCATTCCGGTGCAGCCCGTCGATGCGTCCACGCGCGCGGTGCTGCTCAAACACTTCCGGCTCGAAAAGGCCAGCGCGAGCGTGCTCACGCTCACCTGCCAGCAAACGCTGCCTTCCAGCGCGAAGATGCAACTCGTGTACGGCAAGGGCGTGCTCGGACCGAACGGCACGCCCAACGACGTGGAGCGCCGCTTCGATTTCACCGTGCGCGAGCCGTTCACCGCGAGCATGAGTTGCGAGCGCGAGAATGCGAAGGCGCCATGTACGCCGCTGCGGCCCCTGCGCATCGACCTGAGCGCGCCGATTGCGCGCGCCGACGCGCAGAAGTTCCGTCTGCAAGGGCCGAAGGGGGAAGTCGCGCCGACTTTCCGCCCCGACGACAGGAACAACGAGGTCAGCTCGATCTCGTTCTCCGCGCCCTTGCCCGAGCGCGCGACGCTCACGATCACGGCGCCCGCCGGCCTCGAGGACGTCAGCGGCCGTGCGCTCGCGAACGCCGATCTTTTCCCGCTGCATACGGCGACCGCGCCGATGCCGCCGCTCGCGAAATTCCCGTCCTCGACCTTCGGCATCATCGAGCGCTATGCGGAGCCGGGCACGCCGCCGCTCGTGCCGGTCACGCTGCGCAACGTCGAAGCCGACCTGCACGTGCAGGGGCTCAACGCGGGCGAGGCGAAGTTCGCCAGGCTCGCGGTGCAGTCCGATACCGACATGCGCCGCTGGATGCGCCTCGTCGACCAGTTCGACAATTTCGGCATGAGCGAAACGTCGATCGACAAGCTGATGCCGGGGCTGCTCGCGCGCGCGAAGTCGCCCGTGGTGATTCCGCGCACGACGGGCGAGGGGAACGACGACGCGAAGGCGCGCATCATCGACGTGCGCTCGCTCTCGCTGCTCGACGGCCAGCCCGGCGTGCAGACCCTCACGCTGCCCAAGGCCGACCCGAAGGTGTTGCGGCCGTTCGAAGTGGTGGGCATACCCGTGCCGAAGCCGGGCTTCTACGTGATCGAACTCGCTTCGCCTGCGCTGGGAGCGTCGCTGCTCGGCAAGACGGCACAAATGTACGTGCGCACGGCCGTGCTCGTCACCAATCTGGGCGTGCACCTCAAGCAGGGTCGCGAGAACAGCGTGGTGTGGGTCACCTCGCTCGACAAGGGCGAGCCGGTCGCAGGCGCCGACGTGCACGTATCGGATTGCAATGGCGAGACGATCGCCACGGGAAAGACGGATTCCCATGGACTCCTGACGATAGACGGGCCGCTGTCGAATCGTCGCGACTGCGGCGAAAACAGCTTTAGCGGGCTGTTCGTTTCGGCGCGCATCGACGACCCGAAAACGGGCCCCGACATGGCCTTCGTGCAATCGGACTGGAATCGCGGCATCGAGTCGTGGCGCTTCAATGTGCCGACCGACACGAGCCTGCAGCCCACGGTGCGCGCGCATACCGTGTTCGACCGCACGCTGCTGCGCGCGGGCGAGACGGTGTCGATGAAACACTTCATCCGCGCCCAGACGATGCGTGGTTTCGCGCTCCCGCAGCAGTACCCCACGCGCGTGACGATACGCCATACCGGCAGCGGGCAGACCTGGCATCTGCCGCTCAAGTGGGCCGCCGACCATACGGCGGACTCGACCTTCGTGTTGCCACCCGAAGCGAAGCTCGGCGAATACGACGTCTCGCTCGACGACGGCGACGCGAACGCGAGCACGGCCAGCGACGGCAACGACGAAGCGGACAACAGCGCGGACGCCATTCATATGAGCTACGACAGCGGCAGCTTCCGCGTGGAAGCCTTCCGCTTGCCGGTGCTCAAGGGCACGATCGCGGTGCAGAACGAGAAGACGTCGCCGCTCGTCGCCGCTACCCAGGCGAGCGTGGCGGTGCAGATCGATTATGTGTCGGGCGGCGCGGCTTCGAATCTGCCGGTGCAGGTTTCGGCGCTCGTGAAGGACACGACGCCGTCGTTCGCCGGCACGTACAGCGATTTCAGTTTCGCGCCGTATGTGAGCGCGAACCAGGCCGACAACACGTCCGGGGACGAGGACAGCGGCCCACGGGAGGACAACGAGGTCGCGAAGCTCGTGGCCGACAAGGAGCCGCTCACGCTCGACCGCAACGGCGCAGGCACGCTCGTGCTGAAGAACCTGCCGGCCGTGGACGCGCCGAAGCGCCTCGCGCTCGAAGCGACTTTCGCGGACCCGAACGGCGAGGTGCAGACCGTCAGCGGCGCGGCCACACTCTGGCCCGCTGCCGTGGTGGCGGGCATCAAGTCGGGGCATTGGGTCTCCGTGGGCAATACCGTGCCGGTCACCGCGCTCGCGCTCGATCTGCAGGGCAAGCCGCACGCGGGCGTGAAGCTCGAAGTGCGCGGCGTGGCGAAGATCACGACGACTTCGCGCAAGCGCATGGTGGGCGGTTTCTACGCCTACGACAACCACACGGAAACGCGCGATCTCGGCACGCTGTGCAGCGGCACGAGCGACGATCACGGCTTGCTCACCTGCGACGCGAAGCTCAAGGAGGCGGGCAACATCCAGCTCGTGGCTACGGCGCGCGACGGTGACGGCCATGCCTCCACGGCAACGACCTCGGTATGGGTCACGCGCGAGGACGAACTCTGGTTCGGCAGCGAGAACACGGACCGCATCGACGTGCTGCCCGAAAAGACGAGCTATGAACCCGGCGAGACCGCGCGCTTCCAGGTGCGCATGCCGTTCCGCTTTGCGACGGCGCTCGTCGCCGTGGAGCGCGAGGGCATCATCGAAACGCACGTGGTGCAGCTCGACGGGCGCGACCCGACCGTCGAGTTGAAGGTGAGCGACGCGTGGGGGCCCAACGTCTACGTCTCGGTGCTCGCGCTGCGGGGGCGCATTCACGAAGTGCCGTGGTATTCGTTCTTCACCTGGGGATGGAAAGCGCCGCTCGAATGGGCGCGTGCGTTCTGGTACGAGGGCCGCCAGTACGAGGCGCCCACGCCGCTCGTCGATCTTTCGAAGCCGGCTTTCCGTTACGGCCTCGCGCAAATCCGTGTGGGCGACGCGGCGCACCGCCTCGCGGTGAGCGTGACGCCCGACGCGAAACGCTACGCGGTACGTGCGACGTCGCATGTGCAGTTGCGCGTGCAGCTTCCGGGCGGTCAGCCGGTGCCGGCGGGTACGCAGATCGCCGTGGCGGCCGTGGATGAAGCACTGCTCGAACTGATGCCCAACCGCAGCTGGGATCTGCTCGACGCCATGCTGCAGCAACGCGCCTACGGCGTGGAGACGGCGACGGCGCAAATGGAGATCGTGGGGCGGCGGCACTTCGGGCGCAAGGCGGTGCCGGCGGGCGGCGGCGGCGGGCATGGCGCGACGCGCGAACTCTTCGACACGCTGCTCTACTGGAACCCGCGCGTCACGCTCGATGCGAGGGGCGAGGCACAAGTGAGCGTGCCGCTGAACGACTCGATCACGCGTTTTCGCATCGTCGCGATTGCGGCGAGCGGGGTGGCGCGCTTCGGCACGGGCAGCGCGACCATCGAGAGCACGCAGGACCTGCAGCTGATCTCGGGCCTGCCGCCGCAGGTGCGCGAGGGCGACACGTTCCGCGCGCAGTTCACGCTGCGCAATACGACCCCGCGCGCGATGAAAGTGCTGGTCACGCCGAACGTGCCGCCGCTCGCGCTTGCCGCGCAGAGCGTGGACCTCGCACCCAATTCCTCGCGTGAGATTGCGTGGACCGTCGCGGTTCCCGACGATCTCGCCGAAGCGGAACGGCCCGCGCTCGCGTGGAACGTGAGCGCAACGGAGCAGGGCGGCGCGCATGCGGCTGATGCGGTGAAGCTCGCGCAGCAGGTGAGCGCGGCGATACCCGTGACGGTACAGCAGGCCACGCTCGCCCAAGTGGACGGCACGCTTTCGATTCCCGTTGCGCCGCCGGCCAACGCGAGCGTGACGCATGCAGGCGTGGTGCGCGGTGGCATTGCAGTGTCGCTGCAGCCGAAGCTCGCGGACGGCCTGCCCGGCGTGCGCCGCTGGTTCACGCGCTATCCGTATTCCTGCCTCGAGCAGCAGACGTCGATCGCGATCGGCTTGCGCGACCCCGCGCGCTGGCAGGCGGAGCTTGCGCGCCTGCCGGTGTATCTGGACCGCGACGGCCTCGCGAACTACTTCCCGCCCGCCGACGACAGCGCGAGCCGTGGCAGCACCGCGCTCACCGCGTATCTGCTCACGGTGAGCGACGAGGCGTCGAAGCTCGACCCGCGCTTCGCGCTTCCCGACGCCTTGCGCAGCAAGATGGTGGAGGGCCTCACGCGCTTCGTGGAAGGCCGCATCGAGCGCAATGCGTGGGCGCCGCGCCGCGACCTCGATCTGCGCAAGCTGGCCGCTATCGATGCGCTGTCGCGCTACGGTGCGGCGAACGCGCGCCAGTTCGGCTCGATCGAGATCGCGCCGAACCAGTGGCCCACGTCGGCGGTGATCGACTATGCGGAAAGTCTCGCGCGCATGCGCGACGTGCCGGATCGCGCGGAGAAACTGGCGCAGCTCGAGCAGATCCTGCGCGCGCGGCTCACGTGGCAGGGCACGCAGCTGACCTTCTCGACGGCCGCCGAAGACGACTTGTGGTGGCTCATGACGGGCACGGAGGTCAACGCGGCGCGCCTCGCGCTGGCCTTTGTCGACAACCCCGCGTGGAAGGAGGAAATGCCGCGGCTCGTGGCGGGCCTGCTCGCGCTGCAACGCAACGGCGCATGGAGCACGACGACGGCGAACGCCTATGGCTCGCTCGCGGTCGAGCGCTTCTCGCGCGTGTTCGAGCACGATCCGGTGACGGGCGCGACGAAGATCCAGCTCGGCGATACGTCGCGCATCATCGGCTGGAACGCGGCGGCGCAAGCGTCGGCTCAAGCGGCGTCGGGCGCCAGCGGGGCCACGGCGGCGACGCGCAATTCGCCCGCGCGCAGCACGCTGCTCGCATGGCCAAAGCAGAACGCGGCCGTGCCCCTCACGTTGACACAGGAAGGGAGCGGCAAACCGTGGGCCACGGTGGAAAGCCTCGCGGCGGTCGCCTTGCGTGCGCCGTTCGCGGCGGGCTATCGCATCACGAAGACCATCACGCCGGTGAGCGCCGCCGTGAAGGGCGTGTACACGCGCGGCGACGTCGTACGCGTGCGCCTCGACATCGACGCGCAGACCGACATGACGTGGGTCGTCGTGAACGACCCGATCCCCACGGGCACGACGATCCTCGGCTCCGGGCTCGGGCGCGATTCGGCCGTGGCCACACAGGGCGAGAAGCAGGACGAGAACGGTCCGTGGCCCGCGTTCATCGAGCGCGGCTTCGACGGTTATCGTGCGTATTACGAGTTTCTGCCGAAGGGCAAGGTCACGGTGGAGTACACGGTGCGGCTCAACAACGTCGGCACCTTCGGGTTGCCGCCCACGCGCGTGGAGGCGCTCTACGCGCCGGCCACGTTCGGCGTCGCGCCGAATGCGCCGGTGGTCGTGAAGGCGGCGCCATGAGCGGTCCCTACGCGCTCCGGCATCGCGCGGCGGGGGCACTCGGCGTTGCCGCGCTGTGCCTCGTGCTGCTGCCGCTGCCCGCGTTCGCCCTGCCGACTTTCGATGATGTGCGCGGCCAGTGGCAAAGCTCCGACTGGGTGCTGCTGGCGCGCGACGGCACGCCGTTGCAGCGCACGCGGGTGGAGCATACCGCGAGGCGCGGCGACTGGGTCGCGCTCGCCGACGTGTCGCCGGCGCTGCGCGAGGCGATCGTCGTTTCGGAGGACAAACGATTCTACGAGCACAGCGGCGTGGACTGGCGCGGCGCGACTGCCGCCGCGTGGGCGAACCTCTGGAGTACACGCACGCGCGGGGCATCCACGGTCACGATGCAGCTCACGGGCCTGCTCGACGACGACCCGCAGCACTCGGGCCAGCGCTCGCTCGCGCAAAAGGCCGTGCAAGCCGTGGACGCGCTGCGGCTCGAACGCACCTGGCGCAAGGACCAGATTCTCGAGGCGTATCTGAACCTCGTGCCGTTCCGCGGCGAGACCGTGGGTCTTGCCGCGCTTTCGCAAACGCTGTTCGGCAAGGCGCCGTCGGGGCTCGACGAACGCGAATCGGCGGTCGCCGCCGCGCTGATCCGCGCGCCCAATGCGCCTTATACGAAGGTCGCCACGCGCGCGTGCCGCATCCTGCGCGATATGCAGGCGGTGAACGTCGATAACGGCTGCCCGAATCTCGATGCCTTCGTGCAGATGGCGTTCGCGCGCCCGGCCATCGCCGCCGACGATCCCTCGTTCGACGGGCGCAGCGAAAACTCGCCGCAGCTGGCACCCCACTTCGCGCGCCAGATCGCGAACGCCGTGCATCCCGCGCCCGGCATGCGCGTGCGCTCGACGCTCGACGCGAACCTGCAACGCTACGCGCGCGACACGCTCACGCGCACGCTCATCGAACTCAATGCGCGCGCGCATCCGCGCAACGTGCAGGACGGCGCGGTCGTCGTGCTCGATAACGCAACCGGCGAAGTGCTCGCGTGGGTCGGGTCGTCTGGCGGCCTGTCGAAGGCGCGCGAAGTCGATGCGGCGCTCGCGCTGCGCCAGGCGGGTTCGACGCTCAAGCCTTTTCTCTACGCCGAGGCCATCGACGAGCGCCGCGTGACGACCGCTTCGCTGCTCGACGACGCCCCGCTCGATCTCGCGGCGGGCGGCGGCCTCTACATGCCGCAGAACTACGACAAGGGCTTCAAGGGCTGGGTGAGCGTGCGCACTGCGCTCGGCTCGTCGCTGAACGTGCCTGCCGTGCGCACGCTCGTGATGGTGACGCCGCATCGATTCGCGAAGACGCTCACGGCGCTCGGCCTGCCGCTCACGCAGGCGGGCGACTACTACGGCTTCAGCCTCGCGCTGGGCAGCGCGGATGTGAGCCTCGTCACGCTCACGAACGCGTATCGCGCACTGGCCAATGGCGGCGTCGCGAGTCCGATCGCCGAATTGCCTGCGCCTGCGCAGGCCGCATCGAATAGCGTGTCAAAGCGGGTTTTCAGCCGCGAGTCCGCGTTCATCGTCACCGACGTCCTCGCCGACAACAATGCGCGCACGCGCACTTTCGATTTCGACAGTCCGCTGGATACGCGCATGTTTTCCGCGGTCAAGACGGGCACGAGCAAGGACATGCGCGACAACTGGACCGTGGGCTTCACGTCGCGCTATACGGTGGGCGTGTGGGTCGGCAACGCCGATGGCTCGCCCATGTGGGACGTCTCGGGCGTGACCGGTGCGGCGCCGGTGTGGGCCGCCATCGTCGGCTATCTGCATCGGCGCGTGCCGAGTGTCGCGCCGGCCGCGCCGCCGGGCGTCGAGCGCGTGCGCGTGCAGTTCGCCAATGCCGTGGAGCCGTCTCGCAACGAGTGGTTCATCGCGGGCACGTCCACGCCCCTAGTGGGCCTGGCATCGAATGCCGCCGATCTCGCACGTGGCCCCGCGCAAATCGGCAGCCCCGTGGACGGCACCATTTTCGCGCTCGATCCCGACATTCCCGCGCAGCGTCAGCGCGTCTGGTTCGAGCGTGCCACGGGGTCGACTGCGCGCGTGAACTGGCGGTTAGACGGGAAAACTTTTGGCGGCGCCGCGCGCGTCGCGTGGCTGCCCTGGCCGGGCAAGCACACGCTCGAACTCGTCGATGCGAGCGGGCAGGTGACCGATACCGTGCGCTTCGAGGTACGCGGCGCGCTTGCGAAGCCACAGAAGTCGATGGGCGCCGACGCCGCGCAAGGCGGCGTGGCGCGCTGAAGGAGAGGCCAGCTTAATTCGCGGGTGCAGTCGCGGCGGTGGCCGCCGGTGCCGCTGATGCCGGTTGGCTGCCTTGCGCCCCTTGCTGCTGCAGCGTTTGCTGATTGCCTTCCCAGCCGCCGCCGAGCGCGAGGAACAAGCGCACCTGGTCGAGCGCGACCTGACCTTCGGCCGCGGCGACCTGCGCGTGCACAGTGGTGAGCGTGCGCGTGGCGTCGAGGTCGGAGAGGAACGGTTCGCGGCCCGCGGCATAGAGACGATGCGTTTCGTCCGCCGACTGCTGCGCGGACGTGTAGGCCGTGCGCAGCGCATCGGCGCGCTGGTCGTCGGCGGCATAGGTCGCGAGGCTCGACTGCGTTTCGCGCAGCGCATTGAGCACCACACCGTCAAAGTGCGCGAGCGCGCCGCCCGATGCCGCTTCTGCTTCACGCACTCGTTCGCGCTGGCCGTTGACCGGGAAGGTCCAGCTGATCAGGGGTCCGAACGACCACGCATTGGTCGCGGGGGTGAACAGGTCGCTCGTCAGGCCGACCGTGCCTACGCCCGCGCCGAACGTGACGTCGGGGTACATCTGCGCGATCGCCACGCCAATGCGCGCCGTCGATGCCGCGAGCTGGCGTTCGGCCTCGCGCACGTCGGGGCGGCGCTTGAGGAGCGCGGCGCCGTCGCCGACGGGAATCGGCTGCTTGAGCCTGGGCAGGCGTTTGCACGCGAGCGCGGCTGGCGGCAGGTCCCTGGGCGCGCGTGCGAGCAGCATGGCGAGCTGATACTGGGCCACGCGCCGGCGTCCCTCGAAGCGCGGGATATCGGCGGCGATCGTGTTGGCCTGGGTCTGCCCCCGCGTCACGTCGGGCTGGTTGCCGCGGCCCGCGTCGCGCAGGCGCTTCGTGAGCGCCACGCGCTCGTTCTGCAGCTTGAGCGATTCCTGCGCGATCTCCAGTTCCTCGGCGGCCGAGCACGATTCCACGTAAGCCTGCGCCACGTTGGCGACCACGGTGATGCGCGCGAGGTCGGCCGCGGCTTCCACGGCCGCGTCGTCGGCGCGCGCGGCTTCCACGCCGCGCCTAAGCTTGCCGAACAGGTCGAATTCATACGAGATGTTGACGCCGAGGTCGCCCAGCGTTGCGACAGGCACCTTTTCGAACAGGAGGTACTGCTCGCCCGACACTTGCGCGCGCTCGGCGGTGGCATGTGCACTGCCCGAGAAGCCGCCCTGCGCGTTGGCGATGTCGACCGCCGCACGCGAGCGCGCGAGGTTCGCCGCCGCCACGCGCAGGTCCGTGTTCGACTTCAGCGCTTCCTGCACGAGTTCGTTGAGCGTGGGGTCGTCGTAGAGCTGCCACCAGTTGGCGGGCACGCCCAGTTGCGAGACGGGCGCATGGTCCGCGCCGTCGATCGGGCCCTGCGCGAGCGGCGCATTGACCACGGCTTCCTGCGGCACGTGGTAGTTGGGGCCGAGCATGATGCACGCGCCCAGCGCGAGCGTGAGCGGCGCGAGCGCGAGGTTGGGCCAGGGGCGGCGCCAGAAACTACGGCGTGTCATTGCGAAGCTCCGGCAGCCTGGGAAGCGGCGGGGGCGCTCGCGCCCGTGGCGGGCTGCGAAGCGACGGCGCCGCTGGCGTTGTTCGCGTGGGCGGCCTGGCGGTCGTTGTTCGCTTCGGTGCGCACGGCCACGGTTGCCGTTCGGCCCGCGATCATGCGGAAATCGGCGGGCACTTCGTCGAGCGCCACGCGCACCGGAATACGCTGCGCGAGACGCACCCAGCTGAACGCCGGATTCACGTTGGGCAGCAGGTTCGGCGCCGCCTGGCGGTCGCGGTCCTCGATCGCTGCGACGATGCTCTGCACATGACCACGCAGCGGGCGCGTCTCGCCCATCACCGTGATCTCCACGGGTTGGCCGATCTGAATGCCGTGCAGGCGCGTTTCCTCGAAGTAGCCATCGACGCGGAACGAATGCATGTCCACGACGGCGACCACTGCGCGGCCCGCCGTGACGTACTCGCCAGCACGCGGCGCGCGGTCGTTCAGATAGCCGTCCACGGGGCTCACGATCGTCGTGCGCTGAAGATTGAGCCTGGCGGTGTCGACCTGGACCTGGGCGTCGGCCGCTGCGGCTTCGCCCTGATCGACGCGCGTGCGGCTTTCCTCGAGCGTTTCCGCCGCCACGAGATTGCCGAGCGCGATATTGCGCGCGTATTCGCGCTTGGCCTGCGCGAGCGTGGCCTTGCGCTGCTCGAGCGTGGCCTCGGCGAGGCGCAGCGCGAGCGAGTAGCGCGCCTGGTCGATCACGAACAGCACCTGGCCTTGCTTGACCTGCTGGTTGTCGGCAACGTCGACGCGGGTGATGAGTCCGCCCACGTCGGGCGCGACCTGAATCACGTCGGCGCGCACGCGGCCGTCACGCGTCCACGGCGAGAACATGTAGTAGTTGACGATGCGCCACAGCACGAGGGCGGCGACCACGACGACGATGAGCGTCAGCAGGATCTGTCCTGCGGAGAACCAGGTTTTTTTCACGTTCACGTTAATTCACGAAGCGATGCGACACGATGATGACGGCAGCCAGCACGAAGACATAGATACCGAGATCGAAAATGGAACGATGCCACACGAGCCGATAGAAGCCGACACGCGTGAGCACCTTGCCGATCACGACATTGATGAGGTACGCGATCAGCATCAGCACGAGCACGGCGGGCACGAACACGCCAAAGATATCGATTTCGCCGATCATGATGCGGGTTTCGAAAAAGGATAAGAGGGACGCACGCTCATACCGCGGCCTCCGGATCGGATGGCGACTGCGCCGCAAGGGCCGGATAGAGCGCGATGCGCAGGCCTACGAGCGCGTGCAGCGTGTCGCGCAGCCAGCGCTGCGAGACGAGCGCGCGCGGCGCGGGCTGGGCATCGGCGTCGGCAAGCGTGGCGGGCGGCAGTTGCGCGCGCGCGCGAGCCGCGACGCGTCGCATGGCGTCGTCGATGCTGGAGAGCAGCGCGGACGGGGCGTCCTGGCGCTCGCTCGCACGCGCACAGCGCGCATAGTGGTCGCTGACGCCCGCGAGCACGCGGTCGATCGCGTCGGGCACGTCGCCGTCGAGCTTGTGGCGCGAACGGCGCAAATCGAGCGAATTGAGCGCGATACGCAGGTCGCGGAAACTCTCGATCGACGGATGGCGGTGCTCGTCGGAAGCCGCGAGACGCGGAATGAGCTGCATGAGGCGATCGACCATGCGCGAGGTGAGATTGCGCTGGTCTGCGATCGGCGTGGGCGATGCCGACAGCGCGACATCGCTCCAGCTCGAGCGCAGGAGGCGCCGCGCCGCGAGTTCGGCGCCGAACGGGCGCGTGACGCGCGTCCACAGGTAGGCGAACAGGAGGCCCGCCACGCCGGCAATATTGCTGTTCAGGAAGACAAAGAAGTCCGACTCGTAAGCACTCTGCACGCTGATGAAGGTGGCCGTGTTCACGGCCACGAGCATCGTCACCATATTGAAGGCCGGACGCGGAATGAGCGTGCCGATCAGGATGAACGGGCCCGCGAACAGCAGCACGAGCATCGCGAAGTCGTGCACCTTGGGCAGCGCGACGAAGAGATAGAGCCCCGCGAATACCACGCTCGCCGCGGTGGCGAGGAAGAAGCGGAACACCAGCGGCGCGGGCTCGTCGGATGCCGCAAAGAAGCAGCAGGCCACGGCCGCGAGCGTCACCGCGCCGGCGCCGTCGTGCCAGCCCGAGCTGACCCATAGCCAGCAGGCCACGAGAATCGCGCTCACCGGCACGAGGCACGAGAACACCATGAGGCCGCGATCGTAGAAGCGTTCGGTGCCGCCAAGGCGCCAGTGGCGATAGCGCGGCCGCCACGTGCCGATCCTGGCTTCGTGCGCGATAAGCGCGCGTAGCGCGCGGCAGTCCTGCCACACGTCGATCACCTGACCAAGCCGCCAGAGCGCGTTCGAGAGCAGCGCGCCCTCCCAGCTCGAAAGCGCGTCGCGCGCGGGCTGCAGCGTCGCGATGCGCTTGCGCAGATTCTCCGCGGTCGGGTCGCCCGCGTCGTCGTGCATCTCGGCGGCGCGTGTGGGCAGCGGCTCGTCGAACCAGCGCGCCGCGTCGGCGAGCAGGCTGTCGAGGCCCTCCGGCCACACTTGCAGATCGCGGCGCAGCGCGACGAGCGGGTCGGCGAGCGCGGAGATCATCGGCAGAAAGAGCTGCATGCGCCCGCGCAGCGACTCGGCGCGCTCGAGGATCTCGGGGTGCGTGTGGTCGTAGCTCAACTGGCTCAGCAGGAATTCGAGCTGGTTGACCGTGGCGGCGAGACGTTGACGGCACGCCGAAAGCGCCTTGCCCGCAATATGGCCCGAGAGCGTTTCGCTGCCGTACCAGGCGGCGTCGCGGAACCATGCGTCGGCGCGCTCGATGAGCGTGGGCGCGAGGCGGCTAGGCAGGATGTTGCTGCCCACCACGCTCGCGCAAATGATGCCGACCGTGATTTCCTGCGTGCGCGCGATCGCCACGTCGAACACGGTGGTGGGATCGGTTACGGTGGGCAGCGCGATGAGCGGCATCGTATAGCCCGCGAGCATGAACACGTAACTGCGCGCGGTGCGGTCGGAAATCGCCAGATAGAGCAGCGTGCCGGTCCAGGTCGCGATGATCGCGCTGAAGAGCAGCGGCGTTTCGACGAAGGGCGGCACGAGCGCGATGGCGGCGGCCGCGCCGAGCGCGGTGCCGAGCGCGCGGTACAGGGCCTTCGAGCGCGTGGCGCCCACGAACGGGTTCGAGACGATGTACACGCTGGCCATCGCCCAATAGGGGCGCGGCAGCTGGAATTTGAGCGCGATATAGAGCGCCAGCATCGACGCGGCGAAGGTCTTGACCGAAAAGAGCCAGTCGCGGATGGAGGGGTAGGTCATGAGTCCGCTGTCTGCTTTCAGTCGTGTAAGGGGCGGTCAGCCTGGTCTGCGGGGGGAACTGCGTTGAACGCGTTGAGCACGCGCAGCGTCGCTTCGAGGTCGGCGCGGCTCACGCCTTTGAGCACGCGGGCGCGCAGCGAGCGCAGCTCGTCCTCCATGCGCTCGGTCACGGCGCGGCCTTCGCTCGTGAGCGAGATCGTTTTTGCGCGGCGGTCGTCGGGGTCTTCGTCGCGGCGCACGAGGCCCGCGGCGCAGAGCTGGTCGAGCAGGCGCACGAGCGAAGGGCCTTCGATGCCCACGTGCTCCGCAAGCGTCACCTGGCGCACGGCTTCGCCAAGGCGCCCGGCGGTGAGCAGCGGCGCGGCGCATGCCTCGGAGACGTTGTATGCGGTGAGGGCGCCGTGCGTCGTGCGCCGCCATTTGCGTGCCGCCACGACGAGCGTGCTGCTGACCGCAAGGCGTAAAGTATGAAGATTCGACATCGGCGGATCATAGCCCAAAGCGATTCGATAGCAAACTATCTTTTTCTTTCGCAGCGCCACGAATCGGATGGTATGCGACTCATCGGCGGCCTGCTTTCTATCTGGTGCGGGGTGATGCGTACGGCCAACAGTGCGCGAAGCGCGCGGCTTTTTTGGCGTTGTTTTATACGCGCTTAACTATTTGACCAGCGGGAAAGCAGGGCGGGAAGTTGCACCATGTCGGTGAATACGTGCGCAACGCCCGCCTCGAGCAGCGCGTGCGCGCTGCTGTGGCCGGGCTCGGGCGGGCTGTAGCCGAACACGGTGGCGCCCGCGGCGAGGCCCGCACGCGCGCCCGTGACCGTGTCCTCGATCACGGCGCAGCGGGCAGGCGCCACGCCGAGGCCGGCCGCCGCCGCGAGGTAGACGTCGGGATGCGGCTTGCTGCGCGGCGTTTCGTGGCCGCTGTAGATGTGGCCGGCGAAGCAGCCGAGCAGGTTCGCCTTGCGCAGTTGCAGCTCGACCTTGCGCCGGTCCGCACCCGAGGCGACGGCGATGCGCCCGTTCATGGCCGCGTACACCGCGCGCACGGCCGCGGGCGCGCCCGGAATCTCGACGAGATCGCGCTCCAGCGCTTCGTTGCGGCGCGCGCGAAAGCCTTCGAGCCAGGCATCGGTAATCGCGAAGCCCGTATGCGCCTCGATGCGCGCGGCCTCGTCTTTCACGGCCTTACCGACGAAGATGCCCATGGCTTCGTCTACCGTGAGCGTCCAGCCGAGTTCGCCCAGCATCTGCGTGAGCACCACGTGGGTAATTCGCTCTGAGTCGACGAGCACGCCGTCGCAGTCGAAGAGGATGGCGTCGAAGGGGATGGGGGACATCGTTTGCCTGCGGTTGCTTTCAGTTGCCTGCGGTTGCGTCATGCGGCGCGCATCGGGATCGCGCACGCAAGAGCGCGATGATAACCGGGGTCGCGTTTGCGTGGGCTTTTGGCGGGCAAGCCGCGAAGGCGGCCCGGGGCGGGCCGCCGTGCAGGGCGCGGCGTTGGTCGGCCCGTGCGAAACGATGGACAATAGCGTACCCAATCGCTACCCGACCGCTTTGATGTCCACCGACGAAAAGACCCCCAACGAACTCCCCGGCCGCGCCAACTACACACAATTCGCCGACCGTTACGCGGAGCGGGCGCCCGTCAAGCCGCACAACGCGCTCTACGAGCGGCCCGCCACACGCTCGCTGCTAGGCGCGGTGGCGGGGCTCGACGTGCTCGACGCAGGCTGCGGGCCCGGCATCGTGAGCGCGGAGCTGGCGGGCGAGGGCGCACGCGTGCAGGCCTTCGACGTCACGCCCGCGATGGTCGAACTGGCGAAGGCGCGTTGCGCAGGCCTCGCGGTCGATTTCGCGCAGGGCGACCTCGGCCGGCCGCTCGACTGGCTCGCGAGCGCCTCGGTCGACCGCATCGTGTGCTCGCTGGCCCTCGACTACGTCGAGCACCTCGCGCCGACATTTCAGGAGTTTCACCGCGTGGCGCGCCCCGGCGCACTGCTGGTGTTTTCGATGTCCCATCCCATGCGCGACTGGATCGACACGCGCACGCGCGGTTCGCGCACCTACTTCGAGACGACGCGGTTCGGCCTGCATTGGGGCGGCTTCGGCGAGCCGAAGCCGTGGGTGGAAGCGTTCAGGCGCCCGCTTGCCGATATCTTCAACGCGCTCATGGAAGCGGGCTGGGCCATCGACCGCGTGCTCGAACCCATGCCACAACCGGAAATGAAGGCGGTGTCGCCGGCGCTGCATGCGGAACTGGCACAGGCCCCGGCGTTCATCTGCGTGCGCGCACGGCGCGTTTGACTGGTCGAGCGGCGCCATGGCGCCGCAAGCGCTTAGCGCCGCGCTTCGCGCGAGCCGGCCGAAAGCGACTCTTCGAGCGCGGCAACTCCGGCGGGCAGATCGACCTTCACGCCGAGATCGCTCATCGTGCGGCCAAGCGCGTGCACGGTGCGAAAGAGGTTGTGCTCGCGGCACTGCTCGCCCATCTGCCCGATACGAACGATCGGGAGACCGAACGATCCGGCGATCTCCACCTGGTAATGTTGCGAGATGTGATTGCACACCTCGCGCGCGGTGGCGCCCTCGGGCAGTTCGATGCCGACCACGGAATTCAGGCGGCACGTTTGCGGCGTATAAAGCGCGAGGCCCAGCGCGCTCACGCCGCTTTGCAGCGCGAGCGAGCAGCGCAGGTGGCGCGCAAAACGCTTTTCGAGCGTTTCCGTGCACACGAGGCGCAGCGCTTCGTGTAGCGCCAGCACGCCCGAGACGGGCGCGGTGTAGTGATAGCCGGCGTTGTGCCAGAAGTTTTCGGCGAGCATGGCGTCGAGGCACCAGTGCGTGTTCGGCGCGGTGCGCGTGCGCACGCGCTCCCAGGCGGCATCCGAGAAGGCGATGAGCGACACACCAGGGATCGAGGAGAGGCCCTTTTGGCCGCCCGTGATGACGACGTCGATGCCCCAGGCGTCCATTTCCAGCGGCATGGTGCTCAGCGTGCAGACGGCGTCCACCACCACGAGCGCGCCGGCGGCCTTGGCGAGCGGCACGATTTCCTTGAGCTCGCGGTTCCATACCGTATTGGAGGTTTCGCCGTGCACGATCGTGACGACGGCCGGGCGCGTGCGCTCGATGGCTTGCGCCACGGCTTCGAGCGAGGCGATCTCGCGGTTCGCCACGTCGAGCGTCGTGACCTCGGCGCCCACGCGGCCCGCCATTTCGGCCATGCGCTGGCTGAAGAAGCCGTTGACGATGGAGAGCACGCGGGTGCCCGGCCACGCGAGGTTCGAGATCGCCATTTCCATGGCCGCCGAGCCCGGGCCGGCCACGCCGAGCACCCAGTTCGAACGCGTCTGGAAAACATAGCGCGCCATCGTCTTCACCTGGTGAATGACGCGCGCCATGGTGTCGCCGAGGTGATTGATGACGACGGTGTTGGCCTTGGCCACGGCGTCGGGAATCGGCACGGGGCCCGCACCCATCATGAGGAGCGGTTCCTCGGGCAGGATGCGGTCGAGCGTTTCGACGCTGGGGCAAGGCACGGGCGCGGCCTCGGCCGCTGCCGCCGCTGTGCGCGAAGTGGCCAGCGGGTCGGGGTGGAGCGCGTTGTCGTTCATCTTGAGTACCTGGTTTGACCTGGAAAGGGGTTGCGTGAGACGCGCGCGATCGGCGCGCCATCAGGCAGTGTTGTGCGGCGCGGCAGCGCTGGCCATGTACAGTTGCGCGGAATTTCGCTGAACAGTCGGATGGGCGGCGCTGCGGTCCGCTGCGGCGTTGCGGCAGCCACCCTATAATCAATCGCATCGCCCGATAATGCAAGGAAGACAGCGTATGTCGCAATTCGCCGTGGACAATCCGTTTCTCGAAACGCTCGGCGTGAGCGTCGCGCAATGGCGCGAAGGCTACGCGGAACTCGTGATGCCCATCGACGCCTCGAAGCTCAATCGCCAGGGCGTGCTGCAAGGCGGCGCGATTGCCACGCTGCTCGACGCCGCTGCGGGCTACGCGGGGCTCTTCGCGCCGGTTGGCGACCCGCCGCGTCATGGCTTCACGCTCTCGCTCACGACCAACTATCTCGACAAGGGGCTTGGCCAGTTCGTGCGCGCGAAGGGCTTTCTGGAGCGCGGCGGCCGCTCGATCTTCTTTGCGCGCGCCGAGGCGTGGGTGGACGATCGTTTGCTGATCGCGAGCGCGCAGGGGACGTTCAAGTACTCGTATCCTAAGCAGGCGTGAGCGAAACGTCTTCCGGTTGAATCGGTATCCGAAGTAATTTCGCTGAAAAGCCAAAGCCCGCCGCTTCGACCGAAGGGCGGGCTTTTTTAACGCTGCGCCCGGACACTTATCCCAGCAGCAGCGCGTCGTCGTCGAGCTTCTCGTGGCGGGTCTGCTCGAACATGCGCAGCAGATCCGGCACGTCGAGGCCGCGGCGCGCATCTCCCGAAACGTCGAGCACCACCTGCCCCTGGTGCAGCATCACCGTGCGCTGGCCGTAGTCGAGCGCCTGGCGCATGCTATGCGTGACCATCATGGTCGTGAGCCTGGCCTCTTCCACGATGCGTGCGGTCAGCTCCAGCACGAACGCGGCCGTTTTCGGATCGAGCGCTGCCGTATGCTCGTCGAGCAGCAGGATGCGCGAAGGCTGCAGCGACGCCATCAGCAGACTCACCGCCTGGCGCTGGCCGCCCGAAAGCAGGCCGATGCGATCGGTCAGGCGGTTTTCCAGGCCCAGATTCAAAAGACGCAGCTTCGCGCGAAACAGCTCGCGATCCTGCTTTTTGAGCGCGGGGCCGAAGCCGCGGCGCTTGCCGCGCGCCATCGCGAGCGCCATGTTTTCTTCGATGGTGAGCGCCTCGCAGGTGCCGGCCATCGGGTCCTGGAACACGCGTGCCACGAGATGCGCGCGGTCCCATGCCTGCTTCTTCGTGACGTCCTGGCTGTCGATGGTGATCGTGCCGTCATCCACCCTCTGGTCGCCGCTGATCGCGTTGAGGAAGGTGGACTTGCCCGCGCCGTTCGAACCGATCACGGCCACGAACTGGCCGCTCGGGATCTCGAGCGTGAGGCCGCGCAGCGCGCGTGTTTCGATCGGCGTGCCGGGGTTGAAAGTCAGTTTGAGGTCTTTGGCGCTGAGCATCTCATGCCCTCCCGTTCTTGCGGCCAAACAGCTTTTTGCGCGTGGCGGGCAGCACGAGCGCGATCGTCACGAGCACGGCGGTGACGAGGTTCAGGTCCTGCGCCTTCAGGCCGATGAAGTCGCTGTTGAGCGCAAGCGCAATGAAGAAGCGATAGAGAATCGCGCCGAGCACGGCGGCGAGCGTGGTCAGCATGAGCCGGCGCGCGGGCAGGATGCTCTCGCCGATGATCACGGCCGCAAGCCCGATCACGATGGTGCCGATGCCCATCGAAATGTCCGAGCCGCCCTGGGTTTGCGCGAAGAGCGCGCCGGCCAACGCGACGAGCGCGTTGGAGAGCGCCATGCCGGCGAGCGTCGCGCGGCCCGTGGCGATGCCCTGTGCGCGCGCCATGCGCGGGTTCGCGCCGGTCGCGCGCAGCGCGAGGCCGTATTGCGACGAGAAGAACCAGTCCACGCCGAACTTCGCGGCCAGCACGACGACGAGGAGCGCGAGCGGACGCAGCACGTAGTCGGGCAGCCAGGCGGGCTGGATGATCGTGAATACCGTCGATTCGGAAATGAGCGGCACGTTCGGCGCGCCCATCACGCGCAGGTTGATCGAATAGAGCGCGATCATCATCAGGATGCTCGCGAGCAGATCCATGATCTTCAGGCGCACGTTGAGCCAGCCGGTGATGAAGCCGGCGATACCGCCCGCAACGATCGCGCAGGCGGTGGCGAGAAACGGATCGTGACCGGCCGCGATCAGCGTGGCGGCTACGGCGCCGCCCAGCGGGAAGCTGCCGTCGACGGTGAGGTCGGGGAAGTTGAGGATGCGAAACGAGATCAGCACCCCGAGGGCCACGAGACTGAAGATCAGGCCGATCTCGAGCGCGCCCAGAAGCGAGTAGAGGGACATGGGGAAGAATCCTGTTGCAGTCTGCGGCGGCGGTGCGCCGGAGTCGACGCGCGGCGCACCGCCCGGATGGGGCGGCGTGCCGTTGCGCACGTAAGTGGCCGTTATCGGGCCTGGCAGTGCGGCTGCGTGTGATGCGCCATGCCTGCGCCTTACTTCACGACCGTGGTCGCGTCCTTGAGCAGATCGGCCGAGAGCGTCACGCCCTGCTTTTGCGCGGCGGCGGGGTTCACGAACAGTTGCAGCTGGCTGCTGGTTTCCGAGGCGATCGTGCCGGGCTTCTCGCCCTTGAGAATACGCACGACGACCTTGCCGGTCTGGTGGCCGAGGTCGCTGTAGTCGATGCCGAGCGCCGCGATGGCGCCGCGCTTCACGCTGTCCGTATCGGAGGCGACGAGCGGGATCTTCGCGTCGTTGGCGACCTTCACGAGCGCTTCGTAGGCCGAAACGACGTTGTTGTCAGTGTTCGTGTAGATCACGTCGACTTTGCCGATCAGGCTCTTCGCTGCGGGGCCGATGTCCACGGTACGCGGCGCGGCGGCTTCCTTGAGCGTCATGCCCTGTTGTGCGAGCAGTTCCTTGAGCGCCTTCACGACGACGACCGAATTCGCTTCGCCGGGGTTATAGACCATGCCGACGGTCTTTGCGTTGGGCACGACGCGCTTGATGAGCGCGACCTGCTTGTCGAGCGGCAGCTTGTCGGATACGCCGGTCACGTTGGTGCCGCTAGGCGTCCACGTCTTGACGAGCTGCGCGGCCACCGGATCGGTCACGCCCGAGTACACCACGGGCACGGACTTCGTTGCGGCCACAACGGCTTGTGCCGAAGGCGTCGCGATGGCGACGATCGCGCTCGGGTTGTCGCCCACGAACTTGCGGGCGATCTGCGCGGCGGTGCCCGTGTTGCCCTGCGCGCTCTGGTATTCCCACTTGAGGTTCTTGCCGGCGTCGTAGCCCGCGGCCTTCAGTTCGTCGCGCACGCCGTCGCGGATTGCGTCGAGCGCGGGGTGCTCGACGATCGACACCACTTCCACAGTCGCGGTCTCGGCGGCGCGTGCGGCGGCCGAAGTCAGCGCGAGTGCGGCGGCGCCGGCGATCAGGGAAAGGGTGGCGGCAGCGGCTGCCTGCTTGAAGGTCTTCATTCTGTTTGATCTCCCCCGAGTGCTGGGTTCTTGCGGTTTTTTCGGATCTGCACGGTGCGGCGTCGCCGGCTTCACGCGTGGCGCGAGAGCACGCGGCATGCGCCGTAGTGGTGCATGCGGGCGCGGCGAGGGAGCGAGGATACCACCGTCTCTTGCGGGGCTGGAACGCTGTGGAAGGTCAGTGAGGCGGGCGCGCGACGGTGTCGCGCAGATTAATTCGAAACTGGGCGATCCGATTATGAGAAAAATTCGCGCTTTGGCGAGAGCTTTCGCGGTTTGGGAGTGAAAGGCGGAAAGTAGGGGTGATGCGAGATTTATGATGGCAGTTCAATGAATATAAAAATTCAATTTTAAGGCTTTCGTAATGTTTGTGCTTTGAAATCAATGATTTGGCGCCTTTTGCATTTAGGGTAATCCCGGCTGATCGATTATTGGATGGGCGATTTTATCGCGATAAAAGATTAACTTTGAGCTTTGTTGCAAGATGCAATTCGCCAATCAGATTTCGTTAAAATTAAAATAACGATCGAGGGCGCGTAATAATCAAAAAAGCCAGTAATTCCAGATACCCGCACCAGCCGGTCATCTCAGCCGCGATGGTGCTCCACCACCCGCCTGAAAGACCATTTTCCCGAGCGTTTTCAAGCGCTTTCCAGCATGCCCCTCTATTGACCGATGTCAAAACTCAACTCGATATCCGAAAAAACCCTTGGTTGCGATGAAATGGGATTATTGATAGCATCCGCGGGTCGCTGATTCAGGCCGGTCCACCTTTCCGGTACGAATTGCAGCGAACGGGGCAGGCGGAATGCTTGCGCAACAGAGTCTGTAACTCAGCAGTCTCTCCGAACTCAGCCGCCTATCAGGGCGCTGATACACGCCGGGCCCCGTCACGTCTTTTTCTCTGGTGCTCGTTGTGGTTGTTCCCCATTGAAACTCATTGGGGCGCTGTTCGTTTGCGCAGGTCATCCCGTCTGACCGGTTGACCCAAAAACAATCGAGGAGCTCCTGATGATGCCGCTGTTGTCCCTTAACCGCCTTACCTCCGTTTCCGTGGCCGCCGCGCTGCTCGCCTTTGGTGCAAGCGCAAACGCCGACACCGTGAAGATCGCCATTGCCGGCCCGTTCAGCGGCCCGGTCGCCCAGTACGGCGACATGGTCAAGGCGGGCGCGCTGACTGCGATCGAGCAGATCAACGCCGCCGGCGGTGTGAACGGCAACAAGCTCGAAGCCGTCCTGATGGATGACTCGTGCGAGCCGAAGCAGGCTGTCGCCGTCGCCAACAAGATCGTTTCGCAGCACATCCAGTACGTGGTCGGCCACGTCTGCTCGGGCTCGACGATTCCCGCTTCGGACATCTACGAGAACGAAGGCGTCGTGATGGTCACGCCGTCGGCCACCGCGCCGCAGCTGACCGAAGGCAAGAAGCGCCAGTTCATCTTCCGCACCATCGGCCGCGACGACCAGCAAGGTCCGGCTGCTGCCGCCTACATCATCAACAAGGTCAAGCCGAAGAAGGTCGCGATCCTGCACGACAAGCAGTCGTACGGCCAGGGCATCGCCACCTCGGTCAAGGCCGCGCTCGACAAGGCGCACATTCCGGTCGTCGTGTTCGAAGGCATCAACGCCGGCGATTCGGACTACTCGGCAGTCGTCACGAAGCTCAAGTCGCAGGGCGTGGACTTCGTCTACTTCGGCGGCTACCACCCGGAAATGGGCCTGCTCATGCGCCAGTCGCGTGAACAGGGCGTGAAGGCCACGTTCATGGGTCCGGAAGGCGTGGGCAACAAGGACGTGACGGCCATCGCCGGCCCGGCTTCGGAAGGCATGCTCGTCACGCTGCCGGCCGACTTCGCCTCGGACCCCGCGAACGCCAAGCTCGTGAAGGCCTTTGCCGACGCGAAGCGCGACGCCAATGGCCCGTTCCAGATGCCGTCGTACGCAGCAGTCGAAGTGATCGCCGACGGCATTGCCGGCGCGAAGAGCACGGACCCGACCAAGGTCGCGGCCTACCTGCACAAGAACGCGTTCAACACGCCGATCGGCAAGGTCGAATACGACGCACAGGGCGACCTGAAGTCGTTCCGCTTCGTCGTCTACACGTGGCACAAGGACGCCACCAAGACCGCCGCGAACTGATCCCGGCGCTGCACGCTGCCAACGCCCCGCCTTTCCTCGTGGCGGGGCGTTTTCATGGCGGTTGTGCGCGCAACTAAAAAAGGGTTGGTACGGTTCCAAAGGTCTCTCATCGGCTTCACGGCCGCGGGGCTTACGCATGAATGATTTTCTTCCTCAGTTCACCCAGCAGCTCGTCAACGGGCTCACGCTGGGTGCGATCTATGCGCTGATCGCCATCGGCTACACGATGGTCTACGGCATCATCGGCATGATCAACTTCGCTCACGGCGAGATCTACATGATCGGCGCCTATGTGGGCCTTGTCACGCTCACGGCCATCGGCACCTCGGCGGGTTATCCGCTGCCGCTCGTGCTGGGCGCGGCGCTCATCGTCTCGGTGGTGGTCACCGGGCTCTACGGTTTCGCGGTCGAGCGCGTGGCGTACCGGCCGCTGCGCGGCGGCCCGCGCCTCGTGCCGCTCATCTCCGCCATCGGCATGTCGATCTTCCTGCAGAACTATGTGCAGATCGGGCAGGGCGCGCGCGACGTGTCCGTGCCGATGCTCATTTCCGGCGCGCTCGACTTCAACATGGGCGGCAACTTCGAAGTGACGGTTCCGTACTCGCGCATGCTGATCGTCGGCGTGACGCTCGTGCTGATGATCGCGCTCACGCTCTTCATCTCGCGCTCGCGCATGGGCCGCGCGTGCCGCGCCTGCGCGGAAGACATGAAGATGGCGAACCTGCTCGGCATCGACACGAACCGCGTGATCTCGTTCACGTTCGTGCTCGGAGCCATGCTCGCGGCGGTGGGCGGCGTGCTGATCGGTCTCACGATCGGCAAGCTCAATCCGTATATCGGCTTCATCGCGGGCATCAAGGCGTTCACGGCCGCGGTGCTGGGCGGCATCGGCAGCATTCCGGGCGCAATGCTCGGCGGCGTGCTGCTCGGCCTCGCCGAAACCTTCGCTTCGGGCTACATGCCTGCGGAGTACAAGGACGTCGTGGCCTTCGGCCTGCTCGTGCTCGTGCTGCTCTTCCGTCCCACCGGCCTGCTCGGCAAGCCGGACGTCGAAAAGGTGTGAGGTCGAAATGAGTCAGACTGTTTCGGTTCGCGTGGCCGCAGAGGGCCCGTCCTCGTCGCAAACGGTGAAAGGCGCGCTCGCCGCCGCCGTGGCGACCATCATCCTCACGGCCCCCATTCTCGGCCTGCAGCTCACGCTGGACGGCTATGAGGTCGTGCTGCAGCAGCACTGGCGCCCGGTGTGGATCGCGGCTGCCGTGGTGTTCGTGTTCCAGCTCGTCAAGCCGATGTTCGTGCGCGCCACGAGTCAGGTGCGCTTGCCCCGGGCCCCCGCGCTCGGCGCGCGTCAGCAGCGGGTGGCGATCTGGGTGCTGCTCGCGTTCGGCGCGGTGTTCCCGTTCCTCGGTTCGCGCGGCGCGATCGACGTGGCGACGCTCGCACTCATCTACGTGATTCTCGGCCTCGGCCTCAATATCGTGGTGGGCTTCGCGGGTCTGCTCGACCTCGGCTACGTGGGCTTCTATGCGGTGGGCGGCTATACGTATGCGCTGCTCAACCAGTACTTCGGCTTCACGTTCTGGGAGTGCCTGCCGCTCGCCGCGCTCGCCGCGGCCACCTTCGGTTTCGTGCTCGGCTTCCCGGTGCTGCGCCTGCGCGGCGACTATCTGGCCATCGTCACGCTCGGCTTCGGCGAGATCATCCGCCTGCTGCTCAACAACCTCACGAGCATCACGGGCGGCCCGGACGGCATCTCGAGCATTCCCAAGCCCACCGTGTTCGGCTTCGAAATGGCCCGCCACGCGAGCGTGGAAGGCGCGAAGACGTTCAACGAGCTGATCGGCATCGAGTACAGCGGCGAGCACATGGTGATCTTCCTGTACCTGCTCGCGCTCGTGCTGGTGGCGTTCACGCTGTTCGTCACGAGCCGCCTGCTGCGCATGCCGATGGGCCGCGCCTGGGAAGCGCTGCGCGAAGACGAGATCGCGTGCCGCTCGCTGGGTCTGAACCCCACGCGCATCAAGCTCTCGGCATTCACGCTGGGCGCGTCGTTCGCGGGTCTCGCCGGTGCGTTCTTCGCGGCGCGCCAGGGGCTCGTCACGCCCGAGTCGTTCACCTTCATCGAGTCGGCGCTGATACTCGCCGTGGTGGTGCTGGGCGGCATGGGCTCGCAGCTGGGCGTCGTGCTCGCCGCGATCCTGCTCACGGCGCTGCCCGAAGTGGCGCGCGGCTTTGCCGAGTACCGCATGCTGATCTTCGGTCTGGTGATGGTGCTGATGATGATGTGGCGTCCGCAGGGCCTGTTGCCCGCGAGCCGTCCGCACGTGGAGTTGCCGCAATGAGCGCACAAGCGTTGTTGAAAGTAGCCGGCCTGCAGATGCGCTTCGGCGGTCTGCTGGCCGTGGACGGCATCGACTTCGACGTGCGTCCGGACGAAGTCTTCGCGATCATCGGGCCGAACGGCGCGGGCAAGACCACGGTGTTCAACTGCGTGGGCGGCTTCTACAAGCCCACCGCGGGCGACATCGTGCTCGAAGGTCACGCCATTACCGGCCAGCCGAGCCACCAGGTCGCGCGCCGCGGCCTCGTGCGCACGTTCCAGAACATTCGCCTCTTCAAGCAGCTGACGGTGCTGGAAAACCTCATGGTCGCCCAGCACCTGAAGGTCAACCGCAACATGCTGAGCGGTCTGTTCGCGACGCCCGCCTATCGCCGCGCCGAACGCGCCGCGCTCGAGCGCGCCGCGTACTGGCTCGAGCGTGTGGGCCTGAAGCCGGTCGCGAACCGCGAGGCGGGCACGCTCTCGTACGGCCATCAGCGCCGGCTCGAAATCGCGCGCTGCATGATCACCGATCCGCGTCTGTTGATGCTCGACGAACCCGCGGCGGGCCTGAACCCGCAGGAAAAGGTCGAGCTGCAGCAGATGGTCGACGGCTTGCGCAACGAGTTCGGAATCTCCGTACTCCTGATCGAACACGACATGAGCCTCGTGATGGGCGTGTCGGACCGCATCCTGGTGATGGAGCACGGCAAGCCGATCATGATCGGCAAGCCCGACCAAGTGCGCAACGACCCGCGCGTGATCAAGGCCTATCTCGGAGAGGACTGATGCTGAAGCTGGAAAAGGTCCATACCCATTACGGCGCGGTGGAAGCGCTGGCGGGCGTGTCGATCGAAGTGAACAAGGGCGAGATCGTCACGCTGATCGGCAGCAACGGCGCCGGCAAGACCACGCTCATGATGACCGTGTGCGGCACGCCGCGCGCATCGGCCGGGAAAGTGACGTTCGAAGGAGAGGACATCACGCGCATGCCCACGCATGAAATCATGCGCAAGGGCATGGCGATTTCGCCGGAAGGCCGCCGCGTATTCCCGAGCCTCACGGTGCTCGAAAATCTGCAGATGGGCGGCTTCTTCGCCTCGCAGCACGAGATCGATGCGGGCATCGAGCACGTGTTCAAGCTGTTTCCGCGCCTGAACCAGCGTGCGAAGCAGCGTGCGGGCACGATGTCGGGCGGCGAGCAGCAGATGCTCGCCATCGGCCGCGCGCTCATGAGCAAGCCGCGTTTGCTGCTGCTCGACGAGCCCACGCTCGGCCTCGCGCCGCTCGTGATCGCGCAGATCTTCGACATCATCCGCACGATTCGCGAAGAGGGCGTGACGGTGTTCCTCGTCGAGCAGAACGCGAACAAGGCACTGCACGTGGCCGATCGCGGCTATGTGCTCGAAACCGGACGCGTGGTGCTCGCCGACAGCGCCGACAATCTGCTCGCCAACGACAACATCAAGCGCGCCTATCTGGGCGGTTGATCGTCGCGAACAAGACCGCACTGCGGCCCGCGTCATCCGCGTTCATGGAGCGTGGGAGGCGCGGGCCGCTTCTTTTTGCGTCGACGGATGTCGAATCAATCGCCGCGCGCGATCGCAAGCTGCGCGATCAAGCGCATCAGCTCGGCCTGGCGGCGCGTGGTGGTTTTCGCGAACACGTGATGCAGATGCGTGCGCACGGTCGAGGGCAGCACCTGCAGCGCTTCGGCCACGTCTTTCGGGTTGAGGCCCTTGCCGACCTCGCAGGCCACCCGTGCTTCCGCGGGCGTGAGGCCGAACAGCGCGATCAGGCGCGTTTCCACGCCGCGCCGCGACGATTGCGGATCGATCACGATGAGCATGGCCGTGCCGGCGCGCGCGCCGTGGGCGCAGTAGTCGGCGTGACGGCGTTCGCCTAGCGGCGAAACGAGCGCCTGCAGCGGCTCGTCGGGCGGCTGGCGGGCGATCAGCATTGCGCCGCCGCTGCGCCCGCGCCCGTCGCGCCCCGCGGCTCGCGCGATCAGCGAGCGTAGCTGTTGGGTGGCGGCAGCCGTGGCGGCGCTGAGCGCGGCGTGTTCGGTACGCAGCCCGTTTGCGCGCGCGAGCTGCGCCGTGGCGGCGCGATTCGCGAACACGATGTGCGCATCGGCGTCGACGATCAGCACGCCATGCGCGAGCGCGTCGAGTGCGTCCGCGGGGGCATTCGCGCTTTGATCGCGCGAGGCGAGGGTGCGGGCCGTGTGCCGCTGCACGCGCAACGCATTGCGCAGATGCGGCAGCAGCGTGCGCAGCGCATCCAGTTCGTCCTCGCTATAGAAGCGTGTTTCATGGCGCAGCGCGCCGAGCACGGCGGCCATATCGCCTTCACGCAGCACGTTTGCGAAGGCCACCGTGTAGAAGCGCTGCGGGCGCACCCACTCCTGCACGAAGGCGCTGCGTTGCAGACTCCCCTGCGGGTGGATCATCGTGTCGGTGACGAGCGTGCCGGCGGCCCAGCGGCGCACCTGCGGCACGAGCGGATCGAAGCTGCCGTAGTGCTGCGCGTACGATTGGGCAAACGAAGCGTCGATGCCGTCCCACTCGGCGAGCGAGAACGTGCTTTCGGGCGGCAGCATGGTGAGATTGACGTGTTGCGCACCGATGCGTTGCGCAATGCGCGCGCACACATCGGGCCAGCGTTGCGCGTCGAAGCCGGCATCGTAGATCGCGTCGATCAGGCAGCCGGTATCATCCGGCTCGCCGTACCGCACGCGCGCGCTGTGTGCCACAGTATCGATAGCCGCGGCGTGTGCGGCCGTGGTGGGCCCCATGATGGTCTCCGGGCTGAAATTTATTAACGCAGAAGGCCTCAGGGCAGGCCGCGCGAGGTTGCATATAGGGCCATGTGGCACTGCAGCGACGCGAGGGGGCGCTCAGGCGCAAATCCACGTTTGCAAACGGCAGGCGGGAGGGGATGCACTGCAACATCCCGGGGTACCTATTCTGAATGAATAGACGATAAAACCTACGATTCGCTTTCGTCGGGAGAGATTTCGGGTTTCGTTACATCCGATGCATTCCGGGTACTGGACAAGCGCGCCGCGCTCACGATAATTGAGCGTCCAAACAGGCGCGCCGCACGGGGAAAAGGCGGTGCGCGCCAGTGAAAGTCAGAGATAGCGGAGAGTCCTTGGATGTCTGAAGAGTACGAAGTGCATGGGCCGCACGACCACGCGGTCGAACACGCCGCGGCGGGCCATGGCGGGCACGGCGAGGGCGATCCGTTCCCGGGCCGCATGGCGGTGATGACGGCGATCCTCGCTTCGATTGGAGCGATCTTTGCCTATCAGAGCGGCAACAGCGAGAACCAGGCGCTCTATTACAAGAACGAAGCGGCGATCCGCAAGACCGAAGCCGCGAATCAATGGGCCTACTATCAGGCGAAGGGCGAGAAACAGAATCTCGCGGAGCTGGGCGCGCAACTCTCGGCGCTCGCGCCGAATTCGGACGCCGCGCAGAAGCGCTTCGCCGCCGACGCCGACCGCTATCGCCAGCAGAAGGAGCCGATCCGCGCCAAGGCGGAGGCGCTCGAAAAAATCGTCGAGCAGGACGATGCGCTGAGCGAGCACGTGCTGCACGGCCATCATCGCTGGGCTCAGGCCACGACGCTCATCCAGATCTCGATCGCGCTCACGGCGATTACGCTGCTCACGCGGCGGCGCTGGCTGCTCAATACGTCGGTGGGCGTCGCCATCGTCGGGGTGGGGCTGGGCGCGATGGCGTTCTTCGGCGGCTGAGCGCTTACCCGCCGCACACGATCGCCGTGAGCAGCAGCGGCACGACCGATTGCACGGTCGCGTCGCTGTTGGCTTCGCGCACGCGCGAGCGCACCTTTTCCGCGGGCGCGGACACGACCACGCCGTAGAGCGGCGAGGTGATCTCCTTGCCGGCGCCGCGCCTGAAGAGCGTGTCGTCGCGGTCGTAGCCGAGCACCACGTAAATGGGGAAGCCGAACGCGCTCAGGCGGGTGCCGCGCACCGGGCTGAACGCGTTGACCGAATTCGCTTCCACTCGGCTCGGCTGGGGATCGATGGATTTTTCGTCTATCAGCGACGAAATGAACGTGTGGGGATCGGACTTGCAGTCGAACTGCTGGTCGTGTGCGGCGGATTGCGTGGATTGCGCATGCGCGGCCACCGGGACCAGCAGGGCGGCAAAAGCGGCAAGGCCGCTCAGCGCGTTCCGCAGCGTGCTGGCCGGGAACGCGAGTATCACGGGAGTGTGGCGCTTGGTCATGGCTACGAGCAGCAATGCCGGGAGAAGACCGGTTGATTCCATTCGACAGCCGGACTTCGTTCGTGTTCAAAGCTTACGGCACATAAATTGCGCGGGCGGTGCGCCCGCGCACATCCGCATACCGGATCGGGGCGGCTAGAGCATCGACTTCGCCTGGCTCAGGATCTTGTCGCAGACCTGCTTCGTGGCCTCCTCCTTGAGGCCGCCGCCCGTGAGGTCGAGCTTCTGTCCGTTGCCGGCCGTGAGGATGCCGCTCGTGCCCTGCGTATAGCCGCTATCCGTCGTGTTCGCGCCGCCGGGCAGCTTGCCGAGCAGCGAGTCCTTCACGTTGCTCGCGGCGTCGGCGTTCAGGTAATTGTTCTTGATGCAGTACTGCAGCACGCCGGTGACATTGCCGAGACTGTTCGAGGTGAGCGAGGGCGCCGATAGCGAGTTGCCGAGGCCGCCCAGATTGCCGAGCGCGCCCTGTGCCGAACCGCTGTTGCTGCCGCCCTGGTTGAGCAGGTTGCCGAACTGCGCCTGTGCGGCACCCCAGGGGGCGAGCAGCGCCAGGGTCAAGGTGGCCATCAACGCCGTGCCTTTGCGTGGCGTAGCGACGCCCGGAACAGAGGTTTGCATACACGAATCTCCGTGGTGGTTCAGTGCGCCCTTACTATAGACGGATTCGTTTACCCGGCTTCGCTACGTGACGCCGCACGAGCGTTCGGTTAGCGGCGGTGCAACCGGTGCGAAGTGCGACCGCCGGGTCTCGCGTGAAGGTTTCATGATGCGTCCGATGATTTCATCGGCATGTCATTTGTTGCGGGCACAACGATAACGCTGCAGAAGCAAACCCGGCATCCGCCGGGGCGGATGTGTCTTAAGTGGTATGCATGCGTTCGGAATTGTGTAGGGCACACAGCGTGTGCCGGCTACGCAACGATTGAGCCTGTTACAAGTGTATCTACGCTGTAAAACACTGCGTTTTCAGGCCTTTTTCGGCGATCTTCGCGGCTATTCAAGGTGGAGATTGTTTCTAACCGTAACACTTATTACGGCCCTCCTCATCGGCTGGTTTCAGGTGGTATGCTTCCTGCACAAATTCTCCCTTGCACGAGTGAGACCACGTGTATTGCGTCAATACAGTGAAAGAACGCACTGCCAGAGTGCGCATCGCGACGCAAATGAACACGTCATACAAGCATATGGTGCAACCGAGCTAGCCAAGGCGGGCAACAAGATCCGCAAGCCAGTGCTCCGTCACTGCAGCCCCGGTCCGGCTGCGTGGAGAACAGCATGAATTTCGAAGAACTGAGCGACGACGAGTGGATGCAGGTGTCTTCGCTCGTGTCAGATGAACCTCCAATCAGACTCAACCGGCGCGGCCGCCCTCGTGCCGAGCCGCGCGTCGTGGCCAATGCCGTCCTCTGGATTCTCACCACCGGTGAGTCGTGGTCGCGCTTGCCCGCGCGTTATCCGTCCGGGCCTACCTGCCGTCGTCGTTTCGAGGAATGGCACGGCAGCGGCACGCTGATCGAACTGGTCGAGCTGCTCTCGCAGCGCGGCCGCAAGTTCGTGTATGTGCCGCAGCCGGCGCAGGCCGATGCGCAACCCGTTGCAGTCGCAGTCGAGGAAGTCGCCGAGGACGATGGCCAGCCGGCCGTGTTCTGGAAGAGCCCCGAAGCCTGGCAGGCGCCCGCTGCGCTCGCCGACGCGCCGCTTGCCGATCCCATGGAAAGCATGATGCGTCAGCTCGCGGGCGGCGAACCGGCATTGCCCGTTTCGATCGACGCGCCTGTCGTGTCGGCCGCAACGAGTGCAACGACTGTTGCGAGTGCGACGCGTTCGCAGAGCGATGGGCCGTTCGCACCGTTCTCGCCTTCCCGCGTGAGCAAGCCCGTTGCGACCCGCGCGATGCCGCGCGACGCGTCGCATCGCAGCGCGCACCCGGCGGGCGGCGTGGTGCAGGTCGCGGAATGGCGCGGCTACACGATGAGCCTCACCGTGCAGCCCGTGCGCAACCGCATGTTCCGCGGCGCCGTGGAAATCCTCAAGGACGGCAAGCGCATCGAGCGCTCGGGCCTGATCGGGCCGCCGTTCCAGGATCGCGAATCGGCGCGCAATTTCGCCTTCGACTGGGCGCGTGAATGGCTCGATCGCGAAGGCATGGCCGAGTCCGCGTCCGGCGCTACGTGGCCGGGTTCGCCTCTCGCCAAGCATGCCGCGTCGAAGGGCGCTGCACAGAGCGCTTCGCAAACGGCGTTGCCCGGTGCCGCACCGCACGCGCCCATCCAGGCGCCAGGCGTGACGCGCGGCGATCCGTCCAATGCCGCCGCCGCACGCGCGTTGCCTGCGGCCGTGCCGGGCAGCGTGCGGCTCGCGCCGCTGCCAGCGCCGGTACAGCGTTACACGGCTACGGGCGCACTGCTCACGGGCAGTGAAGCGCGCGATGCCAATACGTCGTCGTCCGGCACTGCCGAGCGACGCACCGTCGGCACCACCGGAACGCGCTACCGCACGCTTTCGCGCTGATCCTGCAAGGCCGCGCGCATTGCGCGCGCGGCCTTCCTGCATTGCCTCTCCTGCTTGCTTCACTGCCTGCCGTACTGATCGTCGAGACGCACGATATCGTCTTCACCGAGATACGAGCCCGACTGCACCTCGATGATCTCGAGCGGCATCTTGCCGGGATTTTCCAGTCGATGCGACACGCCGAGCGGGATGTACGCCGACTCGTTTTCCGAAACGATGAAGCGTTCTTCCCCACGCGTGACGAGCGCGGTGCCGCGGACGACGACCCAATGCTCGGCGCGATGGTGGTGCATCTGCAGCGAGAGGCGTGCGCCCGGTTCGACCACGATCCGCTTGACCTGGAAGCGCTCGCCGCTGTCCACGCTGTCGTAGTGACCCCACGGGCGATGCACGAGGCGGTGCGCCACGGCTTCGGTGCGGCGTTCCTGCTTCAGGCGCTGCACGATCTTCTTGACGTCCTGGGCGCGCGAGCGGTCGGCGACGAGCAGGGCGTCCGGGGTCTCCACGACCACGAGGTCCTTCGTGCCGAGGCAGGCCACGAGCCGGCCGTCCGAATGCGCGAAGGTGTCGCTGGCGCCTTCGAACATCACGCGGCCGTGCGCGACGTTGCCTTCGTCGTCCTTGGGCGAAACCTGCCAGACGGTGTCCCATGAACCGAGGTCGGTCCAGCCGGCCGTGAGCGGCACGACCACGCCGCTTGCGATCGTCGGGTCGCCGGCGAGCGGTTCCATCACGGCGTAGTCGATCGAGTTCGAAGGCGAACGTGCGAACGCTTCGCTATCCACACGGAAGAAGTCGCCGTCTGCCTTGCCGTGCTCGATCGATTCCGCGCATGCGGAGTAGATGGCCGGATGGAAATGGCGAATCGCCTTGAGCCAGGTCGATGCGCGCACGATGAAAATGCCGCTGTTCCACCAGTAGCGCTGCGAAGCGACGTACTGCTGCGCCAGCTCGAAATAGGGCTTTTCGACGAAGCCGTTCAGACGCCGCGCACCGTTGGGTTCGGCGTTCGCGAGCGGCTCGCCCACGTGAATGTAGCCATAGCCCACTTCGGGATGCGTGGGCACGATGCCCATCGTCACGATCTGGCCGTTCGCCGCGTGACGCACACCTTCGGCCACAGTGTTCTGGAACGCTTCGAGGTCGGCAAGCGCGTGGTCGGCCGGCATCACCACGAGAATGCCGTCTTCCTGCTTCGCGACCACCGACATCGCGGCGATCGTGAGCGCGGGCGCCGTATCGCGGCCCACCGGCTCGAGAATCAGACGCGCCTGCTTGCCCGCCGCGCGAACCTGGTCGGCGGTGGTGAAACGATGTTCTTCATTGCAGACGATCAGCAACTCCTCTGCGAGCGTTACGCGCTCGGCGAGCGCATCGAGGCGGCCCGCGGTGTTGGCCAGCAGCGACTGCTCGCCAACGAGGTTGATCATCTGCTTCGGATATTGCTCGCGCGACAGTGGCCACAGCCGCGAGCCCGCGCCGCCCGCAAGCACCACAGGGCACACCTGCAATGCACTGCGCGTTTCGGCACGCGTCTGCGACGCGTTTGCCGATGCCGTAGCGGAACCCGTATCCGTCATCTCGCTCTCCTGAAAAAGGTATCGGTGATGCGATTTGTAGCATGCTTAAAATCGTCATAAATAGATTCGTAAAGAAGAAAACGAAAAATATTCGAATTAAATTTAAATCACGCTTCCGTCATAGCGAAATTCCGATAAAAAATTCAATAAAAATTCCGCTGCCGGCCGCCGCAATTTCTTGTCGGAACCCAAAATCAGGCGTCCAGGCAGGAAAAATCTGCCGGAATGACCGGGGTTGTGAGCCAGTGCGGGTGTGAGTGTCGGCAATCTTTGCCGACAAAAGTCGCGAAAAATTGACCCGAAAGGGGCGAAACAATTGGAGATACTTTTGAGGCTTGCGGCCGGAATTTTTATCGCGCCTTATTAGGGTTTATTCGGATCAGAATTCGCGACGCCAGACGTTTTTCGCGGCGACGCAGTCCCAGAAACTTTTGAAGCGACCGGCCATGATTTGCAGTGCGTGGCCGCGTTTCATTTTTTAAACCCGAGGTGCCGGACATGCTCAGCGTTCTAGCCAGAATTTTCGACGTTGCCGCCATTGCCGCTGGAGCGCTGCTCGCGGCCGCCTTGCATCGTGGCCAGTTCGTGCCGCTCACCGACGCGGAGAGCGTGGCGCTCGCGTTCAACTGCGTGCTCGCGATCTGGATGTTCCCGGCGTTCGGCATCTACAAGTCGTGGCGCGGCAAGTCGCTCTACGTCCTCTTTGCGCGCGTGTGCGCCGCCTGGCTCGCCGTGGAGGGCACGGGCATCCTGCTGAGCTTCAGCCTGCACCGCGCCGATTCGCTCTCGCGCCTGTGGCTCGCGTACTGGGTCGTCGCCTCGGTGGCCCTGCTGATCGTCTCGAAGGCGCTCGTGCACATGGTGCTGCGTGGCATTCGCCGCGAGGGCTACAACCAGAAGGCCGTGGCGGTGGTGGGCGGCCCGCGCTACGGGCGCTTCCTGATCGAGCACATGCGTTTTCACCCGGAAGCGGGCTTTCACCCGGCGCTCGTGTTCGACGAGGACAGCGACGCGGACGGCGACGCGGCAATCGACGGCGTGCCCGTGGAGCGCAACCTCCAGGCGATGCTCGAATTCGTGCGCAAGAACGAGGTCCGCGAGCTGTGGCTCGCCTTGCCGATCACCAAGGAGCGCACGATCCATCGCATCGTCACCGCTTTGCGCAACGACTTCGTGAACATCCGCTTCATCCCGGACGTGCGCAGCCTGTCGTTCTTCAGCCAGCCCGTGGTCGATCTGCTCGGCGTGCCGGCCATCAATCTCGCGGCCTCGCCGGTCACGGATCTGCGCGTGCTGCCCAAGCGCTTGTTCGACATCGTGTTCGCGGGCGGCGTGCTGGTCGCGCTGGCGCCGCTGCTGGCGGTCATTTCGCTCGCCGTGAAGCTCACGTCGAAGGGTCCGGTGTTCTTCAAGCAGCGCCGCAAGGGGCTCGATGGCAACGAATTCGAAATCTACAAGTTCCGCTCGATGAAGGTCCATGCGGAAGTCGCGGGGCAGATCACCCAGGCGCGCCGCAACGATCCGCGCGTGACGCGCGTGGGCGCGTTCCTGCGCCGTACGAGCCTCGACGAGCTGCCGCAGTTCATCAACGTGCTCAAGGGCGAGATGTCGGTGGTGGGTCCGCGCCCGCACGCGCTGGCCCACGACGACATCTACAAGGACCTCGTGCGCGGCTACATGGCGCGCTATCGCATCAAGCCGGGCATCACGGGCTGGGCGCAGGTCAACGGCTTTCGCGGCGAAACCGATCGCGTGGAAAAGATGCGCGACCGCGTGCGCTTCGATCTGCACTACATGCAGCACTGGAGCTTCGCGCTCGACCTGCGCATCGTGGCGATGACCATGTGGAAGGGCTTCGCAGGCCAGAACGCATATTGAGGCGAAGCGAGTGCGCGCGATGCTGGTGTGCGCAACGTTTCGCGTGACATGAAGAATCAATCACTTTTGAGGTGGGCATGAATCTGACGATCATTGGCAGCGGTTATGTGGGTCTCGTGACGGGCGCCTGTCTTGCCGACATTGGCAACGACGTGTTTTGCCTCGACGTCGACGAACGCAAGATCGACCTGCTCAATCAGGGCATCGTGCCGATTCACGAGCCGGGCCTGAAGGAAATCATCGAGCGCAACGTGCGCGCGCGCCGGCTGAAGTTCTCGACCGACGTGGAAGCGGCGGTCGCGCACGGCGACGTGCAGTTCATCGCCGTGGGCACGCCGCCCGACGAAGACGGCTCCGCCGACCTGCAATACGTGCTGGCGGCCGCGCGCAACATCGGCCGCCACATGACGGGCTTCAAGGTGGTGGTGGACAAGTCCACGGTGCCGGTCGGCACGGCCGCGCTCGTGCACGACGCGATCGCCTCCGAACTGCGCAAGCGCGGCGAGAGCCACATGTTCTCGGTGGTCTCGAACCCCGAGTTCCTCAAGGAAGGCGCGGCAGTCGAGGACTTCGCGCGGCCCGACCGCATCGTGCTGGGCTGCAACGACGACGTGCCCGGTGAGCGTGCGAAAGAGGTGATGAAGCGGCTCTATGCGCCGTTCAACCGCAATCACGAGCGCACGCTCTACATGGACGTGCATTCGGCCGAATTCACCAAGTACGCGGCCAACGCCATGCTCGCCACGCGCATTTCGTTCATGAACGAACTCGCGAATCTCGCCGACCGCGTGGGCGCCGATATCGAGGCCGTGCGCCGCGGCGTGGGCTCGGACCCGCGCATTGGCTACGACTTTCTCTATGCGGGCTGCGGCTACGGCGGCTCGTGCTTCCCGAAAGATGTGAAGGCGCTCATGCGCACTGCCGAGGATTTCGGCGAGCCGCTGCAGATCCTGCGCGCCGTGGAGTCCGTCAATGAAGCGCAGAAGCAGGTGCTCGCACAGAAGATCGTTACGCGCTTCGGCTCCGACCTCACGGGCCGCACGTTCGGCGTCTGGGGGCTCGCGTTCAAGCCGAACACCGACGACATGCGCGAGGCGCCGAGCCGCACGCTCATCGCCGAACTGCTCGCGCGCGGCGCCACGGTCAAGGCTTACGACCCGGTCGCGACCGCCGAGGCGCAGCGCGTACTCGCGCTCGATCTCGCGCACGCGCCGGAACATCAGGCGCGGCTGTCGTTCGTGAACGACGCGATGGAAGCCGCAAGCGAAGCCGATGCCGTGGTGGTCGCCACCGAATGGAAGGTCTTCAAGGCGCCCGACTTCGAAACGCTCAAGTCGCAGCTGAAGATGCCGATCGTGTTCGACGGCCGCAATCTGTACGAGCCGTCGGCGCTGCAGGAACTCGGCATCGAGTACCACGCCGTGGGCCGCGCCAGCGCGACCCAGGCAAGCCGCGCGCGCGCCGAAACCGCCGCAACGCAGGCAGTGGCCTGAGCGTTGCCGGGCTTCGCGCATAGCGTCATGTAAAGGAAGGGAGTCACGCGATCATGATCAAGAACGTGCTCATCGTCTGCCACGCCAACGTCTGCCGCTCGCCGGCGGCGGAACAGCTCTTTCGCGAGCGTCTGAGCGAACAGACAGGTTCACGGCCGGAATCGTTTCAATCGGCGGGCCTGCGTGCGCGCGATGGGGACGACATGGACCCCGTGATGCAGTGGCTCCTTGCCGAGCGCGGCATGAAGGTGGGCGAGCATCAGTCGCGCCGCCTCACCAGCCGTCTCGTGCGCTCCGCAGACCTCGTGCTCGTGACCGAGCGCCGCCAGGTCGCCGCGGTCGAGCGCATTGAACCCACCGCGCGCGGCAAGGTGTACGCGCTCGGTAATTGGGAGAACTCTGATGTCAGCGATCCGCATGGGCTCCATGAGTCCGCGTATCGCCAGAGTCTTGAATTGATGGATCGTATGGTTAAGGGATGGTTGAGCCGAATATGCCAATGACAAAACTGAAACTGACGGCTGTGGTCGCGTTGAGCGTCTTCGTTTCCGCGTGCGCGACGGCGCCCGGCAATTATCTCGACACGTCGAGCCTGAAAGAACAGCCGAACAACCAGCCGCAGCAGCAATTCAACGTGACGCTCATCACGCAGCAAGTCGTGCTGCAGCAGGCGCAAGCGGCCGCAGCCCAGCCGAAGGCGCCGCTGCCGCCCTCGAAGTTCTCGAGCGCTGCCGACTACACCTATCACATCGCGCCGCAGGACATTCTCGGCGTGACCGTGTTCGATCACCCCGAGCTGTCGACGCCGCAGGGCTCGACGTTCTCCACGGGCGGCAACACGACGCAGACGGTGGGTCAGGCGCTCACGCAGCCCTATACCAACGCGCTGCCGGGCCAGGCCGACCCGTACGGACAGACCGTGGCCAAGGACGGCACGATCTTCTTCCCGTTCGTGGGCCGCATCATGGCCGCGGGCAAGACGCCCGGCCAGATCCGCGACCAGCTCGCGTCCGGCCTCGGCCCCTACGTGAAGAACCCGCAGGTGGACGTGCGCGTGCTCGCGTACCGCAGCCAGAAGGTGCAGATCACGGGCGACGTGAAGACGCCGGGTCCGCTCTCGATGAGCGACGTGCCGCTCACGCTGGTGGACGCCATCACGCGCTCGGGCGGCACGACCGACAACGCCGACATCAACCGCGTGCGCCTCACGCGCCACGGCAAGCTGTACATCCTCGATGCGAACCGCATGCTCGACGGCGGCGATTCGACTCAGAACGTGCTGCTGCAGGACGGCGACGTCATCAATATTCCGGATCGTTCGGATAGCAGAATTTTCGTGATGGGCGAAGTGAAGACGCCGCTGCAGACGAACCTGATTCGCGGTGACCTCACGATCGCCGACGCGCTCACCCAGGCGGGCGGCATTCTCGATACCGACGCGAACCCGCGCCAGATCTTCGTGATGCGCGGCATGAAGGACAACCCAACGCAGCCAGAGATCTACCGTCTCGACATGACCAAGCCCGACGCGATCATGCTTTCGTCGCAGTTCCAGCTCAAGCCGCTGGATGTGGTGTACGTGGGCACGGCCGCTTCGACGACCTTCAACCGTGTGTTGCAGCAGGTGCTGCCGACCATCCAGACCGTCTTCTATCTGAAGCAGATCGCGAAGTAACAGCGTGATCGAAACGCTTCGAAAGAGGATGCAGGAGCAACACCTAAACAACGGGATTGAATCGTGACCATACAAGCCAATAGCCAGGCGGCCCCGGCGGCCCGCACCGAGGAAGAGGACGTCGTCCTCGGCCAGTTGCTGCGCGTCATCATCGACGACATCGGCTGGCTCATCGCGATCGCGGCGGCGGTGATCGCCATGGCCGTGTTCTACTGCTTCATCGCCAAGCCGGTCTATACGGCCGACACCCAGGTTCGCGTGGAGCCTTCCGACTACACGTCGCAGGCCCTCACGCAAACGCAAACCGGCGCGAACATCAGCTCGGGATCGTCGACGGGCAGCCTGCCCACCGACGCCGAGATCCAGATGATCAAGAGCCGCAGCGTGGTCGAACCGGTGGTGAAGCAGTTCAAGCTGAACACCACCGTCACGCCGGTCATGCTGCCGTTGATCGGCAGCCTGTCCGCGCGTCTCGCGACACCGGGCACGCCCGCGCGTCCGTGGTTCGGGTTGAGCAACTGGCTCGGCAACTTTGCGTGGGGCGGCGAAGTCATCAACATCGACTCGATCGAGGTCACGCCCGAGCTCGAAGGCAAGAAGCTCTCGCTGACCGCCCTCGACAACGATCGCTACGTGATTTCGACGCCGGACGGCGCGCGCCTGCTCGAAGGCACGGTCGGCCAGGTCGAGCAGGGCGGCGGTGTCAAGCTGCTCGTCAACAAGCTCGTTGCGCGTCCGGGCACCCGCTTCAATGTCGTGCGCCTGAACGACCTCGATGCGATCAGCGGCTTCCAGAACGCGATCCAGGTTCAGGAGCAGGGCAAGCAAACGGGCGTGATCGACATCTCGCTCGAAGACAACGACCCCGAGCACGCGGCCGCAATCGCGAACGCGGTGGCGCAGTCGTACCTGCGCGAGCACGTGGCGACCAAGCAGGCCGACGCGAGCAAGATGCTCGACTTCCTGCGCAGCGAACAGCCGCGCCTGAAGTCGGACCTCGAGAACGCCGAAGCGGCGCTCACGGCTTACCAGAGCAAGTCGGGCTCGATCAACGCAAGCGACGAAGCGAAGATCTATCTCGACGGCAGCGTGCAGTACGAGCAGCAGATCTCGGCGCTGCAACTGCAGATCGCCTCGCTCCAGCAGCGCTTCGGCGACCAGCACCCGGTGCTGATCGCGGCGCGCCAGCAGCTCGCGCAGCTGCAGGGCGAGCGTGCGAAGTACGACACGAAGTTCCGCGACCTGCCGGCCACGGAAGTGAAGGCCGTGCAGCTGCAGCGTGACGCGAAGGTGGCCGAGGACATCTACGTGCTGCTGCTCAACCGCATCCAGGAGCTTTCGGTGCAGCGCGTGGGCACGGGCGGCAACGTGCATATCGTCGATCCGGCCCTGCGCCCCGGCAACCCGTCGAAGCCCAAGAAGCTGCTGATCGTCTCGGCGGCGTCGCTGCTCGGCGTCATTCTCGGCACGGGCTTCGTGCTCATGCGCCGCAACATGTTCAAGGGCATCGTCGATCCGGATCAGATCGAGCGCTCGTTCCAGCTGCCGGTGTACGGTCTCGTGCCGCTTTCGCCGGAGCAGCTGGCGCTCGAAAAGCGCGCCCCGGTGCGCGGCGGCACGCGTCTGCGTGAAGTGCTCGCGAACTCGCGCCCCAAGGACCTCACGGTCGAAAGCCTGCGTAGCCTGCGCACCTCGCTGCAGTTCAGCGTGATGGACGCGCGCAATCGCGTAGTCATGCTGACGGGTTCGGTGCCGGGCGTGGGCAAGAGCTTCCTGACCGCGAACCTCGCCGTGCTGCTCGCGCATTCGGGCAAGCGCGTGCTGATGATCGACGGCGACATGCGCCGCGGCGCGCTCGAGCGTCATCTGGGCGGCCCCCAGGAAAACGGCTTCTCCGAGCTGCTCTCGGGGCAGATTTCGCTGGACGAGGCGATTCGCGCGACCGAAGTGGACAACCTGCACTTCATGTCGTGCGGCCGCCGTCCGCCCAATCCGTCCGAGCTGCTGATGTCGCCGCGTCTGGGCCAGTACCTCGAAGGCCTGTCGAACCGCTACGACGTGCTGCTCATCGATACGCCGCCGGTGCTCGCCGTGACCGACGCCGCCATCATCGGCGGCCATGCGGGCTCGACGTTCCTCGTGCTGCGTTCGGGCATGCACACCGAAGGCGAAATCGCCGAGGCGCTCAAGCGACTGCGCAACGCCGGCGTGCGGGTGCAGGGCGGGGTGTTCAACGGCGTGCCGGCGAACACGCGCGGCAACTACGCCTATGGCTACGCGAACGTGCGCGAGTACCTGAGCGCATGACGCAAACGCCCTCATCAAGCACAGCAAAGGAGAACTCGCGATGAAAGTGACCGTGCTCGTGCCGACCTATCGGCGTCCTGACGATCTGTCGCGCTGTCTTTCGGCGCTGCTGCGCCAGCAGCGCGCGCCCGACGAGATCGTGGTGGTGGCGCGCGCCGACGACGAGGCGACTCACGCGTGCCTCGCCGAACACGTCACGCCCCGCGTGCTCAACGTGGCAGTGGCCATCGTCGAAGAACCGGGGCAGGTGGCGGCGCTCAATCGCGGCATCGAGGCCGCGACGGGCGACGTGATCGCCATTACCGACGACGACGCCGCGCCGCGCGCCGACTGGGTCGCGCGCATTGCGGCGGCCTTCGAGGCCGACCCGAAGCTCGGGGCGCTGGGCGGCCGCGACTGGGTGCATGAAGGCGGCCGCGTGATCGACGGCGAGCGCACGCTGGTGGGCAAGCTGCAGCGCTCGGGCCGCATTATCGGCAACCATCATCTGGGCGCGGGCGGTGCGCGCGAAGTCGATCTGCTCAAGGGTGCGAACATGAGCTATCGACGCGCGGCGATCGGCGACCTGCGCTTCGACCGGCGCCTGCGCGGCACCGGCGCGCAAACGCACAACGACATGGCGTTCAGCCTGAGCGTGAAGCGCGCGGGCTGGAAGCTCGTCTACGACCCGCTCGTGGCCGTCGACCATTACCCCGCGCCGCGCCCGGGCGAAGACCCCCGCAACGCGCAGACGCTCGCCTCGATCCGCAACGCCGCCTACAACCTGCATTTGATCCTGCTCGGCCATCTCACGCCGCTGCGCCGCGAAACCGCCTGGTGGTGGTACGCGCTGGTCGGCACACGCGTGTATCCGGGCCTCGTGCACACTGGCCTGAGCGCCGTGCGCGGCGATTCCGCGGGCGCGGCGTTCGCACGCTGGCGCGCGGTGCGCGGCGGCGCACGAGAGGCGCGCCGCGCGCTCGTTTGACTGGCGCGGCCAACGACTACAGGGAGGACCCCGAATGAGCAGTACGCAAGTCCACGTCCACCTTTTCTATGGCGCCGATCCGCGCCGCTATCGCAAAGGCGAGAACATCGGCAGCCTGTATGGCTACCACCACGCGGAATCTGCGGAATTCGCCCTCAATTACGCGCAGGACGCGAGCGAAAGCACGCCCATGCGCTTCATGCGGCGTGCGCTGAAGGCCGCGGCCGGTTTCGACTTCATTCACGCCTGGCGCAATCGCCGCGCCATTCTGCAGTCCGACGTCATCTGGACGCACACCGAGCAGGAGCATCTGGCTGTGGCGCTGGTGCTGCTGATGAACGCGAAGAAGGGCGGCGCGCGCCCGCTGCTGCTCGCACAAAGCGTGTGGCTGCTCGACCGCTGGCCCGGCTACGGCGCGCTGCGCCGTGCGATCTACAAGCGGCTGCTCAAGCGTGCCGATCTGCTCACCACGCTCGCGAGCGAGAACGCCGCGCTGTGCGGCGAATATTTCGGGCGCGAGGCGCGTCACGTGCTCTATGGGCTCAATACCAGCGATTTTCCGCTGCGTCCGCCTGCGCAGTGGACGCCGCATACGCCCGTGCGCGTGGCCGCGATCGGCAACGACCGCGACCGCGACTGGACCACGCTCGTCAGTGCGCTCGGCAACGATCCGCGCTATGAGGTGCGCATCGCCACGCGCCGTCGCATGCCGGCATCGGCGCGCGCGGACAACGTCGAGATCGTGCGCGTGTCCGGCATCAAGCAACAGCATGCGCTGTACGACTGGGCGGACATCGTCGTCGTGCCGCTGCGGCCCAACACGCACGCTTCGGGCATCACGGTGATGCTGGAAGCCGCGGCGCTCGGCAAGCCGATGATCGCGACGAAGGTGGGCGCGCTCGAAGACTACTTCGACGACAACGCCGCCTCGTATGTCGAGCCGTTCAACGCCCAGCAGCTGCGTGACGCGGCGAATGCGCTGGCGGCCGACCCGGCACGTGCGCTCGCCCAGGCGCGCGAAGCCTGCGAGCAGCTGCGCACGCGCGATCTCACGACGCAGCACTTCGCACGGCAGCACGCGCAGCTCACGCGCGAGATGCTGCACGAGCGCGATGCGCGCAACGGCGAGTCAATCGCGAGCGAACCCCAAGGCCGGGGCGTCGCTGCGCGCGGGATGTGATCATGGACGTCACGACCGCTATCCCCGCACCCGCGCCGGCGAGCCAGCCGGGCCGCCGCCGCGGCGGCCTGCGCGGCCTGTTCAGCCGCGATACGCTGCCGCCGTTCGCGTTGTGGCTATTGACGGCGCTCCTGATCGGCGCGCACCAGGGCACCGTGCTGACGCTGGCGTTTCCCGTGCTGTCGATCGCGGTGGGATTCTGGCTCTACTTCGTGAACCCGGTGCGCTATATCGGCTTCATGTGGTGGCTGTGGTTCCTGAGCCCCGAAGTGCGGCGCCTCGCCGACTACGGCAAGGGCGGCTTCACGCCCACCAGCCTCATTCAGGTCGCGCCGCTCGCCGTCACGATGATCAGCGGCATTTCGCTGCTGCGCTACTACCCGATCCTCGGGCAGCGGCGCGGTCTGCCGCTCCTGCTCGCGCTGCTCGGCATCGGCTATGGGTTCGTGGTGGGCGTGGTGGGGAGCGGCCCGGCCGCGGCTGTTTATGACCTTGCCAACTGGATCTATCCGTTCCTGATCGGCTTTCACATCATGGTGCTCACGCGCCAGTATCCCGAGTGCAGCAAGACCATCATCAACACCTTCATCTACGGCATGCTCGTGATGGGCGCGTACGGTCTCGTGCAGTTCTTCATCATGCCGCCGTGGGATGCGATGTGGATGATCGGCTCGGACATGAACTCGCAGGGCGACCCCGTGCCGCTCGGCGTGCGCGTGTTCAGCACGATGAACTCGTCGGGCCCGTTCGCGTTCGCGATGATGGGCGCGATGGTGTTCGTGATGGCCGCGAAGCATCGGGTGCGCTGGGTCGCGGCGGCGTTCGGCTTCTTCTCGTTCGCGCTCTCGCTGGTGCGCTCCACCTGGGGCGGCTGGGCGATCGCCATGGTGATCCAGCTGATGAAGTCGAGCAACAAGGTACGCATTCGCATCATCGTCAGCGCGCTCGTGCTGGCGGGCGTGTGCGTGCCGCTGCTCACCTTCGGTCCCGTGGCGGACCGCATGCAGCAGCGTCTGAATACGCTCGTGAACCTGAAGGACGACCAGAGCTACGAGGCGCGTAACCAGTTCTATGCCGACTTCGCGAAGAAGGCCTTCACCGACGTGACGGGCGAGGGCCTCGGCGCCACCGGCGCATCGACCAAGCTCTCCAGCAACAACGGCCAGCTCGGCCAGTACGGCAGCTTCGACAGCGGCGTGATGAACATTCCGTTCGTGCTGGGCTGGCCCGGCACGCTGCTCTACATGTCGGGCGTGCTGTGGCTGCTCGTGCGCGCGGTGCGCGTATCGATGCGTTTTCCCGAGGACCGCTACGTGTGCGCGTGCCTGAGCCTCGCGGTATCGATCTTCGCCATGCTCGTGTTCACCAACTCGCTAGTGGGCACCGGCGGCCTGCTGCTCTTTTCGAGCGTGTTTTCCATTCTCAGCGCGGGGCACTGGGCGAAGCTGCAACGCCAGGCCCTTACCACGGAGGTCTCCGATTGAGAGTCGCAATCGTCACGCATGTCGTGCGCCACAATGACGGCCAGGGCCGCGTCAATCATGAAATCGCGCGCGCCGCGCTCGACGAGGGGTTCGAGGTGACGCTGGTCGCCTCGCATGTCGCGCCCGAGCTGCTCGCCCACCCCAAGGTGAAATGGGTCAATGTGCAGCCGTCGCGCGCGTGGCCCACCAACCTGCTGCGCCAGCAGGTATTCGCGGTGAAGAGCGCGCTGTGGCTGCGCCGCAACCGGCGCGCCTACGACGTGCTCCATGTGAACGGCTTCATCACCTGGGCGCACGCCGACGTCAACACCGCACACTTCGTGCACGGCGGCTGGGCGCGCAGCAAGTACTACCCGTTCGGTCTCACGCGCGGCGTGTGGTCCGCTTACCAGTTCGTCTACACGCGTGCCAATGCGGTGCTGGAGCGCTGGGCGTATCGGCGCTCGCGCGTCATCGCGGCCGTTTCGCGCAAGGTCGCCGACGAAATTCGCGCGTCGGGCGGCAACCCTGTCGAGCGCCTGGACGTGATCTACAACGGCGTGGACACGCGCGGCTTCTCGGCCGCGAGCGCGGACCGCGCGAAGTTCTCGCTGCCCGCCGAAGCGTTCCTGCTGCTGTTCGTGGGCGATCTGCGCACGCCGCGCAAGAACCTCGGCACGGTGCTGCACGCCATGAAGCAGATGCCCGAGCACGTGCATCTGGCCGTGGCGGGCTACCTGCCGGGCAGCCCGTATCCCGATCTTGCGCGCGAGCTGGGCATCGAGAAGCGGGTGCATTTTCTCGGCCTCGTGCGCGAGATGCCCACGCTCATGCGCTCCGTCGATACCTACGTGTTTCCTTCGCGCTACGAAGCAATGAGCCTTTCGCTGCTCGAAGCGATGGCGGCGGGCCTGCCCGTCGTCACCGCGCGCACGGCCGGCGGCGCGGAAATCATCACACCCGATTGCGGCATTGTGCTCGAAGACCCCGACGACGTGCCGGCGCTCGCCAACGCCGTGAAGACGCTCGCCACCGACACGTCGCGCCGGCTCGCGATGGGCGAGGCGGCAGCGGAACTGGCCACGCAGTTCGGCTGGGCGCGCATGGCCGCGCAGTACATCGCGCTCTACCGGCAACTGGCCGGCGACGCGAGCGAGGCCGTACGCCGCGAAGAACCCGCGTTCGCTGCTGCGACGCTGCCGGGCGGTCAATCGCTCCAGCGCGCAGAAACCCCCTGATAACCGCATACATGCAGAATAAGGACACGCGATGACCACACAATCCATTCAATCGCTGCAGATCGGCATGCACTGGTTTCCCGAGCGCGCTGGCGGTCTCGACCGCATGTACTACTCGCTCGTCGGCGCGCTGCCCGGCGCGGGCGTGCGCGTGCGCGGCGTCGTGGCCGGCTCGCCCAAGGTGGCCCAGGACAGCGGCGGCGCGATTCACGGCTTCGGCTCCGCTTCGCGCTCGCTGCCGTTTCGCCTGATGGACGCGCGCCGGGCGCTGCGCAGCGAGATTCGCCGCCACCGTCCCGACGTGATTTCCTCGCACTTCGCGCTCTACACCTTCCCCGGGCTTGACGTCACGCGCGGCATTCCGCAGGTTTCGCACTTCCAGGGGCCGTGGGCCGACGAGAGCTTCGTGGAAGGCGCGGCCACGCTGAGCCAGCGCATCAAGCACTCGCTGGAGCAGTCGGTGTATGAGCGTTCCTCGCGGCTCATCGTGCTCTCGAAGGCGTTCGGCGACATTCTCACGCGCCGCTATGGTATCTCGCCCGAGCGCGTGCGTATCGTGCCGGGCTGCGTGGATACGGCGCATTTCGACCCGGCCTGCACGGCGGCGGAAGCGCGCCTGAAGCTCCAGCTGCCGCAAGGCCGCCCGATCATCCTCGCCGTGCGCCGCCTCGTGCGCCGCATGGGCCTCGAAGATCTGATCGACGCGATCAAGATGGTGAAGCAGCGCCACCCGGACGTCCTCCTGCTGATCGCGGGTCGAGGCCGTCTGGAGTCCGAACTGCAGCAGCGTATCGACGAAGCAGGCCTCGCCGACAACGTGAAGCTGCTCGGCTTCGTGCCCGACGCGCACCTGCCTGCGCTCTATCGTGCGGCCACGCTGAGCGTGGTGCCGACGGTCGCGCTGGAGGGCTTCGGCCTGATCACGGTGGAGTCGCTTTCCGCGGGTACGCCGGTTCTGGTGACGCCGGTAGGCGGTCTGCCCGAGGCGGTGGCGGGTCTGTCACAAGACCTCGTGCTGCCGAGCACGGGCGCGAACGCGATCGCCGATGGCATCGACGGCGCGCTCTCGGGCCGCATCAAGCTGCCGGATGAAGGGGCATGCAAGGCGTATGCGCGCGAGCACTTCGATAACGCCGTGATCGCGAAGCGCGTGGCCGGTGTCTACGCGGAAGCGATCGCCGCGCACTGAAAGCGGGTCGATCGACCCAAAGAAAACCGCCGCTCGGGAGAGCGGCGGTCTATTTGTAGAACAGAGCAAGCGAGCAGGGCGCTATTGCGTTTCGGGCACACGTTCGCGCGCTTCTTCGTACATCCAGCGCAAGGTTTCTTCGAGGTGTTTGCGCGAGCTGTCGCCGACGATGGCACGCAGCTTCGCATTCGACCCGATCAGCTGACGCACTTCGTTGGCGCGGACGAAACGCGGATCGACGTGCACCTCGATCTCGTAGCCGGCGATGCGCGCGAGCATGTCGAGCAGCGCGCCGAGCGTCTGACCGGTGCCCGAGCAGACGTTGACGATGGTGCCGCGCGGCGCGACTTCGACGAGCCGCGCATAGGCGTTCACGACGTCGCGTACATCGGAGAAGTCGCGGGCCACGTGGAGGTTGCCGAGCGAAATCTGCTTCTCGCCGCGTGCGTAGTGCTCGACGATCTTCGGGATCAGGAAGTCCGGCGACTGGCCCACGCCCGTGTAGTTGAACGGGCGCGCGATGATGATCGGCAATTGCGCCTGGAAGCGCCTCGCGACGTATTCCATCGCGAGCTTGCTGACTGCATAGTCGTTGGCGGGCTGGGGCTCGACATGCTCGTCGATCACGCCGTTGGTGGCGTTGCCGTAGACGTTCGCGCTGCTGGCCAGCAAGACGGCGCGCGGCACGTGCTTCTGCTGCGCGAGCGCCTCGAGCAGATTGCGCGTGCCGACGACGTTCACGACGTAGGTGCGCGCCACGTCGCTGTCCGCCACGTGGGCCACTGCGGCGAGATGCACGACCACGTCGGGCTGCACGGATTCGAGCGCATGGGCGATCGCGGCGCGGTCGAGCAAGTCCGCTTCGATGGCGGTGGCGCCGAACGGGAAGGCTTCCGCGTCCAGCGATTCGCCCGTCCGCACGGTGCCCCACACGCGGTAGCCGTCCGCCGCGAGGCGGGCGGCCATATAGCGGCCCGTAAAGCCGCCAATGCCCGTGATGAGCGCGCGCGGACGGCTAGCGGGATCAGAATGTGTCATGGCGTTCGTTGCGCGCAAGGTCGGCCGTGACCATCATCTGGCAGAGCTGCTCGAGCGAAGTCTGCGGCTTCCAGCCGAGCTTCTCCTGCGCCTTGGTCGCGTCGCCAATCAGCAGGTCGACTTCGGCGGGGCGGTAGTAGCGCGGGCTCACGCGCACGAGCGTGCGGCCCGTGGCGACGCAGATGCCGGTTTCGCGCTCGCCCTTGCCCGACCATTCGAGCTGGAAGCCGGCGGCGGCGAAGGCCATCTTCACGAAGTCGCGCACGGTTTCGGTGCGGCCGGTGGCGAGCACGTAGGTGTCGGGCTCGTCGGCCTGCAGCATGCGCCACATGCCTTCGACGTACTCGGAGGCGTAGCCCCAGTCGCGCTTGGCGTCGAGGTTGCCGAGTTCGAGCATGTTCAGCTTGCCGAGCTTGATCTTGGCGACGCTGTCGGTGATCTTGCGCGTGACGAACTCGCGCCCGCGCAGCGGCGACTCGTGGTTGAAGAGAATGCCGCTCGTCGCGAAGATGTCGTAGGACTCGCGGTAGTTGACGGTGGACCAGTGCGCGAACAGCTTGGCCACGCCATAGGGGCTGCGCGGGTAGAACGGCGTGTCCTCGCATTGCGGAATCGCCTGGACCTTGCCGAACATTTCGGAGGTCGAAGCCTGATAGAAGCGCGTCTTCGGATTCACGACGCGAATCGCTTCGAGCATGTTCAGCACGCCGATGCCGGTGACTTCGGCGGTCGTGGCGGGTTGGTCGAACGACACGCCCACGAAGCTCTGGGCGGCGAGGTTGTAGACCTCCTGCGCCTGGGCGCGTTCGACGAGGCGCAGGGTCGAGCCCGCGTCCGTGAGATCGTGTTCGACGAGATCGAGCGACGGATGGTCGAGGATCCCCAGCTCGTTCATGCGCCAGAAGTTCACGGAGCTGGTGCGGCGATAGGTGCCGGTGACGTTGTAGCCCTTGTCGAGCAGAAGGCGCGTGAGGTAGGCGCCGTCCTGGCCGGAAACGCCGGTGATGATCGCTTTGCGACGTTCGTTCATGTGATGTGCCTTTGAAGTGTCGAACGGGATTCAGGAATTACGATTGCGGGCTCGACTGGCTCACGCGTGCGGTGAGGTCGACCGGCTCAGCCGCTGAGCGGCGGCGCGGGCCGCGTGTGAGGCGGCGCTCGAAGAGGAACCAGCTCGCGCTTGCATAAGCGAGCGTGAGAACGAGCGCGATCGCGGCGCTCTTGATGCGGCCGTAATGGAGCGGCCACACGGCATAGAGAATCGTGAGGTGAATGAGGTAGATCGTGTAGCTGATCGTGCCGACATACACGAGCACCGGGTTGGACAGCAGGCGCCGCACGATGCCTTTCGACTGCAGCGCGAACACGACGATGGAGGTGCAGAGCACGAGCGAAACGCTATAGAGCATGGCGTTCGAGAGCGGCGTGTTCATGCCTCGAAAGCGCGGGTAGTGCAGATGCAGCCAGGCCAGCACGCCGAGCGCCGCGAAGAAAAGCACGGCGGCGGGCCACTTGAAGGGCTCGAGCGCATTGCGGTCGCGGCGCACGAGCACGGCGAGCAGTGCGCCGGCGGCCAGCAGGTCCATGCGGAACGGCGTGAGGTAGTAGATCGGCCAGTACGAGTCGAACCACGGCGTCGCGACGGCGCGCAGCACGGGCACGACAAAGATGAGCGCGGCCGCCACCACGGCCATGAGCCGTTGCGGCAGGAGCAGCACGACGAAGGGCCACACGATGTAGAACTGCTCTTCGACGGCGAGCGACCAGAGGATGTTGAGGCTGTCGTGCCCGCTCTGGCCGAGTGCGTCGCCGATATTGGTGGCGAAGAATGCGTACCACGGCCAGTAGTGCGCCCAGCCGAAGCCGAACAGCAGCGACGAAACGATGAGCAGCAGCAGGTAGGGCGGCAGGATGCGGCGCACCCGGCGCGCATAGAAGTAGCTGAAATACGATTGCCCGCGGGCCTTGCGCTCGAGCAGGATGCCGGTGATGAGAAAGCCGCTCAGCACGAAGAACAGGTCGACGCCCATCCACAGCGGCGCGCGCAACGCGTGCTGCGCGAACACGGCGAGCACGGCGAAGGCACGCAGACCGTCCAGCTGGACGATGCGGTGGGAATGGCCGGCGGGGCCTTGTTGACTGACGGGGCGGCTAACGGTCATCGATTCTCCGGTGGGTTCATGCATGCGCGATTGCTTCGCGGTTCATTCTAGAAAGAATTAAATGTTCAAAAAGCCGAAATATATTGATTCCGGATTTTTGAATTTGAATGCCGGAATTTGCGCGATATGAAATACGCATTACCGTATGGAAATCGGGCTTGGCCTCGCTGAACACCGCACCGCACGGCCTTTTCGGCGTGGTATCGGCGTTCGGGAATTTATTTCCGGATGGCTCGGAAATGGGTCATAAATACTGAATTTTTTTGAATTATTTTCCCTTTTTTGGAGGCGATTTTTCATCGGGTTTGTACGGCATGATCCTGGCAGATTGCCGTCATCAGACCGGAGGAATTTGCCTTGCCGTTATCGAATCCCGATCGCCGCTTGCGCAGGACGTTGGCACTGGCCGCGATGTGCACGTTTATCTGCACGTCGTCGGTTCAGACCATCGCCGCGCCGCAACTCAACTTGACGACCTCGTGGATCGGCAATAGCTTTGGCAACGGCCAGGGCACGTGGATGCAGATCAACGTGACGGCCATCGCCGTCACGCCCGAAGGCAAGGTGTTCACCAACGCGCCGTGGGACGAGAGCGGCGCCGAGATCAGCGCGTACCAGGACGGCAAGCCGCTCGGCTTCGCCGGCGGCACGCATGGCTGGGGCGGCGCAGGCGGCAACGCCGTGGCCGTGAATCATCGCTATCTGTATGCGGCGGTTGGCGTGGGCAACGAAAAGGGTCATCTGGTCGGGAGCGGCATCTGGCCTGCGAAGGGCAGCCAGTGGTACGGCATCACGCGCCGGCCGCTCGACGAGCCCAAACGCGCCGCCGCGTTTCAGGCTTCACCCGATCCGCTCAATCCGCATGCACAGCTTTCCGCGTCGTTCCTGAAGATCAATGAGGTGCCCACCGGCACGCATGCCGACATCGGCGGACTCGCCGCGACGGATTCGACGCTCTATGTGAGCAACACGCCGATGAACCGCATCGAGGTGTACGACGCGAACTCGATGCAGCGCAAGGGGCAATGGGACGTGCAGGCGCCGGGCCGCATCGCGCTCGCGGCCGACGGGTCGGTGTGGGTGCTGACGGGCGCCGAAGCGGGCAAGGTCGCCGCGCACGCGCGCGTCGAGCATTACTCGGCGGACGGCAAGCGCCTCGACGACACGCTCGCGCTGCCCGACGATTCGGTGCCGGTGGATCTCGCGTTCGATCCGCAGCAACGCCTGCTGATCGCCGATAACGGGCCGCGCCAGCAGATCCTCATCTTCACGCGCAACGGCAAGACGTGGACGCAGAGCGCCACGCTCGGCGAGCGCGGCGGCATTTTCTCGGGCGTCGCGGGCCGGCCGGGTCCGGGCCGTTTCAACGGCCTCACGGGCGTCGGCACCGACGCGCGCGGGAACATCTACGTTTCGACCAACGGCGTCGGGCCGCAGCACGAAGACAACATCGGCGCGGGTCTCGGTGCAACGCTGGAGGCCTATACGCCTGCCGGCAAGCGCTTGTGGAGCCTGGAAGGGCTGCTGTTCGTGGATGGCGCGTGGGTGGACCCGCAGCGCCCCAACAGCGTCTATACGGGCAACAAGCGCTTCGAACTCGACTTGTCGAAGCCGCCAGGGCAGGACTGGAAATATGTCGGATTCCTGTCCAATCGGTTCCGCTATCCCGACGATCCGGTCTTTCACACCGACCAGTGGCCGGGCCTGCCGACCGCGCGCGTATTGAACGGGCACACGTTCCTGTTCCTCACCGACATGTACGCGGACCACCTGAAGATCTACCGCTTCGACGCGCAGCGCGACGGCGAGACCGCGATCCCGTCGGGCTTCATCGCGGGCCGCGGCCGCGGGGTGCAGAACGTGCCGAACGCGCCGCCGCCCGGCGGCGACTGGATCTGGCGCGACGCGAACGGCAACGGTGCCTTCGACGCCGACGAATTCACGCGCAATCCGGGCCGCGACCATCTGGCGGGCGGCTGGGGCTGGTGGATCGACACGCGCGGCGACATCTGGCGCGCGCGCGACGACAAGGGCATCTGGCGCTTCCGCTTTGGCGGGCTCGACGCGAAGGGCAACCCGATCTACTCGTACGACAAACTCGACAAGTACGCGGTCCCCGCGCCGTTCACCGAAGTGCATCGCGCGATCTACGAGCCGCAGACCGACACGCTCTACGTGACGGGCTACACGGCCGATGCGCCCCACGAGCCCGGCTTCTGGAAGGAAGCGGGGCGCGTGCTGGTGCGCTACGACAAGTGGTCGAGCGGCCACCCCGAGCAGCACTACATGCTGCGCCTGCCGTGGGACCCGAAGGCGAAACCGCCGGTCACGCCCGCGGGGCTCACGGTGGAAGGCCAGTACGTGTTCGTGGTCGAGCCCGCGGGCAACGTCCACGTGTACGACAAGGACAGCGCGAAGGAGATCGGCACCTTCGGCCCCGGCGCGGAAGTGGGCAACACCTCGGGCTGGGTCGACGTGCCGTTCGGGATCACCGCGCATCGCGAAGCGAACGGCGAATACCTCGTGTTCGTCGAGGAAGACGCGCGCGGCAAGGTGCTCATGTACCGCTGGAAACCGGCCTGACCCGCTACGGGCCACGCAACTGGATACCTAATGGATAAAGGCATACTGCGCAACGTCGCAATCAATCTGTTCGGTCTCGTGCTGCCGACCTTCGTGTCGCTCGTCACGGTGCCTTCGTATATCCGCCTGCTCGGCGTGGAGCGCTACGGCGTGATCGCGCTCGTCTGGACCCTGATCGGCTACTTCAGCGTGCTCGATCTCGGCATGAGCATGGCCGCGCAAAACCAGATCTCGAAGGCGTATGCGTCGAAAGACGCCGACGCCTGCGAGCGCGTGTTCTGGAGCGCGTTCTGGCTGAACTTCACGACCGGCGCGATCGGCGGCCTGCTGATCTATTCGGGCGGCGCGCTCTATACCGCGTATTTCACGCACGTGACGCCCGAATTGCGGCACGAAGTCTATCTCGCGCTGCCCTGGCTCGCCGTGGCGATTCCGGTGGCGAACGTCTCGTGGGTGTTCGCGGGCGCGATCAACGGTGCGGAGCGCTTCGGCATCTACAACACGAACCAGACGCTCGGCACGTTCCTGTTCCAGTTGCTGCCGCTCGCCGCCGCCTGGGCCTACGAACCGAATCTGCAGACCGTGCTGGCCGCCGCCGTGTTCGCGCGTCTCGCCGCCGCGATCCTGCTCGGTCGTTCGGCGCTGCGCGTGCTCGGAATACGCAAGGTGCGCGGGCCGCGCCTCGATACCTCGAAGGCGCTCTTCAATTTCGGCGGCTGGATGCTGGTCGCGAGCATCACGACGATGGTCGCGGATTCGCTCGACCGCATGATGCTGGGCGCGGGCCTTGGCGCGCGTTTCGTCACGTACTACACGGTGCCGCAGAACCTCGTCACGCGCCTGAACATGGTGCCCAACGCGCTCGTGCGCACGCTGTTTCCGCGCCTTTCCGCGCTGGGCCGCGAGCATGCCGATGAAATCGCCGCGCAGTCGCTGCAGTTTCTCAATGCCGTGTTCACGCCCATCGCCATCGGTGCGATCGGGGTGCTCCAGCCTTTCCTGCATGCGTGGGTCGGGCCCGTGATCGCCGAGCATGGCGCGCCGGTCGGGCGCGTGCTGATCATCGCCGTGTGGCTCGTGGGGCAGGCGGGCGTGACGCGCATTCTCATCCAGTCGCAAAACAATCCTGCCGCCGCTGCGCGCGTCGGGCTCGTGGAGCTGCCGCTCTTTGCCGGTCTGCTGTGGCTCGGCATTTCGCGCTTCGGCTTGCCGGGCGCAGCCGCCGCCGTGCTGTTTCGCGCCCTGTTCGACTACGTCGTGCTGCTGTGGCTTTCGCGCATTCATAGCCGCACGATCATCGTCGATATGTTTGCCCACCTGAGTTTTCTCGCCGCTGCGCTCGCTCTTGCGTGGTGGCTGCCGGACGCGCTGTACGCAATCGGCGCCGGTGTCGTGCTCGCGCTTGCCAACGTGGTGTGGTCGGTTGCGACCACGCCGATGCTGCGCGGCTACGCCCGTTCCCTTCTCTTTCGACTGAATTCACGGAAAAGCGCATGAGTCACGAACTGATCGACGAAGCGGCGCCGTCCGAAAGCGCCGCCGCGCCCCTTCAACGGCGCGACGCCACCAAACCGCGACGCCCCGAGTCGGGCGCCGTCATGCCGCTGCGGCCACTGCGGCCGGCGCTCGCCGCCGGCCGTGCGCCGCGCGTGGCCATCGTGCACGACTGGCTCGTGACCTACGCGGGCGCGGAGCGCGTGCTCGAGCAGATTCTGGCCTGCTTTCCCGATGCGGACCTGTTCTCGGTCGTCGACTTCGTCGATGCGAAGGACCGCACGTTCCTGCGCGGCAAGCGCGCCACGACCTCGTTCATCCAGAAGCTGCCGGGCGCGCGCAAGCGTTATCGCGCGTACCTGCCGTTCATGCCGCTCGCCATCGAGCAGCTCGACGTGTCGGGCTACGACGTGGTGATTTCGAGCAGCCACGCGGTGGCCAAGGGCGTGCTCACGGGACCGGACCAGTTCCATATCAGCTACGTGCATTCGCCGATCCGCTATGCGTGGGACCTCCAGCATCAGTACCTGCAGGAGTCGAGCCTCACGCGCGGGCCGAAGTCGATGCTCGCGCGCCTGATCCTGCACTACATCCGCAACTGGGACGTGCGCACGGCGAATTCGGTGGACCAGTTCGTCGCCAACTCGGAGTTCATCGCGCGGCGCATTCAGAAGGTGTATCAGCGCCAGGCCGAGGTGGTCTATCCGCCCGTGGACATCGACGCGTTCGAGCTGGAGACCACGAAGGAAGACTTCTATCTGACCGCTTCGCGGCTCGTGCCGTACAAGAAGATCGACCTGATCGTCGAGGCGTTTGCACGCATGCCCGAGCGGCGCCTCGTGGTGATCGGCGACGGCCCCGACATGCACAAGGTACGCGCGAAGGCGACGCCCAACGTGGAAGTGCTGGGCTATCAGCCGTTCGCCGTCCTGCACGACCGCATGCGGCGCGCCAAGGCGTTCGTGTTCGCAGCGGAAGAAGACTTCGGTATTTCCGTGGTCGAGGCGCAGGCTTGCGGCACGCCCGTGATTGCATTCGGCAAGGGCGGCGCCCTCGAAACGGTGCGCGACACCGGTTCGCGCCCCACGGGCCTCTTCTTCGAAGAGCAAAACGCAGACGCGATCATCGATGCGGTCGAATCGTTCGAAAGCGATCCAGGCCGATTCCGCGCGGAGGATTGCCGCGCGAATGCCGAGCGCTTTTCTTCGCGGCATTTCCGCGAGCAATTCTTCGCGCGCGTGGCGAAGGCGGTGCCGGCGATTGCGCAGGCGGGCTCGGCACACGGCGCGGCTCCGTACGAGATCGAAGCGGACGCAGCGGAAGCGCCGCGCGTGCTCGCCATCGACCAGAGCGGCGTGCTGGGCGGCGCCGAGCTATCGCTGCTGGAAGTGGTGAAGGGCTTGCGCTCGCGTATCGACGTGCTGCTCTTCAACGACGGTCCCTTCAGGGAGGCGCTCGACAAGGCCGGTGCGCGCGTGGAGGTGCTCGATTCGGGCGCGTTGAACAAGGTGCGCCGCGATGGCGGCACCGCGCCGCGACTGGGCGTGCTTGCGGGCATCGCCGCGCTCGTGCGCGAGACGCGCCGCCGCGCGCGCGAAGCCGACGTGCTTTACGCCAACACGCAGCGTGCCATGGTGATCGGCGTGCTCGCGGGCAAGCTCGCGCGCAAGCCGGTGGTCTGGCATTTGCGCGACATTGTTAGCGACGAGCATTTCGGCCGCGTGCAGCGTGCCGTGATCAAGGGCTGCGCGAAGCTGGGACTCGCGCACGTGATTGCGAACTCGCATGCATCGGCGAAGGTGTTCGCGCAGCTCACGCGCTTCGACACGAAGCGTATCGACGTGGTGCACAACGGCGTGGATGAATCGCCGTTCCGTGCGCTTGCGCGGGTGCCGCAGGCTCAGTTGCGGGCGCAGATCGGGTTGCCCGAGGATGCGTTCCTGGTTGGTGCTTTCAGCCGTCTTGCGCGCTGGAAGGGCCAGCATGTGCTGCTCGAAGCGTTGCTCGACGAGCCGCGTGCGCATGCTGTGCTCGTGGGAGCGCCACTGTTTGGTGAGGATGCTTATGCCGCGGAGCTGCGTGCGTTCGTCGAAGCGAACGGGCTGCAGCAGCGTGTGCATTTTCTCGGCTTCCGGCATGACATTGCGGCTTGCATGCGGGCCGTGGATGTGATCGCGCATACGTCTATTACGCCTGAGCCGTTTGGGCGGGTGGTCGTTGAGGGGATGCTGGCGCAAAGGCCGGTCGTTGCCTCTCGTGATGGTGGTGTGACTGAGATCGTCGAGCATGGTGAGAGCGGGCTGCTCTGTACGCCAGGTGATGCGAAGGAACTGGCTGCCACTATCGGCAGGTTGCACGACGACGCGGCGTTGCGGGATGGGCTTGCTGCGCAAGGGCTGGCTACTGCCCGGGCGCGGTTTGGGAAGCAGCAGTATGTCGATGCCGTCGAGCGGGTGCTGGATGGGGTTGTTGCTCGGGGCAGGTAAGTTTTTGCGCTTTTAGGCCTTTTTTCGCGGCTTCTGGCCGCTTTGGCCTTTCCTTGTTTTCGCGTCGGTGTGCAGGTGTTGCCCCTTTGTGGGTGTCCAAAGAGGCTTGACCACTACACACTTGCATACCGACGCGAAAACAAGGAAAGGCCAAAGTGGCCAAAGAGGATCAAGCGACAACCCGCTTCCGAAGCCGAGCAGCAGCATGAAGCGCGGGCTTTTCGAAGATCCGATAGAACATCCAGGCAACGGGAATCACGGCCAGCGTGAAGCCGAACGAAGGCCATATCGAAGTCTGCAGCTCCGAGCGGAACAATAGCGAGCCGAGCAATACGAAGAGCGGCAAGTGAATGAGATAGAGCGAGTAGCTGAAATCGCCGATCCTGGAGAACAGCGACTGCAGAAAGCCAGGGGAAGCAGGCGCAGGCCGCGCAAGCGCTTTGACGAGATAGCAGGCAAACGCACAGGCCCAGAGCTGAAACGCCCCAAACTGCCCGAAGTGAAACGCCACGCAACCGGCGACAGCGAAAAGCGCCGCAGCAGGATAGGCGAACCGAAAGCCAGAAGACCCGCGCAAACGCACTTCGGCAATCCATGCGCCGAGCATCCACGAGAACCAGTACGAAGTGAAAACGATGATGTCGTGCCGCTCCAGCGTCAACGCGGAAACGACGTTGATGAGGGCCACGGCGGCAAGCACGACATTCAGGCCAAACCGGCGCCGCGCAGCGAACAGCAGCGGATACAGCAAGTAAAACTGCACTTCGAGCGAAAGGGTCCAGAGCGCGCCGTTCGACCCATACGTCTTACCGGCCACGCCCTGCAGCGAGAACAGGTTCACGAAGAAATCGCGCGCCCCGATCTCGTTGATCTTGTGGCTCACCGGAAGCAGCGAGAGGCTGACCGAATCCACTGCCAGCGTGAGCAGCAACGCGGCGAGCAGCACCGGATAAATGCGCACGAAACGCCGCAGCCAGAACTGCCGCGCGTCGAGCCGGAAATCGGGGTTCGAGAAGAGCCGCGCGGCGCCGCTGCGGTGAATGCAATAGCCGCTGATGACGAAAAAAATCGGCACGCCCGCCGATCCCCACGCAATCGGGAACGTCAGCCACGCGGCAACGGTGCCGGGGCTCGCGAGGCTGGCATGCAGCTGGTGGAACGCGCCCATGCCGATCCAGGTGACCTGGCGGCAATGGAAATACGCCACCAGCAGGGCCGCAAAGCCACGCAGGGCTTCGATCAGATGCTCGCCGGCCAGCTCGCGGGCCGCGGCTACGGGCCGCGCTGCAGAGGCAGCGGCGGCGGGCAGGGCGGATGCAGGCGGCATGGCGGTTTGGAGTACGGGATCGCTCATCGGTGTCAGCCGGTCCTTGGGGAGAGTACCCGGCGATCTTAGGGGCGCGCGCGCGAGGGAAGTAAGGAAAAGATTTTCAAAATGTATTCATGATGAAATGAGAAATGGAGAAATAAATGGATTGAAAAACAAAGCGGTTTATTTATCGAATTTGGAATGCTAGTTTGAGTGTGATCGACTATGGTCGCTGGAGAATCCGATGAACCTGCACTTGCTGGCCGGCGTGGCCGTGCTGTTGATACTCGTGGGGGTGTCCGCGTATCGCGAGGCGTTGCGCAATGAGCCCATCCGGCGCGCACGCACGCGCTCCGGCGCCTTGCCGCCCGTCGACGAGGCGGAGTAGACTGCGCCCGAACAAGACGCGTCATTGACACAAGACGGAACAGGAAATTCATGCCGATCCGGTTGGAATTATTCTGTGTGAGTGGCAATAATTTCCGGTGTTATGCCGGAAGCGAGTCATCCGAATTTATTGGCCTTTTTTTATTCCTTAAAAGGCGCTAAACAATCTCATTCAACACAAGAATCTGCCACGGCAGAACCTCGGGGAAGTCGGCTTGCCTCGCTGCGAGACCGAGACTCAAACGAACGATCTGGGAATGGACATCATGCTGAAAGTAACCAAAGCGGTATTTCCTGTTGCAGGCCTTGGGACGCGCTTCTTGCCCGCCACCAAGGCGAGCCCGAAGGAAATGCTGCCGATCGTCGACAAGCCGCTCATTCAGTACGCGGTGGAAGAGGCGATCGCTGCGGGGATTACCGAAATGATCTTCGTGACCGGCCGCAGCAAGCGCGCGATCGAAGACCATTTCGACAAGTCGTACGAGATCGAATGCGAACTCGAAGCCCGCAACAAGCAAAAGCTGCTCGACGTCGTTCGCAGCATCAAGCCAGCCAATGTGGACTGCTTCTACGTGCGCCAGGCCGAGGCGCTCGGTCTGGGCCACGCCGTGCTGTGCGCGGAAAAGCTCGTGGGCGGCGCGCCATTCGCCGTGATTCTCGCGGACGACCTGCTCTACAGCCCCACGCCGGTCATGAAGCAACTCGTGAACACGTTCAATCACTATCACAGCTCGGTGGTGGGCGTCGAATCGATCGCGCGTGAAGACAGCGCATCGTACGGCATCGTCGACGGCCGCGAATGGGAAGAGGATGTGTTCAAGCTGTCGGGCATCGTCGAAAAGCCGGCGCCGGAAGTCGCGCCGTCGAATCTCGGCGTCGTGGGCCGCTACGTGCTGATGCCCACGATCTTCGAACATCTGCGCGCACTGAAGCCGGGCGCAGGCGGCGAACTTCAGCTTACCGACGCCCTGCAGTCGCTGCTCACCGAAGAACAGGTGCTCGCGTACCGCTATATGGGCACGCGTTTCGACTGCGGCAGCAAGCTCGGCTACCTCAAGGCGACGGTGGAGTTCGCGCTGCGCCATCCGGAGGTCAAGGACGAGTTCGAAGCCTATCTGCAAGCGCATCTGCCGGCGGCGCTGCCCGCTGCAGCATAAAACTCCATAGCGCCACAATCACGCTACGGGGTACTTCAAGCGCGCGGGCTCGACGCCCGCGCGCGTTTCGCCCATCTCGCATCACTTCCCGACATTCTCCGCGACCTGGCCTTCCCGCGTCGCCGTGACAACTTTGCAATCGTCACCGGTGTATAACGGTTCTGGCGGGCATGCCGAATGCGCTCAGCGCGTCGTTTGCGTTCGTGCTGCGTGGCGGGCCGCTCGTGCGGCGGCCATGCTGCGTGAATATCCCAACGATTCTGTACGGCATTCCGGGCCGGTTTGGCGCGCGGAACTCCCGTCATTCAACGCGTGTCCGAAGGCCAGAATCCAGGCACGCGCTTCAAGGAGGAGCAACCGTCCATGACCAGGCACCTTCCCGTGGCAGGCAGTGAACATCCCGCGCCCGCTGGCGCGCAGTGCGTCGGCGCTTGCGACCCGGCGGAGCGTTTCAGGATCGTGCTGATCCTGCGGCGTCAGGCGTCGGCAGAATTTCACGAGCTGGTGGACCGGCTCGCCGCGAACGATCCCGCCGCGCAGCCGGTTTCGCGCGAGGAATACGAGCGGCGCTTTGGCGCCAGCGCTGCCGACATCGAACGTGTCGAGCAGTTCGCGAGCGCGCATGGGCTCACCGTGGATCTGGCCGACGGCTCGGCGCGCCGCGTCGTGCTCTCGGGCACGGTGCAGCAGTACAACGCCGCCTTCGGCATCGACCTGCAGCGTTTCGAGCATCAGGTCGGCAAAACCACCCATCACTTTCACCAGCCGAGCGGCCCCCTGCACTTGCCGGAAGACATGCACGAGGTCGTCACCGCCGTGGTGGGGCTCGACAATCGCGCGAAGGCGCAGCCGCACTTTCGCATCGTGCCGACGAGTCTGACCAACGCGCCGGCAGACGTGCCAGGCACACCCGGTGCACCGATCCGTCCGCCTATCCGCGCCGCGCGCGCGGTAACCAGATCGTTCACGCCTTTGCAACTAGCGGAGCTTTACAGCTTTCCCGCGGGCGACGGCAGCGGCCAGTGCATTGCCGTCATCGAAATGGGCGGCGGCTATGACACGGCAGACCTCAGCGCGTATTTCAACGAGTTGGGGGTGAGCGCGCCGCGCGTGGAGGACGTGTCCGTCGATCAGGCGACGAACGCGCCGACCGGCGACCCCAACGGCCCCGACGCCGAAGTCACGCTCGACGTGGAGATCGCCGGTTCGCTGGCGCCAGGGGCGCTCATCGCCGTCTATTTCGCGCCGAACAGCGAGGCAGGTTTCGTCGATGCGGTGAGCGCCGCGCTGCACGACAGCCAGCGTAAGCCTTCAGTCATCTCGATCAGCTGGGGCGCGCCGGAGTCGGCGTGGTCGCAGCAAACGCTCGGCGCGCTGAACGACGCGCTGCAAACGGCTGTCGCGCTCGGCGTGACCGTGTGCGCGGCTTCGGGCGACAGCGGCTCGTCGGACGGCGTGAGCGACGGCGCCGATCATGTCGACTTTCCCGCGTCGAGCCCTTACGCGCTCGGCTGCGGCGGCACGCACATCGCGGCGTCGAACGGACGCATCTCGCAGGAAACCGTGTGGAGCGAAGGCGATAACGGCGCGACCGGCGGCGGCGTGAGCGCGACGTTCGCGCTGCCGGACTGGCAAAAAGGCCTGCGCGTCGTGCGCGGCAGCGGCGGGGCGGGCGCGCTGGTGCGGCGCGGCGTGCCCGACGTCTCCGCCGACGCCGATCCCGCCACGGGCTACGAGGTGCGCGTGGCGGGCGCGGATACGGTGGTGGGCGGCACGAGCGCCGTCGCGCCGCTGTGGGCGGCGCTGATCGCGCGCATCAACGCGGCGCGCGGCACGCCCGTGGGCTTCGCGAACGCGAAGCTCTACGCGCAGCCCGGCGCCTTCAACGACGTGACGAGCGGCAGCAATGGCGACTTCTCGGCGGCGCCGGGCTGGGACGCCTGCACGGGCCTCGGCACGCCGGTGGGCAGCAAGGTGGCAACCGCGCTCGGCTCGGCGTAGGATGAGCGCGGCACGCCGCCGCGACGCGAGTTGAACACGAGAGCCAGGCGGCGGGCGCGATGCGGGTTGCATGAGAGGTTGCATTCGAAGTTGCATTCACTGTCTCAAACGCACACACACAGAAAGTGGAGACGACATGAACGACGAAGCGCAGTCCACCAAGGGCAACGGCGGTGCTCAAGGGGCCAGCCCCGCGAGCGGCAACGGCAAGCATCGCTCCCAGGCCGACCAGCCGTGCTTCGATCCCACCGCTTACGGCAACGGTCCCGACGACTTCGTCACCGACATGACCGAGAACGCCGCGGTCACGCATCACGCCATCCAGATCGGCAAGGAAGTCATTACCTATACGGCAACGGCCGGTCACCTCGTGACGGTCGATCCGAGCAGCTCGCAGCCCAACGCCAGGATCTTCTACGTGGCGTTCACGAAGGACGGCGTGCAGGCGCAGGACCGTCCCGTCACATTCTTCTACAACGGCGGCCCGGGCTCGTCTTCCGTATTCGTGCTGCTCGGCTCGTTCGCGCCCAAGCGCATCAAGACCTCGATGCCGGGCTTCACGCCGCCCGCGCCCTATACGCTCGAAGACAATCCGGACAGCCTGCTCGACAAGAGCGACCTCATCTTCATCAATCCGGTGGGCACGGGCTATTCGGCCGCGATCGCGCCGCATCACAACCGCGACTTCTGGGGCGTGGATCAGGACGCGGATTCGCTCAAGCAGTTCATCAAGCGCTACCTCACGGCGAACGATCGCTGGAATTCGCCAAAGTTTCTCTACGGCGAATCCTATGGCACGGCGCGTAGCTGCGTGCTGGCCTACCGGCTGCACGAGGACGGCGTGGATCTGAACGGCATCACGCTGCAGTCGTCGATTCTCGATTACACGCAAAGCGGCAATCCGGTGGGCGCGCTGCCCACGGCGGCCGCCGACGCGTGGTACCACAAGCGCCTCGGCATGACGCCCGCGCCGAAGGACTTGCAGGCGTTCGCCGCGCAGGTCGCGCAATTCGCGCGCACCGATTATTTGCAGGCGCTGTCGAAGTTTCCCGATCCGAACGACAAGGGCATTCCTGCCACGCTCAAGACCTTGTCGCAATACACGGGCATCGACACGGAAACGCTGGAGTCGTGGAATCTCGACATCGCCTCGTACGACAGCCGCGGCAATTCGCTTTTTCTCACTTCGCTCCTGAAGGACAAGGGCGTGGCGCTCGGCTCGTACGACGGCCGCGTGACCGCCATCGACACGGGCATTGCCGGCAATATCGACCCCAACTCGGGCGGCAACGATCCCACCATGACGGCGGTGAGCGGCGTCTATACGGCGATGTGGAACAGCTACCTGAATGAGCAGCTCAAGTTCCGCACGAACTCGTCGTTCACGGACCTGAACGACCAGGCGTTCAAGAACTGGAACTTCGGTCATATCGATCCGACGGGCGCGCAAAAGGGCGTGGACGCGCAGGGCAATATCGTGCTTTACACGGCCGGCGATCTCGCGGCAGTGATGGCGCTGAATCCGGATTTGCGCGTGCTTTCCGCGAACGGCTACTACGACTTCGTCACGCCGTTCTACCAGACCGTGATCGACCTGCAGAAGATGCCGCTGCTCGACCAGAAGGTGCGCGACAACCTGAGCGCGCGCTTTTATCCTTCGGGTCACATGGTGTATCTCGACGCCGGCTCACGCACGGCGCTCAAGGCCGATCTCGCGAAGCTCTATCAGGTGGCCGTGACGGACCGCCCCGCGGTGGCGCGCATTCGCGCGCTCCAGCGGATGAGCACGATGAGCACCATGCATCACTGATTCTTTCGCAGGCACCGGCGCAGGCGTTTGCACGCGGTTATGGCGTGCGCCCCTGCGCCATGGCTTCGAGACACACGCGCGCGTCGCCCTGCACGAGACGCGCCGCGCACGCGATCATCAGGTTCTTCGCCAGGCCGAAATCTTCCACCAGATAGCCGCGGTCGCACACGCGCCCCTGCGCGTCGGGCACGGAAGGCACGCGTTCGATGAGCGTGCCCTGGTCGGATGAGTAGGCCCAGATTTCCTTGCCGAGCGCGGCCGCATAGCCGATCTCGAAGGCGGTGCCCGAGTCGGGCTCGCCGGGGCCGCGAAAGTCATTGACGTTTGCCATCACGATATCGGCGGCGCGGATCGATTCGACGTTCGCGCGATAGATCCACGCGGCCTGGCGCGGGCCGTCGAGGTCTGCGGGCGCCTGCGCATCGAGCGGATAGACGCCCTCGAAGCCGAATTCCGCACAGGCGGCGACGAGGCGTGCGCCGTGCTCGAGCGCATCGCGCCGGAAGACGTCGAAGCCGGCGAGATACACGCGCGGGCGGCGGGGCAACGGGGTCGAATTCATGGCGCGCGGTCCTGCGGTGCAAGGGGTTCGTCGAGACCCCGGTTCGACGATTCTAGCGCCTGGTCCCGCGCGTACGAGATTTCGTGCGTCTTCCTGTTGCTTACAGACGATTGACAACATTTGTTGCCTCTCGCTACGATCATGCACTTTGCATCGTGCCGTGCGCCGTTGTGCGGCATCTGGATTTGCACCATGCTGGGCGTGATTACGCTCTTCTATCTGCCCAACGGCATTCGCGCGGCGAATTGGCTCTCGGACGACGAGAAGGCCGTGCTCGAACGCAATATCGCGCAGGACCAGGCGGGCAAGGGCCACGCATCGATCGGCTCGGTGTTCGCCAATGGCCGCGTGTGGCTCATGGCCGTGATTTACTTCTGCTGCATGATGGGTCTGTACGGCATCAGCTTCTATCTGCCCACGCTCATCAAGGCGAGCGGCGTGAAGAATGCGCTCGACGTGGGCTTGCTCACCGCCATTCCGTACGCGTGCGCCGTGTTCAGCATGCTGTTCGTCGCGAAGAGCGCCGACCGCACGGGCGAGCGCCGCTGGCACTTCGCGATCGCTTCGCTGGTATCGGCAATCGGCCTGTATCTGAGCACCGTGTTCGGCAACAACGTGCCGCTCGCCATGCTCGCGCTTTCGGTGGGCGCGGCCGGCATGCTTGCCACGATGCCCGTGTTCTGGACCTGGCCGAGCGCGATTCTCGCGGGCGGCTCGGCGGCCGCGGCCATCGGCATGATCAACTCGATCGGCAATCTCGCGGGCTTCGTGAGCCCGTCGATCATCGGCTGGATGAAGGACGTGACGCAAAGCACGAACGCGGGCATGTACTGCGTTTCGGCGGCCATGGTGCTGGGCGCGGTACTGGCGCTGCTGCAGCCGAGGAAGCGCGTCAACGGCTGATCGCATTCACCGTGACGATTGCGCAGCATGAGCGATGAAAGCAGCGGCCATGCACGCCTGCTTTTTTCCATGATCGGCTTAACATCGCGGGAAACGCGTGGTATTTCCCACATGTTGCGCGATGATCGATTGTGGCGACAAATGGATGCTTCGACCGCGCGAAATAACAGCGGCAGACGAAGCGTGACGACGAGGACCGACCCATGAACCGACTGAAGCGGCTGTCACTGGCTTGCTGGGCCATCGTGCCGTGTCTCTCTCTGCTGCAGCCCGCGGCCGCCCAGGTCGCGCAGCCTACGCTCGAGAAGATCCGCTCGGCGAACATCATCGCCATTGGTTATCGCGAGACTTCGGTGCCGTTCTCTTATGTGATCGGCGACAACCAGGTGATCGGCTTTTCGCAGGACATCTGCGACAAGGTCATCGACGCAGTCAAGCTCAGGACGAAGCGCCCGAACCTGCAGGTGCATTTCATTCCCGTCACTTCGCAAAACCGCATTCCACTCGTGCAGAACGGCACCGTGGACCTGGAGTGCGGCGTCACGACGAACCTGAAGGCGCGCCAGGCCCAGGTGAGCTTCTCCAATACGTTCTTCGTCGCGACCACGCGCCTGCTCACGCGCAAGGACTCGGGCATTCACGACTTCGCCGATCTCGCGGGCAAGACCGTACTCACCAACCAGGGCACGACGTCCGAGCGTATCTTGCGGCGCATGAACATCGACAAGCAGATGAACATGCGCATCATCAGCGCGCGCGATTATGGCGAGGGGCGCGCCACGCTCGAGTCGGGCCGCGCCGTGGCCTACATGATGGACGACGTGCTGCTCGCCGGCACGCGCTCGCTCACAGCGAAGCCTTCCGAATGGGTGATCGTGGGCACGCCGCAATCGTCGGAAGCCTACGCTTTCATGATGCGCAACGGCGACCCCGAGTTTCGGCAGCTCGTGAACGACACGATGGCGACGCTCATGAAGAGCGGCGAAATCAATGCGATGTACGCGAAGTGGTTCGAGAAGCCGGTGCCGCCCAAGGGCGTGAACTTCGCGTTTCCGATGAGCGAACAACTGCGCGCGCTCTATGCCGCGCCGAACGATCGCGCCTTCGACTGATTGCCGTGTGCAAGTGCGAACCATGAGATGATCTCGTTCCTGACGCGGCGGACGGCGCGGGCGGCTCATGGGCGCGAGGGTTCACGCGTGCGTACGAGTCGTGGCCGCCGATGCGCGCAATGAATCAATCAACGGGTAGAAAGCGGAAAAAGCGGGAGCGGACATGCAAGAAGACGGCGGCACGGTGGTGATCGTTGGGGCAGGGCACGCGGGCGGCAACGCCGCTGCGCTGCTGCGGCAATACGGGTTTGGCGGCCGCGTCGTGCTGGTCGGCGAAGAACCGGTGCCGCCTTATCACCGGCCGCCGCTCAGCAAGGCCTATTTGAAGGGCGAGGCCGACGTCGAGCGCCTGTGGCTCAAACCGCGCGCGTTCTACGACGAGCAGCGCATCGAGCTGAAGCTCGGCGCGAGCGCGCAGTCGCTCGACCGCGCGAGCCGCACGCTCACGCTCGCCGACGGCAGCCCGCTGCAATACGACAAGCTGATTTTCGCCACTGGCTCGACGCCGCGCGCGTTGACGGTGCCGGGCCACGATCTCGCCGGCGTGATCGCGCTGCGCTCGCTCGCCGACGCCGACGTGCTGCGCGAGCGCGTGAAGCCGGGCGAAAAGCTCGTGGTGATCGGCGCCGGTTATATCGGCCTCGAAGCGGCCGCGGCGGCGCGCCAGCTCGGCCACGAGGTCACCGTGCTCGAAGCCGCGCCGCGCGTGCTGGGCCGCGTGACGGGCGAGGCCGTTTCCGCGTTCTACGCGAACGAGCATCGCGCGCAAGGCGTGGAACTGCGCCTGAACGCGAAGATCGAGGCGCTCGTGGGCGAGGACGGCAAGCTCACCGGCGTGAAGCTCGCGGACGGCGAGATCGTCCCCGCCACGCTCGCGCTGGTCGGCATCGGCATCCTGCCGAACGAGGCGCTCGCGAAGGCGGCGGGCATCACGTGCGCCAACGGCATTCAGGTGGACGACGACGCGCGCACGAGCGACCCGGACGTCTTTGCGATCGGCGATTGTGCGCACCGGCCGCTTGCACATTATGGCCGCGCCGGGCGCCTGGAAAGCGTGCACAACGCGGTGGAGCAGGCGAAGCTCGCGGCCTCTGCCATCGTCGGCAAGCCGCGCCCCGCGTGCGACGCGCCGTGGTTCTGGTCCGATCAGTACGACCTCAAGCTGCAGACGGTGGGCCTGCTCGAAGGCCATGACGAGGCCATCGTGCGCGGCGACCCGGCAGCGCGGCGCTTCGCGGTGTACTACCTGAAGGACCGCGTGCTGCTCGCGGTCGACGCCGTCAATTCGATGCCCGATTTCCTGTGCGGCAAGAAACTCGTGGGCAAGGGCGTGAAGCTCGACCTCGATGCGCTGCGCGATCCGGCCACGGACATGGGCAAATTCGCCGCTGCGGCGCTTGCCTGAGCGGCGAGTCGAACGATGAAGCCAGGGGGCGGCGACGTCCCCGCTGTTTTCACCGACCGGAAGACGCTGCGCGCCGGATCGACCCTCCGCGCAGCCCTCTCGCCCCATACCTCCCCGCGTCAATCCCGCTCCCGGCGCCCGAGCGCGGCCTCCACTCCCGTGCTTTGACCCGCATTGTCACGAGTCTCGGCTAGAATGCGAACGCGGCGCCGCCCATGAGGCGGCTCAATTCGATCAACAAGCCGCGTCAACCGGTGTTCGCGCTCGTCCGAACGCCGCCACTCGAGGAGAGTGACGCAATGGAACAACGCTCCCGTTTTGGGGCGAGCCTGCTGCCGTACCTGCTCGTCGGCCCGCAGCTTGCGGTGACCGTGATCTTTTTCCTGTGGCCGGCCGGGGTGGCGCTGCTGCAGTCCACCCAGGCCCAGGACGCCTTCGGCACGTCGTCGGTCTTCGTCGGCGTCGCCAACTTCACGCGGCTCCTGCGCGATCCGCTCTATCTGGCCTCGGTCCAGACGACGCTCGTGTTTACGGCGCTCGTCACGTTCGGCGGCCTCGCCATTTCGCTGCTGCTGGCGGCCATGGCGCACCATGTGACGCGCGGCAAGCGCTTTTATCAAACGTTTCTGATCTGGCCGTATGCGGTCGCGCCCGTCATTGCCGCCGTGTTGTGGGGCTTTCTGTTCAACCCGAGCATCGGCCTCGTGACCTTCGCGCTCGCACGCTTCGGCGTGACGTGGAATCACGCGCTCAACCCGGGGCAGGCCATGACGCTCGTTGTGATCGCATCGGTCTGGCAGCAGATCAGCTACAACTTCCTGTTCTTCTACGCGGGCCTGCAGTCGATTCCGCAATCGCTGTTCGAGGCGGCCGCCATCGACGGCGCGGGCCCCGTGCGGCGCTTCTTCGGCATTGCGTTCCCGCTGCTTTCGCCCACGAGCTTCTTTCTGCTCGTGGTGAACGTGGTCTACGCGCTCTTCGACACCTTCCCCGTGATCGACGCGGCAACCGGCGGCGGGCCCGGCCAGGCCACGCGCACACTCGTCTACAAAATCTTCGACGAAGGTTTCCGGGGCCTCGACATCGGCAGCTCGGGCGCGCAGTCGGTCGTGCTGATGGTGATCGTGACGGCGCTCACGATCTTCCAGTTCCGCTTCATCGAACGACGGGTGCAGTACTGATGGTCGAGAATCGTAAGTACTTCAACCTGTTCTGCCACCTCATGCTGCTGCTCGGTGTGGCGGTGGTGGCCTTCCCCGTGTACGTGGCGTTTTGCGCTGCCACGATGAACGAGAAGGAAGTCTTCTCGGTGCCACTCTCGCTCGTGCCGGGCACCCATCTGTTCGCGAACATGGCCACCGTGTGGAATGTGGGCACGGGCAGTGCGGCGAGCCCGTTCGGCGTGATGCTCATGAACAGCGTCATCACGGCGCTCGTGATTTCGGTGGGCAAGATCGCCATATCGATCATTTCGGCCTATGCGATCGTGTTCTTCCGCTTTCCGTTCCGGCGCCTCGCGTTCTGGCTGATCTTCGTGACGCTCATGCTGCCCGTGGAAGTGCGCATTTTCCCCACGGTGCAAGTCGCGGCCACGCTGCATCTCACGAACACGTACGCGGGCCTCACGCTGCCGTTGATCGCCTCGGCCACGGCCACGTTTCTGTTCCGCCAGTTCTTCCTCACGCTGCCCAACGAGTTGATCGAGGCCGCGCGTATCGACGGCGCGGGGCCGCTGCGTTTCTTCTGGGACGTGGTGCTGCCGCTTTCCAGAACGAACATCGCGTCGCTGTTCGTCATTACGTTCATTTACGGCTGGAACCAGTATCTGTGGCCGATTCTCATGTCGAGCACGGCTTCGATGACGACCGCCGTGGTGGGCATCAAGAGCATGATTTCGAGTGGCGACGCGGCGACGCAATGGCATCTCGTGATGTGCGCGACGATGATCGCCATGCTGCCGCCGCTCGTGGTGGTGCTGGCCATGCAGCGCTGGTTCGTGCGCGGCCTCGTGGACGTGGAGAAATAAGCATGAAGGCAATTCGGGGGACGGCATGGCGGCATTGAGCATACGGGGCGTCACGAAGTCGTACGACGGCGCGCAACAGGTGTTGCACGGCATCGACGTGCAGGTGGCGGACGGCGAGTTCATGGTGCTCGTCGGGCCTTCGGGCTGCGGCAAGTCCACGCTGCTGCGCATGGTCGCGGGGCTGGAGACCATCACGTCGGGCGAGATCGCCATCGGCGAGAAAGTGGTCAATCGCGTGGAGCCCAAGGATCGCGACATCGCCATGGTGTTCCAGAACTACGCGCTCTATCCGCACATGACGGTCGCGCGCAACATGGGCTACAGCCTCAAGCTCCAGGGGCTCGACCGCACGACGATCGATGCGCGCGTGGCGGCGGCCGCCGAAATCCTCGAACTGGGCAAGCTGCTCGAGCGCAAGCCGCGCGAGCTTTCGGGCGGCCAGCGTCAGCGCGTCGCGATGGGCCGCGCGATCGTGCGCGAGCCGTCGGTGTTCCTGTTCGACGAGCCGCTCTCGAACCTCGACGCGAAGCTGCGCGTGCAGATGCGCCTTGAAATCCAGCGTCTGCATGCGCGCCTGCGTACGACGAGCCTGTACGTCACGCACGACCAGATCGAGGCGATGACGCTCGCGCAGCGCGTGATGGTGCTCAACGGCGGGCGCGCGGAGCAGATCGGCACGCCCAGCGAAGTGTACGACCGGCCCGCTTCGATGTTCGTGGCGAGCTTCATCGGCTCGCCGGCCATGAACCTGCTGCGCGGGCGCGTGAGCGACGACGGGCGGCGCTTCGAAATCGCGGGCAACGGGCCGCATCTGCCGCTCGGCGATGCGCCGGCCTGGCTGCCGAAGGGCGCCGAATGTGTGCTGGGCGTGCGGCCCGAGCATATGCACGCGCGCGGCGCCAACGAGCCGGTCACGCTCGAAGTCGAGACCTGTGAATTGCTCGGCGCGGACAATCTCGTGCACGGCCGCTGGGGCAGCGCCGATGTGGTGGTGCGTCTGCCGCACGAAACGCGGCCCACGCCCGGCGAGCGGCTGGCGGTGCACCTGCCGCCGGCGCGCCTGCATTTCTTCGATCCGGCTACCGGCAAGCGTTTGGGCTAGGTCGCGCCTGCCGGAGTCCACACCGCAGCCTGCGCATGAAAGCGGCGCTCGCCGCGGTCCCGATTGTCGTAAACTGTTGCATCGCGCGGGCGCAATGCCGTCTGCGCCATTCATATCGGCAAATACCGGCGCGCACCAGCGCGTACCGGTATGTACCGGCACCAAACACGAACAGGCGACATGGCCGCAATTCCTTTTCTCCGCTTCCTCGCCCCATCTGCCCAACCCGCGCGTAACCTGTGTCAGGCGTGCCGGAGCCTCGCTTGAGCGCGCGCGAGCTGCCCACCGGGCTGATGCTCGTTCACGGCAATCAGCCTGAGCGCATGCGCGACCTGATCGTGAGCTGGATCGGCCAGAACCCGATCGCGCCGCTCGAAAAGGAAATGTTCCTCGTGCAGAGCAACGGCATCGCGCAGTGGCTCAAGCTCGCGTTTGCCGCCGATCCCGAGGAGGGCGGCTGCGGGATCGCGGCGGCGTTCGAAATGTCGCTGCCGTCGCGTTTCCTGTGGCAGGTGTATCGCGCCGTGCTCGGCAACGACGCGGTGCCCGCGGTCTCGCCGTTCGACAAGTCGCGCCTCGTCTGGCGTCTCATGCGCATGCTGCCGGCGCTGCTCGACGAGCCGGGCTATCAGCCGCTCAAGCGCTTCATGGCCAACGACGAGGACCAGCGCAAGTGCTTCCAGCTCGCGCAGCGCGTGGCGGATCTGCTCGACCAGTACCAGGTCTATCGCGCGGACTGGCTCGCAGCGTGGGCCGCGAACGAGGACGTGCTGATCGACGCGCGCAACGTGCGCACACCGTTGCCCGAGGAGGCGCGCTGGCAGGCGGCGCTCTGGCGCGCGCTGCTCGCGGATGTGGGCGCGCAGGCGCAAGACGGCATCGGCCTGCGTGACACCGGGCGCGCCGCCGTGCACGAAGCGTTCATGGCGCGCGCGCAGTCATGGCAGGAGGGCGACGCCCGGCCGAAAGGCTTGCCGCGCCGGCTCGTGGTGTTCGGCATTTCGAGCCTCGCGCGCCAGTCGGTGGAAGTCCTCGCGGCGCTCTCGCGCTGGAGCCAGGTACTGATGTGCGTGCATAACCCCTGCATGCACTACTGGGCCGACATCGTCGCCGACCAGGACCTGCTGCGCGCACGCCACGCGCGCCAGCGCCGCCGCGCGGGCGCACCGAACCAGCTCGACGAGGCGCAGCTGCATCTGCATTCGCAGCCGCTGCTCGCGGCCTGGGGCAAGCAGGGGCGCGACTTCATCGGCCTGCTCGACGAATACGATAGCGACGAAGCGCGCGAGACGTACACGCCGCATTTCACGCGCATCGGCCAGCGCATCGATCTGTTCGACGGCGAGGACGCGCTCACGCTGCTCTCGCAATTGCAGGACGACATTCGCGATCTGCGGCCGCTCGGCGAGACGCGCGAGCACTGGGAACCGGTCGATGCGCAGGAAGACGAATCGATTCGCTTTCACATCGCGCATAGTGCGCAGCGCGAAGTGGAGATCCTGCACGACCGCCTGCTCGCCGCATTTGCGGCGGACCCCACGCTGCGTCCGCGCGACGTGATCGTGATGGTGCCCGACATCGAGGTCTACGCGCCGCATATCCAGGCCGTGTTCGGCCTGCTCGACGGCAACGATCCGCGCAGCATTCCGTTCAGCGTGGCCGACCGCGCGCAGCGCGCGTTCGATCCGCTCATCGGCGCGCTGGAAATGCTGCTTGCGCTGCCGTACTCGCGCGTGACGGTGAGCGACGTGCTCGATCTGCTCGAAGTGCCGGCCGTGCGCGCGCGCTTCGGCATCGACGCCGAAGACGTGCCGACGCTGCGCAACTGGATCGACGGCGCAAATATCCGCTGGGGCCTGCACGCGGGCCAGCGCGCGAGCCTCGGGCTCCCCCAGGCCGACGAACTCAGCGCGCCCAACAGCTGGGCGTTCGGTCTGCGCCGCATGCTGCTGGGCTACGCCGCGGGCGAGCGTGCGGGCGCATGGCGCGGCATCGAGCCGTACAGCGAAATCGGCGGGCTCGACGCAGCGTTGCTGGGCCCGCTCACGCGCCTCGTGGATGCACTCGACCACGCATGGCGTACGCTGCGCGAACCGGCCACGGTGGAAGCGTGGTGCGAGCGTCTGCGCGCGTTGAAGGCGGCCTTCTTCGCGGCGCAGGACGAAGACGCCTACACGCTCGATCGCCTCGACGGCGCGCTCGAAACATGGCGCGAGGCCTGCGATGAAGCGGCGCTCACGCAGACCCTGCCGCTCGCCATCGTCGCGGAAAACTGGCTCGCGGCGCTCGAAGGCGGCGGCCTCTCGCAGCGCTTCTTCGCGGGCGCGGTGACTTTCGCCACGCTCATGCCGATGCGGGCGATTCCGTTCCGGCGCGTGTGCCTGCTCGGCATGAACGACGGCGACTATCCGCGCAGCCGCACGCCGCTCGACTTCGACCTCATGCGCCGCGACTATCGTCCCGGCGACCGCTCGCGCCGCGAAGACGACCGCTATCTGTTTCTCGAAGCGCTGCTCTCGGCGCGCGACCATCTGCATGTGTCGTGGATCGGGCGCAGCGTGACCGACAACACGCCGCGCCCGCCTTCGGTGCTGGTCGGACAGTTGCGCGACCATCTGAAGGCCGGCTGGCGGCTCGAAGGCGATGAAGACAACGATGGCGAAGCGCTGCTCGACGCGTTGACCATCGAGCATCGCCTGCAGCCGTTCAGCCCGGACTATTTTCCGCCGCGCCCCGAAGAGGCGACGCTCTACACGTATGCGCACGAGTGGGGCAAGCCTGCCCAGGTGCGGCCTGCGGCTGAAGCGAACGCCGAAGTCCTCGCGCCGACTGAACGCGACGAGCCGCTGTCGATTCGCGAACTCGGCGAATTCCTGCGCGAGCCGGTTCGCAGCTTCTTCCGGCAGCGTCTGCGCGTGGCCTTCGAAAGCGAAGATGCGGCGAGCGAAAATCACGAGCCCTTCGAGGTGGACGCGTTGCAGGCGTGGCAGCTCCAGGGCGAGCTGATCCACGCGCAGGTCCTGGCGATGGAGCGCGGCGAAGACGATCTCGAACCGGCCGCGCTCGCGCGCCTCGAACGCATGCATCGCAGCGGCGACCTTGCGACCGGCGGCTTTGGCGAGGTGATCGGCGAAGAACTGCTCGCGCCCATGCCCGAGCTTTTCGCCGAATATCGCAAGGCGCTCGCGCGCTGGCCCGAACCGCTCGAGCATCAATACGAAATTCGTCTCGATGCGACGCTGGAAGGCCGCATCGTCTCGCTCGACGACTGGCTCGACGATTTGCGCGCGGGCCCGGACGGCGCGCTCGGCCGTGTGATTCTGGAGCCGGGCACGCTCGTGAAGGACAGCCGCTACCGCAGCGACCGTCTCGTACCTTATTGGGTCGCGCACGTGGCCGCGCAGATCGCGGCCGGTCCGGTGACCACGGTGATCGTGAGCAAGGTGGGCGTGGTGGAGTTCGCGCCGCTCGACGCGCAGGTTGCGCGCGACTATCTGCTCGCGCTGCTGGCCGCATGGGACGACGGCGCGCGCCGGCCCTTGCCGCTCGCGGTGAAGACCGCGTTTGCATGGCTGCGCAAGTTGCCCGATCCATTCGACGGCACACGCGCGATGGTGCCAGCCGAAGCGTGGGAAGCCGCACACGTGGCCTACGAGGGCAATGCCCGCACGCCGGGCGAGCGCGAGACGAACGCGTATTTGCGCCGCGCTTTCCCCGATTTCGATGCGCTCGTTGCCCACGACGATTTCATCACGCTTGCCACGACGCTGCTGCTGCCGGTGAGCCGCGCGCCGCTCGCGTCGTCGCGTGCGAAGCGGGGCTCGAGCGAGGCAGGAGAGACAGCATGAATCCGCTCGGGAACATGGACGCACAAGTTCTGGAGCCGCTGCGCTTCCCGCTTTACGGCAGCCGCCTGATCGAAGCGAGCGCGGGCACCGGCAAGACCTTTACGATCGCGATGCTGTACGTGCGCCTCGTGCTGGGGCACGGCGCGCTCAACGCAGCAAGCGACGAAGCGGATTTCGATGACGAGGCACGCACGGCAGGCCGCGCGCTCACGCCGCCCGAAATTCTCGTCGTGACCTTCACCGACGCGGCCACGAAGGAACTGCGCGAGCGCATTCGCGCGCGCCTCATCGAAGCCGCCGAATGCTTCCGCGTCGAGCCCGAAGACGTGCCCGGGCGCGAGCCGGGAGAAGACCTGTTGCACGATCTGCGGGAGGACTACGCGCCGGAGCAGTGGCCCGCGTGCGCGCGCCGCCTGCAACTGGCGGCCGAATGGATGGACGAGGCCGCGGTCTCGACGATCCACGGCTGGTGCAATCGCATGCTGAGCGAGCACGCGTTCGACAGCGACAGCCTCTTCTCGCAGACGCTCGAAACCGACCAGACGGAATTGCGCGCCGAAGTCGTGCGCGACTACTGGCGCACCTTCATGGCGCCCCTCGACGCGGCTAGCGCCGCCGAAGTGAGGGAATGGTTCGCGAGTCCCGACGAATTGCACGACGCGATACGCGGGCTGCTCGCGCACGCCGATCTCCTGCCCGATGCATGCGACCCCGACGCGGCGCTCGCAGACGCCCGCCAGCGCGCACGCGACGAACTCGAAACGCTGAAGGCGCCGTGGCGCGTCTGGATCGACGAGGTCGAGGCCTTGCTCAACGCGGCGCGCGCCGCGAAACAGTTCGACGCCAGAAAGCTCAATTCGAAGCACAGCGAAACATGGATCGGCAAGCTGCGCGACTGGGCCAACGATCCCGAATCCGCGCATCCGGGCTTCGACGACAAGGCCGCCGCGTGGACGCGCCTCACGCCCGCCGGTCTGGCCGAGATCTGGGTGAAGGGCGAGCCGCCCGTGCATGCGGCCTTCGTGGCAATGGAAAGCTTGCGCGAGTCGCTGGCTGCGCCGCCCGAGGCGAAACAGGACCTGCTGTGTCACGCGGCGCGCTGGGTGGCGAAGCGCTTCGAGGAAGAAGAGGCGCGCCGTTCGCAAATGGGCTTCGACGATCTGCTCACGCGGCTGCGCGCGGCGCTGCTGCGCGAGAACGGCCCGCGTCTCGCGGAAATCATCCGCAAGCAGTATCCGGTCGCGCTGATCGACGAGTTTCAGGACACCGACCCGGTTCAGTACCAGATCTTCGATGCGGTCTATCGCATCGCCGAACACGACACCGAAACGGCCATCGTCCTGATCGGCGATCCGAAGCAGGCGATCTACGCGTTTCGCGGCGCGGACATCTACACCTACCTGCGCGCGCGTCGTGCCTGCGAAGGGCGGCTCTATACGCTCAAGAAGAATTTCCGCTCGACGCGCGCAATGGTCGAGGCGGTGAACCGCTGCTTCGAAGCGGCGGAATCGCGGCCCGAGGGTAGCGGTGCGTTTTTGTTTCGCAGCCCTGATGGACGCGAAAACGCGTTGCCGTTCGTGGCTGCCGATGCGCATGGACGGCCCGAGAAGCTGGTTGCCGCCGGTGCGGCGCTGCCCGCGCTCAACGTCTGGTGGATGCCGCCTCCCGCGGATGGCAAGCCGCTCAGCAAGGGCGCGTATCTCGCGGGCATGGCCGGCAGCTGCGCGACCGAGATGGTGCGCCTGCTCAATCTCGGCCAGGAGCAGGCAGCGGGTTTCTCGGGCGAACGCGGCATGCGGCCGTTGCAGCCCGCCGACATGGCGGTGCTCGTCAACAACCGCAGCGAGGCGCAGGCGATACGCGAAGCGCTGGCCGCGCGCGGCGTGCGCAGCGTCTATCTCTCGGATCGCGACTCGGTGTATCAGACGCCGCAGGCCGAAGAACTGCGCTTCTGGCTCGCAGCCTGTGCCGAGCCCGACGACGGCCGCCTCGTGCGCACGGCGCTCGCCACGCCCACGCTCGGGCTCGCATGGGCCGAACTCGACCGGCTCGGGCACGACGAGATCGCGTGGGAGTCGCGTGTGCTGCAGTTTCGCGAGTACCGCGAATGCTGGCGCCGGAAGGGCGTGCTGCCGATGTTGCGCCGCTTGTTCAACGACTTTCACGTGCCGCAGCGCCTGCTTGGCGAGGCGGCTGGCGCAGGGCTCAATGGCGAGCGCGCGCTCACCAACCTGCTGCATCTCGCCGAACTGCTGCAACAGGCGAGCACGCAGCTCGACGGCGAGCACGCGCTGATCCGCTATCTCGACGAGCAGCGCGAAGACGAAAGCGCGGGCGGCGGGGGCGACGCGCGCCAGTTGCGTCTGGAAAGCGATGCAGGACTCGTGCAGGTGGTCACGATCCACAAGTCGAAGGGCCTCGAATATCCGCTCGTGTTTTTGCCGTTCGCGTGCGCGCACCGCGCCGTCAAGCCCGACGACGTGCCGTTCAAGTGGCACGACGACGAAGGCGAATTGCGCGTCACACTCGAGGCCGACGCGCGCGTGCTGCGTCAGGCCGATCGCGAGCGCCTCGGCGAAGATCTGCGCAAGCTCTACGTCGCACTGACGCGCGCGCGTTATGCGACGTGGGTCGGCTATGGACCGGTGCAGGGCGTCGAGGCGAGCGCGTTCGGGTATCTGCTGGGCGGCGGCGCGGCCATTCCTGCTCAGGAAACCGAAGCATGGCTCGACACGTTGCGCGGCCCGTGCACGGACATCGCCGTCGCGCCTGCGCCCCACGCGCGCCGCGATGTGCTCGCGCTGCGCGACACCGGCGCCGTGCGCGGCGAGGCGCGCACGCTCGCGCATCGCGAGCGCGAACGCTGGTGGATCGCGAGCTATTCGAGCCTGAAGACGCTCGAAACGTCGATCGGTTCGGGCGTGCCCGTCGAAGCGGACGATGCGCGCAGCGCGCCCGACACGCGCAGCGAGGACGTGTTCCTCGAACTGCTCGAGGCGAGCGTGCCGCCTGAAGACGACGAAGCCTTCGCCAGCGCCGGCCAGACGCTCGTCGCACCCGCGCTTGCGCCGATGCACGGGTTCGAGCGCGGCGCGGACGCGGGCACCTTCCTGCACGAACTGATGGAATGGGCCGCCAACGAAGGCTTCGCCGAAATCGCGCAGGACGAAGCGCGCGTGCGCGACATGGTCGCGCGCCGCTGCAGCGTGCGCGGCTGGTCGCACTGGATCGAGACGCTCACGGCGTGGATGCTCGAACTCGTGCGCACGCCGCTGCGTCTGCCGGACATCGAAGGCGAGCGCGTGGCGCCCGTGGCGTTCGCGCAGTTCGAACCCGGTGCGTATATGGCCGAGCTGGAGTTCTGGGTCACGGCGCATGCCGTCGATACGCTCGCAATCGACGCGCTCGTCACCGAATTCACGCTGGACGGCGAAGCGCGCCCCGCGCTCGACGCCGCCACGCTCAACGGCATGCTCAAGGGCTTCATGGATCTCGTGTTCGAACACGAAGGCCGCTACTACGTGGCCGACTACAAGTCGAACTGGCTCGGTCCGGACGATGCGTCGTACACGAGCGCGAAAATGCGCGCGCAGATCCTGCATTCGCGTTACGAACTGCAATACGTGCTCTATCTGTTCGCGCTGCACCGTCTGCTCAAGTCGCGCCTGCCCGATTACGACTATGACCGCCACGTGGGCGGCGCCGTGTATCTGTTCCTGCGCGGCGGCCGCGCGCCGGGGCAGGGGCTGCACTGCGAGCGGCCGCCGCGCGAGCTGATCGAACGACTCGACGCGCTGTTTGCGCGTCGCAATGCGCTGGAGGACGTGGCATGACGAGGCGCCGCACGAAAGGGCAGGACGGCCTCACCGGCGATCTGTTCGAGCATCTGGACATGCCGGAAGCCGCGCCGGAACCGCGGCCAGTCGCCGCACGCGAAACGGCCGGGCAAATGCTCGGCGTGCTCGACAATTGGGTCGAGCGCGGCTGGCTCCGTACGCTCGATGCCGCATTCGCACGCTTCTTGTGGACGGAAGCGCCGCACAGTCCGCCGTTGCTGCTGCTGGCGGCCGCGCTGGCGAGCCATCAGCTTGGGCGCGGTCATGTGTGTCTCGACCTGAAGGCCACGCTGGAGGATCCGGCATTCGCGCTGTCCCTGCCGCCCGACGGGCCGCAAATGCTGGCCGCGGTGCCGGCGCAGCCGCCTGCCGAAGTGCTCGCGGGCGTGACACTCGCGCAGTGGCGCGCAGCGCTCGCGGTGCCCGATCTCGTGAGCGAGGAGACAGCGGTTGCCGACGTGGCGCAAGGCAATGCGCCGCTCGTGCTGGCGGGCACACGGCTCTATTTGCGGCGCTACTGGCAATACGAGCAGGACGTGCGGGAGGGCATCGAGCGCCGCCTCACACGCGCTTCGCAGCTCGAAGCCGCGTTGCCGCTCGATATCGCGCGCGCGGCGCTCGACGCGCTGTTTGCGCCACGCGCCGGTCAAGTTGCGCGCGCCGCCGACTGGCAGAAGCTCGCCTGCGCGCTCGCCGCGCGCAGCGCGTTCAGCATCGTCACGGGCGGCCCGGGCACGGGCAAGACGACGACGGTCGTGAGATTGTTGGCACTCCTGCAGACACTCGCGCTCGGCCGTGCGGAGCAGGGAGCGCGTGCCGCGCGGCCGTTGCGGATCCGGCTTGCCGCGCCCACCGGCAAGGCCGCGGCGCGCTTGAACGAATCGATCGCGGGCGCGGTGGAGCGGCTGCCGTTCGACGCGCTGCAGGCGCACGTCGACGCCGTGGCGCTGCGCAACGCGATTCCGACCGTCGTGACCACGCTGCACCGCGTGCTCGGCACGCGGCCCGGCAGCCGGCGCTTCAGGCACGACGCCGCGAATCCGCTGTCCGTGGACGTGCTGGTGATCGACGAGGCCTCGATGGTCGACCTCGAAATGATGGCCGCCGTGCTCGACGCGCTGCCGCCCTCCGCGCGGCTCATCCTGCTCGGCGACAAGGACCAGCTCGCTTCGGTCGAGGCCGGCGCGGTGCTGGGGGAATTGTGCGACCGCGCGCGCGAAGGGCACTACACGCAGGCGTCGCGGGCGTGGCTCGAAGCGGCCACGGGCGCGCGCGTCGACGCGACCATGCTCGACGCGCACGGCCTGCCGCTCGACCAGGCCATCGCGATGCTGCGCGAGAGCCATCGTTTCGCATCGGAGAGCGGCATCGGCGCGCTGGCCGAGCTCGTCAACCTGGGCGATGCGGTGGGAGTCGCGAAGATCTGGTCGCGCGGTTATGAGGATCTCGCGCGCCTCGTGTGTCCCGCCGATGATGACGGCCCGTTGCGCTCGCTGATCGTCGATGGCCGCGTGGGCGAACACGGCGCCGCGCACGCGCAGCGCCAGGGCTACCGCCACTACCTCGAAACGATGCGCACGACCCGGCCCGAGCCCGGCGCGACGCCCGAGGCGCTTGCCGGCTGGGCCGCTGGCGTGCTCAAGGCGCATGGCGCGTTTCAGCTGCTGTGCGCGCTGCGGCGCGGACCGTGGGGCGTCGAAGGCCTGAACCGCCGCGTGGCGCGCCTGCTGCACGAAGAAGGGCTCATCGATCCGCACGGCGACTGGTATGCGGGCCGGCCCGTACTCGTCATGCACAACGACTACGAGCTCGGGCTCATGAACGGCGATATCGGCATCGCGCTGGAACTGCCCGTTGCGGCGGGGGAGCCGCCCGTGTTGCGTGTGGCGTTCCCGGCCGGCGATGGGTCGGGCGGCGTGAAGTGGGTGTCGCCGAGCCGATTGCAGGGCGTGGAGACGGTGTTCGCGCTCACCGTCCACAAATCGCAGGGCTCGGAGTTCACTCACGCCGCGCTCGTGCTGCCCGATACGTACAGCCCCATTCTCACGCGCGAACTCGTCTACACCGGCATCACGCGTGCGCGTTCGTTTCTCACGCTCGCGGTGCCCGAGGGGCGCTCCGTGCTCGATCGCGCAGTGCTCGCCAAAGTGCAGCGCGCAAGCGGTCTCATGGCGGGACTCGCGCGCGACGCTCAGGCTGCGAGAACCTGAGTGAACCCGCGTGAGCGGCGGGCAAAAAAGCCGAGGGCCGCTTTTGGCGGCCCTCGGCGCGTGCTGCATGCGGCTCGCGGCTTAGACGATCGTGAGCGTCACGTCGATGTTGCCGCGCGTGGCGTTCGAGTACGGGCACACGATATGGGCCTTGTCGACGAGCGCCTGGGCAGCCGCGCGATCCATGCCGGGCAGCGAAATCTTCAGTTCGACTTCAATGCCGAAGCCATTCGGAATCTGGCCGATACCGACATTGCCGGTGATCGAGACATCGGCAGGCAGGGCAATCTTGTCGCGCGCCGACACGAACTTCATCGCGCCGATGAAGCATGCGCTGTAGCCCGCGGCGAACAGCTGCTCGGGGTTCGTGCCGTCGCCGCCCGCGCCGCCGAGTTCGCGCGGCGTGGTGAGCTTGAGGTCCAGGTTGCTGGCGGGAATGACGGCACGGCCGTCGCGGCCGCCGGTGACGTTGGCTTCGGCGCGGTAGAGGACTTTTTCGATCGACATGACAGGCTCCTTTGAGCAAAGACGGTTCGTTGAAGGTACGGCGGAGTACGGCATTCAATTTAGTGGTGCAAGGCGACAGCCATGTGCACCAGGGTCCAGCAGAAGAGCAGCGCTTGCGAATTTCCGGTCGTCAATTTCTGCATTCTATCTATTACCAGATAGATTTCCGGCCGTCGAAACACGTTCATGATGCTCCTCTTTCTAGCTATCTATCAGAAGATAGAATTCGCGACCCAATAAAAGGGCGATGAGCCGCCCCGTATGACAGGCCAGAGTACGTTACTGAGCCACGCGCCACATGGCTTCGACATCTTCGAGGCGCGACTTCGTGTGGAACAGCCGGCTCGCCAGGACGCTGCCCTGCAAGGCCGCGAACAGCGTACGGGCCGAGCTTTCCGGCTTGCCCCGCACGACCAGCGTGCCTTCTTTCGCGCCTTGAGCCAGCACCTCGGCCAGCCAGCTTTCGTTGGCGCGGAAGAACGTCTGCACGGCGTGACGCACGGTTTCCGGCAGCGACTCGATGTCGGCGGCGAGCATGCCGCACAGACAGATCTGGTTGCCGTCGCCCAGCGTCTTGCCGAACAGCCGCGTGTACGTAGCGAGCTTTTCGCGCGCCGGCAGCGCCGCGTCGATCGACTGCAATCCCGCCATGACTTCGCCGCTGTACTGGCTCACCGCTTCGAGCACCAGGTCGTCTTTCGACGGGAAGTAATAGTGGATGCTCGACGTTTTCACCCCCACCAGTTCTGACAGGTCGCGGTAGCTGAACCCGTTGTAGCCGCGCAGCATCATGAGGGTGATGGCGTGGTCGAGAACCTGCTCCCGCACTGTCAGCTTCGTGTTCATGGGCTCCAATTTATCTACTGGAAGATAGATTGTCAAGCGCCTCACGAAATAAATTCCGGAGCGCGGGGCGCGACCTGCTGGCCGCGTCCGGCGGGGCGACGTCAGATCCCGCGATGCCCGGCGCTGAAAATCAGGCGCAGGCCCAGCGCCCCGATCGCGCCGGCCGCAATGCGGTCGATCCAGCTCTTGGCGCGCAGATAGAGATCGCGCGGACGTTGGCTCGAAAAGCACAGCGCGACGACCGTGTACCAGCCGGTTTCGATCGCGAAGACGAGCGGCGGCAGCGCGAAGTAGCACCACAGCGGCGGGTTATGCGGCAGCAGCGCCACGAAGATGCCGCCGTAGGCAATGGCCGTTTTCGGGTTGCTCAACTGGGTGGTGAGGCCGCTCCAGTACGACTTGCCGGGGCGCTCGTCCGGTGTGGCCGTCCTGCTCACGGTGACGGGCGAGCCCGCGCCGCGCCAGATGCGCGAAGCGATGTAGAGCAGATAGGCGCCGCCAGCGATCTTGAGCGCGGCGTACAGCCAGGCCACGGTGGCGAGCAGGGTGTAGAGCCCGGCGAGCGCGATGCCCGCGAAGCAGATCGCACCCGTGCCCATGCCTAGCGCGGTGGCGACGCCGTCGCGGCGCGAGAGACCGATCGAGTTGCGCGCGACGAGCACGAAGCTCGGGCCGGGACTCATGGCCCCGAGTAGAACAGCGAGGAGAATGCTGGCAACGGCTGCGAGGGGTGACATGCTGGCGGCTCCATGCGGGAGGGAATCCCGCACCCTAACATGGGCGCGGAGGCGCCACGTGGATTCCCCACTGGCGCCGCGTGATCGTGCCCGCCGCCTGAATAGTGCTTAGTTATCTTGAGCGATTGGGCTTGTCGCGCTCGCGATTCCAGTGGCGCAACAGCACGCGCGTCTGTTCCGCGATGCTCACCTTCAGAAAATCGGCCTTTGCCCTGTCGATGTCGTCCCAGCCGAGCATCGTGAGCGTGGAGCGGCGCGCGATGAAGAACAGCAGAAACTGCCCATACAGGCTGAACATGCGCACCACGGTGAGCGGATCGTCGGCCGGCATGCCGGTAATGCGTTCGAGCAGTTCCACGTTGATGGTGTTCAGCGGCGAGCGCACGCGCTCACGCAGGATTTCCGAGCCGATCTCCGGTTCGCCGCCGCCCTGTTCGCGCGCGAAGAAGAGACGCTGGTCCGGCCCGTGCTGCTTGACGAAGGAACGGTCGGCCACGGCCGACTGGATGTCGAGGAAGGCGTCGATCAGCGCTTCGGTGTCCGCATTGCGCTCGAGCGCTTCGCGCGCGCGCTGCACGGCCGGCTCGAACGACTGCCACGATTCGTCGGCGATCGACTCCGCGCAGGCGCGGTAGAGGCCTTCCTTGTTCTCGAAGTAATACTGCAGCGCCGGTGCATTCACGCCCGCGCGCGCGGCGATGTCGCGCGTGGAGGCGCCGTCAAAGCCGTGCTGCCCGAACAGACTGATGGCCGCCTCGATGATCTTGCGACGTGTCTCGTCGCCACGCGCATAGCCTCCTTCGGGCGAACGTCGCAGTTTCTTACCTTCGCTCATGCATTTCCTTTCGTATCCCTGCGAAATATAACACTTGACACAATTTTTCCAGGTGGAATAATTTTGCCGACTGGAATAAATTGAGAATCAACAACATGTCTACGACTGCAGGCGCGCCCGGACGCGACGTGCCGGACGCCGCCGCTGCACCTGCGCGCAGCGGCGCGAAACGAACCCTTCTGATCCTGCTGGGACTGGCGGCGCTCGTCGCCGCGGCGGTGTGGCTGGGCCACTGGTGGGTCGTCGGGCGCTTCATCGAATCCACTGACGACGCCTATCTGCAGGCCGACAGCGTGACGATCGCGCCGAAGGTGAGCGGCTATGTGACGGACGTCTACGTCGCCGATAACCAGGCCGTGAAGGCGGGCGATCCGCTCGTGAAGCTCGACGCGCGCCAGTATCAGGTGGCGCTCGACCAGGCGCAGGCCACCGTCGACGCGCGCACGGCGGACATCGAGCATGCACAGGCGCAGATCGAGCAGCAGCGCGCGAACGTCGCTCAGGCACAGGCGCAGCAGGAAGTCGCCCAGGTCAGCCTGCGCCACGCGAACGACGAAGTGGCGCGCTACGCGCCGCTCGCGGCCACGGGTGCGGAAACGACTGAACGGCTCGCCGAACTCAAGAGCGAACGCGACAAGGCGCAGGCCACGCTCGCCGCCGACGCAGCCGCCGTCACGTCCGCACGCTCGCAGATTTCGGCGCTGAACGCGCAGCTCTCGCAGGCGCGCGCGCAGCTCGAGGCGGCGCGTGCGAACGCTGCGCAGTCGCAGCTCGACCTCGACAACACTGTGGTGAAGAGCGCGCTGGCGGGCCGCGTGGGCGACCGTAGCGTGCGCGTGGGCCAGTACGTGCAGCCGGGCACGCGCATGCTGACCGTCGTGCCGGTGCAGCGCACCTACCTCACGGCGAACTTCAAGGAAACGCAGATCGGCCGGATGCGCGCGGGCCAGCCCGTGGAGCTGCACGTCGACGCGCTGCCTGGCCACACGCTGCACGGCGTGGTGGACAGCTTCTCGCCGGGTACGGGCGCGCAGTTCGCGCTCTTGCCGCCCGAGAACGCCACCGGCAACTTCACGAAGATCGTCCAGCGTGTGCCGGTGCGCATCCGCCTCGAAACCGGGCCGGAAACGCGCAGCGTGCTGCTGCCGGGCATGTCGGTGACCGTCGATGTCGACACGCGCTCCGCGCGCGAGGACGACCGCCGTATCGACCAAGAGAACCACCGTGGCTAATACGGCTCGCGCAGCGGTGCCGCATCCGCATGGCGAGCGCGCGAGCGCGGCGGACTGGATCGCCGTCGCGGCGGGTGCGCTGGGCGCGTTGATGGCCACGCTCGACATTTCCATCACGAACTCGGCGCTGCCGCAGATCCAGGGGCAGATTGGCGCGACCGGCACCGAGGGCACGTGGATCTCCACCGGCTACCTGATGTCCGAGATCGTGATGATTCCGCTCGCCGCGTGGCTCACGCGGGTGTTCGGGCTGCGAAATTTCCTGCTCGCGAACTCGGCGCTCTTCATTACCTTTTCGATGATGTGCGGCTGGTCGACCACGCTCGGCATGATGATCGCCGGGCGCATCGGCCAGGGCTTCACGGGCGGCGCGATGATCCCGACCGGGCAGACCATCATCCGCACGCGCCTGCCGCTCTCGCAGCTGCCCGTGGGCATGACGGTGTTCGGCCTGATCGTGCTGCTCGGCCCGCTGCTCGGGCCCGTGGTGGGCGGCTGGCTCGCGGAGAACATCAGCTGGAGCTGGTGCTTCTTCATCAATTTGCCGGTGTGTCTCGCGCTCATCACGCTGCTTATCGTCGGCCTCGAACCCGACCGGCCGCACTGGGAAGCCTTTCTCAAGGCGGACTGGCTCGGCATTACCGGGCTGGCGGTGGGCCTGAGTTCGCTGACCGTCGTGCTCGAAGAGGGCCAGCGCGAACGCTGGTTCGAGTCGAACTTCATCGTCACGCTCACGTGGATCTCGCTCGCGGGCATGGTGCTCATCGCGCTTTCGCAGTTCACCGCGAAAAAGCCGATTCTGCGTCTGTCGCTCATGCGCAATCCGCGCTACGCGAGCGTCATCATCATCGTGTTCGCGGTGGGCGCCGGGCTTTACGGCATTTCGTACCTGCTGCCGCAGTTTCTGAGCCTCGTTGCCGGCTATAACGCGCAGCAGTCCGGCGCGATCATGCTGCTTTCGGGGCTACCCGCGTTCCTCGTGATGCCGATTCTGCCGCGCCTGCTGGGCAAGGTGGACTTTCGCATCCTGGTGGTGTCCGGGCTGCTGCTCTTCACGCTGAGCTGCATGCTCGACATTTCGCTCACGGCGCAGAGCGTCGGTCACGATTTCGTCTGGTCGCAGCTCGTGCGCGGCGTGGCGCAAATGCTCGCGATGATGCCGCTGAACCAGGCCTCGATGGCGGCGGTGTCGCGCGAAGATTCCGGCGACGCGGCCGGGCTCTACAACATGGCGCGCAATCTGGGCGGCTCGGTGGGGCTTGCGATCATCGGCACGCTCATCGACCGGCGCGAGGCGTTCCATACGGCCGTGCTGCGCGAATCGCTCAGCGCCAACTCGGTCATCGGCCAGGAGCGTGTGGCCGGGAGCGCGGCCAGCTGGTTCACGCAGACGGGCGACATGGCGCACTCGCAACTGCAGGCGCTCGGCCAGATCGCGGCGCAAATCGCGCAGCAATCGATGGTCATCACGTACTCCGAAACATTCTGGGTGCTCGGCATCGCCCTGGCGGCGTGCGTGCCGCTCGCGCTCCTGCTCAAGAAGCCGCAGCCTGGCGCACAAGCGCCGTCTGGCGGCCACTGAAGATTATCACTGACTCATGACGGCAACCCGTTACTTCCGACTCTCCTATGCCGCGCTGAGCGCGTGCGCCGCTGCCTGCGCGCTGGCAGCCTGCACCGTCGGCCCCGACTATCACGGCGCACCGGCCGTCGCGCCCGAAGCGGCGAATGCCACTTCGTTCCTGCGCACGCCCGCGCAAGGCGTGACGCCCGCGCGCGCACCGAGCCAATGGTGGCTTGCGCTGAACGACCCGCAACTGAACACGCTGATCGACGCGGCGCTCGCCCACAATCCCGATGTGCGCGCGGCGCAGGCGCGTTTGCGCGCCTCGCGCGCGCAACTGCAGCAGCAACGCGCCGCCGAACTGCCGAAGGTCGGCGCGAGCGCGGCGGCGATCCGCATGCGTGAGCCAAACCTGAGCGCCTTGACGTCGTCGAGCAGCAGTTCGGGGCAGGGCGGCTCTTCGGGCGGCGGCCCGATCACGTTCTACACGGCGGGCTTCGATGCCTCGTGGGAAATCGATCTGTTCGGCGGCACGCGCCGCGCCGTGGAAGCGGCAAGCGACGAGGCCGATGCCGTGGACGCCGATCTTGCGGACACCCAGGTATCGCTCGCGGCCGAAGTCGCGCAGGCCTATATCGACCTGCGCGACGAGCAGCAGCGCCTCGCCATCGCGCAGCACACGGCGCAGCTGCAGCAGGAGATGCTCACGCTCACCGAGCAGCGCCGCGCGGGCGGCACCGCGGCCGAGGTGGACGTGGAGCGGCTCACCACCCAGGTGGAAAACACGCGCTCCACGATCACGCCGCTCGCGGCGCAAGTCGAAATATCGCTGGATCAACTGGCGGTGCTCACCGGCAAGGCACCTGGCGCGCTCGATGCGGAACTGGCACAGACGCAGCCGCTGCCCACGATGCCCGCCAGCGTGCCCGTGAGCGATCCCACCACGATGCTCGCGCAGCGCCCCGATATTCGCGCGGCGGAGCGGCGTCTCGCCTCGAGCAACGCGCAGATCGGCGAGCACGTGGCGGACTTTCTGCCCAAGCTCACGCTGTTCGGCGACCTCGGCTTTACGGCCGCGGAGCCGGGGCACCTGTTCCGCAAGAGCAATTTCAGCTGGGTAGGGGCGCCGTATCTGCAATGGAACGTGTTCGACTTCGGGCGCACGCTGGGCGCGGTGCACGGCGCGCAAGCGTCGCGTGACGAAGCCGAAGCGCATTACGAAAAGGCCGTGCTCGCGGCATTGCAGGACGCCAACGCGTCGCTGTCGCGCTATGGCTATCAGCGCGAGCATCTGGTGACCTTGCAGAAGGTGCAGGTTTCCGCCGAGCGTTCGGCGACGCTCATGCGCCAGCGCTACCGCGCGGGGGCGTCGAGCCTCGTCGATCTGCTCGACACGCAGCGCACGGAATTCGCCGCGCAGCAGAACGTGGTGTCGGGCCAGGCCGATTTGCTCAAGGACTTCGTGTCGCTGCAGAAGAGCCTCGGTCTCGGCTGGCGGACCACTGCGGCAGCCACGGCGGCGACCGCCGCCACGCCGGGCTAGCCGGGTTCGGCGGGCGCATGCTCGTGCGCGGCCGGCTCGCGATAGCCGAGCCGCGCCGAGATCGCTGCGCCCGCGCGCTTGAGCAGGGCGACGTAGTGCGCTTTCGTGTCCGCGCCGCAGCGCATGGTCGGAAACGAGATCGAGAGGCCGGCGATCACATGCCCGAAGCGGTCGAACACCGGCACCGCCAGGCACTGCAAACCATCTTCCTGCTCTTCGTTGTCTTCGCCGTAGCCTTGCTCGCGCACGTGCGGAAGAATGCTCAGCACCGCGTCGGCGGAAGTGAGCGTTTTCTGCGTCGACTTCCTGAATTCCACATGCGAAAGCGTTTCCTGCGCGTCGGCGGGCGGCATGAACGCGAGCAGTACTTTGCCGATTGCCGTGCTATGCAGCGGATTGCGCCGCCCGATGCGCGACTGCATGCGCAGGCCGTAATCGCAGTCGATCTTGTGGATGTAGATGATCGCGTCTTCGTCGAACGCGCCGAGATGAACCGCTTCACGCGTGGCTTGCGCAATGCGTCGCATCTCGATGTCGGCCTCGCGCACGAGGTCGACGCTTTCGAGCGCCTTCGCGCCGAGTTCGAACAGCCGGATCGTCAGACGATAGCGGTCGGTTTCGACTTCCTGCGCGACGTAGCCTAGCGCCTTCAGCGTTTGCAGCACGCGGTGCACGGTGGTTTTCGAAAGCGCAAGACGCTGCGAAAGCTCGCTAATGCCGATCGGCCCGTTCTCGCCCAGCGCGCCGAGGATCGCAAACACGCGGCCGATCGACGAAACCGATTCGCCTTTCTCCGTGCCGCCGTCCATTTCGTTCATTGCGTGCTCCTGTGCGCTGCGCTGCCCCTTGCCCGGATTTGCCGTTTTTTCTACGCCTGCTGCCATTGTTGCTGGTCCATGTGACTCCCTGACGGGAGCATACCGCGTCCCGTGCGCGCCGCGTGGGCTAGCGCGCAAGCCAGCCGCCGTCCACGGCGAGCGTATGGCCATGCACGTAATCCGCTGCCGCCGAGGCGAGAAACACCACGGGGCCGGCGAGATCGTCCGGCTCGCCCCAGCGCGCGGCGGGAATGCGGCTGAGGATCTCGCCGTTGCGCTGGGTGTCCTCGCGCAACGCGGCCGTGTTGGCGGTCGCCATATAACCGGGCGCGATCGCGTTGACGTTGATGCCGTGGGCGGCCCATTCGTTGGCGAGCAGGCGGGTGAGGCCCAGCACGCCGCTTTTCGAGGCCGTATAGGAAGCCACGCGAATGCCGCCCTGGAACGACAGCATCGACGCGATATTGATGATCTTGCCGCCGCCGCCCTGCGCGACGAACCGGCGCGCGGCCGCCTGAGCGAGAAAGAACACGCTCTTGAGGTTGACGTCCATGACGGCGTCCCAGTCGTCTTCGCCGAAGGCGAGGGCGTCTTCCCGGCGAATCACGCCGGCGTTGTTCACGAGGATGTCGATCCGTCCACAGGCTTCGACGGCGGCGCGCACGATGTCCTCCACGGGCGCGATCGAGCCGAGGTCGGCGCGCACGTCGACGAAGCGGCGCCCGAGGGCCTCGACACGCGCAGGCGTGTCGCCGGGCTCGCCCCTGCAAACGCCGACGATGTCGCAACCGGCCTGCGCGAGCGCGAGCGCCATGCCCGCGCCGAGGCCCGTGTTGCTGCCGGTGACGATGGCGATCTTGCCGCTGAGATCGAACGGATTGAAGGTGCTGGATGCCATGTATGCGCGGACCTCGTGTCGTAGGTCGATGCCGGTGTGGAGTTCAGCGCAGATCGCGCACGGCGAGATGGTCCATGTCGCCGAATACCTGGTTCTCCCCGACCATGCCCCAGATGAACGTATAGGCGCGCGTGCCGACGCCCGAGTGGATCGACCAGCTCGGCGAAATCACGGCCTGTTCGTTGTGCACGAGGAGGTGCCGCGTTTCGTGCGGCTCGCCCATCATGTGGAAGACGGCGGCGTCGTCGGCGACGTTGAAATAGAAGTACACCTCCATGCGCCGCTCGTGCGTGTGGCACGGCATGGTGTTCCAGAGGCTGCCGGGTTCGAGCTTGGTCATCCCCATCGAAAGCTGGCAGGTGGGCAGCACCTCCGGCACGATGAACTTGTAGATCGTGCGCCGGTTGCTCGTGGCCGCCTCGCCGAGCGCTTGCGGCGATGCTTCGGATAGCGAAATGGTGCGCGTGGGATACGCCGTATGCGCGGGTGCGCAGTTGAGGTAGAACTTCGCGGGCCGCACCGCATCGTCGCTGCCGAATGCGACGGCCTGCGTGCCCTTGCCGATATAGATCGCTTCCTCGTTGCGTACCGCGTGACGCACGCCGTCCACGTCGACCCAGCCGTCGCCGCCGATATTGATCGCGCCCAGTTCGCGCCGCTCCAGCAGATAGCTCACGCCGATCGACTTGCCGAGCGCGGCGCTCACCTCGACCGCGCGCGTGGCGGGCATCGCGCCGCCCGCGATGATGCGGTCCACGTGGCTGTAGGTGAGCGTCAGCGCATCGGACTCGAACACGCGTTCGATGAGGAACTCGCGGCGCAGTCCCGCCGTGTCGAGCGTCTTCGCGTATTCGCTGTTGAGGCTTTGTCTGACTTCCATGCCATGTCTCCGTCGGATGGGCGGTGCCCCGTCTCTCGTGGACTATAGTGCAGATTCGAATTTTCGGAACATCGGTCCGGAATGTTGCGACGCCATAGTGTGTTTGGCAAGCGCTCTGCCCACATAGTGAGGCGTTAGCGGGTAAACGTGGACGATTTTCCACGTAAAAATCGGAACGGCGTTCCTTTCACGCTGCTATCCTGTTTCCGGAAAGGGAGCACCGCGAGAAAAAAGCCGGACGCGCCGACGTGCCGATCCGGCAACCGGATGCAAAGTCCACGGAGGAGGCATGAAGCTGAAGAAGGCCATAGACCGCATACCAGGCGGCCTGATGCTGGTGCCGCTGCTGCTCGGCGCCTGTGTTCATACGTTCGCGCCGGGCGCGGGCAAATACTTTGGTTCGTTCACCAATGGATTGATCACCGGCACCGTCCCGATTCTCGCGGTCTGGTTCTTCTGCATGGGCGCGACGATCGACCTGCGCGCGACCGGCACCGTGCTGCGCAAGTCCGGCACGCTGCTCGTCACGAAGATGATCGTGGCCTGGGTCGCCACGCTGGTCGCCGCGCATTTCATCCCCGTCGACGGCGTGAAAACCGGGCTCTTCGCCGGGCTCTCGGTGCTCGCCATCACGACCTCGATGGACATGACCAACGGCGGCCTCTACGCGGCCGTGATGCAGCAATACGGCACGAAGGAAGAGGCGGGCGCGTTCGTGCTGATGTCGGTCGAGTCGGGGCCGCTCGTCAGCATGATCATCCTCGGCGCGACCGGCGTGGCCTTTTTCGAGCCGCGGCTTTTCGTGGGCGCCGTGCTACCGTTTCTGATCGGGTTTGCCTTGGGCAATCTCGATAGCGACCTGCGCGAGCTGTTCGGCCGCTGCGTGCATCCGCTCATCCCGTTCTTTGGCTTTGCGCTTGGCAACGGCATCGATCTCAACGTGATCGTCACGAGCGGCATTCCGGGCGTGGTGCTAGGGCTTGGCGTGATCGTCGTGACCGGCATTCCGCTGATTCTTGCCGATCGCCTGATTGCGGGCGGCAACGGTGCGGCGGGGCTCGCGGCTTCGTCCACGGCGGGCGCGGCGGTGGCGAATCCGGCCATCATCGGCGAGATGATTCCGCGTTTCAAGCCGCTCGTTCCAGCGGCAACGGCGATGGTCGCCACCGCCTGCCTCGTGACCGCGATCCTCGTGCCGATGCTCACGGCGCTATGGGTGCGCCGCCGAAGCGCGCGCGAGGCGCTGCTTCAGGAACTCATGGAACCGCCCGTGCCGCCAGTGGCCGGGCGTGATGCGCACGTTTGATTCACAGGCCGGGTTCCTGCGCGCTTTGCACGCGCAGGAACTGCACGTCAACTGCGTGCCTCTCCGCGCGCCATGCTGGCGAGCACGCCGTCGCGGCGAATGAGCGCGTGAAAGAGCGCGGCGCCCAGATGCAGCAGCACGGTCGCATAGAGCGCCATGGCGAGCCATGTATGCGCGGCGCGCAGCCATGCATAGAGCGTCACGTTATGCGGCACGATCGGCGGCAGGTGCACACCGCTGAACATCATGATGGGATAGCCGCCCGCCGATAGCATCGACCAGCCGATCAGCGGCATGGCGATCATCAATGCATAGAGCGCGAGATGCGAGGCGTGCGCGCCGAGGCGCTGCCAGATGGGCAGATCGGCGGGCAAGGGCGGCGCGCCGCGTGTGAGCCGCACGGCCAGGCGCAGCAGCACGAGCGCGAGCAGCGCGATACCCAGCGGCCGGTGGAACGCGATCAAGGTGTCATGCAGCCTCGAGACGGTCGAGACCATCCCCACGCCGACGAACAGCATCGTGACGATCAGGACTGCCATCGACCAGTGCAGCAGGCGCTGGAGTGCGCTGAAGTGTTGGCCCGGTTGTTTCATGGCTGCGCGCCTCCATGCGTTGGCGCGAGGTTGGCTTCCTCGCGCGTGCGTCGATTGAACGAAACGGCATACGCTGCCGAACGGGCGGCGAGCAAGGGGTCGTCAGAAGGCTTCAGGCCGTTGGGCAGGATGGTCGGATCGTAGTTCACGTCGCGGCACATGCCGTTGGCTTGCGGCTCGGCGCGCTGCAGGACCAGCGTGCCGGCGTCGATCTGCTGGCGGTCCGCGGGCCATGACTGCGTGGCGTCGTTCGTGGGGTCGCCGGGTGCGGCGACCGTGAGCACCAGATGCCAGCGTAGCGGTCCTCCGGCGAAACGCGTAGTGAAGTCGTCGGCGAGGAAGTTCGGGTCGGCTTTTTCTGCCGGCGTTTGCGGTGCATAAGCCACCTCGGGCACGGTCTGCCAGCGCACGGCATGCTGGTTGCCAGCGGCATCGGTCGCGACGAACGCGTTGACGCTATAGAACGCTGTATTCGCAAAACTGGAGGCGGGCGGGTGCGCCTTCAGCCACTGGCGGAACGGCAGCGTCTCCGGGTTAGCCTGGAAGAAGGCGTCGAGCTTTGCGGGGTCGGGCTTGCCCGTTGCCGGGTCCGGTTTCGAGGCGACCAGCTGGCTATAGAACTGCTTCGGGGTACGAACGACGAAGATCGGTACGGAATTCATGCCGGTGCGCCACTGCTCGCCGTCCTGCAACTGGAACAGCAGCGCCATGCTGCGCACGGGCGTGCTTGCATCCGGCGCGGCCGGGTTGCTGCCGGGAATGGCGAAGCGTCCGATCACGGGCGTGCGTCCGGGTGCGAACACGGCCGCACGCGAGACCTGCGCGCCGTTGCCGTTGCTTTCGAACCAGCCATCCACGCAGAGCCCCTTGGCGTGATTGCGCCGATAGCCCGTATGGATGCCGTAGTTCGACTCGAACGTATTGATGATATGCGGCGCGGTGAGGCGCTTCGGAGTGAGCCAGCCGGCCGTCCATGCAAATGCCGCGCCAGCGCAACCCACCACCACCGCAATGGCCGCGAGCCGGCATGGCATGCAGATCGGGGCACGGTTCACGGGCGGGCTCCGCTGCCCGCGCGCTGCAACGCATGCGAAAGCGAAAAGTGTGCGAGTGTATGCATGATGGATCCAGTCGATGGCCCGAGGGGCGTTACTGGCGTCAACAACACGTCACTGCGGTTTATTCCATGCCCAAATCGAAATCGTGCAACGATGCTCGGGCGGGCGGGTTTGCAGCGCTGAAAGTGTTAAGCGAAACAGATGCGCGAAGGAGAGAGCGATGCTGACTGGCGGCTGTTTATGCGGCAAGGTCCGCTACCAGATTTCGGCTGCGCCGGTTGGCAGCACGGTATGCCATTGCGCGGATTGCCGGCGCGCAACGGGTGCGCCGTTCGTCGGCTGGCTCAGTGTGCCGTGGAGTGCATTCCAGCTCGTTGCGGGCGCAACGAAAACGCATGTGTCGAGTCCCGGTGTCGAGCGCGCGTTCTGCGCCGATTGCGGCACGCCGCTCACCTACCGGCATGCGGCGTTCGCGGGCGAGATCGACGTCGCGACCGGCACGCTCGATCGTCCCGACGACGCGCCGCCCGAAAATCACAGCTGGACCTCGCAAAAGCTGGCCTGGGTGCATCTCGCGGACGGCTTGCCGCAATATCCGCGTACGCTTCCCGGGCCGTAAGCCAGAGAAGCGCGCGCGTTTTCAGCGTGAAGCGATCAACGATGCTCGGTCACGAACTTCGTGACGAGATAGGCTTCCATCGCTTCACTGCCGCCTTCCGAGCCGTAACCCGAGTCCTTCACGCCGCCGAACGGCGTTTCCGGCAGGGCGAGGCCGTGATGGTTGATCGACAGCATGCCGGTTTCTACGTCGTCGGAAAGTGCGGCCGAGGTCGCGCTCGAACGCGTGTAGGCATACGCGGCGAGACCGTACGGCAGACGGTTCGCTTCGACGATCGCGTCCTTGTAGCTCGAGAAACGCGAGATCGGCGCGATCGGGCCGAACGGCTCTTCGTTCATGATGCGCGCGGAAAGCGGCACGTCGGTGAGCACGGTCGGCGCGAAGAAGTAGCCTTCGCGGCCCACGCGCTCGCCGCCCGTCAGCACCTTCGCGCCCTGTTCGCGCGCGTCGGCCACGAGGCGTTCCATGGCGGCGAGGCGGCGGTCGTTCGCGAGCGGGCCCATCTGCACGCCGTCTTCGAGACCATTGCCGACCTTGATCGCGCGCGTCGTCGCGACGAAGTGCTCGACGAACTCGTCGTACGCAGCGTCTTCCACCATGAAGCGCGTGGGCGAGATGCACACCTGGCCCGCGTTGCGGAACTTCGCGCTCGCGAGCAGCTTCGCGGCGCGCGGCACGTCGGCGTCGGCGAACACGATGGCGGGGGCGTGGCCGCCCAGCTCCATCGTGGCGCGTTTCATGTGCTCGCCGGCCTTCGAGGCGAGCAGCTTGCCCACCGGCGTCGAGCCCGTGAACGAGATCTTGCGGATCGCCGGATGCGCGATCAGGTACGACGACACTTCCGCGGGCACGCCGAACACGAGGTTCAGCACGCCGGCGGGCAGGCCCGCGTCGGCGAACACCTTCACGAGTTCGGCGCAGCTGGCCGGCGTTTCTTCCGGTCCCTTGAGCACGACGGTACAGCCCGAGGCGAGTGCGGCCGACACCTTGCGCACGGCCTGGTTGAGCGGGAAGTTCCAGGGCGTGAACGCGGCGACCGGACCCACCGGCTCGCGCGTGACGATCTGGCGAACGGCGTCCGAACGCGACGGGATCACGCGGCCATAGGTGCGGCGGCCCTCTTCGGCGAACCAGTCGATCGTGTCGCCGCCCGCGAGCGTTTCGAGCTTCGCTTCGCCGAACGGCTTGCCCTGTTCGCGCGTCATGATCGCAGCGATGTCGTCCGCGCGGTCGCGCAGCAGCTGCGCGGCGCGGCGCATGAGCTTGCTGCGCTCGAGCGGCGAGACCTTGCGCCATGCGCGGAAGGCGCGCTCGGCCGCGGTGGCCGCATCCGAAAGATCCTGCTCGCTGGCGAGGCTCAGGCGGCCGATTTCCGCTTCGGTCGCGGGGTCGATCACGGCAATCGTCTTCGCGCCGGCGCGCCATGCGCCGTCGATGTAGATCTGGGTGTCGGGATAGGGCTTCACGCTGGAACTCATGATGGGACGATCCTTGTCAACGGTTCAACGACAGGCGCCCGCCGCGCGCACGGCAATGCGCGCGGGCGGGCGCCGGAAAATGCGGAGCGCCCATTGTGCCACTGGTTTGCCGAGGCTGCAGGGCATGCCATCGCGAAGGTGTCGTTGGCCCCTTTTACCCACACTTTGAGACGAAGCGGATCTTCTGCGCAAAAAAAAGCGGCGCCCGAAGGCGCCGCAAATAGAGAAACAGAAAAGAAATCGTAAAACAGTGGCTTGCGTCGGGCTCAGTTCAGCTTTGTGACCGGCGCAACGGCCGCCGGATCGCTGATGCTCGGCCGGCCGTTCTCGATGTGTCCGGCGAAGCGCCAGGCGAACGTCGCGTCGTCGCGGCTCGTGACCGTGAGGTCGTACCAGTGATGGCTCGAGGCGAGGACCCAGACTTCGTCGATCTGCGCGCCGGCCGGCACGACCACGTTGCGCTCGTGCGCGCCATAGGCGTTGTCGCTCACGTTCAGGTGCGCGACGCTGCTGCCCGCGTTCGAGAACCTGAGGAAGAGGTTGCCGTTGGCTACGTCGTAGTGCGCCGTCACGGTAGGCTCCGGGGCGCGGCCCGACTTGCCCGGACCCGATTGCGCGGCCGTGCCCGCAAAGCGGCGCAGGAAGCCGTTCGGGCCATGCACCTCGAACGCATAGACGCCGTTCGTCACGGTGAGGCCCCACGTCTCGTCGAGCGCCTTGCCGGCTTCGACCGTATAGCGCCACGGGCCGTCGCTGCGGTTCGTGCCGTACACGTAGAAGTGCGCGCCCTGGCGGCCCTTGTTCGCGAACGTGATCGACAGCGTGTTGTTCTGCGCTTCGGCCTTCCCGTTCACATGTAGCTCGTAGGGCAGCGCGCGCGCGTAGCGCACGCCGGGCTCCTGCGCGTCGATCGGCAGCGGCGTGGCCGGCACCGTGGGTGCCGAGTTGGCCGAACACTGGTTGTCGGCGAGCGCCATGTAGTTGCTCGTGTCGGGGAGCGTGGGCATCGTGGCGTCGGGCGTGCGGAAGTCGAAGCACGTGGTGAGGTCGCCGCACACCGCGCGGCGCCACGCCGTGATGTTGGGCTCCTGCACACCGAAACGCGCCTCGATGAAGCGGATCACCGACGTGTGGTCGAACACCTGCGAGCAGACGAAGCCGCCCTTGGTCCACGGCGAGACGACCGTCATCGGCACGCGCGGTCCGAGGCCGTAGGGCAGGCCGTCGGCGGTGTACTTGCCGCCGCGGCCCGCCGGGTTGATCACGTTGTGAATTTCGCCGTCCACGCTCACCGTCGACTTGCCCTGCGTGGACGTCGTGGGCGGCTGCGGCGGCACGATATGGTCGAAGAAGCCGTCGTTCTCGTCATACATGATGAAGAGCACGGTCTTGCTCCACACATCGGGATTCGAAGTCAGCGCTTCGATGATCTGCGAGGTGTATTCCGCGCCATAGGCCGGCGTGTACTTCGGGTGCTCCGAGAACGCAGCGGGCGGCAGCAGCCACGAGACTTGCGGCAAATTGTTCTGGAGTACGTCGTTTTTGAGGTCGGCGATGGTGCGCACCGTCTGCGCGCGCTGGTAGAGCGCCGAACCGGGCTGCGCGTTGATGAAGTTCGCGAAGTTCTGCAGGATGTTGGTGCCGTAGTTGCCGTTCAGCGGGTCGCTGCCGTTCGTGCCCTGCTGGTAGATCTGCCAGGAGATGCCCGCGGCCTGCAGGCGCTCGGGGTAGGTCGTCCACGAAAGCTCCTGGTACGTGGGCGGCACGTCGCCATCCACGTAGTCGTTGTTGTCCAGCAGCGGGCCGCCCATCGTGCCGGTCGGATCGACCATGCCGGTCATCAGATACGAGCGGTTCGGGTGCGTCGGGCCAGGCAGCGAGCAGAAGTAGTTGTCGCACACCGTGAAGGCGTCGGCCAGCGCGTAGTGGAACGGAATGTCCGCGCGCAGGTAGTAGCCCATCGTCATGTCGGTCTTGTACTGCGGCCACTGGTTGTACAGACCGTTGTTGATCGCGTACTGCGTCGGGTACCACGAGTGGTCGAGGTCGCCCACGCATTGCGCGCTCGTCTTGAACGTGTCGAGGTGGAACGGCAGCACGGGCTTCGTGGCGTCTTCCTTCGACGGCTGATACCACACCGGCAGGCCGCCCGGCAGCGGAATGGGCAGGCGGTCGTTATAGCCGCGCACGCCGCGCATATGGCCGAAGTAGTGGTCGAACGAACGGTTCTCCTGCATGAACACGACGATGTGCTCGACATCGCGGATCGTGCCCGTGCGCGAATTGGCCGGAATGGCCAGCGCATTGCGAATCGATTCGGGAAGAACGGTCATCGCTGCGGCGGCGGCGCCCGATTGCGCGACGGTCTGCAGGAAACGGCGACGGCTGTTTGACGTCATTGTTGCTCACCTTTCTGCTTGGGGTTGGAGTGTCGTGCCCCGACGGCGCACTGGCGCAAGGGCACGCAGGTGCAATGCTTCAATGGCTGGATGTTGCGGGACTGCTGGAATCGTTGCCGTTGCTGGCCTGGGTCTGCGCGTTGTCGCCAGGCGCGTAGCTCAGGACCGGCGTGACCTGGTCGCTGTCGGCGGCGAGGCTGGCCTGTGCGCCTTGCACGGGGTCGCTCGCGGTGTTCGCGGCGGTTGCCGCGTTCGCGCCATAAGCGGGTATGGCGCTCGGGTTCGCAGAGGTGTTTGTCGATGCATTCGCCGCCGCATTCGTGTCGGTCGGCAGCGGCGTGATGCGCGCGCTGTTCGCCAATGGCGATTGCGTTGCGGCGCTCTGGCTTTCCGATGGATCGGGCGTCGACGAAGCCGCCGACGAGCCGTAGCCCGGGCCGCATGCATCGAGCATGATGGTTGCGAGTACAACGATCGCCGCGGTCGACAGGGTCGTCGGCACGCGGTTGGGACGGCGTATTCTCATGTGCGCATCCGTTCTGTGGGGATGGGTCGCGCACAGTTTCGCCGTCGATGAAGAAAGAATTGTGAAACGCACGAAAACGTTTGCAGGCGATGAATTTCCTTTGCAAACGTGCCGCGCGAAAAGCATTCGCTGCTGGTTGCGAGCTAACGAAATGCTTTCACTTCGCCGAGCCGTTTTCGTGGGCGGGACGCAGCACATCGGTCGCGCGATGCGGCATCTCGACCTGATCGATCAGGAACACTTCGCCGCGCGAGTGCTCCGCGCGCAGCGGCAGGATCGCCTGATAGGCGCTGGAGCGATACCACGCGCGCGCGATCTCGCGGCTCGCAAATTCGATCATGATGAGGTCGCCGGAAAACTTGCCCTCGAGCCGCTCCACGCGGCCTTCGTGAATGACGAAGCGGCCGCCGAAAGGGGCGAGCGTGGCGTCGATCTTCTCCAGATATTCGACGATGGCGGGGCAGGGTTCGACGTCGCGCAGGTGGGCAATGGCGTAGGCGGTCATGGCAGGTCTCGTGAGCGTGAAAGGGTGGGGCCACGCTTGCGAGAATAGGGCGCGCCGGGCACGGAATCGATTACCTGGGAGGTAAAGACCGCGGGTGCGGTGGGCTTAGGCTGAAGGCGTGCCGCGGGGTAAAATACCCACCATCCGCACTCCGGATCGAGACGCCTTCGCTTTCCGCCATCGCCGCCATGAACCCGTCACCCGAGAATAAACCCGCGCGAAAGCAGCCGCCCACGTGGCTGCTGAACACCCTCACGGCGCTCGTGGGCGTGCTCACGCTCGCGCTGGGTATCGGCTGGATCGTCTACAAGTGGGTCGTCGATCTGGAGATTCCGTACTTCGCCATTCCGCTTGTGATGTGCGTGCCGGTGATCGCCGCCGTGGCGTTCCGCAACATCTGGGATTGAGGCGCGCGAGCGCCTCCCTCATCCCCCGAAATCCCGCGAAGTTTCAAACGCCGAAGCGTTCCGCGCACGCCGCGCGCACGCGCTCCACGACGGCGCTCCACGCTTCGTTCATGCGCTGGCGGAACAGGCGCATCGTGCCCGGATACCACGGCGAGTCTTCGCGCTCGTGCATCCAGCGCCAGTCGAGGTCGTACTGCGGCAGCAGCACCCAGCACGGCTTGCCGAGCGACGCCGCCAGATGCGCCGTGGACGTATCCACGCAAATCACGAGATCGAGCTGCGCGATGATCGCCGCGGTGTCGACGAAATCGTGCACGTCGCTGCCGAGGTGCAGCAGCGGCAGGCTCGCAGGCGGATTCTGCGCTTCGTCTTCGCCCTGGCCTTTTTGCAGGCTCACGAACTGCACGCCCGGCAGGTTCCAGAGCGGGGCGAGCGCGGCCAGCGAGGGCAGCGAGCGGTGCGTGTCGTTGAAATGCTTCGGGTTGCCCTTCCAGACGATGCCGATGCGCGGGCCCGGCGCGAGCGTGGCGAGGCGCGCGCCCCAGTGCTCGACTAGCGCCGGCTCGGGCATGTAGACGAGCGGCGCGGGGATCGTCTCCAGCGTCGTGCCCAGGCGGTGGGGCACGCTGATCGGGCTCACCCAGTAGTCGAACTGGCCGGCTGCCGCCGCGCCGGCTTCATGGCCGAGCACGACGTCGATGCCGTCCACGCCGCGAAAGAGCCGCTGCAGCGGCGGCTGGCAGGCGAACGCGACGTGCGCCGCGCCCTGTTCCTTGAGTACGCGCGCATAGCGTCCGAATTGCAGCATGTCGCCGAGGCCGTCCTCCTGCCACAGCAACAGCGCTTTGCCGGCGAGCGGCTCCCCCTGCCAGGCGGGACACTGCAGCAGACGCTGCGTCGCGTGATGCACGAAGCCGGGCATGGTGTAGCGGCATTCGTAGCGCGCGAAGCCTTCTACGAAGCGGCCCATGCTGATGAGCAGTGTGGCGAGGCGGAATTTCGCATCGCCGTATTCCGGGTTCGCGTCGAGCGCGCGGCGGTAGCCGGCCTCCGCTTCGTCGAGCCGGCCGTACTCCTTGTGCAGGCTCGCGATATTGAAGTGCGCCTCGGCGAAATCGGGCCGCACGGCCACGGCTTCGTGGAGCACCTCGAACGCTTCGGCGCGGCGCCCGAGCGCCATCAGCACACAGGCGAGATTGTTATAGGCCTCGACGCGGCCCGGCAGGCGGCGCAGCGTTTCGCGGTACGCCGCCTCGGCCTCGGGCAGCCGCTCGAGCGTATGCAGCGCGACGCCGAGGTTGTACTGCGCTTCGGCGTGATTCGGCGCGAGTGCGAGCGTCTGGCGGAACGCCACCTCCGCCTCGGGCACGCGCTTGAGGTCGGTGAGCACGCAACCGAGGTTGTTCAGCGCATCGATGAAGTTGGGGCGAATCTGCAGCGCCAGACGAACCGCGAGTTCCGCTTCGGCGAGCTTGCCGGACGCCTTGAGCAGCGTGGCGAGATTGTTGAGTGCCTCCGGATACTGCGGGTGGATCAGCAGGGCCTGGCGAAAGGCCTCGGCGGCTTCATCGCCGCGCGCCTGATCCCGCAGCAGGGTGCCCATTGCGTTGTACGCCTTCGCATGGCGCGCATTCGCGGCGATGGCACCGCGAAACGCGCTTTCGGCTTCTGCGTGGCGGCCTTGTCCCTGCAGCAGGAGGCCGAGGTTGTAGTGGGCGTCGGCGTGCGTGGGACAGTCCGCGAGCACGGCGCGAAAGACGGCTTCCGCTTCTGCGTGGCGCGTCTGGCGCTGCAGGACGACGCCCAGGTTGCTGCGTGCGTCGGCATCGGCGGGCGTGAGGCTCAGCAGCCGTTCATAGAGCACCTGGGCCTGATCGAGGACGCCGAGCGCCGCAAAGAGTGCGGCGAGGCCGCTGTACGCTTGCGCGAAGTCGGGCTTTGCCGCGAGGCAGCGCTGCCACAGCGCCTGGGCGCGCGCCGCGTCGCCCGTGCCCATCGCGCTCAGGGCCGCGAGATTGAGCGCCGGCGCGAGCGCGGCGTCGTCCGTTGCCCCGGGTTGGCCGCCGACATGCGGTTCGAGCAACGCGAGCGCGTCGGCGAAGCGGTGCGCTTCGCAGTGCGCATTGGCTGCGCGCAGGATGTCGTCGAGGGCGGGCGCGAGGGGCGTCGAAATGGTCACAGTGAAAATCGTAAGAGACGGGGCGCGGCGCGTGGGCGACACGGACAATGCGGCAGTGTCGAGATTACGACAGCTCGTGCTCAGTCAACGGCGCGAATTGAGCGCATCCGGTGCGCTTATTCGGGCGATAAGCGCATCTGGCCCGCAAAAGCTTGCAGATGGCTTGCAAAATGGAGCGAGCACCGGGGGTAGGCCGTAGGAGGGCTTCGGGGGGCGCTTGCGCGCGTAGAACGGGGGATCGTCACCGTGAGCCGATCTCCCCGATTGATTCGAATTCCGAACGATTCATCATCGCGCGCGGCCGAATGAGGCCGCGCGCGATGCCACGCATCAGGGCACCAGTATTTGCCGCCCGACCACCTTGCCCTGCACGAGCGCTTCGAACGCCTCGTTGATTTCCGTGAGCGGCCGCGTGGAGACGGGCGAAGGCTGCATCTTGCCTTCGCGCATCAGCGTCACGAGTTCGCGCAGCTCGGGCAGCGTGCCCACGTAGCTGCCTTCGATCTTCAGCGGCCGCATCGGGATGATGGGCAGCGAGACCGTGAGGTCGCCGCCCATCAGCCCGACGATCACCACGTGGCCGCCGCGCGCGCAGGCGTCGAGCGCGAGCTTGACAGTGGGCGTCGCGCCCACGAGGTCGAGCACCGCGCGTGCGCCGCCGCCCGTTGCCGCGATGATCTGCTGCACGGCGTCGTCCGCGCGCGCATCGATGGCCGCGAGCGCGCCCGCCGCCAGCGCGGCTTCGCGCTTGGCGGGGTCTACGTCCACGACGATCGCGCCTTGTGCGCCCATCGCCTTGAGCACTTCGAGCGCCATCATGCCAAGGCCGCCCGCGCCGATCACGACCACGGGGCCTTCGTGGATGCGCGCGCCGAACTTCTTCACGGCCGAATACGTCGTCACGCCCGCGCAGGCGAGCGGCGCGGCCTTGACGGGATCGAGGCCGGCGAGATCCACGAGATAGCGCGGATGCGGCACGATCACGTAATCCGCAAAGCCGCCGTCGCGCAGCACGCCGAGCGACTGCGGCTTCGCGCAGATATTCTCTTCGCCGCGCTGGCAGGCCGCGCATGCGCCGCAGCCGATCCACGGATGCACGACTGCCGCCGTGCCTGCCGCGAGCGCCTCCGGCGCGCCTTGCGCGTCGGGGCCGAGCGCCGCGACCTCGCCACAGATTTCATGGCTCGGCGTGAGCGGCAGCTTGATGCCGCGGTCGGCGAGCGAGAGCTTCTTGCCGCCGCCCAGGTCGTAATAGCCTTCCCAGATGTGCAGATCGGAATGGCACAGGCCCGCGGCCTTCACACGCAGCAATACCTCGGTGCCTTTGGGCTCGGGCACGTCGCGCTCGACCAGTTCGAGCGGCTTGCCGTGATGGATAACGCAGTAACAGCGCATTTGCATCGATGTCTCCGTGAGTGTTGTGTACGGCGGCCATGCCCGCCCAGACGATTGCGGCGTCTTTGCATCATAGCCGATGCGATCTAAATTCGTCCGGTCGTTCTATTTTGTGCTGCTGTGCGCTTGATTTGTCAGCGGGCAGACATGCGCTTTCTGCGCAGATCGTTGCATAGCTAACTATATTGGGTTATCCTGTGCGCATGTTCGATCATTGCCTTTACTTCAACACCACGGCGCTCGCGCGGCGCCTGGAGCGCGAATGGGCGCAAGCCTTCGAGCGCTTCGAGCTCTCGCCGCCGCAGGGTTTCATGCTGCGCGCCGTGCTGGAGCGTCCAGGTTTGCCGCAGCGCGAACTGGCGGAGCTGCTCTCCATCGCGCGGCCCACGGCCACGCGCGTGCTCGACGGCCTGGAGGCGCGCGGCTACGTCGAGCGCCAGCGCACGGATGGCGACGGCCGCGAAGTGGCGATCGTGCCCACGGCGCAGGCCATCGCGATACGCGAGGCGCTCAATGCGGCGAGCGCGACGGTCGCGAGCCGCCTGAAGCGCACGCTTGGCGGCGAGGCGTTCGTGGATACGGTGTCGCGTCTGCGCACGGCGCGCGCGACATTGGGCTGATGTTGGGTTGAAATCGCGCGGCACGCGTTATGCGCAGCCACGCTTCAGAAGGGCATTAAAGAGTAGGGAGTGGCATCATGCGGCGCATCGGCGCTTTCTGTCTTTCAACCTGGCTTGCGGCCGGGGTTCTTTTTCTCGGGCGTCATTCGGTGCCGTTGATGGCGCTCAGCGGTGTGATCGTATTCGCGGGCTTCGATCTTTTTCGTCCGGATTCGGGCGATCAGTAAAGCCAAAAACATGCTGCGAGCGCCCCGCATGCAGCGCGGCGCTCGCGGTCCTTCACATTACATCTCTTCGGCCCACGACATGTTCTCGCGCGCGAGCAGCGCCGACGATGCCGCCGGTCCGAACGTGCCCGCCGTGTAAGTGCGCGGGCGGTCGTTCAGTTCCTTCCAGCCGTCGAGAATCGGCTCGACCCACGTCCATGCGGCTTCCAGTTCGTCGCGGCGCATGAAGTGTGTGAGACGGCCGCGAATCACGTCGATCAGCAGGCGCTCATAGGCCTCCGCGCGGCGCTCGGGAATGGCCTGCTGCAGGTCGAGATTCAGGCTCACGGGCAGCATGTTCATGCCGCTGCCCGGCTCCTTCGCGAGCATCTGCAGCTGGATCGACTCTTCCGGCTGAAGCTGGATCACGAGACGGTTGCCGTAATTGCGCGGGCCGCTCGGGAAGATCGAGAACGGCAGGTCCGCGAATTCGATCACGATTTCCGACTGGCGCTTCTGCATGCGCTTGCCCGTGCGCAGGAAGAACGGCACGTTGGCCCAGCGCCAGTTGTTGATGTGCGCGCGCAGCGCCACGAACGTTTCCGCCTTGCTGTCGGGCGGCACGTTGTCTTCCTGCAGATAGCCCTTCACCGGCTGGCCGTCGACGGCGCCCGCCGCGTACTGGCCGCGCACGGTGTCGCGCGCGATATCGGCGAGCGACATGGGGCGCAGCGAGCGCAGCACCTTGAGCTTTTCGTCGCGCACGGCGTCCGGGTCGAGCGAGACGGGCGGCTCCATCGCCACGATGCACAGCAGTTGCAGCAGGTGGTTCTGTACCATGTCGCGCAGCGCGCCCGTGTGATCGTAGAAGCCCGCGCGGCTGCCCACGCCCACCGTTTCCGCCACCGTGATCTGCACGCTGCGGATATACGGCGCTTGCCACAGCGGCCCGAAGATCGGGTTGCCGAAGCGCAGCACCATCAGGTTCTGCACCGTTTCCTTGCCCAGATAGTGGTCGATCCGGTAGATCTGCGATTCGGAGAAATGCCGCCCCACCGACTCGTTGATCTCCTGCGCCGAGGCGAGATCGTGGCCGAGCGGTTTTTCGAGCACTACGCGCGAGCTGCCGTCGATCAGGCCGCCCGCCGTGAGGTTGTCGCAAATCGTCGTGAACAGTTCCGGCGAAGTCGAGAGATAGAACACGCGCAGGGCATGCTCGCGCGACGCCGCCTTCAGGTTCGCGTAGTTGCCGGGATCGTTCACGTCGATGATCACGTACTGGAACAGGTTCAGATAGCGGTCCCACGCTTGCGCATCGAACGCTTTCGCGTCGATGAACGGACGCGACTGCTCTTCCATGAACTTGCGATAGTCGTCGATCGTCCAGTTCTTGCGGCCCACGGCGATGATGCGCGTTTCCGGCGGCAGGTTGCCGTGCAGGTGCGCCATGTAGAGCGCGGGCAGCAGTTTGCGCGCGGCCAGGTCGCCTCCGCCGCCGAAAATGATCATGTCGACGGGCTGTTCGGGCAAGGCTTGGGCAGGCTGATTCGTCATGGCAGGTCGGAGGTGACGCGCGCTCGGGCAACGTGGTTGAGCACGACCGCTAGCGCGCGGTTGCAGAACCCGCACCGGTCGCAAGAGCGGGGCGCGGCGAAAACGCTAATGGTGCATGGTTTCGCGCGAGTTTGCACGCATGGCGCGAACGAGGCGTCGCGCGAGACGCCCTGTCGTCGATAAACCGACCGGCCGTTCATGCATCCATCGCGCGGTAGCGAGCCGATCCTTACCCGAGCCCCGGCACCGCCACGCCGAAGGTCGTGAGCACCAGCACGACATTGAGCGTGAGCACCGCCGCCGCACCCGCCACGGCTGCCGCAGCCGTGAGCGCGCGGTTACGATGGGACCCCATCACGTCGCCGCGGCACGTGAACCACACGAGCGCGGCCATCGGGAACGGCAGCGAGAGGCTCAGCACGACCTGGCTCATGACGAGCGCGTCGGTGGCGTTCACGCCCAGCGCCACCACGACAAAGCTCGGCACCATCGTCACCGCGCGGCGCAGCCACAGCGGAATGCGAAAGTTCACGAAGCCTTGCATGATCATCTGCCCCGCGAGCGTGCCGACCACCGAACTCGAAATGCCCGAGGCGATCAGCGAAACGAGGAAGATGCTGGCGGCCGCCGCGCCCAGCAGCGGCGCGAGCGTGCGGTAGGCGGTCCCGATTTCGGCGACGTCCGCGTAGCCTTGGTGGAACGCGCCGGAGGCCATCACCACCATCGCCATGTTGATGAGCCCGGCCACCGAAAGCGCGACCACCACTTCGACGTTAGAAAACTTCACGAGCCGCTTGCGCTCGGCGTCGTTGCGCGCGAGCACGCGCGCCTGGGTGAGCCCCGAGTGCAGAAAGAGCGCATGCGGCATGACCGTGGCGCCGATGATGCCGACCGCGATCGTCACGGCCTGCGCGTCGGGCAGGCGTGGCGTGGCGAGGTGGCGCAACAGGCTTTGCCACTCGATCGGCGTGATGAAAAGCTCCAGGATGTAGCAGATGCCGATCACGCCCACGAGCGCGCCGATCAGCAGTTCGAGCGGCCGGAAGCCCGCGCGCTGGAGAAACAGCAGCGCGTAGGTCACGACGGCGGTTACCGCCATGCCCGCGAACAGCGGCAGATGAAAGAGCAGCGCAAGGCCGATCGCGCCGCCGAGGAATTCGGCGAGATCGGTGGCCATGGCCGCGATCTCGCTCACGCCCCACATGAGCCACACGAGCGGCGAAGGCAGGCTATCGCGGCACAGCTCGGCGAGATTGCGTCCCGTGGCGATGCCGAGCTTCGCGGAAAGCCCCTGAAACAGCATGGCGATGACGTTGGCGAGCAGCACGACCCAGAGCAGCGCGTAGCCGTAGCGCGCCCCGGCCTGGATGTTGGTCGCGATATTGCCGGGGTCGATATAGGCCACCGAGATGACCACGGCCGGACCCGCGAGCGGCAGCAGAAGGGCGACGCCGCGGCGGCGTCCTTCGAGCGCTTCGCGCACCGCGGCGGCCGTGTTGCGGGTGAGGCCGTCGGGGGCGCGCTGCACCTCGTCATCGCGGGCGCGATGATCCATGCAACTTCTCGCGCGTGCCGGGGTCTGATGGCGCAGCCCATCGCCCTGTGGCACGCATCGAGCATTTGTGAATACGTTGAAAGTGCGTCATCGGAATCGGGCCCTCACGCGTTAAGCAGGCAATCCGCGCGCCTGCCCTGGCGCTATCTCAGCACAAACCGGCGCGGCGCGCCTTCGCTGCTCTCTTTCCCTTACGAAATGCCTGAATTCCCGATCTTTTCGTTTACACCGGTCCGTATGAAAAAACCGTTCGCGACTGCGCTGCTGATGGGCGGCCTCGCATGGGGCGCGCTCGCCCACGCCGACGACAAGGTCATCGTGCTCGACTCGGGCGAGGCGAAGCTCTCGCTCATCGACCAGGCAAGCCGCACCGTGGTCGGCACCGAGCCCACGGGCAAGGAACCGCACCACCTGATGATCACGCCCGACGGCAAGTCGCTCATCGTCGCCGATTCGGTGTCGAACGACCTGCTGTTCCTCGACCCGCATACGGGGCAGGTGCAGAGCCGCCTCGAAGGGATCGAAGATCCGTACCAGCTCGGCTTTTCGCCCGACCATAAATGGTTCGTGACCGCGGGCCTGCGACTCGACCGCGTGGACGTCTATCACTACGACGGCAAGAACCTCACGATCGCCAAGCGCATTCCGCTCGGGAAAACGCCGAGCCACATCACGTTCGCCTCCGACAACAAAACGGCATTCGTCACGCTGCAGGACACGGGCGAAGTGGCCGCCATCGACCTGCCGACGCAAACGGTGCTCTGGAAGCTGCACGTGGGCAACACGCCCGCGGGCCTGTGGATGACCCCGGGCGACAAGTACCTGCTCGTGGGCATGACGGGCGAGGACAACGTGGCCGTGGTGGACTGGCACAACCGCACGGTCGTGAAAAAGATCCAGACCGGCCGCGGCGCGCATAACTTCCGCAATCTGGACGATGGCAAACATATCGCCGTGTCGAATCGCGTGGAGAGCACGATCAGCATTCTCGACTACACGACGCTCACGAAAGTCGCCGACATCACGGGCCTGCGCCCCGGTCCCGACGACATGGAACTTTCGGCGGACAAGCGTTACCTTTGGGTGACGTTCCGTTTCGCGAAGCACGTGGGCATCATCGACCTGAATACGCGCAAACTGATCGATACGATCGCGGTGGGCCGCTCGCCGCACGGTATCTACTTCGCGAACAGCGCGCCGGTGTACGCGCCGAACCCGGATTGATTGAGGAGTCTCGATGCTCGATACGCTGATTTCGCAGGCCGACAACCTCGTTTCGTGGCTGCAGACGCTCGTCTACGTGGACGTGGTGCAGCCGATCTTCTACAAGGTCGGCCTGATGGGCTACGACGAGGACACCTATGACGCGCTCTACTGGGTGATCGTCGGCGTGCTGCAGATTTGCGCCTCGTATGTGCTGCTGCGCCCGCTCGAAGCGCTGCGGCCCGCGGAAGACTGGGGCGATCGCCGCGCGCTGCGCGCCGACGTCTGGTACACGTGGATCGCGAAACTCGGCATTCTGAACATCGCGTTCTTCTTTCTGCTCACGCCCGTGTTCAATCACTGGCAGAGCCTGATGGCGATCTACAGCGTGCCGAACATCGACGTGGACGGCCTCTGGCCCGGCCTGACCGACAAGCCGATCGTGTCGTTCCTGATCTATCTCGTCGTGCTCGACTTCGCGGGCTACTGGTATCACCGCTGGCAGCATCGCTTCGGCGTGTGGTGGGAACTGCACGCCGTGCATCACAGCCAGCAGCAGATGTCGTTGTGGTGCGACGATCGCAACCACTTCCTCGACGACATCGTTCAGGCCGCGTTCTTTGCGGGCATCTCGCTCTTTATCGGCGTGCCGCCCTCGCAGTTCGTCGTGCTCGTGGCCGTGAGCAACTTCATGCAGAGCGTGCAGCACGTGAACGCGCGGCTCGACTTTGGCTGGCTGCTCGAGCGCATCGTCGTGAGCCCGGCGTTTCATCGCCGCCATCATGCGATCGGCTATGGCCACGAAGGCACGCGCTACGGCTGCAACTTCGGCGTGCTGTTTCCGTGGTGGGACGTGATGTTCCGCACGGCGTCGTGGAACAAGGAGCATGAGCCGACCGGCATTCGCGACCAGTTGCCCGCGCCGCACGGCCGGGGCGCGAACTATGGCGAAGGCCTGCTCGCGCAGCAGTGGTTCGCGGTCGTGCGCATCGCGCGGCGCCTCGCGGGCAAGGGGTATCCGCTGGGGGACGCGGCGCGCTGAGCTGCGCGGCGTTCGTTGGAGTTCCTCGTGCGAGGCGGTCTTCGGGCCGCCTCGTTGCGTTTCGGGATGACGTTTCCGGATACCGACGGCGCGCCGGATGCGATAATCGCGCATTCATCCCCCACACATGCATGATGCGCGCGTCAAAAGCGCAGTTGGAGAACATCTTGAGCCGTATCGACAATCCGCAGCACGACCAGGAAGTCGGCGTGGCCGACGCCACCCAGGACACGACCCGCATCGACGACACGCGCATCGGCGCCGTGCGCCCGCTCATCTCGCCCGCGCTGCTGCTCGACGAGCTGCCGGTGCCGCAGGAGACGCAAACGCTGGTCGAAACGAGCCGCAGCGAGATCGCCGAGGTGCTCGCGCAGCGCGACGACCGGCTCGTGGTGGTGGTGGGCCCGTGCTCGATCCACGACCACGACCAGGCGATCGAGTACGCGAAGCTGCTCAAGGCGAAGGCCGATACGCTCGAGGACGACCTGCTGATCGTCATGCGCGTGTACTTCGAGAAGCCGCGCACCACGGTGGGCTGGAAGGGCTATATCAACGACCCGCGTCTGGACGGCAGCTTCCGCATCAACGAGGGCCTGCGCGCCGCGCGCCAGCTGCTGCTCGACATCAACGCGCTCGGCCTGCCAACGGCCACGGAATTCCTCGATCTGCTGAGCCCGCAATTCATCGCCGACCTCGTGGCGTGGGGCGCGATCGGCGCGCGCACGACCGAAAGCCAGAGCCACCGGCAGCTCGCCTCGGGCCTCTCGTGCCCGATCGGCTTCAAGAACGGCACCGACGGCGGCGTGCAGGTGGCCGCCGACGCCATCGTCGCGGCGCGCGCGAGCCATGCGTTCATGGGCATGACGAAGATGGGCATGGCCGCCATCTTCGAAACGCGCGGCAACGACGACTGCCACGTGATCCTGCGCGGCGGCAAGAGCGGGCCGAATTACGATGCGGCTTCCGTGGCGGCGTGCTGCGCGGCGCTGGCGAAGGCGGGGCTGCGCGAGCAGGTCATGATCGACTGTTCGCACGCGAACTCGAACAAGGCGCATCAGCGCCAGATCGAGGTGGCGCGCGATATCGGCGAGCAGCTGGCGGGCGGTGACAAGCGCATTGTCGGCGTGATGATCGAGAGCCATCTCGAAGAGGGGCGCCAGGACCAGAAGCCGGGCGTGCCGCTCAAGCGCGGCGTGTCGATCACCGATGCGTGCATCAGCTGGGCACAGACGGCCCCGGTACTCGATGGGCTGGCCCAGGCCGTGCGCGAGCGCCGCAAGGCGGGGTGAGGGCGCTAGCGCCCCTTGCGCGAGCCTTTCTTCGCTGACGTTGCCCGCGGCGCCTCTTTCACCGGCGCCGCCACTCCCACGCTCGCATTCAATTGCTCGAGCCACGAAAGCGCATCGGCATAGGCGAGAAATTGCTGCAGGTAGCCCGGCGAAACCTCGCGCATCAGCGAGAGCGCGCGATGCACGAGGCTGCTCGAATTGAGCGGCCCCGCGTTTCTCGGCACCTGGTCCAGCGACTGCCGCAGCTGCTTTTCTGATCGCACGCGCGACCACGTCTGCCGGAAGTATTCGACCAGCTCCGGGTCCGGCTCGTGCCGCACACGCGTCGCCGGTTGGGCCGGTTCCGCACGCGCGAGCGAATCGACGAGGCGGCCCAGTTCGCTTCTCTGCGTATTTGTGTCGAGCCCGTGCGTGATTTTCGATGCCTCGCGCGCGAGGTCGTCTGAAAAGGCTTTCAGTAGTTGTGCGAGTCGCGCGTCGAGGAGCCGGCGCGCTTCACCCGCGTGTGCGGAGGCGCGGCGTTCCAGCGCCTCGATGAAGTGAAAGCGCACGGGGTCGAGCTGGTCGGCGCCGCGGGCGCGCCAGGCATCGAGCAGGGCGCGGGCGTCGGGCGCAGCGGTTCGTTCGACCTGCAGGCCCGCGTCATTGAGCATGCTTGCCCTCGCCGACGGTCGGCCGCGGTACCGGCGCGATCTCCACCCGGCGGTTCTTCGCGCGGCCGGCTTCGTCCGTGTTGGCGCTCACCGGCTGCTCGGAGCCGAACGCGGCCGCGAACACCGACGACGCGGGAACGCCCGCGTCGATGAACGAGCGCGTGACCGTCAGCGCGCGTTCGGCCGAAAGCTCCCAGTTGTCGGCGAAGCGGCGGTTGCCTGCGTGGACCTGCTGGTCGTCGGCGAATCCGCTCACCATCAGGATTTCGTCGCGGCTCTTCAGATACGCCGTGAGCGGCCCCGCGAGGCTCTTGAGCAGATCGCGGCCTTGCGGCGTCAGCTGGTCCGAGTTCAGCGCGAACAGCACGCTGCCGCTAATGCCGATGCGTCCGTTCACGAGCGTCACGCGCCCCGCCGCGAGCGGGCCCGCGAGCGCCTCTTCGAGCGTCTTGCGGCGCGCCGTTTCGGCCTTGCGCTGTTTCACTTCGTTGGCGAGCCGGCTCGACAGTTCGAGCTGCATGCCGACCACGCCCACGAGGATCAGCAGGAACGCGCCCAGCAGCACCGACATCAGGTCGGCGAACGCGGGCCAGACCGGCGCAGCGGGGGCCGCGCCGCCGTCGATTTCGTCGTTCATGCCGCGTCCGCTCCGGCGGTGGCGCGCTGGCTCGCGAGCTGCTGCAGGTTCTCGACGATCTGCTTCTGCGACAGCATGCTCAGGTCGATGACCTCACGCGCCTGCGCCACGTAATAGGCGAGCTGGTCGTCGCTGCGCGCGAGCGACTTGTCGAGCGCGGCCTCGATGCGCTCGAGATGCGCCACGAGCTTGTCGTTCGATTCGCCGAACACGCTCACGGCCGCGCCGAACGCGTCGCCGAGGCTCGCCACTTCCACGGCGCTGCCGCTCACCTGCGCGGCGATCGCGCCGAGCTTGCCGCTCTGGGTTTCGACGCTCGCGCTGAACTGGCCGCCCACGCGCTCGAGCAGATCCGACGACGTGGAGACGAGCGCGTCGATCGCCGAGCGCTGCTCGGTGGAGGCACGGTTCACGGCGTCGAGCAGCGTTTCGAGCGTGGCGAGCAGGCGGTTGCGCTCGTCGAGCATCGCGGTGTCGCGGACCATGCTGTCCGACAGTTTCTGGCGCAGCTCGGCGATGACTTCGGCCGCGGCCTGCGGCGCGGCCGACGCGGCCCGCACGAGGCTGCCGATTTCGGCGATCGTGCTGGCGTTATGAGCCTGCGATTGCGTGGTGATGTCGCTGGCGGCCTGGGCGAGCGTTGCGCAGATTTCCTGCTGGCGCTGCGCGGTGGCCGCGCTCGTGGCTTCCCATTCCTCGCGCAAGGCGGCCGACATCGTGGCAAGCGACGCGCTCCATGCCTCGAGGCGTTGCTCGTCGCGCGAGGAGATTTCCGCGTGCAGGTTCGCGGCGGCCTTCGGCGCGTCGGCGGCGGCGTCGACCAGACGATCGATCTCGGCGATCGTCTTGCTGGCGTGCTGCTGCGATTGCGTAGCGATTTCGTTCGCGGTTTGCGCGAGCGTCGCGCAGATTTCCTGCTGACGCTGGGCGGTTGCCGCGCTGGTTTCTTCCCACTCTTTACGCAGCCCGGCGGCCATCGTCGCGAGCGATGCGGTCCACGTTTCGATGCGCTGATCGTCGCGCGCGGAAATCTCCGCGTGCAGGGTTGCTGCGGCCTTCGGCGCTTCAGAGGCAGCTTCGACCAGACGATCGATCTCGGCTATCGTCTTGCTGGCGTGCTGCTGCGATTGCGTAGCGATTTCGTTCGCGGTTTGCGCGAGCGTCGCGCAGATTTCCTGCTGGCGTTGCGCCGACACCGCGCTGGTCGCTTCCCACTCCGTGCGCAAGGTGGCGGCCATCGCCGCGAGCGCTTCGGCCCAGCTCGCGAGGCGCGCTTCGTCGCGCGCGCCGAGCTTCGTCTGCAGGTCCGCGTGGGATGCATCGACCGCACGCAGCAGCGACGCCGCGTGCTGTTCGAACGCGGCCGCTGCCGTGGCGAGCGCCTGCTGGTTGCCCGCGGCGAGCTTCTCGCCGGCGCGTTCTTGTTGTTCGAGCGCTGCCTGCCACGCCTGCGACATCGTTCCCGATGCGCTTTCGAAGCGCGTCGACACGCCATCGAGCAGGCCTGAGGCACGTTGCTCGAAGCTTGCGTTGAAGCGCTCCAGCGCGCCGCCCAGGTCGGCGGCAAGCGTCTCATTGGTCTGGCGGTGCTGCGCGAGCGCACGGCTCCAGATCTCGGCGACGTTTGTCGTCGACGCCTCGAAGCCGCGCGAGAGCCCTTCGAGCTGTTGCTGCACGGCCTGCGTGAGCGCGCCCTGCATCGATGCCGATTCGCGCGCGAGGCCCGCCATGGTCGCTTCGACTACGGGCTGCAGCGCCGCGCCCGCGGCGCGTGCGCTTTCGGCGGCGCTCGACAAGAGCGACTGGCCCACGGAAGCCGCGAGGCGGCTCCAGGCGGCTTCGGCGTTTGCGGCAAAGGCCTGTTGGGTCGCGATCTGCTGTTCGTGCTGCGCGGCGCCCTGGCGTTCGATCAGCGTCATCAGCGCGCCGAGTTTGTCGACCAGCGCGGGCATGGCGTCGGCCTGGCGCTGCAGCAGCTTGAACGAGGCTTCGCGTTGATGGGCCGGCGAAAAGGCGCGCAGCGTCGTCGCGATCTTCACGTCGAGCTGCTGCCCGGCTTCGATGCGTTCACGGCGGCAAAGCGCCGAGAGCAGGCCGAGCATGGCGGAGGTGGCCACGCCGGCGATCGAGGTGCCGAACGCGAAGCCGAGGCCGTTCACCGGCGCGGCGAGCGACGCGCGGATGGCATCGAGGTCGGTGGCGCTTTCCAGCGCCGCGCCGGTGCCCTTGAGCGTGACGACCATGCCGAGCAGCGTGCCGAGCATGCCGAGCAGCACGAGCAGGCCCGTGAGATAGGGCGCGAGCGCCGGGCCCGGCAGGGCCACGCGCTCGCCTTCGATGCGCGCGCGCACGGCGTTGCGCAGACCCGGATGCAGCGTGTCGAGCCAGCCGGCCAGGCGCGCGGGCGGCGCGTTCAGTTGCGCGACGGCCCGGGCGAGCGTGGTCGTGGCCTGCTGGAAGCGATAAAGCTCCCAGGCGCCCGTGACATAGCACGCGCCGATCAGCAGCGTGACGGCGCTCGCAAGCGGGTTCGTGACCGCGTAGCCGGCGCCGATCCAGCACACGGCGGCGAGACCGACGACGAAGACAACAGGTTCAATGCGAAAACGGGACATAGCGCGGGACATAGCGTTTGGGTTAGCTGGTGCGAAGGGCGGCAAGCAGCCCCTCCACCGGTTGAAACCGAATCTCAAGTTCGGCGAGCAACACGCTCTGCATATCTTTGCGAAAGCCGGCGAGCCAGGCGTGCGGCGCCGCGCTTTCTCCGGCGGACTCCGCCGCGGCCGCTGCGGCTGCACGCTGCCGCTCGAAATGCGCGCCGAGCAGCGCGGGCACGCCGGCGAGCAGGCTGCGCTCGCGCGTGCCGAGCGCCTGCTCCATCACGGCGTCCACCGTCGCGAGGCGCGCGAGCGCAGGCGCACGGGCGGCCAACGCGGCACGCAGGCGGGCGCGCAGCGTGGCGATGTCGGTCTCCATCGCCTGCTGCAGGGCGAGGTAGCGCTGGCGGAAATCCGCGAAATCGGGTTCCACATCGGCAGGCTGGCTGGCGGCCTGCGTGCGTCGTCCGTCGCGCCGCGCAGGCGCACCTTCGCCCGCAATGGCCTTTCTCAGCGTTGCGCGCACGCGCTCGCTCTGGCTTTGTTCGGCGCTGGCGCCCACGCGCGTGGCTGGCTCGCCGCCCGGCGTCTGGACGCTCAGCGCCGTTGAAAGCGCGATGGCGTCCGTCCAGCCGAGCCACTGGCTCAGCTGGTCCGAGATCGATTGCCGGGATTCGGGCACTTCGGCGTCGCCGAAGCGGGCAAGTAAGCGAACGAGCGTCGGGCCGCTCAACGCGAGGCGCTGCGGGGCTAGCACTTTTCCACCTGGGCAAAAAACCCGCTAGTTTACACGCCCGCGAGGGGGCGGCCGGCATCGGCCGTCTGCCGGGCGCCGGAACGACGGCGCGGCGGCCCGTGAAAGCGCGGCGCCCGCGGGCGCGAGGCCGCGCCGCGCGGGGGCTTCAGGCGCCTGAGCCGTCAGGCCTTGGCGCTCTCGGCCAGGATCTGCTGGATCGCCTGCTCGAAGGTTTCGACGGGCTGGCCGCCGCTGACCAGATACTGCTGGTTGAAGATGATCGCCGGCACCGACTGGACACCGGCCGCCTGGTATTCGTGCTCTTCGGCGCGCACCTCGTCGGCATACTGGCCGCTTTCGAGGACGGCGCGCGCTTTGTCTGCGTCGAGCCCCACGGACTGCGCCGCCGCGACGAGCATCGCATGGTCGCTCGTGTCCTTGCCTTCGCCGTGATACGCACGCAGCAGCGCCAGCTTGAGCGGCAACTGCTTGCCTTCGATGCCGGCCCAGTGCAGCAGACGGTGCGCGTCGAAGGTGTTGTAGACGCGCTCGCGCGGCCCGAACGCGAAGCCGACGCTCGCGCCGCGCTCGCCGATCATGGCCTGCGTTTCGGCGATCTGCTCGGCCGTGCGGCCGTACTTCTTGCCGAGATACTCGACCACGGATTCGCCGCCCGGGCCCATCTGCGGATTCAGTTCGAAGGGGTGCACGACGATCTGTGCGTCGACGGTGTCGCGCAGCCGTTCGAGTGCGAGGTTCAGCGACGAGAGGCCGATGGCGCACCACGGGCACGCGATGTCGGAGACGAAATCGATTCTGAGCGGTTGTTTCATGGATTTCCTGATCCGGTTGAACGCCGGGCAACTGAGGCGCGGTGCAGCGCGGGTGCGCAAGCAGCGTGCGCACCCGGCGGGGAGGATTCGTCAGTTCATTCGTCCATCATACGGGCTTTGACCTTCTTGCCCTTGACCTTGCCCGCGTTGAGCTTGCGCAGCGCGTCGCGCGCGATGCTGCGCTCCACGGCCACGTAGGTCGAAAAGTCGGTCACGTTGATCTTGCCGATCTGCGAGCCGCTGAAGCCGGCTTCGCCCGTGAGCGCGCCCAGCACGTCGCCGGGTCGGATCTTTTCCTTGCGGCCGCCCAGGATCTGCAGCGTTTCCATCGGCGGCAACAGCGGCTCGTTGCTGGCGGGCTTCAGTTCCGCGAGCGGGCTCCACTCGACTTCGCGCTTGAGCGCCTGCTCGATGCCGCCCACGCGGCCCATCTCGTCCATGCTCGCGAGGCTGAGCGCCCAGCCGTCCTGGTCGGCGCGGCCCGTGCGGCCGATGCGGTGCACGTACACCTCCGGGTCGGGGGTGACGTCCACGTTGATCACGGCTTCGAGCTGCGCGATGTCGAGCCCGCGCGCGGCCACGTCGGTCGCCACGAGCACCGAGCAGCTGCGGTTGGCGAACTGGATCAGCACCTGGTCGCGCTCGCGCTGGTCGAGCTCGCCGTGCAGCGCGAGCGCGTGAAAGCCTTGCGCGCGCAGCACGTCGAGCAGGTCGCGGCATTGCTGCTTGGTGTTGCAGAACGCGAGCGTGCTCACGGGGCGGAAGTGGTTGAGCAGCATGCCCACGGCATGCAGGCGCTCGTCTTCCGTGACCTCATAGAAGCGCTGGCGGATCTTGCTGTCGTCGTGATGCTCTTCGAGCTTGACTTCCTTCGGGTTCCGAAGGAATTGCTGGCTCAGCTTCGTAATGCCTTCGGGATAGGTCGCCGAGAAGAGCAGCGTCTGGCGCTCCTTGGGACATTGGCGCGCCACGGTGGCGATGTCGTCGAAAAAGCCCATGTCGAGCATGCGGTCGGCTTCGTCGAGCACGAGCGTATTGAGCGCGCCGAGCGCGAGGTTGCCGCGCTCCAGATGGTCCATGATGCGGCCCGGCGTGCCCACGACGATATGCGCGCCATGTTCGAGGCTCGCCGCCTGCGGACGCATGGGCGTGCCGCCGCACAGCGTCAGCACCTTGATGTTCTCTTCCGCGCGCGCGAGGCGGCGGATTTCCTGCGTGACCTGGTCGGCCAGCTCGCGCGTGGGGCAGAGGATCATCGCCTGCACGTCCTGACGGCGCGGGTCGAGGCGCGACAGCAGCGCGAGCGAGAAGGCCGCCGTCTTGCCGCTGCCGGTCTTGGCCTGGGCAATCAGGTCGTGGCCCGCGAAAGCGATGGGCAGGCTCGCGGCCTGGATCGGCGTCATGTCGACGTAACCGAGGCGCGTGAGGTTCTCGAGCATGGCGGGCGCGAGCGGCAGCTCGCTGAAGGGCTGGGCTTGCGTAGGAGTGGCTTTGTTTGTCATGACGGGGTCTCGCGCCGGACGGGTGAGGGCGACGCGGCCGTTCGGTAGAAGTGGCGTCGATGCGGATGGCGCGCTCGCGGTGCGCGCGCGTTCCGGGATTTTAACGGATGCGCGCGCCCGCGCCCGCGCGCGTGCCGCGCGAGGGGCGACGGCGAGCACCGTAGAGGAGGCCGAAAATCATCCGTTTGTTAATCGTGATTTCGCGCAATAATAATCGCCGTATATAGCAATAATGCACGCGCGCGATATGACCAAGATCATGGTCATAAAGTTTCATCGGCCGCGAAGATTTTAACCTCGCGAAATCGCCTGCGATTAATCCAGTTTCCACAATAATCGATTTTCCACGCTGAAGCGGGCGTCGCGTGCTTGCCACACGGCCTGTTCGGGCCGGTCTGGGTATTACTCCGTATTTCCTATTTGCCACAATGACTTACGGATTACTATTCCGATATTTCCAGATTCAGCAAATAACTGTTACATCGTTTGCCAAGGCGATTTAAAGCCTTTGACACGTAGACTTCGCCCGGGATTGCCGGTGTGGCTCCAATACCCGGAGCCGCGTCAGCGCGGTCTGAATGTCATAAGGAAAGTCATGAAGAATACTTTGATTATCGCGGGCGTCCTCGGCGCATTCGCAGCCTCCGCTCACGCACAAAGCAGCGTTACTCTCTACGGCGCACTGGATGCGGGTATCGTCTACGCGAACAATGCAGGCGGTCACGCCGCATGGAACCAGGGTAGCGGCACCGTCGGCGACACGTACTTCGGCCTGAAGGGCAGCGAAGACCTGGGCGGCGGTCTGCATGCGATCTTCACGTTGGAAAACGGCTTCAACCTGAACAACGGCAAGGACACCGAGAGCGGCACGATGTTCAACCGCCAGGCGTTCGTCGGTCTGCAAAGCGACCGCTTCGGTACGCTGACGCTCGGCCGCCAGTATGACTCGATGGTCGACTACCTGGCACCGCTCTCGGCAACCGGCAGCGGCTACGGCAACAACCTCGCGGCTCACCCGTTCGACAACGACAACCTCGACCACTCGTTCTCGATCAAGAACTCGGTCAAGTACCAGAGCGTCAACTACCAGGGCTTCAAATTTGGCGGCCTGTATGGCTTCAGCAATGACGCCGGCCAGTTCGCGAACAACCGCGCATGGAGCGCAGGCGCATCGTACGGCAACGGCCCGCTGAACTTCTCGGCTGCCTACCTGCAGATCAACAACACTCGCACCGGTAACACGAACGGCGCGAGCTCGGCATCGAACGGCAACAACTTCAACCTGTCGGCTCAAACGCAACGCACGTTCGGCGCAGGCGCGAACTACAACTACGGCCCGGCAACGGTTGGCTTCGTGTGGACGCACACGCAGTACCAGAACCTGATCGCCGGCGGTCAGGGCGGCACGACGTTCTCGATCCCCACGGGCACGAACCTGCACCTCGACAACTTCGAGCTGAACGGCGCCTATGCACTGACGCCGGCTCTCGCCCTGAACGCGGCGTACACGTTCACGGACGGCAAGGTCACGGGTTCGAACGGTTCGGGCGATCCGAAGTGGCACACCGTCTCGCTGACGGCTGACTACTCGCTCTCGAAGCGCACCGACGTCTACGCCGGCGCTGTGTACCAGCACGCTTCGGGCGAACTCGGCGACGCCGGCGCGAACGTTGCGATGATCAACACGCTGTCGCCGTCGACCTCGCAGAACCAGGTCGCCGCAACGGTGGGTCTGCGTCACCGCTTCTAAGCATCGTTGGCTCGCTCCCTCGTGGAGCGACGCAGCGCGGAACCCGATCGGCCGGTCGGGTCCCGCGCTGCACGCGGGCGAATCTACCCGAGGCCCGTGGTTTCATCCGCTTTCTACCTGAAGCACGACCGGTTCGCGGTGCGTGGCGCGCTCATGAGGCGCGCCACGGCTGCGAACCGGTTTTCTTTTGTAGCTCAGGATTTTGCGGCCGCCGCAGCAGCGGTCGCAGCCGCAGGCACTGCACTTGCCGACACGGCGACGTCATTCGGCACGTCTTCCGATGCCCCCCGCACCCGCGAAACCCACAGCACCGCCACGCACGTGAGCGCCGCGGCAATCCACCCGTTCTGCCCGAAGCCGATGATCGCGCCATGCGCGCCATTCGTGAGCCACTGGCCGCCCAGCCACGCGCCGATGCCCGTGCCGAGCGCCTGCACCGCACTGTTGGCGCTCAGGAACGCGCCGCGCCGCGCGGGCTCGGGAATCGTCGTGAGCAAGGCCTGCATCGGCACCATGCGGCCCGACATCGAGATCATGAACAGGGCGAAGAACGCCACGAGCGCGAGGAACGGCAGCGTGGGCAGATGGGTGACGAACAGCACCGGCACGAGCGAAACGAGTGCCATCACGCGGAACACGCGGCGCTTGCCGTAGCGGTCCGCGAGACGGCCCACCGCGCGCGAGGTCACGAACGTCGCCGCGCCGCCCGCCATATAGAGCCACGAGAGCTGCTGCGGCGCGATGCCATGATTGCCGACGAGCATCGGCGCGATGAACGGGATCACGAGCATGTGCCCGGCCATCATCGTGAAGGTGAGCGCAAAGGCCTTCAGGTGACGCGGCAGTGTGAGCAGTCGCCAGAGGTTCGGCAGCACGTGCGCGAGCGGCGTGCGCTGGCCGAGATGCGCCGTGAGCGACGGCACGACGCGCGAGCCCGCGAGCCAGATCGCCGCCGAGAGCACCACGAGCAACATGAACGGCGCGCTCCAGCCGTAGTGCGCGCCGAGCAGCACGCCGGCCGGCACGCCCGCGATGGCGGCGATGGAGAACGCCGTCATGATGACGCCCGTGGCCGCGCCGCGCCGCGCGGCGGGAATCACGTCGCTCACGATCGCCATCACGATCGAGCCGAGCACGCCGCCGGTGAGACCCGCGAACGCACGCGCGGCGAGCAGCAGATGAAAGTTCGTGGCGAGTGCGCAGGCGAGATTGGAGAGCGCGAACAGCGCGTAGGCCACCTGCAGCAGGCGGCGGCGATCGAAACGGTCGATATACGTCGCAGCAAGGAGTCCTGATAGACCCGAACAGAGCGAATACGCGGACACGGCCGTCGCGAACGCCGCGGGCGTGATCGCGAACGCGTGCATGATCTGCGGGCCGAGCGGCATCATCACCATGAAATCCATGATGACGGTGAACTGCGTGAGCGCCAGCAGCCAGAGCAGGGTGCGTTCGCGCAGCGGTGTGAGAGAAGTGGTCATGTATGGGCTTGGCGCCTGAAAGTAAAAAGGCGCGGCAGTGTTGCCGCGCCAGCGTGATCGATCAGTCGTCGATCGTTTCGTGGGCCCCCTGCGCGCCGCGGCGCCAGTAGGCGGAAGCGCGAATGCGCTTCTTTTCGACGCCGCGCTCGTTGCACAGATGCGCGCGCACCGCGCGGATCGCCGAGGCTTCGCCGGCGGCCCAGACGTAGCCCTCGCCCGGCGGCAGCCAAACTTCGGACACGCCGTCCACGAGCGGATGCTCCGACTCGCTCTCGTCGCGATAGCACCACGTGGCGTAGAGATCCGCATCGGTGGGCAGTTCGATGCGGGCCTCGCGATTCGCCACTTCGACGACCACCGCTACACGCGCGCCGGGCGGCAGCTCCGTGAGGCGGCGCTGAATGGCGGGCAGCGCCGTTTCGTCGCCGATCAGCAGATGCCAGTCGAAGCCCGTGGGAATCACCATGGAGCCGCGCGGGCCGCCCACGCCGAGATACTGGCCGGGCTGCGCTTGTGCCGCCCATGCCGTGGCCGGGCCGGCTTCGTGCAGCGCGAATTCCAGATCGAGTTCATTCGCCTGCGTATCGAAGCGGCGCGGCGTGTAGTCGCGCGCCGCGGGGCGCTCGACGCCTTCGGGGAACACGACGCCGTCGGGACCCAAAGTTGGCAGTACTGGCTTTTCCTCGCCGGCGGCGGGAAAGAACACCTTGATGTGATCGTCGAACGACGCCGAGACGAAGTCGCTCAGATCGCCCGTGAGCGTCACGCGAACGAGCGAGGGCGAGAGCGCCGTGACGCGCGCCACACGCAACAGTCGGAACTTCAGCGGGTGACGCACACGGACGACTTCGAGTTGGGACGGGTTCTGCATGTAGGGCTCCGATGATGTTGGGGTGGCGCGGCGCGGGCCGCCGCGTGGCGCGTGCAAGCGGACGGTCAAACGTCGCTGTTGTCGCTGCCGGTTTCGATTTCCTCGGTGGCGCGCGCAAGAATCGCGGCGATGCGGCGCTGCTCTTCCGGCGCGGCGTCGGTACGGCGCAGCAGCGCGCGCTTGAGCGCGCGGCGCGCCTCGATCAGCTCGCGCACCCAGCCGCTGCCTTCGGCCGGATCTTCGCCGGCCATGGCGCGGCGCATGACTTCCATCTTGCGGCCGAAGTGCGTGAGTTTCGCGAGGATCAGGTCCGCGCGTTCGCGGTTGGTCTCGAGGTACGCGCGGCCTTCGGGCGAAAGCTCGTAGCGCTTGCGGTTGCCTTCGAGCGTGACGCTCACATTGCCCAGTTCTTCGAGGTACGTGAGGGCCGGGTAGACCATGCCGGGGCTCGGGCTGTAGAAGCCGTTCGAACGCGCGTCGAGTGCCTTGATGAGCTCGTAGCCGTGGCTCGGGCGCTCGGCGAGCAGCACGAGCAGCATGAGTTGCAGGTCTTCGGACGTGAACTTGCGGCCACGGCCAAAACCGTCGCCGTCGCCGAAACCGCCGAAGCCGCGGCCGAAACCCTCGCCGAAGCGATCGCCAAAATCGCCAGGACCGTCGCCGCCGCGATGACGGCCAATTGCGTGGCGCAGCGCGTGAAGCGCCTGCATGGCCGGGTGGCGGCCGCCGAAGAAGTCGCGCGGATCGCGCGCGGGGTGGCCCTGACGGCCGGTGTGACCAAAGTGCGGATGGTGGCGCATAGGGCCCCCTTGTCTGGTGAGTGTCTTAAAACATGTCTTAAGATATATATCGTAAGAGCGTTTGTCAAAGAAAATATTTGGGGTTATCGGCGCACAAGGCGACGGTTGCGGTGCTGCATGATGTGGGGTCGGAATCTGGGTCGGCGCTGAAATAGACCGGCGGGCGGGTACAGGCAGGCGGAAATCAATCCGATCTTTGTATTGCCTGAGGGCCAGGGCGTACGGGCCGCGGATGGCGTTGCGGTGATCGGGCAGATTTTTGCGGAGGTCCCGCAACCCGGGCACTAGCACGTGTTGCCAGCAAACGCTCGGGTGGGCAGTACGCTCAGGTCGCCGCCAGATCCAAGGTTGCTCAGCGCGTACTCCACGGCACTGATACTCCAGCCCGGTTCGATTTCGCACCAGAATTCCTGATGGCTGGCATCGAGGCGGCGGGCTGCGAGATAGCGGTGCAGATGACTGGCGACCCAGAACTGGCAACCATCAAAGAAGACTTTCATTGCCGGGCGCGCCCTGCGCATTGCGCCGCAGCGGATAGCATTCGTCGCTTCCACCAGTCTGTCGTCGTCGACTGCCCTGTCGCTCAGCGTGAGCAATCGATCGTCGATACGCAGCTGCAGAAACTTGAGGTAGTCGCACCCGAGCACGCCGGGAGGAAGTCTCGTTGATGAGCAGAGGCGCGCCCGGTTATCGTCGGATTTCATACAGGAATGCCAATAGAGTCACGTGCGGCCAGCGTATTATTTCGGCTGTCTGCTCACGGTGAATCGTCAGCCATCAGATGGCGGATTATGAGCGCCGGGTCAGCAATGTCCAGGATCAGCCGGCGAAGGATGCGTCTGCGCATGTGTTCCTCGTCAAGGATCCACGGCTCACCCTTTTCACTGAGATAGCGTGCGAGGGCATCCTGGTTGTCTGCGCCTGCCGGCAGGTCAAGCCGCACGGCCAGCAGTCCCGCCACGACGTCATCGATCTCGATGTCGAGCGGTCTTGAGTCAATATGAAGTTCGAGTTTCATGACGGTTTAGGGCAAAAAGCGGCACTGCCCCCGCGAAGACTAAAAGAACAGTGCCGAAGAAAATGCACCGGCCGGGCTGGACGACCGGTGCAGAGCGGAACCGACGCGGTCAGTACTCCAGTTCCGGCGCGCTCGCCTGCGCCGGCTTCTCGTCCTTCGGCGCGTCGGCGACCGTCGCATCCGTCGTCAGGATCAGCCCTGCGATCGATGCGGCGTTCTGCAGAGCCGTGCGCGTGACCTTGGTGGGATCGACCACACCCGCCTCGACAAGATCGCCGTATTCGCCGGTGGCCGCGTTGTAGCCGAAGTTGCCCTTGCCCTCGAGCACCTTCGCGATGACCACCGAAGGCTCATCGCCAGCGTTCGAGGCGATCACGCGCACTGGCGCTTCGAGTGCGCGCAGCACGATTTGAATGCCCGCGTCCTGATCACTGTTGACGCCTTTCAGGCTCGTCACAGCCGAACGCGCACGCACGAGCGCGACGCCACCACCCGGCACGATGCCTTCCTCGACCGCCGCACGCGTGGCGTGCAGCGCATCGTCGACGCGGTCTTTCTTCTCCTTCATTTCAACCTCGGTGGCCGCCCCGACCTTGATCACGGCCACGCCGCCAGCGAGCTTCGCGACGCGCTCCTGCAGCTTTTCGCGATCGTAATCGCTCGTCGCGTCCTCGATCTGCGCACGGATGGACTTCACGCGCGCCTCGATGCGCTTCGGGTCACCGGCGCCATCGATGATGATGGTGTCGTCCTTGCGGACCTCGACGCGTTTTGCCGACCCGAGATCCTCGAGCGTGGCCTTCTGCAACTGCTTGCCGGTCTCTTCCGAGATGACGGTCGCGCCCGTGAGGATGGCGATGTCCTCGAGCATGGCCTTGCGACGATCGCTGAAACCGGGCGCCTTGACGGCGGCGACCTTCAGGATGCCGCGCATCGCGTTGACCACAAGCGTGGCCAGTGCTTCACCATCAATGTCTTCCGCGACGATCAGCAGGGGCTTGCCTGCCTTGGACGTGGCTTCGAGGACCGGGAGCAGGTCCCGGATATTCGAGATCTTTTTGTCGTGCAGCAGGATCAGCGCGTCGTCGAGATATGCGGCCTGCCTGTCGGGATCGTTGATGAAGTAGGGGCTCACGTAGCCGCGGGCGAACTGCATGCCCTCGACCACGTCGAGCTCGTTCTCGAGTGACTTGCCGTCCTCGACCGTGATGACGCCTTCCTTGCCGACTCTCTCCATCGCGTCAGCAATGATTTTCCCGATTGCCTCGTCGGAGTTGGCCGAGATGGAACCGACCTGAGCGATTTCGCGGTTCGTCGAAATCGGTTTGGACAGCTTGCGCAGTTCGTCGAGCACGGCGGCGACAGCCTTGTCGATACCGCGCTTCAGATCCATCGGATTCATGCCCGCGGCGACGTGTTTCATGCCTTCCTGCACGATCGCCTGGGCAAGCACGGTGGCTGTGGTGGTGCCGTCCCCCGCCACGTCGGCGGTTTTCGATGCAACCTGTTTTACCACCTGCGCACCCATGTTCTCGAAGCGGTCCTTCAGCTCGATTTCTTTCGCGACCGACACGCCATCCTTGGTGATGGTCGGCGCACCGAAGCTGCGCTCGATCAGCACGTTGCGGCCTTTGGGTCCGAGCGTGACCTTCACGGCGTCGGCGAGCACGTTCACGCCCTTGACGATACGGGCGCGGGCGCTGTCATGGAATTTGACGTCTTTTGCACTCATGTTGTTGCTCCGGGTAAAGTCGTTGACTCAACACGTCGCGAACGACCGGGCGGGTGTCCGCGAGCGGTCGAAAGTTCAGGCGGCCTTGCGGGCGGCGCCCGCGTCGGCCTCGAGGACGCCCATGACGTCCTCCTCGCGCATGACGAGCAGTTCCTCGCCATCGACCTTGACGGTCTGGCCTGAGTATTTGCCGAAGAGCACCCGGTCACCGACCTTCAGCTGGAGCGCGCGCAGCGTTCCATCCTGCAGCAGCCGGCCGCTGCCGGTTGCGACAACTTCGCCCTGTTCTGGTTTTTCTGCCGCTGAATCGGGAATCACGATGCCCGAGGCCGTCGTCCGCTGCGTTTCGATTCGCTTGACGATAACCCGGTCGTAGAGGGGACGAATCTGCATTTCCATCTCCTGAGCGATTAAAGGATCACCAATAAGGGAATCCGGCTGCGGGTGCCGCGGCGCGCAGTGCGCTGCGGTGCAGCCGTGCCAGTGTCTGGCGGAAAGCGAAATAGAGGCGCCGCTTTCAAGGTTCAAGAGGGAGCGCGAATCGCAAATGTAACAAAATATTTCAAAGCGGCAAAAGGATACGGCCGACAGTCCCAAGGCGGTAGACCGTACGTCCGGGGGCGCGCTCGCGCGCGCTGCGCGACTGCGGCTCCACGGGGCAGGGCGGCTGCCGACCGCCGTCCGCATCCAGGCTGTCGTCGGCTTCATCAAGCGCCCGCCACACGCCACTCTTCACCGGTCGGAAGAGCCACCGCACGTAGCCGCGTCGCGCGGCCAGTCGCATCAGGCCATCGCGATCATTCGCACCGTCAATGAGTGCCTCGTCGGGCGGGATGTCGCTTCCGTAGTCGCCAAACGCTTGGCGGCAGGCGAGCGCTTCGGCAGCGCCGGCGCCGATCGTATTGCAGCCGCGCCGCTCGATGCGCTCGACCTCCCACGCACCGAACTGCCAGGCCGCGTCGAGCAACATGGCGTCGACGGCTTCGACGCTCTGCCAGGGCGCCTCGATCTGGACGGCGGTGCAGGGGACTGGCCGCGCCGGTATCTCCACGCCGGGCAGCATGAGCGGCGTCGCGCGCCGGAAACCGTGCCAGTGAAGTATCGCGACGAGCGGCGTATTGACCTGCGCAGCGGCGCTGACGGTGACCGCGAAGAGCGGCAGGCGCACGCTTTCGGCCTGTTCCCGAAGTCTGTCGAAAAGGTCCATGAAGCCTCCCGTGGCGTGTTGCAAGGGCCACTTGAAATTTCCGTTCCATGGGCTATTTTATGCATCGCTCAGGTAGACGCGACAAGGCTTGCTGTCGTGCAGCCGTAGGCGGAGCACCGCCTATGGCTGCCCTTCACAGGCCGTGAAGTCGCCAGGCGCGTTTGGCGCAATCGATGCAGTCCGGTTGTCCTTCCAGAACGTAGAGGAGGATACGATGAGTCCTGATCCGAAAAGGTGGAATCCCTTCAAGTTCCTTCGAGCAGCCTCCCGCAAGTCCGATGCACGAGGCCCGGAAACGCCGCCGCCGGCGAGCGAAAGCGAACCATTGCGCACGTCCTTGCCCGACATTGCGCGGTTGTTCACCCGCGAACCATGGCGCGCCGTGGAGGAGTTTTTTCTTGACCCGCTTACCGGCCGTGTCGCACTCGATCGGTGGTTTGGCGACTTCAGTTCATCGCGCTTCCAGCCGCGTATCGATGTCGTCGATGAAGGACCGGTGCTGCGTGTGACTGCCGAGTTGCCCGGAGTGGACCGCGAAGACTTGCAGGCGAGCGTCGAGGACGGTGCGATCGTGCTGCGCGGCGAGAAGAAGCAGGATGTGCGCAGTGAGGAGAACGGCTGCTATCGGCTGGAGCGTGCCCATGGACGCTTCGTGCGCACGATTCCGATGCCGGAGTACGCCGATCCCGGGCGCGCCCTGGCGAAGTTCGACAATGGCGTTCTCACGTTGACCATTCCGAAAATGGAACCGGCGCCGTGCGCGAGCCGGACGATCGATATCGGTTAGGGCAAGCACGCGAAAGCGTTGAGACAGTGACGGTAAAAGTGGACCGGGTCGTTAGCTCAGCTGGTAGAGCAGCGGACTTTTAATCCGTTGGTCACTGGTTCGAATCCAGTACGGCCCACATCAAACCGGGAGTGTGCGCCGCAGCGGCCACCGGACGCAGCGCCGCGCACGCTCGGGCACCGTTCCCGACACCTGTCACCATCGTCCATGAAACGTCGCTCTTGAGATGCTGCGGGACCTCTTGAAATTTTCGTTCCATGCGCTATTTTATTCATCGCTCAGGCAGTCGCGATAAGCGCTGCGTGTTTCGATTTGTTTGTCGGCGGGGTTTCCCACGGACATGCGGACTGGAGCGCGTGGTTCCATTCGTCCTCCGTGTCGGCCCCGGTTTTCCAGGAGCCAGTCATGAGCGATCCCTTCTTCAGTACCGATCTGCTGGGCGAATTCGACCGCCTGCAACGGCAGATGGCCAGCCTCTTTCCAGCCTTTCCCGCAAGCCTGCGCGCCACGCGCAGCCAGACGTTTCCGCTTATCAACATCGGCAGTACCGACGACAGTGTGGAGATCGTTGCCTTTGCACCTGGGCTCGACCCGGCGACGATCGACGTCTCGATTGACAAGGGACTGCTGACGATCAGTGGCGAACGCAGGCCGCCGGAGCGGCAAGCGGGTGACGATGCACGCGTGTACGCCAGCGAACGCTTCATGGGGGCGTTCCGGCGCGTCATCGAGCTGCCTCAGCACGCGGATCCCGGGAACGTCAATGCGCGCTACGCAAATGGTTGCCTGACCATCAGCGTCGGACGATCCGAGGCATCGAAGCCGCGCGCGGTCACCGTGCAGTGAGCGCGACGTGAACCATGAGACCACGGAGGACATCATGAACGACAGCACTGAACTGGCCACGGGTGCGGCGCGCAACGACATCTCCGCAGATGTGCGCGGCGAACCGTCGAAGCAGCTCACCCGTATCGCGCCCGCCGTCGACGTATTCGAGGACAGCCGGGGCATCACGCTGTATGCGGACCTGCCGGGTGTGCCGCGCGAGAATCTTGATGTGCGCGTACAGGACGGCAATCTGACCATCGAGGCCGAGGCGGTGATACCGACACCATCCGGGCTGAGGCTGCAGCATGGCGAAGTCCGCCACCCGCATTTCCGGCGCGCCTTTGCGCTCAGCCCGGACTTCGATGTTTCGCGCATCGACGCGCAACTGCGGGATGGCGTGCTCAGGCTGACCATCCCTCGCCGCGAAGAAGCGAAGCCCCGTCGTATCGAGGTGAGCGTTGGTTAGGCATATGCACAGGAATGTTTCCGGTCGTGCGGCGCGGGCCGCCGGGTCCGCGCCGTTTTTGGCATGCGCTCAGACAACCATGGACGATACACGCAATCAGAACTGGAAGGGCTTCGCGATCGAAACCAGCGCTATTGCTGTGCGGCACTGCGTACTCCCGCAGGGATCAGGCAGATACGTGGCCATTGTGCGTATCCGGCGCGGCGAGCAGACGGTCGAGGACTGGCATCTGCCTTGCGTCGCAGAGCGCTGGCCAAGCGCGGACGACGCACATCGGGAGACGGTCGAGTACGCCATCCGCGCGATCGATGCGGGACGCTTCGCAGATACGAGGCGACGGGAATCATCCGGGTGAAGATGCCCCTCTGCAGGGTAGCAATGCCCGCGTCCGCTGTTTAACACGTTTCGCTTTTCCGCACCGTGCCCCGGTTCACGGTTCCATTCTTGACGGGAGACGTCGATGCTCAGTCCACACGAATTTGCAACCCTGATGCTGGTTCGCCACGCACCGGACCAGCTCGACATGAACCGCGCCGAACTGGACGCGCTCCTCGAACGGCAACTGGTGATGCTGGAACACGGCTCCGTGGGCAGGCGTCGCGCGCACCTGACGGAAAGGGGCCGGACGGTCCTCGACGTGCTGCATCCGGACAGCGTTGAGTGGCGAAATCGCGCGCCCGGGGCTAACGCAGGCGGGGACGCCAGGGACGGAGTTTCCGGGGTGTGAGTGCGCGATAGGGCCTACGGCCAAGCGGAAGGGCAGTCTCAGGCAATTGACGCGTCGGAGATTTCCGACGTATTCTATGCCATGACTACGACCGATGTCTTTGGGGCGATTGCAAACCCGACGCGCAGACGCATCCTCGAGATGCTGCGCGGCGGCCCGCGTGCAGCCGGGGAAATCGCGTCCGCGTTCGCCGTGAACCGCCCGGCGGTTTCCGAGCACCTGCAGGTCTTGCGTCTCGCGGGCCTGGTCACGGAACAGGCGAGCGGACGTCAGCGCCTTTATGGATTGAACGCAGGCAGGCTGAGGGAGCTCGCGGAGTGGCTGCATCCGTTCGAGCAGTATTGGGAGCAACGTCTCGATGCACTCACTGAAATACTCGACAAGGACACGCAATGACAGAACCCGGTCTCATCCAGCTCACCCGCCTCATTCCGCACTCGCCGGCGAGGGTCTGGACTGCCCTGACCGACCCTGCGATTCACGCCAGATGGTGGGCGGCTGGCGATGTGCGCGCGGTCGTCGGGCATCGCTTCACGCTGGATATGGGACCGTGGGGCCAGCAGCCTTGTGAGGTCGTCGCCGTCGAGCATGAACGGCTGCTGTCCTATTCGTTCGCACCCGGCACGCTGAACACGACGATCACATGGCGGCTCGAAGCCGAAGGAAGCGGTACCCGCCTGTCGCTCGAGCACAAGGGCTTCGACCTCGATTCGCCGCTCGGCAAGGCAGCTTTCCAGGGCATGGGCAAGGGATGGCCGGACGTCATTCAGCGGCTCCAGGACGTACTGCACGTGTGAGGGCGTGGGTGCTTGCACTCCTGGTGCAATGCCCGTTATTCTCGCTGCGTATTACCTGGTAGTCCTGCCGGCGACTTCGATTTGCCAGACAGGCCTCGATTGCTCCGGCGTTCGACCTTAATGTCGTCACCCTTCCCGGGGAGCGTCACAGCGGATCGTCGTGGCATTGGCTTTTTCCACCGTCAGGTTGATCGAGCGTGCGCCGCCGGGACGCGTGCGGTGGCGCACGCCTGCGGGAATGGTCAGCAACTGACCCGCGCGCAACTCTATTGCCCCTTCTTCAAAATCGATTATCAATACGCCTTCGATTCCGATGAACGTCTCATCGGAATCGGGATGGAAATGCCAGAAGTACGGCACCTCCATCACGCTGACGTGAATGTCGTGATCGTTGACCGTCGTGACGACCTCATTGCGATAACCCTCGCGTAGGTCAGCTGTCATGGCCAGAAAGTCAGTTGGTTCTATCATGCGCTCGCTCCTGCCTATGGGCTGATAAAAACGCCAGGTACGCATCGATTGTTCCTGCCACCGTTCCGGCACTTTTAGCGCAGTTGCGCGCCTGCATAACAATCTGACACACGTGAACTCAGTCGTCTTCGCCGTGAACATGCTCGTACATGTTAGACCGATTATGCGAAGCGACTAACACGCGAAGTTGCGTCAGGAATTCGCTTGTTTAGTAATTTCTGATAAACACAAAACGCCAATAGATAATCAATTGACGCCATTCAAATGTCTCGTATAGCATGACTTCGAGCCAGATACCACATGCTACCTCGATAAACAGGATAACTAAACAAATTAGATACGCGTAGTGATACTCAGGAGACAGCCATGATAGATTTACGCCGTCTTGCGGCCGCCATGATCATCATTGGTTCTTTGGCGGGTTGTGGAGGAGATAGTCCAGGCCAGTCCGGCTCCGCCGCTGTCGCGGCTGACCAGCTTCAGGGAACGGCTCAGAGTAGTCCCGGTGCGGGTTCCAGCAATGCAAACGCGGCTGTCGCCGCCGCCGAGGAAATTCCCGCTTCCGATCATGGCACCACGCAATTGACGCGGTATGTCAATCCGCTGATCGGCACGTTGGCCAGCAACTCTCCGAACCCAGTGCCAGCAGGGCAGGCTGGCAGTGTCGTCCCCGCAGCGGGCCTGCCGAACGGCATGGTGCAGTGGGCACCCGATACGAATACCACCTCGGCTCCCTCGAACAGCGCGGAGCCCGGTTCGCCGGCCGGTTACTACTACGACATCGGCTCGATCCAGAGTTTCAGTCTCACCCATATGAGCGGCGCCGGTTGTTCCGGCAACGACGGCGAATTCCCCGTCATGCCGACGCTCGATGCCAGCAAGCCGCTCGCGCAGACGTTTAGCCATACCAACGAGAAGTCGGTAGCAGGCGCCTATTCCGTCGTGCTCGATAACCAGGTCAAGGTCGAGTTGACTGCAACCCTGCGTACCGGCTTTGGTCGCTTCACGTATCCTGACAATCAGCCTTCGACGCTCGTGCTCAACACGACGTATACAAACACACAGACGAGCGTAGCCGGCTCGGTCACGCAGGTCGACGCGAGAACCATTTCGGGCAGTACCACGGGTGGACATTTTTGCGGTAATTCAACGAATGTTCCGGTGTACTTTTATGCGGAATTCAGTCAGCCATTTGTAAAGACGTCATCTTTCAACAATGGCGTTGCCATGATGAATTTCGGCAAAGGCGCCACTGTCATGATGAAAGTCGGTATTTCATATGTGAGTGTCGCAAACGCCAAAAATAATCTCCAGAAAGAAAACCCCTCCTGGGATTTCGACGGTGTCAAGAAGGTCGCCGATGCGATATGGAATCAGCGCCTCAACACCATTCAGGTAAGCAGTAGCGATACCACGGCGTTGACGAAGTTCTACACGGCTTTCTATCACGCATCATGGGCGCCGAGCGTATTCAGCGATGTGAACGGCCAATATATCGGCTTCGATCAGAAGGTTCATCAGGTCAGTGCTGGCCATGCTGCGCAGTACACCAGCTTTTCGGGTTGGGACATCTATCGTTCGCTGATACCGCTCAAAGCCACGCTATTTCCTGAGGAAACGAGCGACATGGCGCAGTCGCTCGTCAACGATGCGGATCAGTGCGGGGCAATTCCGCATTGGGTCAATGACAACGTCGAAGACGGCGTGATGCCGGGCGACGCCGGCTCGATCATCGTGGCGGGCGCGTATGCCTTCGGTGCGCGCAAGTTCGATACGGCGGGCGCCTTGAGCCATATGATCCAGATGGCCAACATTCCCGGCACCGCGTGCAACGGCGTGACGACCAACGGCGGGCGCGCCAGCTATCTCCAGTTCGGCTACATCACGAACGGTGAATGGGGACAGGCTTCGTCCACGCTGGAGTACGGCAGCAGCGATTTCGCGATCTCACAGTTTGCCGGTGCACTGGGCAACACGGCGATCCAGAAAATGCTGCGTAGCCGCTCGGCTTACTGGCAGTACCTGCTCAACACTTCCTTGACGCCGCCTCTGATCGCCGGACGCAACTCCGACGGCACGTGGATTGCGGAGAACCAGGGCAGCACCGACAACTACGTGGAGGGCAACGCCGAGCAGTACACGTGGATGGTGCCGTTCAACCCGGCCGGGCTGTTCGCGCAACTGGGCGGAAATACGGCGGTGGTGTCGCGGCTGAATACGTTCTTTACCGTGCTGAACGCGGGGACGACGCTGCCCAACTTCTATATGGGCAACGAGCCGACCTTCGAGGTGCCCTGGTTGTATAACTGGGCGGGTTCGCCGTCGGGCACGCAGAATGTCGTCCAGCAGATCATGGCGAGCGCCTTTGGCACAGGGCCGAACGGTTTGCCCGGCAATGACGACCTGGGCGCCGTGTCGGGCTGGTATGTGTGGGGCGCGCTGGGCCTCTATCCGGAGATCCCGGGTGTCGGGGGCTTTGCGATCGGCAGCCCGCAATTCTCCTCGATCGTCGTTCATCTCGGGAACGGCAAGACCTTGCGCATCAATGCACCCGGCGCGCCTGGCGCGAATTATGTGCAGGGGCTCACCGTCAATGGCAGCGCTCACAATAGTTCCTGGCTGGACGTCGACGCACTTGCCAACGGCGCGACGCTGAACTTCGTGATGGGTTCGTCGCCTTCGCAGTGGGGCGCGAACCCGGCCGAGGCGCCGCCGTCCTATGGGGTGCCGGTTGCGCGCAACGTGGCGGATGCTTTCAACAACCACGGCATCAGCGCCGACGGCAGCACCGACACCGACGGCCTCGGTTCGGACTTCGACGGCTCTCTGTTCAGCTACTCGTCGACTGCGTTGGCGGCGGCCGGCGCGACACCGGGCAAGCCGTTCGTCGTCGGCGGAGCAAGCTTCGTTCTGTCGAATGGACCGCTCGATAATGCGGTGGCGGTAGGACAGACGATTGCGATGCCGCCCGGCACGACCGGCCATTCGCTGGTTCTGCTGGGTTCGGCCAACAACGGCCCCGGCTCGGGCGCCGCGCTCGTGACCTATACCGATGGCACGGTCACGCCGTTCACGCTCGCGTTTGACGACTGGACCCTGAATGGCGGCAGTGCGGCACCGGTGGACCCGATCGCGTTGACCACCGCGTATCGCAATGGCGGCAATGGTTCGACCGACGGCGTCAAGACCTATCTGTTTGCGCAGTCGGTGCCGTTGACACCCGGCAAGCTGGTGGCGAGCGTCACATTGCCGAGGCAGTCCAGCGAAGGCAAGTTGCACGTGTTCGGTATCGCGGCAGCGCCTTGAACACGTTGGGCGCCGCGCAGGCGGCGCCCAACGTGCACCCGATATCGCCGATGCAGGCGGGTGGGCTAGCGCATAATCGGGACCCTGTGCGGCCAGGGATCAGCCTGACGTCGCTTGCCGATTGGCTCGTGTGATCGCAGCCGCTTCTCCAGGCCGACGCATTGTGGGCCGTCGGGGCTTTCCGCCTGGCGTTGGCAAATTGAGCGAGCTCACTGGAGGTTGAATCCGCCACCCTGAGCGGTCCTTCGACCACCGTCCCGTTGACGTCCGCTCTCAAATCGATAGCCGCCGTTGACCTCACTGCGTCGGCGTTGCCATCCGTCGTTTTCTAGCTAGCGCGGCGTTTTGGCCGCGCATGGAAGTCAGAGAGCGTATGTTCCCGGTGAACCGCCGCAGTGGCTTGCTTTCACGCAATATTTCGAATATATTGGAATTATGGAAGATAAAGACGTTATCCGCGCCCTCGCGGCGCTCGCCCACGAACTGCGCCTGCGTGTGTTCCGCATGCTGGTCGTCGCTGGTCCGACCGGCTCGACGCCGGGCGCCATGGCGGAACAGCTCGACGTTCCCAATGCGACGCTCTCCTTTCACCTGAAGGAGCTGATGCACGCGGGGCTCGTCACGCAGGAGCGCGACGGGCGCAGCCTGATCTATCGGGCCGCCTATGACCAGATGAGCGCGGTCATGGGTTTCCTGACCGAAAACTGCTGTCAGGGGCAGCCTTGCCTTCAACCTGGCGCGGACTCATGCAAATGCTGACGGAGAACCACCATGAAGCGGTTTCACATCCACGTCCACGTTGACGACCTCGCAGCCAGTATCGCGTTCTATTCGAAGCTGTTCGCCGCAGAACCGGCGCGCGTCGAGGTGGACTACGCGAAATGGATGCTGGACGATCCTCGCGTGAACTTTGCGATTTCAACGCGCGGCACGAAGGCCGGCGTGGACCACCTCGGCTTCCAGGTGGACGACGCGGCCGAGCTTGCCGAACTCGCAACGCGGGCAGAGGCGGCGGACATGGCCCTGCTCGACCAGGGCGAGACAACCTGCTGCTATGCGCGCAGCGACAAGCACTGGGTTCTCGATCCTCAGGGGATTGCCTGGGAGCACTTCCATACGCTGGACGGCGCTCCGGTATATGGCGAGAGCAGGCAAACATCGTCGTCGGCAGGGGCAACGTCCTGCTGTGCCCCGAGCGGCAAACCCGTTGGCATCCCTGTTAAACCTGCCGGTTCGGCCTGCTGCTGATCACGCTGCCCGCTGATAAGACAATGACCACGAACGTACTGATCCTCTGCACGCACAATTCCGCGCGCAGTGTGCTTTCCGAAGGCATGCTGAACCACTGGGCGAAGAAGCTCGGCAAGGACGTCCGCGCGTACAGCGCGGGCAGCGCCCCGAGCGGTCGCATTAATCCGTTCACGCTCGAAGCGCTGACGAACGCCGGTATCGATACGCAGGGCTATCGCAGCAAAAGCTGGGACGAATTCGCGCAGGACGGCGCACCGCAGATGCGCATCGTCATCACGGTTTGCGATAGCGCCGCGGCCGAACAGTGCCCGTTCTGGCCGGGTAGCCCTGTCAAGGTCCACTGGGGCTACGCCGATCCGTCGAACGCGCCAGGCGGCGATGAAGGCAAGCGGCACGCGTTCGAACTCACGCGCGAAGCGATCGGCTACCGCATGCTGCAACTGCTCGCGCTCCCACTCGAAAGTCTGGACAACACCGAGTTGCAGCAGGCGCTAAACGACATCCTTCAGAGTTGAATCCTCTCCATCAAGTCACCCAATGAACACCCCCAATGTTGCCGCTTCGGGGAAGTCGGCCGCGAAACCGGCCATCAGCTTCTTTGAGCGATACCTGACCGTCTGGGTCGCGCTGTGCATCGTCGCCGGCATTCTGCTTGGGCAAGGCCTGCCTGGGGTCTTCCAGGCGATCGGCCGGATGGAATATGCACACGTCAATCTGCCGGTGGGCCTGTTGATCTGGGTGATGATCATCCCGATGCTCGTCAAGGTCGACTTCGGCGCGCTGCATGAGGTGCGCGAGCACGTCAAGGGCATCGGCGTGACGCTCGTCGTGAACTGGCTGGTCAAACCGTTCTCGATGGCATTGCTCGCGTGGCTCTTCATCAAGCACCTGTTCGCGCCGATTCTGCCTGCAGAGCAACTCGACAGTTACGTCGCGGGCCTGATCCTGCTTGCCGCCGCGCCCTGTACGGCGATGGTGTTCGTCTGGAGCCGCCTGACCGGCGGCGATCCGCTCTTCACGCTTTCCCAGGTCGCGCTGAACGACAGCATCATGGTGGTCGCCTTTGCGCCGCTCGTCGGCCTGCTGCTCGGCATTTCCGCGATCACGGTGCCGTGGGCGACGCTGCTCACGTCGGTCGTGCTCTACATCGTGATTCCGGTCATTCTCGCGCAGATCCTGCGCAAGGTGCTCCTTGTCAGAGGGCAGGCCGCATTCGATGCCGCGATGGCAAAGATCGGTCCATGGTCCATCACCGCGTTGCTGGCAACGCTGGTGCTGCTCTTTGCGTTCCAGGGCGAGGCCATTCTGAAGCAGCCGCTCGTTATCGTACTGCTCGCTGTGCCGATCCTGATCCAGGTGTTTTTCAATTCGGCTCTTGCGTACGGGCTCAATCGCGCGGTCGGCGAGAAGCACAACATTGCCTGTCCGTCGGCACTCATCGGTGCGTCGAACTTCTTCGAACTGGCCGTCGCCACCGCAATCGGGCTGTTTGGATTCAACTCAGGGGCCGCGCTCGCGACGGTCGTGGGCGTGCTGATCGAGGTACCCGTCATGCTGCTCGTGGTGCGCATTGTGAACCGCTCAAAGAACTGGTATGAGTGCGCCTGACGGATATGGAAACGATCACAGAGGGCAAACGTGTCCGATCTCACGACTGACCTCCCGCAGGTGGACCCGGCACTGTTTCGCGTGCCCGATATCAATCGCCTGCAGCCTGCAAAGGCGTCGCCGCATCCGCCGCGTTTCCTGCTGCTCTATGGATCGCTGCGCGAGCGCTCGTTCAGCCGCCTGCTGAGCGAGGAAGCTGCACGCCTGCTCACGGCGATGGGTGCCGAAGTGCGCACATTCAAACCGAGCGGCCTGCCGCTGCCGGACGACGCGCCGGACAGCCATCCCAAGGTGGCCGAGCTGCGCGAGCTGGTGCAGTGGTCGGAGGGCATGGTCTGGTGCTCGCCCGAGCGGCACGGCGCGATGACCGGCATCATGAAGGCGCAGATCGACTGGATTCCGCTTTCGGTTGGGGCGGTGCGGCCGACCCAGGGCAAGACGCTCGCCGTGATGCAGGTTAGCGGCGGCTCGCAGTCGTTCAACGCCGTCAACCAGATGCGCGTGCTTGGGCGATGGATGCGCATGCTGACCATCCCCAACCAGTCGTCGGTGGCCAAGGCCTTCATGGAGTTCGACGAAGCAGGTCGCATGAAGCCTTCAGCGTATTTCGACCGCGTCGTTGACGTGATGGAGGAACTGGTCAAATTCACGCTGCTGACGCGCGACATCGGTCCGTATCTTGTGGACCGGTACAGCGAGCGCAAGGAGAGCGCTGAGGAACTGATGAAGCGCGTCAACCAGACAAGCATCTGACCCATGGCGCCCCCCGCTTCGGATCGAAAGCCAGGCGAGAACACCGCGACATGGGCGCTGGCCGTCGCCCAGCTCGTCGCATGGGGAACGGTCTATTACGCCTTTTCGCTCTTCGTCGTACCGATGGAGTTCGAGCTTGGATGGAGTCGGGCGTCCACCAACGCAGCGCTGTCGCTTGGCCTCCTCGTTTCCGGATTGGCCGCATATCCGGTCGGTAGATGGATTGACCACGGCCACGGCCGCGTGGTGCTGACGGCGGGGTCGCTGCTTGCGTCCGTCATGCTGGTGCTCTGGTCGCAGGCCGGAAGCCTTGTGACGCTCTTTGCTGCCTGGGTGGGCCTGGGAATTGCGGTGGCAGCGACACTCTACGATCCGGTGTTCGCGATTCTTACCCGTAACTACCCACACAGCTTTCGAACGAAGATCACACTGGTCACGCTCGTCGCGGGATTCGCGAGTACGGTGTTCATTCCGCTTACGCAGGGGCTGATCGATTACCAGGGATGGCGACACGCGCTGCTCTCGCTCTCGGTAATCAACTGCTGCGTCTGCCTCCCGATCCATTTAACGGCACTGCGCGACCGCGCGACTACGACGCTCGGCAAAGGGACAGTCAAGGCCGAGAACGACGAGTCCGTCAGGCGGGCTCTCCGTACACCGGTTTTCTGGGGGCTCGCGGTCTGCTTCACTGCCTACTACGCGACGTTCGCCGCGCTGACCTTTCACCTGGTCCCGCTGATGGTTGAACGTCACGTAGCGCAGCCCGTCATTCTCGCAACGATGGCGGTTATCGGCCCGGCGCAGGTTTTCGCGCGAACGCTATGGTTCACCGTTGGGCGAAACGTGTCGCCGAAGATCGTGGGCTTGACGGTCACCTCTGCCTTTCCAGCATCGGTTGTGATCCTTCTGGTTGCCGGTACATCGCCTGCGGCGCTGATCCTGTTCGCGCTGATTTATGGTGGTGCCAACGGCATGATGACGATTTTGCGTGGAACCATTGTCCAAAACATCCTCTGGACGGAAGGGTACGGCGCGGTGAGCGGCCTGCTTTCGATGCCGTCGAACATCGCGAAGGGCATTGCGCCGATCTCGGCAGCGGCAATCTGGACAATGACCGGTAACTATCTTCCCGTCGAATGGGCTGTTTTGGGCGTGTCGCTGGTATCGGCGTGCGCCTTTATGTTCGTCGTGCGCTCGACGGCCGATGCATCAAGGAAGGTTGCTGCACGGGAACGGAGCACGCTATGAAAATAAGGTCCGCCAAAGATGACGATCTCGTCGGGATCAAAAGCCTGCTGGCAACGTGCAAGTTGCCAACAGAGGACGTCACGACCGTGCTGCTACCGGGGTTTCTCGTTGCAGTCGACGAAGGGGCAGCGATAGTTGGAAGCGTCTGTCTGGAACCTTTGGGCGCTGATACAGCGCAGTCAAGCGGACCGAAGTACCGGATGAGGTGCGTGAAACGGCACAATTCATACGGCTCTGCCCGTCTACCGCCGTGTGCATGAGGAAGCACTTCGCGTGAGCAATCACGCTACGCACCATCGAGCGTGACGAACGGCTCATCGACCGCCGTCAACGACCGCTAATAGATTCAAAAGAGCCCGCGAAGTGCGCCGGACGGTTAATGTGAAGAAAGCGTCGCCCGTCGCTGGATTGCTCGAATTCTTCGCTGATCATCAAAGTCCATGGCGTTCTTCGCCCATCGGACTATGCTGCACAGGTACGAGATCGCGAGCACGATTTGTGCTATTGCGATTGAGAGTTGTTCAACTTCTCCTTTGCTGACCCCCATGCTGAAGCCAGAAGATACGCTCGCATTCGACACTGCGGTCGCTGAACTGAACAAGGCAACTCAGGACCTGCAGCGCCTGGAGCACGACCCAACAACGTCCCTCGCTGGGCTTGCGAGGGCGCACGACCGTTATTACCTGTCCAAGCTGGAGTGGCTGCGCCGTGAGTGCCGACTACGCGCGTCTGCAGCTCTTGAAGTACCGAAACTACCGCCGGGCGCTGGCCCCACTGTGATTGTCGGCTACGACAAGTGGGTCCGGGATTCTTTAGCCGTTCTACTTGGGGTAAAGGGATACGGGCGGCCGAAGACGCGCGGATTCGACAACTGGCATGAGGCCTGGCTTGAACCGTCGCAACTCTTCGTGCTCGACGTTTCACTATTTTCTCGCGGCGCCTCCATGTTGTTGGTAGATGGCTTTAATACCAGCATCGAAAGGCCACACATCATCGCGTTGGTGTGGCCGCAGGATGCGTCGAGCTTCGCCGGCAAAGTAGACGAGGTTGTCGCGAAACCACTGGTCCTCAATGAGCTGACAGACGCGATAGACAGAGTCATTGCAGCGGCCTCGGCGTCAAGCGCATTGCGACTGGCAGCCGGCCGGAGCGGGCCAACTGCAGCAGTTTCATAGCCGATACGATCAAACGTATGCCCGCTGTCTCATCAAAAGCTGACATAGTTTCGACGACGGCGAATGTCGCTAGCGGGTCGAGAGTACGCATCCGACCGCAGTGAGACGTTCGTGGTCATGCAGTTGCGGATGGCTGAAGAGCGGCCTGAAGCAGCCCTACGAACGGCGACAACTGAATGTCAGCAAAGGCCGATGACGCGACGCTGTCACACGGCGATTGGATGACCGTTTGCGAAGTGGAGCGGCCATCTGAACGTCTTTGCGATGCATCAAACGAAGGTCCTTTCATGGCCCCGTTTGGCGACCAAATCACTTGCATCCGGTCGCTTTCACTGCGGTGCAATTCACCAATCAATCGCCGAATACGGATGCCAGATCACGCCAGGGATTCGACGCTATAACGCACCCATACACTGCCGCCCTCGAGCGTCTCGACCGATTTGAAGGCGAGCGATCGACCGTAACCGGGATTTCCCTCTTCGGGGCCTTCGAAGATCGTCTGGACGCCTCGCACGCCGTCGATTCCCGGACAGATCAACACACTTACTTCGTCGATCAGACCGGCTTTCAGAAAAGCCGCGTTGATAGCGGCACCGCCTTCGAGAAGCAGTGTCTTGATACCCAGCGTTTTACCCAGCGCCTCGACACCGGTCTTCAGATCGTGTCCATCCTTACCCGCGAACACGTATGAGACGCCGCTTTGTCGCAACTCGGCGAGATAGTCGTCCGAGACGTGCTCGCCGAGCACCGCGGCGATCTGGTCGTCACCCACGGTCGGGCGCGCGTAGTGAAGCTTGCCATCGGGGTCGAGGCCGATCGCGAAGGTCGGTTTGCGATCGGGATTGAGCCATGCTTTGCGCGTGCCGACATCGCTCGTTGCGATCGAAGCGCCGCGTTCGTCCTTCACGATTTCGGCCATCGTTACGCGGCCGACGAGCCAGCCGTCTCCGCCGAGACCCGCGGCCACGTTTTCGTATTGCGTCACGAAATGACGCCGGTCGAAGCCGTGCGGCATCGAATAGCGGCTCGGATGCAGTTTGCCGTCGATCGAAGACATCATGTGGCAGATGATTCGGGGGCGCATGGTTGACTCCTGGCTTCTTTCGCAATGGCTTGCTGGGGGAATCAAACGGAATCGCTCAGGTTGCAATTCGCGTACCTGGGGGGTGCCCAGGCTTCATCATTCAACCCGGCATGTCCGTGAATTGTGGTACGTCCAGGTGCTTTGTCCATTTGAATCGCCGTTTTGTAAAGGTGGTGCCTCGGACAACGATCCGGCCGCATTGTCGCGCGAGCTTACAAAATGAGGCGCGCGACCGTGCGATATCGCAAGACCCGGTGTCAATCGAACATTGGGTAGGGCAGGAGAAATCAGGCAGGTGCGCCGCGGCCTGGCCTGGCGCGCCTGAGCGCGGCACCCGTTAGAAGATCGCGACAGCCCGCCCGACGAGACGCCGTATCGCGGACTCAAGAAGCTGCTCAAAGCCGATGCGCTCGGCCCGAATCGCGTGCTCGTATGCAAAGAAACTGCACAATGCGCGGCAACGCATCCCGTTGCCTGAATTATTTCATGCTACGGCCCTCAAGCACGCACTCACTGCTTTCAGGTCAACAATCCTGACTGACGTTAGAAGGCAGCTTGCTTGAGGTCACACGAACGGAAGAGGCGCACCTAAAGTGCGCTTCCTTTTTTGTCTCTCGACTCAGCGCTCGGCTTGCTGCTGCGTGAGGTACTTGTCGAGCGCGTCCATAGTTCCGCCCCAGCCTTGAGACATACTGCCATGCGACGCGTCGAAGATGGCTTCCTCGGCTTCGCTGGCGTCCAGCGCGCGCCACTCGAGGTGCATTAGCGTGCCACCCTCGACTTCGCTGAGCGTCGTCGTCGATAGCGTATAAAGCGGCCATTGTGCCGACATCGGATGTCGCGTCACGCCGCCTTCGGCATCACTAAACTGCACGACGACGACAATGCGCTCGGGGGGCGTCAATTCGCGGAACGTCCACTTGCCCCACATCGCGGGAGCGTCGGGCACGCCGCGTGGCTTCATCGCGTAGTGGAAAACGCCACCGACTCGCGCATCTACTGTGCAGTGGGACATTTCCATCCCGGGTGGGCTCATCCACGTACTCAAATGCTCAGCTTCAGTGAGCGCGGCGTATACCAGTTCGCGCGGCGCAGCGAAGCGGCGCTCGATGACGAAGGGGGCCGAAAGTTTGTCAGTCATGGCGGCGAGTCTTCCTGGTTCGAGTTGGGGTAACGTTGGACGTGGTTTTCGGCGCAGGCTTTCCGTGGGAGTCCCTGGCAGGCTTCTGTTGCAGTTGTTGCAGGTAGCTATCGAGCTGGTCGAGGCGCTGCTCCCATAGGGCGCGATACTGCAGTGCCCAGTCGGCGGCCTGCTTGAGCGGCTCAGGCGCGATGCGACACGGGCGAAACTGGCGATCGCGCCCCTGAGTGATGAGGCCGGCTCTTGCGAGAACGCGCAGGTGCTTGCTGATGGCCGGCGCACTCATATCGAAAGGGCCGGCCAGATCGCCAACCGTGGCTTCGCCTTGCGCCAGCCTGGCGAGGATGGCGCGTCGCGTTGGGTCAGCCAGCGCGGCAAACGTGGCGCTGAGGTGGTCCGCTTCCAATTATTTTTCCAATTGGTTAATTAGCTGATAGGTTAATCATGGTGCAAAGCAAATCCGCTTGTCAAGCTATCTGTGCAGGGTCGGTCCAGTCCGGAAGACCCCTGGCGGTTGCACAGCCGACACTGGGGTGGCCCGGCAGAGTCCCGACCAACGTCGGGCAGTCGCCAGCGGTGACATCTGGAGCGCGGCACAAACGCAATACCGAGTTGATAGCGCCCACGGCTGGCCGCGCACTGTACCTGCGATCAGCGCGCGTCGCGGCGCAATTCACGCACGCCTCGTCCGAGGCGTTTGCGAAGCAGGGTACGGAGCGTCACGCCATCGGCGCAGCCGACCTCGGCGGCGATCGCCTCGATATCCAGGTGAGTCGTCCTAATCAGGTGAAGTGCACGCTCGACGCGCAAATCCTGGAAGTACGCCAGAGGCGATTTGCCAAGCACCGACTCGATACGACGCTGCAGGGTTCGCTTGCTCGTCGCGAGAGCGTCGGCCGCCGATTCGAGCGAAAAGCCTTCTGCGAGCCGCGAACGGGCCCAGCGCTCAAACCGTTCGACAAGTGGATCTGCGCGCGCCAGATGCTCCGGGATCATGTACGGCGCCTGCGACGGCCGCCTGTCTACCAGCATATAACGTGCAACAAGAGTGGAAAGCTCGGGCTCGACTGACGTATCAGCCACAGTGCGAGGTCGAGATGGCCCATTGCGGCTCCCGCTGTGACGAACTCGCCCGCCGATGTTCGCGACCTGTACGCATCTCACGCCCACATCGAGAAAAATCACGCCGGCGATCACCCCTGCAATCGTGTGTGCGCATCAGCGTGCGGTGTGGTGATTCGCCCCGGACCTGATCTCGTCGTCGACCAGCCGTTTTTCGCCAGGGCGTGGGTGCCGCCGTTCGTTGGGGAACCCCTGACGGACGGCCGCGTCGATGAGATCGTCTTTGCGCTCGATGGATAACTCCGCGGCCGAACTTCGTCGCCTTGTCACACGCCTTCGACAAGAACGGCGCGATAGCGCGCGCCCTTGAACCGGTGCTGCGCGACTTCCTGGTACGCCGGGCTGTCGTACCACGCACGGGCGGCCGCAGTCGATGGAAACTCTACGATCACGACACCCTCTGGCGCTTCGCCCTCAAGAACCTGTTGAGGTCCGTAGGCAGCGAGAATCTTGACCGGATGACCTTTGAAGGTCTCGCCCACCTTGCTTTGGTAGATGTCGAGCTCACTCTGATCCTGCGTGCTTTCCTTCGTGAAGACAATAAAAGTCGCCATCGTGTCGCTCCTCGGGTTGTGTGAAGGTCCGCACGATGATGCCATGAAACCGCATCGGGCATCGATACGCAGTGTCGGCGCGGATGTCGACCCATGATGAAAACCCGACTGCTGAAACTGACTGGTCGGGAGATTCACCGGCGCGTTGGACTCGGCACGTGCGACTACCGACGCTATGCTGCGCAGTTTCTCAAGCGCCGAGCGTGAAGCGTCGAGCTAGTCCTCAATCTTTTCCGATTCAACCACCATGTCCAGCACGTATGCAATGGCGGGTCCGTCGGCGGGCGGGTTCTTGATGGTATAGCGCTTGACGCGCAGTACATCGCGCATGCCAGGCGTGTGGGTATAGCCCTCGATATCCTGATACAGCGGTTGCCATGCACCGGGTGTTCCGGTTGGCAAACCGTGCTCGTCGAAGTGGCGCTCACGCACCAGCAGACAATGCTTGTCCGGAATGAGCGGATGATGGCACTGCACCGCTTGCGCGGCCACTTCGAGGAAGGCCGTTTCACCGGGGCCGCCGAAGCGCGTCTGGGCAGTGGGCACACCCGTAAATGTCAGCGTGTCGCCGCTATCGGTGAGCAGTTGCATGCGGGGGGTATCGCTACGGGCCAGCAGGCTCACGCCGAGGCTGCCACGCAGGCGCCGGGCAATAGCGTCGTCGAGTGCGGCGCGAGCGGCGTCAGGGCAAGCCATCATGGTGCTCACCATCTGGCCAATCTGCAGCCGTCCTTTCTTGACGCTGTAACTGGCTCCCATATTGTTGCAGCTGTTGACTACGTTTAAGCGGTCGGTGCTGAAGTCCAGTTGCACTGGCTTTTCTGCACTGACAAACAACGCATCAATGCGCATGCCTTTGCTGTCAAATGCGTCGCTGAGTTGCCAGTGATACTGACTGAGGATCCCAGGTTCGATCGCCGGTAGCGCGCTCGCTGCGGCAGCAGTCGACGCGCTCGTTGAAGGCGCCGGGCCGCTCGCGTCGGGTATTTGCGAGCATGCGGCAAGGGCGAGCAGCAGAAAGAGCACGTTGCACTTCACGGCGGTACCTCAGCTGGTTCGGTGGATGTTTCAGGCAGCTTGTCGCGTGAAATAAGCCGCGACATAGTCCAATCGCAAATGGGGAGACCGGGGGAACTAGTGAATGATACAACCCCGGGGCGTTGCGCCCCGTTGATAAAGTCACTGCGAGGCGAGGGCGTCTTCTAACGCGGCGGCGCCGTCGGCATGGCGCACCGGACCGGGCATGGCTCGCCACGCCCGGACTAACCCGGCGACGATCCGTGCATTACGGCGCGTTTCGTGACTATTGCCGCCGGCGCGAACCTCGGCCCGATCAACTCAACGACGCCAGCAAGATCGACAGCTTGCGGATATGCGTCCTGAACGCTTCGGTCATCTCGCGGTTGTGACCGTCGCTCAGATGCGGCGCTTCGGCCAGCTCGACCTGGCCGTGGAACTCCTCGGAAACTTTGCGCCGTTCGTCGGGCGGAAGTATGCGGATGAGGGACACCATCAGGAGTTCCTGCGCATGGATGATACCGAGCACGGATTGTTCGTTCATGTCGACCTCCGTCTGAACGCGGCGATGCCAGCGGCTGAACAGCAGGACAAAGCGGGCAGGTGACGGCAGCACCAGGCCGGTGCTGTCTTCGATCCGCCTTTTTGCCCGTCCATACTAGCGCAAGGATCGGGTCATCTGCTCGCCGGCTGACCCTACGAGCCGCGAATCGAGCAAGAGCGTTTCCATCCCCGGTTTTGTCTGGTTGAACAATCTCAGTGAGCAATCGCTCTGACATTCAGCCAGCGCGATTCCATTCCATTTTCTGCACGATGATGCCGGGTTGATTGGCTAGCGCTTCTCGTTCGGGCAACAACTGGAAACCATGTCGGCGATAGAGACCTACCGCGCGGGTGTTGTCTGGCGAGACTCTCAACACGACTCTCCGCTGTCCGCGTTCGATCGCGCGCGCCTGGATTGCATTGACCAGGCGACCTGCAACTCCCAGGCCTCGGTACTGCGAGTGAACCCACATGGCAATCAGGTTGTATTCGCGCGAGCGGGTTATAGCGTCGCCGATAAGACCGACTGCTTGCCCTCGCACCATGGCTACCAGATATTGCGGCTGCGTCTGACCTGAAGCACATTCGCGCCATTGCTGCTCGCTAAACGCAGCCGCGGTGGCGTAACTCAGGCCGAACGCCGTTGGGCTGTCGAGCAGCGCAGCAAGGAAAACCGTCTTCAAGATTTGCCAGTCGTCTTCCGAGGTCGGGCGAATAAGAGCAGGGCTCGACGCTGTGTCCATCAGGATTCCCGGGAGTTGAAGCTTATCATTTCGGATATCTAAAGGTAGCGCGGTCACCGGACTGCAGCACCGCCACGCCGAGACTTGCGCTTACGCGGTATTCGCTGCCATGCACGTTGACGCTTTCGTGCGTCGACATGATCCTGAAAAAAGGGGCCTTGCCCTTCGTTTTGCTGCACCGTTATAACGGCAGGCTCGCCCGGAAGTTGATGGTCATTTGTGAACCGGCACGGACGTGCTGGGTCTGGCGCACGGTGGAGGTGACGTTCAGGGAAAATTTCGGAGGAGAAAAAGGCGCGTCATGCGGGTGGGCACGACGCGCGAAAGACATCCCTGGGACGTGTATCAGGCACCAGGAAAATACCGATCTCGATTACGCTCGTCAAAGGTCAGCGGGGGTTGGCGCGTTTTCCTATCGCCGCAGAATCAATAGCCAGACGCATGCACAGATAATCTCGCGAAATCACAATGGCCGTTCGCAGTGGACCGGTCGCTCGCTGATGAGCAGTCTCATGTACTAGATCAACAGCTCCAACGTCTCGAACAAGGCGAGGTCTTCTTTTTTCGCCGAGCGCGCATGTCGGCGTATGACCTGCAGCAGGCAGTCGATGAAGGCGGCGGCAGCGCGGCTCAACGTGCTGTTGCGGCGTGTGACGATGCCCAGTTGTCGGGGCTCGAACGCTTCACGCAATGCGAGCGGCCGCAGGCGGCCGCCGAACGGCGGCACATGGCTCAGGATCGTCGGGCTCCACGTGCACATGTCTGCCTGCTCGACCATGGTCTGCAACGTCGCTACCGACTGCGCGCGGACAATACGGCGCTCGTCTATCTGCGCGCCATGGCGCGTGAAAAGATAGTCGATGAGATCCCGCTGACCGTCCGGTGCGAAATTGAGCACCCAGTCCTCGTCCAGCAATTCGTGGATGGAGCGCGCCCGCGCCTTGCGATGGCCTTCGCGCACCATCACCGTTGACTCGTAGGCCAGCAGCGGCTCGCATGCGAACTCCTGCGCGCTCGCGCCGGGCTGTAACTGGCCGACGGCAAAGTCCATGCTGCCTTCGCGCAGCAGCGGCTGCGCGACTGCCATCAGTCCTTCGATCAGTTCCAGGCGGATCTCGGGCATGCGCTTGCGAAAGCGTTGCACGGCTTCGGCAAGAAAGGTCAGCGTAATCCACGGCGTGACGCCCACCATGAGGCTGCCTTCCATGCGTCCCCTCAAGCGCTCCAGATCGCTGTGCGCGTGCTCGAGCTGGTTGAGCACGAGGCGCGCGTGCGTGAGGAGCACCTTGCCATGCTCGGTGAACGTGATGCCTTCGGGCGCGCGGATCAGCAGCGGAAGACGCTCGCTCGCCTCCAGTTCGCGCAGGGCGCGCGTGACGGCGGCCTGGGAAAGCCCGAGCGCGCGGGCCGCGCCGCGGATGCTGCCGGCGTCCGCGCTGGCGACGAGCGCTTCCAGTTGATGCAGTTTCATTTGCGCAGAGACGCCCGACTGGCGCAGGGTGACAACAGAAGGTTGTCATCATAACAAAACGCTGGCTGTTCCCAGCAATTTGCGCTGCATACGATTCGCTCCACGATGCACACAAGGGTGAGGGAGGCGAATTGGGCAGACAGTGGGTGTTGCCGGAAGTGGCGGCGATAGAAGCCGAAATGATCGCGTTGCGCCATGAACTGCACGCGCAGCCCGAGCTGGGCTTCGAAGAGCACGCGACGAGCGCGCTCGTCGCCGCGAAGCTCGAGGCGTGGGGCTATCGTGTGTCGCGCGGCGTGGGCGGCACGGGCGTGGTCGGGACGATGGAGCGCGGGCGTGGGGCTAACCTCGGGCTGCGCGCCGACATGGACGCGCTTCCGATTCACGAGGCGACGGGCCTTCCCTATGCCAGCCGCAACGACGGCGTCATGCACGCGTGCGGCCACGACGGCCACACCGCGATGCTGCTGGCGGCCGCTCGATGTCTTGCGCAAAAACCGCGATGGCGTGGCACGCTGCACCTGATTTTTCAACCGGCCGAAGAGGGCCTGGGCGGCGCGCTCAGAATGATCGAAGACGGCCTGTTCGAGCGCTTTCCCTGCGACGCCGTGTTCGCGATGCACAACGTGCCGGGCTTCCCGGCGGGAACGATCGGGTTTCACGGCGGTGCGTTCATGGCCTCCGCCGATGAGGTGACGATTCGCGTGATCGGCCGCGGCGGCCATGCGGCCGCGCCTCAGCAGACGATCGACCCGGTCGTGGTCGGTGCGTCGATCGTCATGGCGCTGCAAAGCGTGGTGGCGCGCAACGTGGCGCCGCAAGACCAGGCCGTGGTCAGCGTCGGCGCGCTGCACGCGGGTAGCGCCTCGAACGTCATCGCGCCTCATGCCGAGCTGCACCTGAGCGTGCGCGCACTTTCGGCGCAGGTGCGCACGCTGCTGGAGCGGCGCATAACCGAAGTTGCCGAAGGGCAGGCCGCAAGCTATGGCGCGCGCGTGGAGATCGACTACCGCCATTGCTACCCGGTGCTCGTCAACCACGAGGACGAGACCGAACTGGCCCGTCGCGTCGCGCTCGAGTGGGGCGGGGCGCAGATGCTGATCGACGGGCTGCGTCCGCTCATGGCGAGCGAGGACTTCGCATACATGCTGGAGCGTTGCCCGGGCAGCTACCTCTCGATCGGCAACGGGGACGGCACGCAGCATTGCTCGCTGCACAATCCCGGCTACGACTTCAACGACGCGAGCCTCGCGATTGGCGCGAGCTACTGGATCAAGCTCGCGGAGCAGATTCTGCAGTAACCCCCGCAACAACTGAAACGACAGCAAGGAGACAGGCAAATGAAGAAATGGACGATGGCGCTTTCACTGGCGCTCGCGGCGGCTGCAACGGCCGGCTCCGTACACGCGGCGGATCTCAAGGGGCGGCAAATCAGGCTGGCGGTCGACCCCACCTATCCGCCGCTCGAATACAAGACGCCGGACGGCACGCTCACGGGCTTCGGCGTCGATATCGCCAATGCGTTGTGCGCGCAACTGAATGCGCATTGCGTATGGGTGGAAACCAGCTTCGACGGCATGATTCCCGGCCTGATCGCGCGCAAGTTCGACGTCATTTCGTCGTCGATGACCATCACGCCCAAGCGCATGGAGCAGATCGCTTTCACCAACAAGATCTCGAATGCGCCTGCGCGGCTCGTCGTGCGGCGCGGCTCGCCGCTGCTGCCCGATGCGGCCTCGCTCAAGGGTAAGCGCGTGGGTGTCGAGCAGGGCACGAGCCAGGAGGACTACGCACGCGCGAAATGGCAGGCCGCCGGCGTGGAGATCGTCGCCTACCAGAACCAGGATCAGGTATACGCGGACCTGACGTCGGGCCGCCTCGATGCGGCGTTTCAGGCCTCCATTGCGGCGAGCGACGGCTTTCTGAAGCGACCCGATGGCAAGGACTTCACCTTCGCCGGAAACGCCATCGACGATCCGAAGTTCTTCGGTCAGGGCGACGGCCTCGGTCTGCGCAAGCAGGACACTGCGTTGCGTGACGCGTTCAACGCTGCGCTCGCCGAAATTCTCGCGAATGGCACCTACGCGCGCATCAACAAGAAGTATTTCGACTTCGACATTTACGGCGCGAAATAACGCAGACCAGACCGAGTAGCCGGCGTGGTGGGCGCAAGGCATGCGGCCCGCCACAGCGAAGGGAAAAGGGGGCACGCCTTCGTTTACATCTTTAGCATGCCTTATAAAAAACGGAAACCTGATGAAGAGGAAGATCTTTTGCGTCATGGCGCTGTGCGGTGCGGCGGCGCCTGCGTTCGCGCAAAGCAGCGTAACCCTTTACGGTGTAATCGACGAGGGTATTGACTACACGAACAACGTGGGCGGCCACGCCGTGTACGAAATGACGAGCGGCTATGCGCAGGGCAGCCGTTGGGGACTCAAGGGCACCGAAGACCTGGGCGGAGGCGACAGCGCGATCTTTCAGATCGAAAGCGGCTTCAACGCGAGTAACGGAGCGCTTGCACAAGGCGGCCGCGCTTTCGGGCGGCAGGCGTTCGTCGGCCTCGCCAATGAGCGTTACGGCACGCTGACGCTCGGGCGCCAATACGATGCCGTGGTCGACTATCTTGCACAGACCACGGCGAACGGCAACTGGGGCGGCTACCTGCTTTCGCACCCGCTCGACAACGACAATACCGACAATACCTTCCGGCTCAACAACACGATCAAGTACGCGAGCCCGACGTACGGCGGCTTCTCGTTTGGCGGCACGTACAGCTTCAGCAACGATACGAACTTCGCGAACAACCGGGCGGTGAGCGTGGGCGCGCAATACACGGTGGGCGGATGGCTCATCGCCGCCGCGTACCTGAACGCCAGCAACCCTGCGCTGACCTCGGGCGGCGCGATTGCGGGCGCGAGCAGCACGAACGGCGCGGACGGCAATTTCGCTTCGTCGCGGTTGCAGATATTCGGTGCGGGCGTGAACTACACGGCTGGATCGGCAACGGTCGGCTTCGCGTACACCAATACGTACATCGGCCAGCCCGTGGCCAACGTTGGGTATCTCACAGGCGACGAGACGATCCAGCCGGTGACCGGACCGCTCGCCGGCGGCCACGTGACGTCGCTCAGGTACCAGAATTTCGAGGTCAACGGCAAGTACCAGTTCACGCCGGCCTTCTTCGTCGGAGCGGACTACGTTTACACGATCATGCACTACGATGCGACGACCGGTAGCGTGCAGCCTTCGATCCACTCGGTGGGCCTGATGGCCGACTACAACCTCTCGAAGCGCACGGACGTCTATCTGCAAGGCGCCTTCCAGCTGGTTGCGGGTGACAGGTCCGGCTCGTCGCTCGACCAGGCATACGTGCCCGGTGCGCAGGATCTTTCCTCGACTTCGCGCCAGCTCGTCGTGCGTGCTGCCATCCGGCACAGCTTCTGAGTTCGGACCACGCCTTGTGCTCCGTTCCAACGGAGCACAGGTCGAACTGTGTCGGCACCTGCGATGCTGAATCAGTTGTCGTCGCTTCTGGACGGGAGATGCTCGTGAGGCTCGGGCTCCGCCGCGTCGGCATCAGGAAGGTCGTCTGGGGCCGGATTTTTCAGGCCCTTTGGATCGGGCTGGCGCGTCTTGTGGACGGACGTTTGCGCGGGGTTGAGGGAGTTGCCGGTCGGCTCCCTGGATGGATTCGACGTCATGATGGGCTCCTGCGCTGATGAATACAGCTCCCTCTCATGATAGTCCGCCTGGCCGCCTTGGGCAGATGTGCCGATTCCGATTGGGATGCCTGGCTGCACCGCTAAACACGCGGACATCGCTAAACATCCAACGGCGTAGTCACGCTGGTCCATCGAAGGCTCGCCGCCATCGCCTCGAGCCGACCAGTAGAGTCGAATGATGTTTGAGTGCGCGCTTGCCCCAAAAAAAGGGGCCACGAAGCGTTTGCCGCAGTGGGGCTAAGCGGATCACATCTTCATCTTCCGTACTCCGCACTATCAGTTTCTTTAATGGTGCCCCGTGCCTGATTTGATTTCCTGAATGTGTCACTACACTCGTCTTCAGCGATACGCCAATTTTGATGGCTATCGAGGGTTCCACACTTCCAATCTGGAGACATCCCGTGAGACACAACCATGCTCATATGAGCGACTACTTAGGCCGGCTGTTAGCCGGTCTTGCGCTCTGCCTGTTCTCAGTGGCGCCGGCCATGGCGCAATCCACATCCCCCGATAAACTGCCCCACGTAGCGGTGCTGGCAACCGGCGGCACGATCGCAGGTACCGCGGGGAGTGAAACGCAGACGACGGGCTACAAACCGGGCGTACTGACGGCCGACGCGCTTCTCAAATCGGTCCCGTCACTGGGCAAGATTGCCCAGGTGTCCGGCGAACAGATTTCGAATGTCGGAAGTGAGAACATCACCAACGATATCCTCCTGAAACTGGCGAAGCGCGTGAATCAGCTGCTTGCTCAACCGGATATCGCGGGTGTCGTGGTGACCCACGGCACCGATACCCTTGAGGAAACCGCCTATTTTCTAGATCTCGTTGTCAAGAGCGACAAGCCCGTGGTGGTCACGGGATCGATGCGGCCGTCGACGGCCATCAGTGCCGACGGTCCGGGCAATCTCCTGCAGGCAGTCACGGTTGCCGCCTCGCCGGAGGCGCGTGGCCACGGCGTCATGATCGTGCTGAATGACCGGATCGGCTCGGCTCGCTACACCACGAAGACCAACGGCACGACGCCGGATACGTTCAAGGGAAACGACGCGGGTTACCTGGGCACGCTGGTGGACGAGGTTCCTCACTTCGAGACGTCCGTACTGAAACGCAATACCACGGCTACGCCATTTGACGTATCGAAACTCGATGCTCTGCCGGAAGTCGATATCGTCTACGGCTATCAGAATGACGGCGGCTACCTGTACGACGCCGCAGTCGCGCACGGAGCGAAGGGCATTGTCGTCGCCGGCGTTGGAGCAGGCAGCGAATCGCTTCTCACCCTTCCGTCGATCAGGAAGGCGATCGCCCAGGGGGTGATCGTGGTCCGCTCTTCCCGCACAGGAGGCGGATTCATTCCGGAAGATCCGGCCTATGTGGGTCTTCTCGGTGACGATCTGAACCCCCAGAAGGCCCGCATTCTCCTGATGCTTGCGCTCACGGCGACCAAAGATCCGTCGAGCATCCAGGCAATGCTTCACCAGTTTTGACCGGCTTCCGCCGGCTGAGCACCGGTGAAGATGATTCGTTCAGGCGCGGCGGTGCTGTTCCAGGAGCCTCAACCGGTTGGCGTACGTCGAGGTGCTCTACTTCAGCCTCCGCGTGACATAGTATTAGAGTTACTGATACTGACACCGGACATGCTGTTTTCTTGAATCTGAGTCCCTACACTGGTTTCAGAAGGCGCAGGCAGGCGCCTCGCTGATAACCAGAGTCCAGGAGACGAAAGTGAGCAAGCAGATATTCATGGAGGACGTTCCGCTGCGCGGTTTCCACTTGCGTGTGGCCTTCAGCGGGACAGGCGGACAGTTCAGCGACGGTTTCGTGCTGGGCATCATCGGCATCGCGGTGAGCATGGCTGCAGGGGCGCTGCACCTGAACGCGCTCTGGATGGGAGCACTCGGTGCGGCGTCCCTTGCCGGCCTGTTTTTTGGCAGCATGTTTGCCGGGCCCGTGGCAGACAGATATGGCCGGCGCACCATTTTCGCCTTCGACATGCTGCTCTTTGCGGCGATTTCTGCAGCGCAATTCTTTGTGACGTCGCCGACCCAGCTGCTGGTGTTGCGCGTGCTGCTTGGCCTCATTCTCGGCGCCGACTATGTCGTGAGCAAATCGCTCGTCACGGAGTTTTCGCCACGCCGCTATCGTGGCCGTCTCCTGAGCGTGCTCGCGGCGGCCTGGGCGGCGGGTTACGTCTGCGCGTACCTCGCGGGCTTTGCCATTCGCGACATCGGTCCCGACGCATGGCGGATCATGCTGGCCGCCAGTGGATTGCCGGCACTGCTGATCCTGCCGTTCCGTCTCGGCGTACCCGAGTCGCCCATGTGGCTGATGAAGCGCGGCCGGAAGGACGAGGCACTGAAAATCATCCGCGCAAAGTTCGGTCCGGAAACCATTCTGCCTGCACCGGCAGCCGAGACCCAGCGACGTCGTGGTGCCTGGTCAGAACTGTTCTCGGCCCGCTGGAGAAAAAACACCCTGGTCGGCTGCGTGTTCTACACGTGCCAGGTCATCCCGTACTTTGCGCTCGGTACCTTCTCGCCGAAGGTACTGCAAGCCTTGCAGGTCAAGGACGGCTTTGTCGGTGGACTCGTTTATAACGTGCTGCTCTTCGCCGGAGCCATCTTTGGACTGCTGATCGTTGACAGGCTCTCGCGCCGCGCGTTCCTGATTGGCAGCTTCTATCTCGCGGCTATCGGACTGGCGGTGCTCGCCTACGCCGGGTTCGGTCCGCTCGGCACGATACTCTCGTTTGGCATTTTCGCCTGCATTCTCTCGGCGGCGGCGAACCTCGAGTTCGTCTATCCGCCCGAGCTTTTCCCGACCCACCTGCGCGCGTCAGGCGTCGGGCTGGCCGTTGCCTCCAGCCGGTTCGGTTCCGCGATCAGCACGTTTCTCCTGCCCGTGGCCGTGCAACAGGTTGGCATTCACGCTGCGCTCGGTGTGTGCGTGGCCGTATTGGTGTTCGGTGGCGTGTTTTGCCATTTGTTCGCACCGGAAACCGGCAAGGAGAGTCTTTCGGATATGGGTTCTGGTCAGGGCGGCAACGAGCCGGCGGTGGACGGCGCCCAGAACGTGAGCCTGCACACAGCGGGACATCGCCACTGAAGCCCAGGCGTCTGACGCTCCCACGTTGGCGCACTCATGGCAATGTCTGCTGAACGCAACTGTGGGAGAGTCCATCGTGTCGCTCAACAAGCCAATTGATATGTATGCGGTGCAGGTCTTCGTCGCCGTGGCGGAGGAGGGCAGCATGTCCGGTGCGGCTGCACGCATGGGCATTTCCCAATCGGGTGTCTCGCAGATCGTCCGCCAGCTGGAAGACGAACTGGGGGTCGTGCTGGTCAATCGCACGACCCGTCCGCTCGCGTTGACGCCATACGGCATCGCATTGAGGAACCGCGGAGCGGTGCTCAGCGAGGAGATCGCCAATCTGAAGGCGCAGGTCGTCGAAGCGGGGCGAGGCATCAAGCCTGATCTTCGCATCGGATTTGTCGACTCGTTCGCGGCCACCTGCGGCTCGGCTTTTACGAAGCGCCTGCTGGAGAAGGTATCGCAACTGTCCATCCGTACGGGATTGAGCCCGCAGCAGGGCGAGGCGCTGCTGCGGCGCGATCTGGACCTCATCGTCACGAGCGACGCGCTGATCGACGCCAATGACGTCGTGCGCTTCCGGCTCCTGTCCGAGAAGTACCTCGTCATCACGCCGCGGGATTTCCGCAAGTCGGTTCGAACCGTGGAAGACATCCGGGCCTTGGCCGACGCATTGCCCATCGTGCGCTTCAACCGGAAATCACAGGTCGGCATGCAGATCGAGCGCTATCTGCGTCGCATTGAGGTGCGCACGCCGACCAGGCTCGAACTCGACAACGCTGACGCGCTGACTTCGATGGTGGCCGAAGGCATCGGCTGGGCCGTGACCTCGCCGATGTGTCTGCTTCAGGGGGCGGCTTACGCGGACGGGGTGACTCGCCACGTCGTCGACAGACTGGGCCTCGAACGGTCGCTGTATCTGGTCGCGCGGCGCGACGAATACAGCGCCTTTTTCGAAGACGCATGCGATACGGCATCCGAAGTGATCGAAACATCGTTCCTGCCGCGAGTGAAAAAGGCTCTCGGCCAGGAAATTGAACAACTGATTGATGTTGGAAACAGGAACTCAAATGAACAGTCAAGCCAAAGCTGAAACGCGTACCGAACGCGATTACGTTGGTGAAGTCGAAATTCCGGTCGAGAAATTGTATGGCGTCAACTCGGTGAGGGGTGTTGACAATCTGACGGTTTCTCCTCTCAGCATTGCCCACTATCCGGCGTTTGCGGTGGCTTTCGCGCAGTGCAAATGGGCGGCCGCGCTCGCGAACCGGGACACCGGTGTCATCACGCCGGAACAATGCGATGCAATCAGCCGTGCGTGTCAGGAAATCATCGAAGGCAAGTTTCGTGACTCACTGATCGTCGATCTGCTCGAAGGCTCGGGTGGCACGTCGACGAACATGAATTTCAACGAGGTGATCGCCAATCGGGCGCAACAGCTTTTGGGGCACGCGCCCGGGTCGTACGACGTGATCCATCCCAACGATCATGTCAACCGCTCGCAGTCCACGAATGACGTGTATCCAGCCGCGCTGAAGATTGCGACCTACGCCATGCTCGGACCGCTCATTGCGGAAGTCGAGAAACTGGCGGCGCAGTTCGATCGCAAGACGATCGAGTTTGCCGACGTCCTTCACCTCGGCCGTACGTGTCTGCAGGATGCGCAGCCGATGCGTCTCGGTCAGCTTTTCGGCGGTTATGCGTCGCTTGCGCGACGTCTCGCGGAGGAACTGGTGGCAGTGCGCGACAAACTGCGGACGCTGCCGCTCGGTGGTACGGCCATCGGTACGGGTTTTGGTGCGCCGGCTGGGTATCGATCCGCTGTCTATCGACACCTCTCGGAAATCGTAGGCGTTGACTATGTCGCGCCGGCAAACGCGTTCGACGCGATGCAGAACATGGACGTGTTCTCGCGCGTTTCGGGCGAGCTTCGCACCTGTGCGGCGTCCATTGCAAAAATTGCATCGGACTTGACGGTTCTCTCCTCCGGCCCTGTGGGCGGAATTGGCGAACTGCGCCTGCCGGAAGCGCAGGCCGGCTCGTCGATCATGCCGGGCAAGGTGAATCCCGTGCTGCCGATGGCGATGATCCAGTTGAGCTTTGCCGTTATCGGCAATGATGTCGCTGTGGCTCAGGCGGTTCAGTATGGAGAACTGGAAATCAATCACTTCGAGCCCGTAGTGGCCTCCCGTGTGTTCGACAGCATCATGCTGCTGACCAACGGCATCGAGAGGTTCACGCAGAAGTGTATCGCCGGCATCACCGCCGACGGTGCATGCAATGAGCGACACCTGATGGACTCGATGGCTGTGGCCACAGCGCTCGTGCCGAAGCTTGGATATGCTCGTGTCAGCAAGCTGGCGCGACAGTCGGTTGCGGAAGGTCGGCCACTCGTTCAGATTCTCGACGAATCCGGGCTGCTTTCGCGCGACGATACCCTGTCGCTGATCGATACGGCCTCGTACCCGGTATTCGAGCCGAGGTAATCGACCCTGGATTGAGGCAACGTGGACTCAGCCCGGCGACCGCACTCAGCACTCCCTCGAAATGCCGCCACACTTGTTACTCCCAACCGCCGATTCCCGGTAGCAAACTACTCACGTCACCCAACGAGCGACGCGTAGCGGACGCAATCGCGCCGCAGGAATTTGCCCAATTCAGGAGGTCGCAAAAGCCATGAGTTCAGCAACCGAAAACGGAAGGAAAGGCGGACAGCCCGCCATGCGCACACCACCGGTCGTCTCGTCGCAGGCGTGGGAAGAGGCGCGCCAGCAGTTGCTCGTGAAAGAAAAGGCGGCGACCCGGGCTCGGGACGCCCTCGCCGCCGAGCGCCGCCGCATGCCCTGGATGGCGGTGGAGAAGGCCTATGCATTCGAAGGGCCTGCGGGCAAGCTCAGCCTGCTGGATCTGTTCGACGGCCGGCGTCAGCTGATCGTCTACCGCGCGTTCTTCGAACCGGGCGTGTTCGGCTGGCCCGATCATGCCTGCCGGGGCTGCTCCATGGTGGCCGACCAGGTCGCCCACGTCGCGCACCTGAACGCGCGCGACACCACGCTCGTGTTCGTCTCGCGTGCGCCTCAGGCCGACATCGCGCGACTGAAGGCGCGCATGGGCTGGGAGATCCCGTGGTTCACCATCACCGACAGCTTCGACGCCGACTTCGGCGTGGACGAGTGGCACGGCACGAACGTGTTCTACCGCGACGGCGAGCGCGTAGTGCGCACCTACTTCATCAACAACCGCGGCGACGAACAGATGGGGGGCACCTGGAACTACCTCGACATTACGCCGCTGGGTCGCCAGGAGGTCTGGGAGGACTCGCCCGAGGGCTATCCCCAGACCCCAACCTACAAGTGGTGGAACTGGCACGACAACTACAGCGCAGACGCGCCGCCCGACAAGAAGTGGGTCGAGGTATCGGACGCCGGCGAGGCGGCGTTCCGCAAGCAGGACCAGCAAGGAACGCCTTGAGCGAAACGTGTTCGGTCAGGCGTGTGCCTCAAGCGGCAAGCGCGGCATCGACCGCGGCCAGGTAGTGCTGGAAGCCTGCCTGCAGCAGCACGGTTCGCACGCACGCGAGTTCGCCTCGCGCGGCTTCGTCCGCAGGCGCCTGCAGGACGCGCGCGAGCGCGCGTCCGCGCGCCGCGAACAGCTCGGCCCAGGGGAGCGGCTCGCGCCGCGTGTAGTGCTCCAGTGCGCTCGCGTAGCGCAGCACGCCGGCCGGATCGCGGGCCGCCAGCATCGCTTCGATCGCGTCGCGGTAGAACCACAGATGGTTGTGGCCGACCGCGCCGAGGCGCAGCAGGTCCGCGCCTTCTGCCAGCAGGCGCGTGCGCTCGTCATGCTCGTCGACCGCGCGAGCGAGGGCGCTCAGATTCTTCGGCGCGGAAAACTGCGTGCCCACCTCGCGCGCGATCGCCAGCGCCTCGCGCAGCGCCTCGATGGCTTCGCCGCGGCGCCCGTCGGCGAGCCAGACACGTCCCTGCATTTCCACGTTCTGCGCTTCGAACCGGCGCGCGCCCAATTGCCGGATCACGCGCCTTTCCTGCTCCAGATGGACCTGCGTAGCCGGCATATCGCCTAGCTCGTAGCAGGCGAACACGCCGAGCGTCTCGCCCAGCAATTGCGCGCGCGGCTGCCCGATCAGCGTGGCGGCGCGCACGGCGGCAACGGCGTCTTCGCGCGCCTGCCGCGGCTCGTTCAGATAAATGCGGCTGAAGCCCTGCATCGACAGATTGGCGACTTCGATCCGGCCGCACCCGTGCTCGCGGCTCAACGCCACGCAATCGCTGAAGTGGCGGAACGCGGTCCGCATCCGCCCTTGCGCGTAGGCGGCATCGGCAAGGCCGCCGAGCGCCCGGGCCTCGGCCTCGGGCAGGCCAAGGCGCCGCGCGTATTCGAGCCCGCGCTCGTGCTCGGTGCTGCAGGCATCGATCTTGCCGAGCGGAAAGTAGATGTTGCCGCGCAGATAGTGAAGGCTCGCGAGCTCGGCCACCCGGTCGTCGCGTTCCGCGAGCCGCTGCGCAGCCTCGAGCAGATCCAGCGCTTCGTCGAGGCCTTCGCTCACCCGCAGGCCTTCCGCGAGCCCGAGCTGGCAGCGGCACAGACTGGCGTCGTCGGGGGCGACCGCGAGCGCCGCGCGCCAGGTCGCGATCGATCCCGCGATGTCGCCGAGGTCGCGCTGCAGTTCGCCTTTGCAGCAGTTCAGGCTGTGGCGGTCCGTTTCCGTCTGCGCGATCTCGAGGCCCCGCTCGGCGAGGCGCAGCGCGGCCTCGAGCAGGTGCGCCGTGCGCTGCGCGAGCGCGGCGGCCAGGTAGGCCTGCGGCGCGCGTTCGTCCTCGGCGCGGTCGAGATGCTGGGCGTGCAGCGTGGGGTCGCCGTGCGCGAACCAGTCGGCCGCGCGGCGGTGCAGCTCGCGCCGGCGCGCGCGCAGCAGCGTCGAATAGGCGCTCTCCTGGATCAGCGCATGGGCGAACAGGTACTCTTCGCCCTCCGGCAGCACGAGCGCATTGGCGAGCAGGCCGTCGCAGACGTAGCCGGGGTCGTCGATGAGCCGCCGCAGCAACGCGATGCCGAACCGCTGCCCGATCACGGCAGCCGCCTGGAAGGCCAGGCGGTCGCGCGGCGCGAGCCGGTCCATCCGCGCGAGCACGAGGCTGCGGATCGAGCCGGGCACGGCGTTGCCGCTGCCTTCCTCGGCGTTGCGCAAGAGCTGCTCGAGGAACAGCGGGTTGCCGCCCGCGCGCTCGATGCAGGCGAGCGCGACCCGCTGCGTCGCGTCGATGAAGTTGCCCGCGAGGCTCAGTGCCTCGTCCTGGCGCAACGGCCCGAGGTCGAGCGTCGCGAACGGGGTGTCGCGGCAGCGCGCGCGCCACGCCGCATCGATCGGGTCGCCTTCCACGCGCGAGGTCGTCACGAGCAGGCCCGGGCCGTTCGCGATGCCCGAGGCGAAGGCCGAGAGATAGTCGAGCACTTCGGGCTCGGCCCAATGCAGGTCTTCGACGACGATCAGCGTGGCCGCCCGCCTGCAGGCGTCGCCGGTCAGTCGCGCGGCGAGCGCCTGCTTGCCGCGCTTGCGCGCGCCGTGGTCCATGGCGTCGTAGACGGTTCGCCATTCGTCCGCGAGCGGCAGGTCGAGGAGGTCGTGGAGAAACGCGTGCTGGCCGGCCTCGAGGCTGCCTTCGGCGGCGAACCGCGCGGCGGCGGCGCGCCGCGCGTCGCTCGGTGCGCCGCCCGGCAGGCCGAGCAGGCTGCCGGCGATCGTGTGCACGGGATCCTGCCCCTTGCCCACGCCGAAGTCGAGCACGAGGCCCCGGTGGATCTCGAAGCCCTGCGACTGCGCATAGCGGCGCATCTCGTCGACGAGACGCGTCTTGCCGATGCCCGCCTCGCCGCGCACATGGATGATATGGCCGGCCCGCCTCGCGACGCACGCGCGGACGATCCCGTGAAACTGCTCCAGCTCGGCCTCGCGTCCGACGAAAAGGCTCTGACCCGTCTTCGCCGATTCGCTCGCCGGGTCGCTCGAAATCGCGCGCAGCCGCCATGCGCGCACCGGCGTGTCGATGCCCTTGAAGTGCTGCTCGCCGAGCGCGTCGCAGACGGCGGCGTCACCGAGTGCGCGCGCCACGTCATCGGAAAGCCAGGTCTCGCCGGCGGCCGCCGCGACCTGCAGGCGCGCGGCCAGGTTCACTGGAGTGCCGGTCGCGGTGTAGTCGCGCGCGTCGACGCAGCCGAGCGCGCCGGCGACGACTTCGCCGCTCGCGATACCGATATGGGCCTGCAACGTGCGTGCCGCCTGCATGCTCAATTGCGTCAGCGCCTCATGGATGTCGAGCGCCGCGCGCGCCGCGCGCAGCGTGTCCGTCTCGTGCGCGCGGGGCGCGCCGAACAGCGCCATCACCGCGTCGCCGATATGCCTGTCGGTCGTGCCGCCCCAGGCGAGCACGATGCCGTCGACGAGCGCCGTGAAGCGGCCGATCAGCGCGCGCAGCTCCTCCGCATCGAGCGTACGCGAGAGCGCGGTGAAGCCGCAGAGATCGGCAAACAGGACGGTGACCTGCCGGCGTTCGTCCGTGGGGAACTCCAGCGATTGGGGTGCGACCGGCGCTTGCGCCACAGGTGGAGCCGCGGCTGGCGGATTCGGCGCGGCGGCAGCGAGGATGCGTTTGCGGTGGCCGAGCGACTGCACCCCGAGTTCCCGCAAATCCGCGTCGGTCAGCTGCGCGAGCAGCGAGAGATCGATATCGTTTGCCGCGAACGCCTGCGCGTACTGCTCGAGTCCCAGGGCGCGCAGCCATTGCTCAATATCCATGTTCGCCGCCTGGATGCGATGCCGGTTGCCTGATGCGAACCGCTCCGAGCCCGTCGGGATCGTGCCGGTGAATTTCCAGTGTAGGCGCGCGCCACGGGCCGCGTACGGCGTTTGACAGGCTTTCCGGCGCGGACGGATACTGGATCGCTCCCCATCGCGCCTCGCGCATTCCACCGGGAATTCACGTGAAGCCGGGCAAGACCGTTACTGTCGCCGACGTCCCGCCGCGCTCGCGCGTCGCGGCGCTGCCCGGCGATCTGGCGGCCGGCGCGGTATCGGCGCTCGTCATGCTGTGCTACGCGATGAGCCTCGGCACGATGATCTTCAGCGCCGATCTCGCCCGCTACGCCATGCTCGGCGTGCCCACTGCGCTCGTCAGCTGTGTCGTCACGGCGCTCGTGATCGCTTTGACGAGTTCGATGCGCCTGAACATCGGCGGCCCCGACAGCAATGCGGCGGCGTTTCTCGCGGGCGTGGCGGCAGGCGTCGCGAGCAGCGTGCGTGCGGACGGCGGTTCGCCGCAAACGCTGCTGCTCACCGTGCTAATCGCCATCGCGCTCTGTTCGCTCGTGACCGGCATCGTGCTCTATGCGATCGGTTCGTCGAAGCGCAGCCGCTCGCTGCAGTTCCTGCCTTACCCGGTCCTCGGCGGGTTCCTCGCCGGCACGGGCTATCTGCTGCTCGCCGGCGCGTTTCGCGTCATGACGGGCGAGCCGCTGCAATGGCACACGCTCGCGGTGTTGACGCATCTTCACTGGCTCGCATGGCTGCCTGCGCTCGTCGTCGGCGTGCTGGCCACGATCCTGATGCGCAGCTGGAAGCACGTTGCCGCGCTGCCGCTCACGCTGGCGTTCGGCATCGTGCTTTTCTACGTACTGCTGCGCGCCGCGGGCCTGTCGATCGACGAAGCGCGTGCCATGGGGCTGCTGCTGCCGCGCGCGGCGCTGCGGCTCACCGGGCTACCCGAGCTGCACCTGCGCGCGCAGCTCGGGCAGGGCGGCATCGACTGGACGGCGATCGCCGCGCACCTTCCGGAGAGCCTCGTGGTCACCTCGGTGTCGGCCGTCACGATCCTGATGAATTCGACGGCGATCGGCGCGGCGACGGGCGAGGAAGTCGATCTCAATCGCGAGATGCGGGCAGCGGGCCTCGCCAATCTCGCGAGCGGGCTGTTGGGCGGCATGGTCGGTTACCAGTCGTTCAACCGCTCGATGCTCAACGCGCGCGTGGGCGCGACGAGCCGGATGGCGGGCGTGTTCGCCTCGCTCGCGTGCCTCGTGGTGCTGGCGGCGTCGCCCGGTTTCGTCGCGCTCTTTCCCGTGCCGGTGCTCGTCGGCCTCCAGCTTTTCATGGGGCTGCGCCTCATCGTGCAGTGGGTGGTCGGCGCCTGGGCGAAGCTCGCCTGGTACGAGTATCTGCTCGTGCCCGTGATTCTCGGCACGATCGCGGCCTGGGGCGTGCTCATCGGCGTGGCCGTGGGCGTGATTGCCGCGTGCGTGATGTTCACGCTGCTCTATGGCCGCGTGAGCTGCATCCGCATGGCGTTCGACATGCGCACCCGCACTTCGAACGTCGAGCGCAACATCGAGGAGACCGAAGCGTTGCGCGGCCTCGGCGCCCAGGTGTGCGGCATGTGCCTGCAAGGGTTTCTCTTTTTCGGCACGGCCAATTCGATCCTCCAGCGCATCCGCGAGCGCCTCGCCGCGCGCGATCCGGTGCGGGTTCGATTCGTCGTACTTGATTTCGCATCGACCCAGGGCATCGACGCGTCGGTATCGATCAGCTTCGTCAAGCTGCGGCAGCTCTGCGCGGCGACGGACGCGGACCTGATCCTGACCGCGCTGCCGCCGCGCTCGCGCGATCTGCTGACGAAAACCGGCACGCTCAATTTGCGGATTCGCGAATTCGACACGCTCGATGCGGGCCTGGAGTGGGTCGAAGACCAACTGCTCGCGTCGAGCGCGCTCGCGCCGAAGCCCGGTGACGACCTTCACGCGCTGCTCGCGCCGCATTTCACGGCCAGCGCGATGAAAACGCTCTCAACGCGACTCGAAGTGCAGGATCTGCGGGCGGGCCAAGCGCTGTTTCATCGTGGGGACCCGGGCAACGCGCTGTACCTCATCGAGCGCGGGCGCGTCGCCGTTTCGCTGCCGCTCGGCAACGGGCGGTCGGTGCGGGTGCGCGCCTGCCTGCCGGGCACGGTCATCGGGGAAATGGCCGTGTACACGCAGCAGCCGCGCAGCGCGGACGTGTTTGCCGAGGCGCCGACGCGGGTGCGCAGGCTGTCGCTGGCGGCGCTCGTTGCGCTCGAGCAGGACGACCCTGCGGCCGCCCAGCAATTTCATCGCTTTCTGGTGAAGGTCATTGCGTCGCGCCTCGCCCTTGCCACGGAGGCCCTGCGCGCGGCCTATTGAGCGGTGGAGGCGTGCCCGCTCAGACTGAATTGTGCGGTGCGTCTTGCAGACCTCGCGCCGTGGCGCGCTCCGTCACGCCTTCATGCGGGTGATCGTCAAGCGAAATCCGCGACGTTTCGGGCAGGGACATCCCGCCAACGAGTGCCAGCAGCGAGACCGCGATCAGGTAGTAAGCGGGCGAGATGCTGTTGCCCGTCGACTCGATCAGCCAGGTGGCGACCAGCGGCGCCGTGCCGCCAAAGATCGTATAGGCCAGGTTGTAGGTGATCGCCGAAGCCGTATAGCGCGTGCGGGTCGGAAAGATTTCGGAGAGCAGTGCCGCCGTGACCACCCCCGACAAGACCGCGCCGAGCGCAAGCATGCAGGCGCCGGCGATCGCGGAACGAAAATCCCCCGAGCCTCCCAGCGCGAAAGCAGGGTAGACCGCGGCGATCAGGATGGCGCATGCCGTGAAGACGGTTTTGCGTCTTCCCACTGCGTCCGAGTAGAGGCCGGCAAGCGGGCAGATGGCCGCGGCGAATACCAGCGCGATGACCGTTACCAGTAACGCGCTGGCCCGGCTCAGATGGCCGACGACCTGCAGATACGTCGCAAAGTAGGTCGTGAAGGTATAGAAGGAGAGCGCAGTCACGGACACGAAGGCACCGAGGCGCACGATCGCGCCTGCCTGGGTCCTGAGCGTTTCGCGCAGCGGGGCGTGCGCCAGCTCGTGATCGTGCTCGACTGCGGCAAACGATGGCGTTTCGCCAAGGCGCGTGCGCAGATACAGTCCGACCAGACCGATAGGCGCCGCGGCGATGAACGGGATTCTCCAGCCCCAACTGCTCATCGCCTCGGGCGACAGCATGGCGTCCAGTCCGGACGCCACCACGGCGGCGCTCGCGAACGACAGGAACGTGGAGACCGGCAGAAAGCTCCCGTATCGCGCGCGCTGGTGCTTCGGCGCATGTTCCATCAGATACGCGCAGGCGCCCGCGTATTCGCCGCCGGCGGAAAAGCCTTGCACGCAGCGCACGATCGCGAGCAGCAGGGGAGCGAGCATGCCGACCGATGCGTAGGTCGGCAGGAAGCCGATGACCGTTGTTGCACCCGCCATGATCAGGATAGTCAGGGCGAGCGTTTTCTTGCGGCCCACCCGGTCTCCCACCACGCCGAAAAAGACGCCGCCGAGCGGCCTGAATGCAAACGCGACGGCGAACACCGCGAAAGTCTTCATCAACGCGATCGCCGGGTCGCCATTCGGGAAGAACTGGCGAGTCAGCAGGGTTGCCAGAAATCCGTAAACGGCAAAATCGAACCATTCGACGAAATTGCCTACCGCAGCGGCAACGATCACCTTGCGAAGCGTCTTTGGGTCTACCTTGGGCTGATACGCTTTCATGATCTGGCCGTCCCTTGTGCGTTGAATAAGGCGTGCGTATCACCCGGAATGGCGAAGCCATGGGAGGCGAGCGGTTTAGCGCTGAAATCGCACGGTAATGATTCGCACAGTTAATGCGACCAGAAATGTCGCACCTAGAACGAAGCCGACATGGTGACGCGCTGGAAGCGACATCGGACTGGTGCTGTCGCAGGAGGGCAAGATAACGTCGTTTTTCGAATGATTTTCCGGCGCCGGGCCAGTCAGATTTGATTCACCAACCGGTCTCGCAATTGTCGCCGCAGCACTTTTCCAACCGGCGTTTTCGGCAGATCGCTCACGAAGACCACCTGCCTCGGCACCTTATAGGCGGTGAGGCTCGTGCGCGCGAACTCGATCACGTCCGACTCGGTCAGCCCTGCTTCCTTTTTCACCACGAAGGCGACCGGCGTTTCGCCAGACTGCGAATCGACCACGCCGACGACCGCGACCTCCAGAATGCCGGGATGCCGGAAGAGCACGCCTTCCACCTCGTTTGGATAGACGTTGAAGCCGGAGACCAGAATCATGTCCCGCTTGCGGTCGACAATTTTGATGACGCCGCGCTCGTCCATGATCCCGATATCGCCGGTCGCGAAGAATCCATCGGTGCCGATCGCATGCGCCGTTTCCTCGGGCCGGTTGAAGTAGCCTTGCATGACGACGGGCCCCGCAACGAAGTTTTCGCCCGGCATGCCGGCGCGCACGGCCGCGCCGTTTTCGTCGCGGATTTCAATGCGCACGGAAGGCAGCGGCACGCCGATCGTGCCTTCGAAGGCAGTCTGCGTGACGGGATTGGCCGTCACCGCGCCGGCGGCTTCCGAAAGCCCATAGGCCTCCACCACCGGCGTGCCGGTGAGTTTCTGCCAGCGTTCCGCAACGGCCGGCTGGGTCGCGGTACCGCCTCCGAACGTGCTGCGCAGCGCGGAGAAGTCGAGCGCGCCAAAGGCCTCGTTGTTCATCAGCGCGGTAAACAGCGTGTTGAGGCCGCCAAACACGGTTGGCCGGTGCGTGGCGAAGTCCTTCACGAGGGAGGGAATATCGCGTGGGTTCATCACCAGCACGCAGCGGGTGCCCAGATGAAACGAGACGAGGCACTGGCACACGAGGGCCGCCACGTGGTACAGGGGCAGCGCGACGAGCGTGATCTCGCCGCTCGTCCGGAACACGGGCTTGACCCACGCGGCGAATATCAGCACGTCCGCGACGACGTTGCCATGGGTTAACACGGCCCCTTTGGGGTCGCCGGTCGTGCCGCCGGTGTATTGCAAAAATGCCCTTGTCTCGCGGTTCAGCGCCGTCCTCGTGAAGTCCGCCGCCGGGCGCGCGGTCATCGCGGTCCGGAAGGCGATCGCACCGGCAATCGTCCAGTCCGGGACGAGCTTTTTCTTCTTTCGTACGATGTAGTCGACAAGGATGGATTTCGGGAAGCTTTGCATCTCCGCCACGCGCGCGACGATCACGTGCTCGATGGCGACATGGGCGAGTGCCCGCTCGAGGGTGGCGGCGGAGACCTCCATCACCACGATCGCCCGCGCACCGGAATCCTTGATCAGATTCGCCAGTTCCGGCGCGGTGTAGAGCGGGTTGACGTTGACCACGGTGAGCCCGGCCCGCAGCGCGGCAAACATCGCGATGGGCTGTTGCAGGGAGTTCGGCAACATCAGCGCGATGCGCTCGCCGGGTTTCAGCTGCAGGTCTTTCTGGAAATAGGCGGCGAGGCGCGCCGAGTACTCGTCCAGCTCGCGATAGCTGAGATTCACGCCGAACTGATGAAAGGCGATCCGGTCGCCGAAGCGCGCGACGGCCTGTTCCAGCAGGGCGGACATCGAGGGGTAGTCGTCGAGGGCGACGTCCGCCGCGACGCCAGCGGGATATTGCGAAAGCCAGGGCAAGTTTGACATTTCGTCCTCCGCGGGGCGACTGCTTAGGCGTTCGCTGCTTCTAATTTTGGACTCCTAGCGTATTCTCGCTACGGCTTCCCAAGTGTGCTGTAGCGCACGTACGCGCACGATCGGATACGCATTCCTGCACGGCGGGATATGGCTATTCGACGGGAGCCGGCTGAACGTTGATTTCCAGCGGTTCGCCAGGCATTTGCGACGCGGGCGCGGCGTCTTCTTCCGGCGTCGGCTGGGCGGTCTGAACGGCGGGCGGCGGGACGCCCTTGCCCACAACGGGCGCCTCGGAAACGGGCGCAGGCGCTCTGGGCTGCGTGCTATGGGCGGCGGTCATGCCCGTGCCGACGTTCGAGCCCGTGCTGTTCGCGCTTTTGAGGAGACCGTGCGAGTCGAACAGGAACACGGCCGCCGACGAGTGTGTGTCGGAGCCGGCGACCAGCGAACCGATGAACGGGATATAGCTTTCCGGGTGCGGACGCGATGTCACGTAGGTGTAGACGAGCAGCGTCGAGCCGTCGTCGAGCGCGGTCTCGACCGACGCCGGGCCGAGCGCCACGATCACGTCCTGCAGCGTCGTGACGCCGTGCCTGAAGTTTGCCATCTGTTCGGGCCTGACTTCGACGCCGGCCGTCACGCAGCCGGCGAGTAGTGCGCCGCACAGCAGCCCAGTGACCACTTCGCGCTTCATGTCGCCTCGCCCCCTGACAGGAATTCTAGGACGAACTCGCGTGGCCGGCTGACGTAAAGAGCGCCTGCCTTTCGTCGCCGTACGACTCCAGGAGGTCGTCGTCGTGACCGGTGAACTGATCGAGGCCTGCACGTCGATACCGTACGGTGCGTCGACATGGATACGCCCGCCGATTACCTGAGCGCCATTGCGCGGGTGGAGGGCCGCACGGCACGCGTCGATCCTTGATATCCCGGCTCACGCGCAAAACGACCGATGTGGTTGAAGCATTGCGGCGCTGCATTCACAATGAGCGCCGGGCGCTTTCCCATCGCGTGAGACGAGGTCGACTCCATGATGAACGGGCTGCAAGAGAAGTTCGCGTACGTCAACGGCATCCGCATGCACTACGTCGAAAAAGGCACGGGTCCGCTCGTGCTGCTCTGCCACGGCTGGCCGGAGTCGTGGTACGTGTGGCGCTGGCAGATCGACGCGCTGGCGGCCGCGGGCTATCGCGCGGTTGCGCCGGACCAGCGCGGATACGGGTTCACCGATGCCCCGGAAGCCGTCGAGGCTTACGATATCCTGAACCTGGTCGGCGACCTGGTCGGCCTCGTCAAGGCGCTCGGCGAAGAGCGGGCGATCCTGATCGGCCATGACTGGGGGGCCGCCGTCGCCGCTTACGCCGCGCTGTTGCGCCCCGACCTGTTTCCCGTTCTCGGCCTGCTGAGCGTGCCTTACATGCCTCGGCGTCCGGTGCGTCCATCGGTGCGCCTTGCGCAGATCACGCAGGAGTGTCACTTCTATCAGGACTATTTTCAGTTGCCGGGACGCGTCGAGCGTGAACTGGACGACGATGTCCGCCGCTCGATGCTTGGCATTCTCTACACGGCGTCGGGCGACCCGGTGGTGAAAGGGCAGCCGGCCAATTTCGCGATCTTTCCCAAATCGACTCGATTCGTGGACAACCTCACGATACCCGACGAGCTTCCGCCGTGGTTGACCGAAACGGACCTGCAATATTTCGTCGCTCAGTTCGAGCGGAGCGGGTTTCGCGGGCCCATCAACTGGTATCGGAATATTGACCGGAACTGGGCGCTGACCAGCTTCCTCGACGGCGCCCGGATCATGCAGCCGACGCTCTTTCTCGCGGGAGAACTGGATGGCGTCGTGAAAATGGCCGCGAAGGATTACGACGCGCTCGAGAGCAACGTGCCCAACCTCTGGAAGAAGCAGCTGATTGCGAAGGCGGGGCACTGGGTGCAGCAAGAGCGTCCGGACGAGGTGAACGCGTTCATCCTGAACTTCCTCGCCGGATCGGCTCACGCGCTGGCCGGCGGCGCAGCCGAAAGCCAGCCGTAAGCACCGGCTGGCGAGTTCCGGTAAGGCGAGGCGGAACAGCCTTGCGCGTCAGTGTGTGGCAACGCTGACGGCGACGATTTCGTATCCGGGGTCGGCGTGCACGGACGCCGCCTTTTCGGCTTCCTCGTAGGAGACGAAGGACTTGGCTCCGCCAATCTCCGGCGCCATGCCGATATCGCCGTCCTCTGCGCAGCAGAGGTACTGCTCGCCAGTCTTCACCACGTAGACAGTCGTCATGATTCCCTCCATGGTTCGCGGGGGAACTTCCAGTCTAGCAGGTCGAAACCGTGCCCGAAGCCGGGTCGATTGCCTCTACGCTATCGGCTGGAACCTTCGATTCTATTCGCTTCACGACGGACGGCAACCCTTCCGTTGTTTCGATCCCAACACCGGCCTTCGTCTCCGGCAGATTTGTTCCGGATGTGCAACGATAGGCGTGCAACTCGCAGCTGTCTGACGAGCTGGACAATCCAACGGGGAGGGTAGATGAGAGAGAACGCCGAGACGCTATTCGTCGCTTCCGAAGACATTGCAACCGCGTTGAACCTGCTGGAGAGCATCGAGGTCGAGGTCGGCTTCGACAGCGACGATCCGGAGAGTATCGAGCAGGCGATTCTCGCCGTCGAGGAGGCGATCGATACTCGCCTGAAGGGCCATCGCGGCGACGCACGGGTCGAATCCGCGATCCTTCGCGTCAAGTTCGACTTCCGCTGCGCGATCATCGAACAGGCCGCGTCCGACGATGCCGATGCCGACACCATCGGCAGCGTCCAAACCCTGCATTGAAACTTTCGGGGAATCCGGCGCCAGCTTGATTCCAACGGATGAATGGCACCGCGCTCGGCGCGCCGCCATTCATCCGGCAACGGACTTTACACGTTGTTACCCGCGCGCAGCGGACGTCCGGGCGGGCTTTGCTTATACTGCCGCGCAATCGCCACTCCTCCTCATGCTTGTCGTGCCCGCAGCGGCGGCAACGCGAACCCACCGTGACGTTCATGCTCTCTATCAAGTCCGCCCTCACCGCCGCGCTTGTCGCGGCAGCCAGTCTGTCGTTGTCCGCATGCGTTGCCCCAGGCTACTCGCCGAACGGCGCGCAGCAAGGCTACCAGGGCCAATATGCGGCGCCTGCGTATAGCCAGCCCGCTTACGCACAACCGGGCACCGTGCAGCAGCCCGCCTATGCGCCTCCGCCCGCGCCGCAACAGCCGTATGACACGCAAGGCAACGGTCAGCACGGTGCGCAGTACAACTCGCAATACGGCAATCAATATGGCGCGCAGTACGGCACGATCTCGAGCATCCGGCCGTTGAGCAACGCCACCGGTGCTTCGGGCATTGCCGGAACCGTGGTCGGCGCGCTGGTTGGCGGCGTGCTCGGCAACCAGGTCGGCGGCGGCCACGGCCGCGACGCCGCGACCGTCATCGGCGCGCTCGGCGGAGCCTATGCCGGCAACCGGATCGGCCAGCAGATGGGCCAGCCCGCAGGATTCCAGATCGACGTGCAGCTGAGCGACGGCTCGACACGCGCGTTCAACGTGCCGACGCCCGGCGACCTGCGCCCAGGCGACCGCGTGCAGGTCAACGGCAGCCAGTTGGCGCGCTACTGATTTCGCCGGCTGTCGGTGGCGCTGCCTTGCACATGTGTCACTGGGCCCTTGATGCGGTTTGCCAGTCGATCGGACAGGTGACGCCCGCGCGCTGCGCGGGCTCTACGCGCACTACTGCGCAGTCTGCTGACGCTGATATTCGTTGTGCTTCATTTGCATGTAATCGGCGCGGCTGACCTCGTGCAGTTGCCGCGGATACTGCTCGGTCGCGTCGAACCACTCGGCGAGGCGTTTGTCGAGGCGGGCATTGGGCGGGCTGGAAAGCGCATCGAGATACGCTTCGATGGCGAGGTAATAGCGCATGGTGTTGCGTTCGACCAGACCGCGCACGCCGCCGATGTATCGCGTCTCGTTCGTCGACGGATCGCGGGTCGTGGAAAAGCCGACTTTGTCGCTGCCTATCGTCGCCAGATAGGCTTTCATGGCAAGCCGCCCCGCCGTGCCGTAACCGTAGGCGTAAGTCAGATGAATAAAGGTGCGATCGTTACCCACGGAGATGGCCTCCAGCACGATCCGGTAGTCTTTCGTGCTCAGCGGACCGGTGGCGGCGGTAAGCTCCACGCGAAAATAGTCAGGGCTACTCACCGCCTGCTGCCAGGCGAATTGCACGCGGTAGGATGAGGACAGCGATTCCTCGGTTTTCTTGCCGATATTCACGGCGAGCACCGTACCGTTCGCGCCGGTCGAGGCATGGCAGTACTTGATGTTCAAGTGCAGGATCAGCACGTCGCACCAGTTCGCGGGCCCTTCAGTCGGGTGGTTGAGCGTGTCGTTGACCGTCGCGAAAGGGAAGTTGACCACGCCGTAAATATCGCCTTTGAGTGCCGATGGCAACTCCTGCGATTCGAGGTACAGCGGGCGCTGGAACTGGTTTTGCGCGAGTTGCTGCGTGAGACTCTGGTACTTTTCGCGCAGGCTCGTCGCCCTGGCGTCCGCTTGCGCGAATGCGCCCTGGCCCAGCAAACAGAGCGCCGCGGTCATCACGGCCATCCACCACTGGCGCGTGCGCCGGAGGCCTGATGCGAATTGGGCAAGCGTACTCATGGCCTTCCTCCCGTGTTGACTCCGTGTGCACTGCATCGATCCGACTACCCATTTGGGTGGTGTGCGCCGCCTGTCCTTCTGTCATTGTGAACCCACGAATGGTGAACCCACATTGGCAGGAGACTTGAAATGGAAACGACATCCTCGAGCGCAAATCCTTTAGTGGTTTTCTCGGACGGTCTGGCCGACATTGTCGCGCGAGTCGGGCAGAGCGTCGTGGCAATTCACGGCCGGCATCGCATGCCGTCGAGTGGGGTAATCTGGCGCCATGGCGTCGTCGTGACGGCTGCCCACACGATCCGGCGCGAGGAGGGGATCAAGATCACCCTGACCGACGGTCGTACGGTCGCCGCGATCCTCGCAGGCCTCGATCCGGGCACCGACCTCGCCGTGCTGAAGCTGGACGGCGTGGACCTCGACCCAGTCGAGTCCGGCGATGCGGGCTCACTGAAGCCGGGTCATCTGGCGCTCGCGATCGCGCGTACCGACGAACTCGGCGTCAGCGCCGATTTTGGCGTGATCGGCGGCACGGGCGGTGCCTGGCGCACGTGGCGAGGCGGCCAGCTCGACGCGTTCGTGCGGCTCGACGGCGGTCTGCGCCCGGGATTCTCGGGCGCGGCGCTCGCCGACATGCGCGGCCAGGTCGTGGGCATCTGCACGTCGGGGCTGATGCGCGGCGCCGGCATGGTGATTCCCGCGACGACGGTGGAGCGCGTCGCCGACGAACTGCTGGCCAAGGGGCGCGTCTCGCGCGGCTATCTTGGCGTCGGCACACAGCAGGTCAGCCTGCCGAACGCATGGGTGGACAAAATGAACCTGTCGTTCAATAGCGGATTGCTGATCAGTTCGCTTGCGCCGGGCGGTCCCGCGGAACAGGCCGGTGTGCTCATCGGCGATGTGCTGATCGAACTGGCCGGCCAACCTTGCCGCGACATGGGCGACCTGCACGCCGCGCTGGGCTCGACGGGCATCGGGCAGCCGTTGCCCGTCACGTTGATCCGGGGCGGCGAGCGCCACGCGTGCACGGTCACCGTGGGCGAACGGCCCCAACGACACGCATGCAGGTGAAGTCCGGGACGTGGCGAAATGGCGGATGGAACGATGGAAGACATGGGGCCGGTGCGGGTCGCGGTCATTGCGGCGTCATCGCAGCTGCGCGCGAGCCTGCAGACGATCGTCGAGTCGGACCCGGCACTCGCGTTCCTCGGTAGCGCCGCCGACGCTGAAACGCTCGCCGCTTACCTCGCCGGTTCGGTGCCGGATGTCGTCGTAGCCGACATCGAGCCTCAGGCGAGCGACGCGCTCAAGACGCTGTTCGACCCAGGCCACGCACCGGCGGCGCTGGTCCTGTTGCTCGACGACCCGGATAGCGACGCATTCCTCGACGAACTGCCCGCCTATGCGACGGCGATCCTGTCGCGCGACGTGACGCCCGCCGAAATCGTCGCGGCCATCGAAGCCGCTGCCGCTGGCCTGTGCGTGCTGTCGCCCGATATCCTCGCAAGGCTGCTGGCCGGACGAAAACCGTTGCGCCAGCCGGCATCCGGCGGACCGTTCGAGGCCTTGTCGCTACGGGAGATCGAAGTGCTGGCGATGCTCGCCGACGGGCTCGGCAACAAGGAGATCGCCCGGCAACTCGACATCTCGGACAACACGGTGAAATCCCACCTCTCGTCCATCTTCGGCAAACTCGGCGCGACCAATCGAACCGAAGCGGTGATGCTTGGTATGCGGCACGGATACATCATGGTGTAAGCAGGCCACGACCGCCCCGCGATAAAGGCGGCACGGACAGCGCTCAAGAAACCTTCAGGCTTGCCGATAACACACGGATAAGGCGTTATTCGGCAGCGGCGCAGCCCCTGACTTACGGCGAGAAAGATTCCATGCAGATTCAACCCATTACCGCGACGACGACTGCGACGACTGCCTACGGCGGCGGCACGCAGGCTTCGACGGGCGGCGCGGGCAACGGCGCTTCTTCGGGCGCGGCATCGTCGAATTCAAACGGCGACAGCACGACGAGTTCGTCGACGAGCGCGTCGAGCAGCGGCACCACCTCGGCTTCGACTTCGACTTCGACTTCGACGCAAAGCACTTCGGCCTCTTCGAAAGCGGGCGGTGGTGGCGGCGCGGCATCCTCCAGCAGTTCGTCATCGAGCGAAGTCGAGGAATTGAACGCGCTCATCGCGTCGCTTCAGGCCCAGCTCGCGCAGGTGTCGTCGCAGACCTCCAGCGCCGCGGCGCAAGGCTCGAACTCGGGCGAGATCAGCCAGATCAAGGCGCAGATCCAGAATGCGCAGAGCGCGTTGAGCTCGGCGTCGCAATCGGACACGAGCCAGGTCAGCCAGATCGCGTCGCAACTGGCGAGCGTGCAGACTTCGCTGGCGCAGTTGATGGTCGCGAGCGGCAAGACCACGGGGCTGGTTTCCACGACGGCGTGAGCGGAGCGGGGCGGGGCCGATTCGATCGGCCTGTCGATGATCGAGCGCAACGGCGGCTGCGCTTGCTACTATCGTCGGCGCCAATAACGGAGCCGACTGTGACCCACCCCACTCTCCACCTCTACGCCGACGCCCAGTACGCCAGTCCCTACGCGGTGTCCGTCTTCGTCGCGCTGCACGAGAAGGCGCTCGCGTTCGAGCTTTCAACCGTCGATCTCGGCAAGAGCGAAAACCAGCAGCCGGAATTCGCGGCGATCTCGCTCACGCGGCGCGTGCCGACCCTGATCCACGACGGCTTCGCGCTCTCGGAGTCCTCGGCGATCACGGAGTATCTGGACGAAGCCTTCCCCGGCGTGGCGCTCTATCCGGCGGATCGCCAGCAGCGCGCCCGCGCGCGCCAGGTGCAGGCGTGGCTGCGCAGCGATCTCATGCCGATTCGCCAGGAGCGCTCGACCGAAGTCGTGTTTTACGGCCCGACCCCGGTGCCGCTTTCCGGCGCGGCGCAACTCGCGGCAGAGAAGCTCTTTGCGATGGCCGAAGCGCTGCTCGCGCAAGGCGAAAAGCATCTTTTCGGCGAGTGGTCCATCGCCGACGTGGACCTGGCGCTGATGCTGAACCGTCTGGTGCTGAACGGCGATCCGGTGCCGCATCGGCTGGCGCAGTACGCCCTGGCTCAGTGGCAGAGGTCTTCCGTGCAGCGCTGGCTCACGCTCGAGCGGCCGCCGCTCTGAGGCTGCGTCGTCGCGGCCGCATCTGTGAATGTAAGCGCCCGCCTTCGAGAATCAACTCGTCGACTTCAGGCGGCGTGCCAGGTCGGCGACGCGTTGCCCGAGATGCGCTGCCGTTTGCAGGTCGCTCGCAATCGGTGAGATCTCGGGCGAGACGTCGTCGGACTGTGCCATGGCGCCGAGCCAGCCGCCCAGGCGGTTCATGTCGTTTTCTCCGCGGCCCGGGAGCATATCGACACCGACCCAGATCATTCCGTGCTGGGCAGCGAACATTGCCAAAGCAATCAGCGTGTTCAGCTTGTCGCCGCTTTGTGCGCCGGAGTTCGTGAAGCCTGCGGAGATTTTGTTGCGCCAGGCCATCGGCAACCATGCGGGACGGGTGCTTGCTTCCATGAACTTCTTGAGTCGTGAGCTCAGGGTCCCGTTGTACGTTGGCGACCCGAAAATGATGGCATCACTCGCTGCCAAAACGTCCCAGGGAGCAGCGCCGTCCGCCACGGCGATGAGGTTTGCTTCAGCCCCCGGCACGCGCTGGACGCCCTGTGCCACTGCCTCAGCTTGCTTTGCGGTGTGGCCATATCCGCTGTCATAGACGATGGAGATCATCATGGTCGTGCCATTCCTTTAGTTTGTCGGTCCGGAAAATTGTGGCCGTTCGCACGCGTAGCCGGAAGTTGGGGCGGGGTTGAACTTCCCTAAACTTAAGGTTGATAATGTCCCGACCTTTTTCCGGTAGCGGAGTCGATGGATTCGTCCCAGCGAGTGCGTGCAATACTGTCCTTCGTTCATGCTGCAGACGCGGGGAGCTTCTCCGCCGCAGGACGAAATCTCGGCATTACGTCTGCAGCAGTCAGCAAGAACGTCGCAAGTCTTGAGAAAGCACTGGGCGTACGACTGATGAATCGTACGACGCGTGTTCTCCAGCTTACCGATGAGGGCGATGCCTTCTTGCACCGGGCCCGTGTCGCTCTCGATGCGCTCGATGTCGCTGTCGACGCCGTTGCGGTGCGACGCGAGGGGCCAAGCGGGAGGATTCGCATCTCGACAAGTTCGGCGTTCGGCCGGGATCACCTCATGCCCGCGTTGCCTGGCCTGGTAGCGCTTTATCCGGAGTTGTCGGTGGAAGTCGATTTCGACGACCGGGTTGTCGACTTCGTTCGAGACGGCTATGACATTGCTATTCGGGGTGGGGCCATTCCGAATTCAAATCTCGTATCCAAGCCGGTATTCCGAATGAGCCTGGCTCTGGTGGCCTCACCGGAATACCTTGCGCGTAGAGGCGTGCCCGGTTCGTCCGAGGACCTGATGAAGCATAAGCTCATTGCGCGGCGCTTTCTGGGCGGCAAGATGTCGACTTGGGGATTTCGCGGAGACGATGGCAGCGTTATTTCGCTGGACCCGTCAGCATCTGCCGTCTTGATCCTGTCGGCTCCCGAGGCGGTACTCCAGGCGGCGCTTGCGGGGGTAGGCATTGGGCAGGTGGGTTTGCATCTGGCATGGAAACATTTGCAGTCAGGGGCGTTGAAGCTGGTCTTGCACGAAGTCCATCACACCGGCTCGTACGAGATGGTGATGCAATATCCGCACAGGGCATTGATCGCGCCTCGCGTCCGGGCAACGCTCGATTACCTGTCTGACGCATTCGCCGCCGACCCCGCCTTGCATCTCCCCGTCGAGTCGTTGGATGCGTTTGCGGCGTCAAGGCAAGTTTCAACCTGAGGTTGAAACACCAACGACCTGAACGCCCGATTGCCTGCCGGTCTCATCGCAGATAATGGAATCCCGGTCCATGCCCACAAGCGCGCCGTCCATGCTTCCAGTGCAAGGCCCTGATTTGATTGCAAGCGGCTGAGTCGCGTTTTTCGGCGAGGACCTTTTCACGGTCCAGGAAGAGAATCATGGCAGCTAGTGTTTCGTTTGATGATGTCACTGCAGTTGCGCCTGCACTCAACGCTCATACGCGCTCTCGTATCGTTGAGGACCTCTGGAAACGCCCCGGACTTTCGCCACGCGATCGTAGCCTTGTCACACTAGCTGCGTTGATTGCGCGCAGCCAGGCGGTAGGCTACCCGCACTACGTCGAATTGGCTCTTGAGAATGGCGTTACACCGCGCGAACTCTCAGAACTCGTCACGCATCTGGCGTACTACGCGGGCTGGCCGAATGCGCTCTCCGTAGTCCCAGTGATCCGTGAGTGTTTCTTGCGGCACGGCGTCGACACTGCGGCCGTCCCGCTGGCAGATCCCAAACTCTTGCCGCTTGATGAAGTCGGCGAGTCACAGCGTGCCGAGCGGGTGTCCGAGCTTTTTGGCGATCTTTTTCCAGGCGTGGTGCAGTACACCACCGACGCGCTGTTTCGTGATCTCTGGTTGCGCCCGGATCTCGCGCCGCGTGACCGAAGTCTCGTAACGGTCAGCGCGCTGATCGCGCTTGGCCATGTGGCGCAGTTGCCATATCACCTCAACCGCGCAATGGACGCAGGGCTGTCTCAGTTGGAATCTGCCGAAGTCGTGACGCAACTGGCGTTCTACTCGGGTTGGCCTTGTGCATTTGCGGCGATGCCTGTGATTAAAGAGGTGCTGGAAAAGCGGGTGAAGCCGGGTTGATGCTGTGGGAGCCGCGTTGAGCAAACGGGGCCGATGACTTGAGATCTCGATCGACTGACCTCAGCCCGCCTCGACATCCGTGTGATATCGCACCGTCGCGGCGGGTGCTTCGCCGCGCAACGCGTCGACGATGAACGGTTCGCCGCACCCTCAGAAAATCGAGCGGCCGGTGCGCGTCGTCAACCACTCCAGCGCCAGCGAGCCGACCAGCGAATTGCCCGTGGCGTCGAGGCCCGGCGACCACACGCACACCGCGAATTCGCCGGGCAGCACCGCGATGATCCCGCCGCCCACACCGCTCTTCGCAGGCAAGCCCACGCGGTACACGAAGTCGCCAGCCGCGTCGTAGGTGCCGCAGGTCAGCATCAGCGCAGAAAGGCGCTTGGCCGAGCTCGCGTCGAGCACGGGTTCGCCGCTCGCGGGCGAAACGCCGCCGTTGGCCAGAAAGAGCGCCGCGCGCGCGAGTTCCACGCAGCTCATCGAGATCGCGCACTGGCGGCAATACGCGTCGATCACGGTATCGGCGGGCATCTCCAGATTGCCGAAGCTCGCGATGAAATGCGCCATCGCACGGTTGCGCTCGGCGTGCGCGAGTTCCGACTGCGCGACGCGCAGGTCGTAGCCGATGCCGGGCTCGCCCGCAAGCCGCCGCATGAAATCGACGAGCGCGGTTTCCGCCTGCACGAAGCGGCGGCACAGCACGTCGGTCACGACCAGCGCGCCCGCGTTGATGAACGGGTTGCGCGGCTTGCCCGCCTCGAATTCGAGCTGCACGAGTGAGTTGAATGCCGTGCCCGACGGCTCGCGGCCCACGCGCTGCCAGAGTGCGTCGCCGAGCAGCTGGAACGCGAGTGTGCAGGCAAACAGCTTCGAAATGCTCTGGATGGAAAAGCGCACATCGGCGTCGCCGGTGCGGTACACCTGGCCGTCCACCGTGACGATGGCCATGCCGAAGTGATCGGCGCGCACCGTGGCGAGTTCAGGGATGTAGTCGGCCACGCGGCCCGTGCCGATATACGGCTGCAGGTCGCGATGGATGGCGTCGAGGATGGGCGTGTAGTCGAACGTGTGAGTCATGGGAGGGAGCCAGGCAATCGCGGCGGAGCGCCCGTCGCGGTCCCGCGATTGTAGCGGCTTGCGCTTACCGCCACGGCTTCATTGCGCGCCCCGAGTCGACCTCGCGCGTCAATGCGCTCCCGCCGCGCCGCCGCCTCCGCCGCCCTTCGTCGACTTCGTGATCCAGATGAGCGGAATGATCACGAGAAAGATGATCGCCGAGATATGGAAAATGTCGTTCAGCCCCATCATGGCGGCCTGCGTGGTGAGCTGAAAGTCGAATAGCGCGCGCGCGGAGGGCTCGCTCAAATTCAGCACCTTCTGGGTCTGGTCCATCGCCTGCACGAAGGTCGGGTTGTTGACGGAGGCCTGCTCCGTGAGCCGCGCGTGATGCAGGATCGTGCGGTTGTTCCAGGCGTTGGTCGCGATCGAGGTGCCCACCGCGCCGCAGAACACGCGCACGAAGTTCGAGAGGCCCGCCGCCGCCGGCACGCGGCTCGGCGGCTGCCCCGCGAGAATGATCGCCGTGAGCGGCACGAAGAAGAGCGCCATCGGGATGCCCTGCAGCAGCGTGGGCAGCACGAGATGGAAGGTGTCGATTTCGATCACGTACAGCGAACGCATGTAGAACACCCCCGCGAACATCACGAACGCGATCGTCGCGATGATGCGCGCGTCGGAGCGCGGCAACAGGCGCCCCACGACCGGAGACAGGATCACCGCGAACACGCCGAGCGGCGCGGTCACGAGGCCTGCGTCCACGGAGCGATAGTTGAGGTACTCCTGCATCCATTGCGGCAGCAGCACCAGATTGCCGAAGAACACCGCGTACGCCACTGAGATCGCAATCGTGCCGCCGAGGAAGTTACGTTGTCCGAACAAACGCAAATCGACGATCGGGTGCTCCTCGGTCAGCTCCCACACGAGGAAAAACGCAAAACTGATGAGCGCGAGGATGCCGAGCGTCACGATCACCGGCGAATTGAACCAGTCGAGGTCCTTGCCCTTGTCGAGCATGATCTGCAGCGAAGCAACCCAGGTGATGAGCAGACCGAGGCCCACGACGTCGATAGGCGGCTTGCGCGTGGGTGACTCGCGGTTGCGATAGATCGTCCACGTGACGAAGCCCGCGAAGAGGCCCACCGGAATGTTGATGTAAAAGATCCACGACCAGTTGTAGCTATCGGTGATCCAGCCGCCGAGCGCCGGTCCCGCGATCGGGCCGACGGTCGTGGTCATCGCCCAGAAGGCGAGCGCTGTGGACGATTTGTCTTTCGGCCAGGATCCGAGCAGCACGGCCTGGGAAAGCGGAATGAGCGGGCCGGCCACGGCGCCTTGCAGCACGCGCGCGACGAGCAGGAATGGCAGGGTCGGCGCGATGCCGCACAGCCACGACGCCAGCACGAACGAGAGGATCGAGGTGACGAACAGGCGGACCTGGCCGAAACGTTGCGTGAGCCAGCCGGTCAGCGGAATGGAAACGGCGTTGGCCGCCGCGAACACGGTGATGACCCATGTGCCTTCGTCGACGGACACGCCCATGTCGCCGGAGATGGTCGGAATGGCGACGTTGGCGATCGACGTGTCGAGCACGTTCATGAAGGTCGCGAGCGAGACCGCGATGGTGCCGAGGACCAGGCTGCCTCCCTGGAGCGGGGGCGGTGGCGCGGGCGGCGCCGATGATGCGGCGGGCTGGTTCAAGCGTGTTCTCCGCGGATTCGGTTTGCGGCACAGGATACCTGTAATCGCCCTTCGCCATCGCCGGCCGCGGAGCATCCCCATGCGGTGCAGGGTCATGGGGCTTGCGAATGGCTTTCGCGCGATCGTGCTGCGGTTGCGGCTTTATGTAATGCCGGGAAATGGAGTCTTTCGTACACGCGCGGCGTGGCGAGCGTATCCTTGCGCCTGCCGCGCGCCGCGCAAAAAGCGTGCGCTGGACACACAATACGATCGTCAGTACAGGGGAGGTCCGACCATGAGCTGGGAAGCATTCGAAGGGGGCTGGCGTCTGGCGCCGGCCGATGGCGCCGCGCACGCGCTCGTCGTGCTGCTGCACGGAGTAGGCAGCAACGCACAGGACCTCACGCCGCTCGCCGACGTATGGCGCGATGCGCTGCCGGGCGTCGCGTTCACGTCGCTCGACGGCAGCGAGCCGTTCGACGGCGGCTTTGGCGGACGCCAGTGGTTCAGCCTGCGCGACATCAGCGAAACCAATCGCGAGGCGCGTGTCGTCGTCGCCTCGCAGGTGTTCGAGCGGCGGCTCGCCGCCGAACTCGCCCACTGGGGGCTCGGCCACGACGCGCTCGCGCTGGTGGGCTTCTCGCAAGGCTCGATCATGTCGCTCTACCACGTGGCCACGCAGACGGCGGGCGCGGCGGCCGTGGTCGCCTATGCGGGCCGGCTCGTCACGCCCGTCATCGCGAAAAGCCGCACGGTGCTCACGCTCGTGCACGGCGAGGACGACGAAGTGATTCCGGCGAGCGAACTGGAGCGCGCCGCCGCCGCGTTCAGCGACGCGGGCTTCGCGGTCACCGCGTTCGCGCTGCCGGGCGTTGGCCACACGATCACGCCGCAAGGCGTCATGCTCGGGCGCGACGCCCTGGTGCGCGCGCTCGCGCGCGGCTAACCGCGTCCGATCCGATTGCTGGCGGGGACGAGGTCGGTCCCCGTTAATCAGCGTGAATCGGCCGCGATCCGGTGCCATCAGCGGGCTAAATCGGTACAAATTGGCAGTCGCACAAGCCCGCAGTGTCGTATTTCGGCCATATTTTCCGGATAGGCTATGCAGTTGTTTTTCGACCGGCTAAAGTTCGCGCCGGTCGCGGCCGTTATTACGGGGAGTCGCCGCGACCCTGTGGGCCGCGTAGGCCCGTTCCGCCCGGCGCGCGGCTGGTTCGCGCTGCCTGGACGAGGCCGCCATCGGGAATGCCATCCGGCGGCGCGTCGTCTGCCGGGTCGCCAAAAAGAACCGAACTTCAGACCAATATGGCCCGAGCCAAGCCGCAATCCATTTTTTCCAAAAGGCTGTTCCGCCAGGACGTGGCGCTCGATCTCGGTACGGCCAACACGCTCATCTACACCGCCGACAAGGGCATCGTGCTGAACCAGCCCTCCGTGGTCTGCTTCGAGCGGCGCGCGGGTGCGAACGAGACGACGGTGGCCGCCGTGGGCCGCGAGGCGAAGGATCTGCTCGGCCGCGCGCCGGCCAATATGGAGACGGTGCGGCCGCTCTCGCACGGCGTGATCGCCAATTTTTCCGCTGCCGAACACATGATGCGCCGCTTCGTGGCGATGGCGCAGCCGCGCCGTCTGCTCGGCCGCCGTGCGGCATTCACGGTGTGCGTGCCGGCGGGCGCGACGCGCGTCGAACTCCGCGCGATTCGCGAGGCGGCCTTCGCGGCGGGCGCTGCGAGCGTGAACCTGATCGGCGAGTCGCTGGCTTCGGCGCTCGGTGCGGGTCTGCCGGTGCACGCGGCGACGGGCTCGATGGTCGTGGATATCGGCGGCGGCACGACGGAAGTGGGCATCGTCGCGCTGGGCGGCGTGGCGTGCAGCGGCTCGGTGCGCGTGGGCGGCGACCAGTTCGACCGCGCCATCGTCGACCATGTGCGTACGCTCTATGGCGTCGTGCTGGGAGACCAGACCGCCGAACACGTGAAAAAGACGATTGGCTGCGCGCTCTACGGCGAACCCATCGAACGCATCCGCGCGACCGGGCGCAGCATGGAAGACGGTCTGCCGCGCACGGTCGAGATCACGAGCCACGACGTGGTGGACGCGCTGGCCGCGCCGTTGCGCGTGGTGATCAACGCGGTACGGCAGGTGCTCGAGACGGCGCCCGCCGAACTCGTCACCGATATCGCCGATAGCGGCATCGTGCTCACGGGCGGCGGCTCGCTGCTCGGCAGGCTCGACCAGTGCCTCGCCGCCGAACTTGGCGTGACCGTGCGGGTGGCCGACGAGCCGCTCACCTGCGCGGTGCGCGGTGCGGGCGCGGCGGCCTCGCTCATGAGCGAGCACGCTTTCGAAATGGTCGAATAACGGCGCAAGCCGGCGCACGAGGCAACGGCGCTTCTCCGGGGCGCCGGCGTGCCCGGTGTTCGCGCCGCGGGCGTGGGACAATACGCCACTTTGCCGGCGTGCGCCGCGATGGACTGCCCGTAGGCCGTTTTGTCCTTTCAATGTGCCGCTGTCCCGTTGTCTCCACCTCGTCCAGCCGTGAATCCAGCCGCTTTTCCGGCCCCCGGTACGTTCATCGAACTGCCCGGCGGCCTGCCCATGCCCTATGTCGAACGGGGCGAGGGCGAACTCCTTCTCTTCGTGCACGGCTCGCTTTGCGATTACCGCTACTGGCAGCCGCAGCTGGCCGGCCTCGCGCAACAATATCGCTGTGTATCGGTGAGTCTCACGCACTACTGGCCCGCCGCGGACGCTGCGCGCGGCCTGCCATTCAGCTGGCGGCAGCATGCGGATGAACTCGCGGCGTTCATCGAAGCCCTGGGCGCCGGCCCGGCGCATGTGATCGGGCATTCGCGCGGCGGCCTCGTGTCGTTCCAGTTCGCGCGGCGCCATCCGCAGCACGTGCGCACGCTCACGCTCGCCGATCCTGGCGGGCCGGTCCAGCAGCCGGGCCAGACGCTCGCTACGCTCCCCGAGAACGTCAATGCGCTGCGCGCCCGCGCCGTGGCGCTGATCGAGTCGGGCCAGGTGGACGCGGGGCTGGAGTTGTTCGTCGATTCGGTGAGCCGGCCCGGCTTCTGGGCGAAGAGCACACATGGGTTTCGCCGCATGGCCACCGACAACGCACACACGCTTGGGCCGCAGTTTCAGGATCCGCTGCCTGCGTACTCGCGCGAGCAGGCCGCCGAGGTGCAATGCCCCGTGCTGCTGATCGACGGCGAGCTGAGTCCGGAGGTGTTTCACCGGGCCGTGGCCGCGCTCGATGCCTGGCTGCCCGATGCGCGCCGCGCAAGTGTGGCGGGCGCATCGCATGGGATGAATCTGGCGCGGCCCGCCGCGTTCAACGAGTTGATCGATCGCTTCGTGAGCGGCCACGGGCGCTGACGCGCGCAGATTCACGCGATGCGAAAAAGGGGCGGCCACGCGATGCGGCCGCCCCTTTTCGTTGCTGCGAGAAATACCGTAGTCCGAAGGACTCTCGCTTAGTCTCGGCCGTGCGCGTGGGCGTCGAGCGTGTGCTCGGCAGCCTCGCCGACGAGGCCCGCGTAATAGAGGTGCACACCGATCGCGAGCGAATCGTTGCGGATTTCGTGGAAGGCCTTCCATGCCTTCACCGGATCCTTGAACACGAGATAGTGCGCTTCCTGCGAAACGAGGCGGGCGACCTGGTGCAGGCCGTGGCCGTTGAGCGCGTCCACGAGGTGATCGAGGCTGCGATGCGTGCGCGCGTCGGTGCGCGGATACAGCATGTGCAGCACGGCCACGCGTTCGCTGGCAAGCGCAGCGGACAGTGCGACCACGATGTCCTGGTGATTGAGTGCCGTGACAACGGCGCCCTCTGCTTGTTCGTCTTCTGCGAACAGGGTGTCGACCGAGATGTTCATCTGTTGCTTCCTTACGTTTTGCTTTAAGCGCGTGTGGCGGTGAAAACGGCCGCCCGTGAGATCAGGCTGGATTACAAAATGCAAGTAATGGAAAACCCTTGCATGTCAAGCAGTATCGCAAAGATGGGGTGCGACATGTTGCGCTGCAAGAGCAAAATATTGTTGCAGGAATCGGCGTTAAGGAAGCCGCAAGCCTGGCAGTGTTGCGAGCTTGAAGAGGGATTGTTGCTGGCTGTGCTATCAATCGATGCTGCACCGCGCCGTAGAATGCGGCAAGCGGTCGCAGCGATGCCGGCCTTTCCGGCGGCTGCGTCCTGTTGCGCGAGGTTTTGCGCGAAGTATTGCGATGTGACAGCAATTCAAGGACAGAAAATGATCGACTCGAAGACACACGCCACGCTCACGATCCCCGGCCACGCTGAAGGCGTGCAGTTGCCGGTCTACAAGGGCACCCAGGGCCCGGACGTGATCGACATCCGTAAGCTGTACGGCCAGACCGGCATGTTCACGTATGACCCGGGCTTCATGTCCACGGCGTCGTGCAACTCGGCGATCACGTATATCGACGGCGACAAGGGCGAGCTGCTCTACCGCGGCTACCCGATCGACAACCTCGCGCAAAACGCCGACTTCCTCGAAAGCTGCTACCTCCTGCTCAAGGGCGAGCTGCCCACGCAGCAACAGAAGGACGAATTCGTGGCCTCGGTGACGAACCACACGATGGTTCACGAGCAGATGCACTTCTTTTTCCGGGGGTTCCGCCGTGACGCACATCCGATGGCGATTCTGGTGGCGGCGGTCGGCGCGCTGTCCGCGTTCTATCACGACTCGCTCGACATCAACAACGAGAAGCATCGCGAGGTGTCGGCGATCCGTATGATCGCGAAGCTGCCGACGCTCGTCGCCATGGCGTACAAGTATTCGATCGGCCAGCCGTTCGTGTATCCGCAGAACGACCTGTCGTACAGCGCGAACTTCATGCGCATGATGTTCTCCGCGCCGAGCGAAGAGTACAAGGTCAACGACGTGCTCGTGCGCGCGCTCGACCGCATTCTCATCCTGCACGCCGACCACGAGCAGAACGCTTCGACGTCTACTGTGCGTCTGGCCGGTTCGTCGGGTGCGAATCCGTTCGCGTGTATCGCGGCCGGTATCGCCTGCCTGTGGGGCCCGGCGCACGGCGGCGCGAACGAAGCCGCGCTGAACATGCTCGAAGAAATCGGCTCGGTCGATAACATCCCGAAGTTCATCGAACAGGTGAAGGACAAGAACTCGGGCGTGAAGCTGATGGGCTTCGGCCACCGCGTGTACAAGAACTACGACCCGCGTGCGAAGCTCATGCGCGAAACGTGCTACGAAGTGCTCAACGAACTGGGCCTGCACGACGATCCTTTGTTCAAGCTCGCCATGCAGCTCGAAAAGATCGCGCTGGAAGACGAATACTTCGTGTCGCGCAAGCTGTACCCGAACGTCGACTTCTACTCGGGTATCGTGCAGCGCGCGCTGGGCATCCCGACCTCGATGTTCACCTGCATCTTCGCGATGGCGCGTACGGTGGGCTGGATCGCGCAGTGGAACGAGATGATCGCCGACCCCGAGCAGAAGATCGGCCGTCCGCGCCAGCTCTTCATCGGCGAAACGCCGCGCGTCGCGAAGCCGATTTCGCAACGCTGATCCTCGAGCCGCGCGCCGCTTCCGGCGCGCGAGCGCATTGCCTCCACGGGCGCCCGCACGTTACGTCGTGCCGGCGCCCGCAATTTTTTCCGCGCACGATCCTTGCTCTCGCCGCGATTTGCCACCGATTTTCGCGCGTATCTTTCGCCCGTTCTTCGCGCATTCGCCCAACGCGTGCGCCGAAGCCACTACAATCAACCGCAAGCGAACCGTACCGTAACCCTTTGCATGGGACCCAGGAGGCACGCAATGCAGGATCCTGAAACACTCGGCGGCGTCACGCGCTCAAGCGGCGTGGATCATCCCGACCAGGACACGCGAGAAACCGACGGCGCGTTCATCGCGCCCGAAACACCCGAGGTCGCAAGCGCCGACCAGCATGTGCTGAAGTCGGGCGGCACCTTCATCGTCAACGATCCGCTCGGCGACATCACCGGCATCGACGACGGCCTGTTCGTCAACGACACGCGCGTGCTCTCGTCGCTGCGCCTCACTTTCGGTGGGCGCGTGCCCTCGCTGCTCTCGGGCAGCGTGAGCAGCGACAACGCCGTGTTCACGGCCCACCTGACCAATCGTCCGCTGCCGCCGCTCGGCGGCACGACCACGCCCGAGGGCGTGATTCACGTGCAGCGCGAGCGCGTGCTCTCCGGCACGATGATGACCGAGGCCATCGAACTCACGAACTACGGCACCGAAGACGCCGTGGTGCCGCTTTCCATCTCGTTCGCGAGCGACTTCCGCGACATGTTCGAAGTACGCGGCCTGAAGCGCGAAAAACGCGGCACGCTCATGCCGCCGCGAGTCGAAGACGGCGAAGTCCGGCTCGAATACGTCGGCCTCGACAAGGTCGCGCGGCGCGTGCGTATCGAGTTCTCGCCCACGCCGAACAAACTCCTCGCCGATCGCGCCGACTTCACGGTCGATCTGCCCGCGCAGGCCTGCGTCTCGATCTATCTCACGGTGGCGATCGAAGTCGAGGCCATGCCCGGCGCCGCGCCCGGCACGCAGAGCGCGGGCATCTTCCAGCCGCCGCATTGCCTCGCGGACTCGCAGGAGCAGCGCGTGGGCCGCGCCGCCCAGCGCGCCGCGCTGGTCGACTCGCATATCGTGATGCGCGAACGCCGCCGCGCGGCGGCGCACTTGCGTTCGAGCAATCCGCTCTTCAATGCGTGGATCAACCGCTCGATCGCCGACCTCGGTCTCTTGACGACCGACCTGCCGACCGGCCCGTATCCGTATGCGGGCATTCCGTGGTTCTCCACGCCGTTCGGCCGCGACGCGGTCATCACCTCGCTGCAGACGCTGTGGCTCACGCCCGCGCTCGCGCAGGGCGTGCTGCGTTTTCTCGCGGAACATCAGGCGCGTGAGGATTCGGCGTTCCGCGACGCGGCGGTCGGCAAGATCATGCACGAAATGCGCAAGAGCGAGATGGCCGCCACGGGTGAAGTCCCGTTCGCGCTCTACTACGGCGGGGTGGACACCACACCGCTGTTCGTCGTGCTGGCGGGCGCTTATGTCGAACGCACGGGCGACACCTCGCTGATCGACGAGTTGTGGCCGGCGCTGGAGCGCGCGGCGGCCTGGGTCGCAGGTGTATGCGACCGCAACAAACTCGGTCTGCTCGACTACCGGCGCGAATCGGAAGGCGGGCTTGCGAACCAGGGCTGGAAGGACAGCCACGACTCCGTCTTCCACGCGGACGGCCGTTTCCCCGATGGACCGATCGCGCTAGTCGAAGTGCAGGCGTACGCGAGCGCGGCGTTCGAGACGATGTCGCGTTTCGCCACGCATCGCGGCCAGGTCGAAGACGCGGCGCGCTACGCCGCGCGCGCCGCCAAAATCCGCCGCTGCGTGGAAGAGAAGTTCTGGATGCCGGAGTCGGAGTTCTACGGCATCGCGCTCGATGGCCACGGCGATTTGTGCCGCGTGCTCGCGTCGAACGCGGGACATCTGCTCGCCTTCGGGCTGCCCGAGGAGGCGCGCGGCCGCGCCGTGGCGGAAGTGCTCGAATCGGCGCTGTTTCACACGGGCTGGGGCGTGCGTACGCTCGCGGCGGGCCAGGCGCGCTTCAACCCCATGGCCTACCACAACGGCTCGGTCTGGCCGCACGACAACGCGCTGTGCGCACGCGGTCTCGCGCGCTATGGCCGCAAGGCGGCAGCGGTGCGCCTCCTGCAGGCGCTGTTCGAGGCCGCGGTGACGTTCGACATGCGTCTGCCCGAACTGTTCTGCGGGTTCCCGCGCCGGCGCGGCGAGCCGCCCACGGCGTATCCGGTGGCCTGCCTGCCGCAAGCCTGGGCTGCGGGTTCGCCGTTCATGATGCTCGAAGCGTGTCTTGGCGTGACGATCGACGCGGCGCGCAACGAGGTGCGGGTCGAGCAGCCCATGCTGCCCGAAGGCATCGACTGGCTCGAAGTGGGCGATCTGCGCGTGGGCAAGCATACGGTGACGCTCATGTTCCGCCGTGTGGACGGCAAGGTCGTGGCATCGGCCGATCGCAGCGACGTGAAGGTCGTGGCGTTGCTGTGAATCTGGGCGCGGGCTTGCAAAGCCCGCGCGCCTATTTCTGCGCTGATTACGAAGCGGCGCGCTGCAGCGTGAACTGCGGCGCGACGTAACCCGTCTCGACGCCCATCGTGTTGACGATGCGCGGGGCGTCGAATTTCGTTAGTTGTGCCAGCTGTTCCGGCGTGCCGATGCCCAGTTGCCTGAGCACTTCCACGACGGTGGCATGGAGCGCGGTCGGATCGCCGTCTTCGATCTTCACCGCGATACCCAATGCCGGGCCGCCCGTATGCGGCGCGGTCGCCGCGCTTGCACGCACGCCAATCGCATAGCTGCCCGCCGCGCCGAGCTTGCCGACGAGCGCGCCTTCGAACGCGCGCATGAGCGCCGTGCAGAAGCGGCCTTCGCCCGCCACGAGTTCCGGATACGACGTCATCGCGCGATAGATGTGGGCGAGCGCCTGCGAGCGCGCGTCGGCCGCGGCCGAGCCCGCTGAGGCCGCTGAGCCCGGGAAGCCCGCGCGGTCCTGTGCATCGGCGAGCTTCACGAACAGGCGGGCGAGCCGGTCGAGCGGAAAGGCCGGCGTGGGCAGATTGCAGCCGTCGATACCCCACTCGACGCCCGTCTCGGGAAGATCGCACACATCGGCCACGACCTGCTTCACATGTTGCTGCAAGGGGTGCGAAGGCAGATGGTAATCGGCCAGCGCCGCGCCGATCGCGCGCGCGCCCGCAAGCATGCCCGCGTGCTTGCCCGAGCAGTTGCTGCACACGGCGCCCGGCGTGAAGTCGCGCTTGATCCACGCCTTGTAGACGGCGTCGGAGATCGGCACATGGCCGCCGCAACGCAGGTCCGATTCCGTGGCGGACACCTTGGCGAGCATCGCGCGCGTCCGCTCGATATGGCGGTCCTCGCTGCTATGCGAGGCGCACATGAGCGCGAGATCGGCGTCGTCGAAGCCAAAGCGTTCGAGCGCGCCGGTTTCGGCCACGGCGAGCGCCTGCGCGGGCTTGGCCGCCGAGCGCACGAGCGTTATGCGATGCGGGTCGCCCAATGCGTAGAGCAGGCGGCCCTGGGTGTCGACCACGGCAATGTGGGCGATATGCGTGGTTTCGATGACACCGCCGCGCAGGACTTTCACGGCGGATTGGGGGGCGCTCGTCGTCATGGTGCTCTGCCTTGGTTCCCGGATGGGACCGCGCTGCGCGGTCGATGCGCGATTCTATGCCGCGCGTGCGGGTCAGCGCATTTGCCGGGCTACGCGGCACGCCGCGAGATCCCACGCACCGCTGCCAACCGTCTTCAGGAGCACAGGACTGCCGTCCTGTGCCGCGCCGTTTGCCACAGCGGAGCCGATCGTGCGCACGTTCGCCCAGTCGACGCCGGCCTGCAGCAGGTCGCCGGCTTCTTCGCGCGCGGCGGCGAGATCGTCGACGAAGACGCGGCTCGCCCGCACCGTTTCCTGGCCGATTTCGGCCGCGTCGGGCGTGAAGGCGCCCACGCCGATCACGAGCCGGTCTTTGCGTGCCGCTTCGTCGTACACGGGCGTCTTGCTCGTCGTCGCGGCGATCACCACGTCGGCTGCTTGCGGGACTCCGCTATGCGCGGGCGTTACGTCCACGCCGGACTGCGCGAAATGGGCGCGGAATGCCGCTTCGGACGCTTCGGTCCGGCCTTTCACGTAGAGCGTCGCCGCCGGATAGAGCTGGCCGATTGCCTCGGCATGAAAACGCGCCTGCTGTCCGGTGCCGATCACCAGAAACGCGCGCGGCGCGCCGGGGTGAAAGAGGCGCACGCCCAGCATGGAGAGCGCCGCGGTGCGCCGCCCGGTCACGGTCGGGCCGTCGAGGATGAACTCCGGCTGCCCCGTCGCGCCATTGCACGCCGTCACCGCGCCGAAGATGGTCGGCAGGCCGAGCGCCGCGTTGGCGGGGCACACGCTCACGAGCTTGTGGATGGCGATGTCGTCGGCGCTGGCGGGCATCGAGAGCATGACGCCGTTGCCCTTGAGCGGCACGCCCGTGCGCACGGGCGCGTGCATGCGGCCCGCGTCGTGGTCCTGCGCGGCCGTGGCGAGGGCGTCGACCAGCACGCCGAAGTCGAGCAGGCGCGCCGTGGCGGTTGCGTCGTAAATCGCGATGGGCTCCATCGAATCTTCTCTCCTGATGAATGATGCGTAGGTGGGGCGGCGTGCGTTCCGGCCGCCGGCCTCAAAAGCGGTCGATGCGAAACGGCGCGAGATCGACGGCGGGGGTCTCGTGCGCCATCAATTGTGCGACGAGTTCGCCGCTGAGCGGCCCGAGCGTGAGGCCCAGATGCTGATGGCCGGTCGCGACGAACACGTTCCGTGCGCCGCGCATCTCGCCGATCATCGGCAGATAGTCGGGCAGCGTGGGGCGCTCGCCGTACCAGCGGCTCGCGACCTGCGCCGCCCGCGCGCCGGGAAAGAGCGTCTGGAACTGCGTGGCGAGCATGTCGGCGCGGCGCCAGTCGGGTGCGCCGCGCGCGCCGAGTTCGACGGTGCCGGCAAGCCGGATGCCTTGCGCCATCGGGTTGCAGGTGAAGCCGCGCTCGACGAAGCTCACGGGCACGCGCAGCGTGTCCTGCGAGGGCGCGTCGAGCTGGACGTGATAGCCACGCTCGTTGGTCAGCGGAATCCTCGCGCCGAGCTGCTGCGCGAGCTCGGCGCTCCGCGAGCCAGCCGCGATCAGTACCTTGGCAACTGGGTGCGTCGCGCCGTTCAGCGTGACGTCGATACGGCCGTCGGGCAGGGCGCGCAAGGCATCGACGGCCGCGCTCGTGAATCTCGCGCCCGCTGCGAGCGCGGCCCCGAAAATGCGCTCGACGACCTGCTGCGGATGCGTGACCGAAGCCATGCCGGGAAAGTAGCGCGCATGGCTGATATGCGGCGTGAGCGACGGCAGATAGTCGCGCCGCACCTGCTCCGCCGTGAGATTTTCGTAGCGCACACCGTGCCGGTCGAGCAGATCGAGTTGCGCGCGTTCCGTTGCGTGCGCAACGGGTTGTTCGAACACGTAGAGCGAGCCGACGTCGCGAAAGAGGTCGACGGCGATGTGCTGATCCAGCAGACGACGCCAGGCTTGCGCCGCACCGGTCACGAGGCTCGCGAGCGCACGCGTATTGCGCCGGAAGCGCGGGCGCTGCGCCTGCGCGGCGAACTCCAGCACCCACGGCGCCATGCGCGGCAGGCTGCGCTTGTGCAGGCGCAGCGGGCTGTCGCGGCGCAGCAGCATGCGGGGCAGGCCGGCCATCGTCTCGGGGCTCGCGAGCGGCGCGACATGATCGACCGCGATCAGGCCCGCGTTGCCGAACGAGCAGCCCGAACCGGGCGGGCCGCTGTCGACGATATGCACGCGCATGCCGCGCTGCGCCAGGTTGAGCGCGGCGCTGGCCCCGATGATGCCCGCACCGATGACGACGACGTCTTCCATGTCAGTCTCGCGACGAAGAAGTGATTTCGTCCGATGCTAACCCAACTATTTCCTATAGGAAACTTTTTTCTGATTGTGCATCTCGCGTGTTCGACCTGCCGATCAGCCTTGCGCTTGTGAAGCGTTGTAGGCGCTCGCCTGCTCGAGCAGCCACGCGCGGAACAGTTCCAGTGGCTTGCCGTGGCTGAGTTCGGTGGGATAGACGAAGTAGTAGCCGCCATCGGCAATCGCCGGGGCTTCGAACGGCATGACGACGCCGAACCGCTCGAGCTGGCCTTCGACGAAGAACTTCGGCACGAGCGCCACGCCGAGGCCGGCGGCGGCCGCGGCGATCAGCATGGTGTGCAGTTCGTAGCGCACGCCGTGCATGGTGGCGTTGTCTTCCACGCCGAGGTCGGAGAACCAGCGCGTCCATGCGTCGGGGCGCGTGGTGGAGTGCAGCAGCGGGTAGGCGAGCAGTTCATGCGCCTTCTTGACGGGGCGCGCGAGCAGCGACGGCGAACAGACGGGCACCACTTCCTCGCCGAACAGAAAGTCGGACGACGTGCCGGGCCAGGTCGGCTTGCCGTAGTGGATTGCGGCTTCGAAATGCGATTCCTCGAACGAAAACGTCTCGGTGCGCACGCCCATGTTCACGCGCACGTCGGGCGTGCGGTCGTAGAAGTCCTTGAGGCGCGGAATCAGCCACTCGGACGCGAAGGTCGGCAGCACCGCGAGTTCCAGATAACCGCCGCCGCTGCCGTGCGCGATGATGGAGAGCGTATCGCGATCGAGGTTTTCGAGCGCACGGCGCACCTGGGTGCTATAGAGCCGGCCCGCGCGTGTGAGCACGACCCGCTGTTTGGCGCGCACGAAGAGGCGCACGCCGAGATTCGATTCGAGCGTAGCGATCTGGCGCGAGACCGCGCTTTCGGTGAGAAACAGCTCCTTGGCGGCGTGAGTGAAGCTCTCGTGCCGCGCCGCGGCTTCGAAGGCCGTCAGCGCGCCGATGTTCGGGATCTTGAACTTGCGCATGGTGATTCCAGAAACTCATCAAGTGACAATTTAATCTCGCTTTACGCGGCGCGCAACCATTTGAATAATGCGTTTTACGTATAGTTGGCCGAAACCGATGGCCAGAGGCCCGTTTGATGACCGCTGCCACGCGGTCGTTTCCTGTGAGATTGGTGATGCGCAATTCGAACGTAGAACGCTTGTTGTCCGCACTGCTGGGCCGCGAGAAAACTGAAACCCTCTTTGCAACGCTGAACTTTCCGTCGACGCTCGCCGACTGGGAAAGCGGCACCGTCACGCGCGCCGAACTCGCCCAGGCGATGAACATGGCGCTGTTCGAAGACCTGCTCGAGCGCTCGCCCAACGGCCGCACGTACACGAACGACACGGTGGCGCAGGGCGGCGCGGTGTACTTCGACCATGGCGCGCTGCGCACGGTGCGCTGGGCGCAGAGCGGTGCGCTGCCGCCCGGCGAAGCGGCGTTCACGCGCATCCTGCGTCCGCTCGGCTTTCGCCTGAATGGCCGCTATCCGCTGGACAAGCTCGGCATGACGGGACGCGCCTACGCCCACGAAGACGCGCCCGACGAGATCGCGCAGTTCTTCGTGAGCGAGCTGCACCCCGAGCGCTTTTCGGCGGCGTTCCAGCAAGCTGTGACGAACGTGGTGGGGGCGTCGAAAGACCCGCTTACGCCGCTGGCCATGGCGCAGCTCTCCGAACTCGAACGCGACGGCTCGCTGCCGCTCGACGCGGCGCTGCAGCTGCTGCCCGTGATCGTCGGGGCGTTCGCGCGACAGCACGAAGTGCCGTCTATTTCGGACTACGAGACATTGCTGCGGGAATCGGCGGAAATGGCGTGGATCGCAACGGAAGGCAATGCCTTCAATCACGCGACCGACCGTGTGGAAGACGTATTCAAGCTTTCGGACGACGAGAAAGCCAAGGGGCGCCCGATGAAGCCCAGCGTCGAGACCTCGCGCTCGGGCCGTGTGTTTCAGACGGCGTATCGCGCCGACACCGTGCAGCGCGAGTTCCGCGCGGCGGACGGCGAGCGCGTGACGCGCGAGGTGCCGGGCTCGTTCTACGAGTTCATCACGCGCAAGCGCACGTTCGATCAGGCCACGCGGCGCTGGCAGACCGATTTGCGCTTCGATGCGGGCAACGCCACGGGCATCTTCAAGATGACCGCGAACGCCGCATAAGCTTGAGGGATCACACGCCCGGCGCGCCGTCCTGCGTGTCCGGGTGTGGCTCGTTGATGAGCCAGAGGACTTCCGCGTCCTCTTCGCTCGTGGAGACGGCCGCGTGCCCCGTGCGGCTGTCGAAATAGAGGCTGTCGCCGGCTTCGAGATGCGTCGGCGCGTAAAGCTCGGAGTAGAGGCAGACCGAGCCGCTCAACACGAAGAGAAATTCTTCGCCTTCATGCCGGCCCCATTCCGTGAACTCGTCGAGCGAGTGCGCCGTCACGCGAATGCGAAACGGGTGCATCGCCTTGTGGGCGAGTTCCGTGGCCAGCAACTCCATCTGATAGCAGCCTGCCGAATGCTGCTGCCCGCCGCCCTTGCGGGTGAGTGCGCGGCGTCCGCTCGCGCGCGGCCTGGGCGCCGAGCCGAACAGTTCGCCGAGGTCGATCTTCAGACCGTGCACGATCTTCTGCAGCACGTCGAACGTGGGCGACATGACGCCGTTTTCCACCTTCGAGAGCGTGGAGCGCGACACGCCGCACACGCGGCTGGCGGCCTCGAGCGTGTAATCGAGCTTCAGCCGGGCCGCCTTGACGCGCTTGCCCAGTTCCGCCGAAGCATTCTCGGCGGGCTTGAGGGACGGGGTTTCCATTCGGGAACTCGGGGTGTTCGCTGGTGGTTCGTATCGTACTCTATGTTTCCGATAATAACATTTGCGTATCGCGCGAGTTTGCTGCGTCATGCGGAGATTAACAAGCATGGCTAAGTAAATCGACCATCCGGAAGTTGATGATTTCTGAGGCAAACCCAGACGGCGCAAGGCATGGCGCGTGCACAACGCGCTTTCGCATGACACCCACGCACAAGCGGGCATATCGGCGCTATCGGGTATCTCCCAATGCCTGCGGGGCTGCGTCACGCGTTGCCGTATTCCCCGCGTGCACGGGCTTGATGAGAAAAGCGCATTACGTGGTGATTAGATTTCGTTTGATGCCACCGAAACGGCTGCCGACAATCCGCTTACGTCCCGCCGCTCAGCATCGCGGGACGAATCCAGTGCGCCGAAGGTCCGCGCGACCATTCGGACGCATCACGTGCCGGCTCCGGATCCCGAAGGAATTTCGCATGTCTCCTCGTTTCCTCGCTTCTCGTCGTGGCTGCGCGATCGCAGCGTCGTTGATGTTGGTTGCCGGCGCGGTGAGCGCGCAGGAAATGGTCGTGAAGATCGGCGTGGCCAGCCCGCTCACGGGCGGCGGCGCCGCGTATGGCAAGGACATCGAGAACGGCGTGCGTCTGGCCGTGGACGAAGCCAATGCCGCGCATCCCACCATCGGCGGCAAGCCGGTCAAGTTCGTGATCGATTCGCAGGATGACCAGAGCGATCCGCGCATTGGCGTGCAGGTCGCGCAGCAACTCGTGGACGACAACGTGGCCGTCGTGATCGGCCACTTCAATTCGGGCACCACGCTGCCGGCCTCGAAGATCTACGCGAAGGCGGGCATTCCGATGATCACGCCGGCCGCCACCAACCCGGCCATCACGCAAAGCGGCGCGCCGACCATCTACCGCGTGATCGCCACCGACTCGCAAAACGCCGGCAACGCGGGCAACTATGCGGCGACGGTGACGAAGGCGAAGCGCATTGCCATCATCGACGACCGCACGGCCTTCGGCCAGGGCGAGGCCGACGAGTTCGAGAAGGCCGTGAAGGCAAGCGGCGGCACGATCGTCGCGCGCGAGTTCACGAACGACAAGGCGGTCGATTTCAGCGCCCAACTCACGAGCATCAAGCGCACGAATCCGGATCTCGTGTTCTTCGGCGGCCTCGACGCGCAGGCCGCCATGATCGTCAAGCGCATGCGCCAGCTCGGCCTGAAGGCGCAATTCCTCGCGGGCGGCGGCGTCATGGACGCGAACTTCATCAAGCTCGCCGGCGATTCCGCCGATGGCGCCTCGGTGTGGGAATACGGCCAGCCGCTCGGCACGCTGCCCAAGGGTAAGGGCTTCGAGGCGAAGTTCAAGCAGAAGTACGGCATCGACATGCTCGCCTACGCGCCGTTCGCCTACGACGCGGCGTGGGTCGCGATCACGGCGATGGAGAAGGCCGGCTCGGCGACGCCCGCGCAGTTCAACGCCGCGCTGAAGGCCACGAACTACGACGGCATTACGGGCAAGATCGCCTTCAATGCCCAGGGCGACCTGAAGAGCCCGAGTTCGACGCTGTATCAGGTCAAGAACGTGGCGTGGGTGCCTGTCACGACGCGCACCGCGGACTGAGATCACTCGCCTCTGCTACCTTGAAGGGCGCCGGCACTGCCGGCGCCCAATCCATTGTTTCCAACAGGAAATCGAGGGCCCGCCCGCAGGGCGGCCTCATGCCATTTTCATGGCGAAAAGCCGGGCGGAAGCGATACACGCGACATGGCGAAATTCCCGAGGATTTTCGTGTTGTCGCCGCAAAATTGCGCGTGTATAGTTTCCTAAAGTAGCAATGTTTCGTATCGGAAATTTTTTAAGGGATTCTACCTATGAAAGCCTCCTCCATCCTCTCGGATCTCGGTATTTCCCAACTCGCGGAAGCGGGCGACATCGCCGTGCATTCGCCGATCAACGGCGAGCTGATCGGCCGCGTCGCGAGCCAGTCCGCCGCCGACGTCGACGCCGCGCTCGCGAAGGCGCAGGAGGCGTTCAAGAGCTGGCGCAACGTGCCCGCGCCGCGTCGCGGCGAACTCGTGCGCCTGCTCGGCAACAAGCTGCGCGAACAGAAGCGCGCGCTCGGCAGCCTCGTCTCGCTGGAAACCGGCAAGATCTTCCAGGAAGGCTTGGGCGAAGTGCAGGAAATGATCGACATCTGCGACTTCGCGGTCGGCCTCTCGCGTCAGCTTTACGGTCTGACCATTGCATCGGAGCGTCCCGGCCACCGCATGGCCGAATCGTGGCACCCGATGGGCGTGTGTGCCGTGATTTCCGCGTTCAATTTCCCGGTCGCCGTGTGGTCGTGGAACGCCGCGCTCGCGCTCGTGTGCGGCAACGCCGTGGTCTGGAAGCCTTCGGAAAAGACGCCGCTCACCGCGGTTGCCGTCAACAAGATCATGCAGGACGTGCTGAAGGAATTCGGCGACGCACCCGAAGGCCTCACGAGCCTCGTGGTGGGCGGCCGTGAAGTGGGGGCCAAACTCGTGGCGGATCCGCGCTCGAACATCGTCAGCGCAACGGGCAGCACCGAAATGGGCCGCACCGTCGGCGTCGAGGTCGCGCGCCGCTTCGGCCGCTCGCTGCTCGAACTGGGCGGCAACAATGCGGGCATCGTCTCCGCCACGGCCGATCTCGAACTCGCGCTGCGCGGCATCCTGTTCTCGGCGGTCGGCACGGCCGGCCAGCGCTGCACGTCGCTGCGCCGCCTGTTCGTGCACGAGAGCGTGTACGACAAGGCAGTCGAGCGCCTGAAGACGCTCTACGGCAAGGTGGTGATCGGCAATCCGCTGGAGCAGGGCACGCTGATGGGGCCGCTGATCGACGAGCAATCGTTCGCCCGCATGCAGTCGGCGCTCGAGCAGGCGAAGCGCGAAGGCGGCAAGGTGTTCGGCGGCGAACGCCATTCGGTGGCGGGCAACGAGAAGGGCTTCTACGTGCGCCCGGCGATCGTCGAGATGCCGTCGCAAACCGAAGTTGTCCTGAAGGAAACCTTCGCGCCGATCCTTTACGTCCTCAAGTACAGCGACTTCGGCGACGCCATCGACGCCAACAACGCCGCCCACCATGGCCTGTCGTCGTGCGTATTCACGACGGATCTGCGCGAGAGCGAGCGCTTCACGTCGGCCGCGGGCAGCGATTGCGGCATTGCGAACGTGAACATCGGGCCGAGCGGCGCGGAGATCGGCGGCGCGTTCGGCGGCGAGAAGGAAACGGGCGGCGGTCGCGAGTCGGGCTCCGACGCGTGGAAGGCGTATATGCGCCGCGCGACCAACACGGTCAACTATTCGTCGGCGCTGCCGCTCGCACAGGGCATCGACTTCAACGTCGAATAAGCGCATTTGAAGTACGGGACCGGGGGCATCGTGCACCCGGTCGAGGGATCGATTCGCGCAAACCCCATCCATGCGCGCCGCAGTTTTCTGCAATCTGGAGCAAGTCGTGAGTTCTCAAGTCGTTATCGTTGGCGGCGGGGTAATCGGTAGTTCTATTGCTTACTTTCTGCGCGCAGCCGACCCAACGGTTTCCGTGACGGTGTTCGAGCGCGACCCGAGCTATGCGCGCTCGTCGTCGGCGCTTTCTGCCGCGTCGATCCGGCAGCAGTTTTCCACGCCGCTGTCGATCCAGATGTCGCTGTTCGGCATCGAGTTTCTGCGCGGCATTGGCGAGCGGCTCGAAGTGAACGGCAGCCGTCCGTCGATCGATCTGCACGAGGGCGGTTATCTTTTCCTCGCCACGGAAGCGGGCGATGCGACGCTGCGCGAAAATCACGCGCTGCAAACGCGTCTTGGCGCGGACATCGAACTGATGTCGCGCGACGCGCTGCACGCGAAGTTTCCGTGGCTCAACGTCGAGGATCTCGCAAGCGGCGCGTATGGCCGCAGCGGCGAGGGCTGGTTCGACGGCTACGGCCTCGTGCAGGCGTTGCGCAAGAAGGCGCAGTCGCTCGGCGCGCGCTACGTGCCGGCCGATGTCACCGGCGTCGTGCGCAGCGGCCGCAAGGTCACGCACGTGATCGCGAGCGACGGCGAACGCCATGCGTGCGACACGCTCGTGAACGCAGCCGGCGCGTGGGCGCGCAAACTCGCGGAAATGGTGGACATCGACATTCCGGTGTATGCGCGCCGCCGCAGCATTTTCAACGTGTCGTCGCCGGCGCGGCTCGCCGCGTGCCCGTTGCTGATCGATCCGTCCGGCGTGTATTTCCGCCCCGAGGGCAAGACGTACATCACCGGGACGTCGCCGAGTGCGGAGAACGACCCCAACGATCTGCCGCTCGACGAAGTCGATCACGCCATCTTCGACGACGTGATCTGGCCCACGCTCGCGCACCGCGTGCCGGGCTTCGAGGCGCTGCGCGTGGAGAACTGCTGGTCCGGCTATTACGAGTACAACGTGCTCGACCAGAACGCCATCATCGGTTATCACCCGGCCATCGACAATTGCGTGTTCGCCAATGGTTTCAGCGGGCACGGTCTGCAGCAGGGGCCGGCAACCGGGCGTGGCGTGAGCGAGTTGATCCTCAACGGCCGCTACACGACGCTCGATCTGTCTTCGCTCGACTGGTCGCGCGTACTGGAAAACCGGCCGATCGTCGAAAAGAACGTCGTATGACTGCGGGGCAGTTAGCCTGCACAAAAAAGGAGCCCGTGATTTCACGGGCTTTTTTCATTGCGCGACGGCTTGATGAGCAAACCGCATGACGTGGTGAATAGATTTCGTTTGATACGCCCGTGAGGGCTGACCACAATCGAAGCTTGTCCGTTGCCGCGCTTAACCGCCATCGACTCCATGTCCGCCATGTACGATTTCACCGCGCCCTTTCAGCATCCCGCCGGTTCGCCCATTCGCGAGCTGTTCAAGTACCTGGGAGAGCCAGGCATGATTTCCTTCGCTGGCGGCTATCCGGCCAGCGACCTGTTCGACACCGATGGCCTGCAGGCGGCAGCGGCGGAGGCCTGGCAGGCTTCCACGCGCTGCCTGCAATATGGTCCGACCGACGGTTTGCCCGAACTGAAAACGCAACTGCTCGCGCTGATGGCGCGCCGCGGTGCGACCTGCGCTCCTGAGGAGATGCTCGTCACAACGGGGTCGCAGCAAGGCCTCGACCTTTTGTTGCGCGTGCTGCTCAATGCGGGCGACACGGCCTTGACCGAGCAGCCCGCCTATCCGGCCACGCTGCAGGCGCTCAGGCTCCAGCAGGCGCACGTCGTGACGATACCGGTAGACGGCGACGGTCTCGACGTGAACGAACTCGCCGCGCGGCTCGCTTCGGGCGCGATCGTCCGGCCAAAGCTGCTGTACACGGTGCCGACCTTCGCGAATCCCACCGGGGCCACGCTCACGCGCGAGCGGCGCCTTGCGCTCTTGCGTCTCGCCGTTCAGTACCGCTTCGTGATCGTCGAAGACGATCCGTACGGCGATTTGCGTTTCGCGGGCAATGCGGTGCCGTCGATGCTGGCGCTGGCGAGCGAGGTGCCGGGCGCGCGCGATTGGGTCGTGCACTTCTCGAGTCTTTCGAAAGTCGTCGCGCCTGGTTTGCGCGTGGGCTGGACCGTCGCGCCCGCCGAAATCGCGCGGCGCTGCGTGATCGCCAAGCAGACCGTCGACCTGTGCAGTACGCCGTGGACCCAGGCCATCGCCGCGCACTATCTGGCGGCGGGCGCGCTCGAACGGCATCTTCCGCACATCACGCAGGCGTATCAGCGCAAATGCGAGGCGCTTTGCGATGGCTTGCGCGCGCAGTTCGGCGACGAGATCGCGTTTCATCAGCCCGAAGGCGGCATGTTCGTGTGGGCGCGTATTCCGGGCGTGGCGATCGATGCGCTCTTGCCGAATGCGATTGCGAACAAGGTGATCTTCGTTCCCGGCAAGGCGTTTTTCGCCGACGCGCCGGATACCGCGTCGCTGCGCCTTTCGTTCGCTGCGCCGAACGTGGACGAGATTCGCGAGGGCGTGGCGCGTTTGAAGCGGGCCACGCATGCCACGCGCACGGCGGACGTCACGTCGACACCTGTTTAAATTTCGCGCGGCTCCAATGCCGCGCGTTTCCCGTTACGCAACCGACTGCGCAAGCTCGACGAAGCGCTTCACGTAAGGGCAACCGCCTGGTTGACAGCTCAAAGGAAGCGGCCGACAGTGAGGTGCCGAGTTATCGACCAGCGGAACAAGGAAGATCATCGTCGCGATTGCGCGTAAGGACACCGATCTGGCCGAGAAGCTTACGCGCGAACAGTCGATGCTTTCCAGAAACGCTTCCTCGACTGCGATCACCGCCATGCACTTCCGAAAGGAGTACCCGTGGAATTGACCGACTTCGACACACTGACTTTTGACTGCTACGGCACGTTGATCGACTGGGAAAGCGGCATCTTCGCCGGCCTCGAGTCCCTGATCGAACGGGCCAGGACGCCGCTGTCGAGGGACCAGGTTCTGGAGGCCCATGCGCGCCACGAGTCGTCGCAGCAGAAATACACACCGGCCAAGCGATACCAGGAACTGCTACCGATCGTCTACAAGCGACTGGCTGAGGAATGGGGACTGTCGTTCACGCACGAGGAGTGCATGGCGTACGGGCGGTCGGTGCGGAACTGGCCGGCATTCGAGGACACCGTAACCGCGCTTCAGTACCTGAAAAAGCACTACAAGCTGGTCATCCTCTCCAACGTCGACAACGAGACCTTCAGCTACAGCAACGCAAGGTTGCAGGTCGCGTTCGACGCCATTTTCACGGCGGAAGATATCGGCTCGTACAAGCCATCGCCGCGAAACTTCGAATACATGCTCGAGAAGTTGGGCGAGCGTGGCATCAAGAAGGAAAAAATCCTTCACACTGCCGAAAGTCTTTTCCACGACCACAAGCCTGCCAGTGAGTTTGGTCTGGCGTCGTGCTGGATTTACCGCCGTCATTCGCAGCCGGGCTTTGGCGCGACCATGAATCCCGGCTGGCAGCCGAACGTCGCCTTCCGCTTCAACAGCATGGCGGACTTTGCGAAGGCGCATCAGAAAGCCGCGGCGAAGAAGTAAGGCGGTATAAATGCCCACGCCCGCCGAACAGGAATCGCTGAGAACACGTCTTGCGCAGGCGCGCCGGCTACTGGCGCTTGCGCAATCGGGTTTGCATTACGCGACGAGCCCGTTCGACACGGAACGGTATACGGAAATCGCCGGCATCGCGCATCATCAACTCGCGGAAATGGCGTCGATGCAAACCGGCGATGTCGCCGCGCTCTTTGCTTTCGAAACGGGATACGCGAATCCTAAACTCGATGTCCGATGCGCCGTCTTCAATCCGTCCGGTCAGATCCTTCTCGTGCGAGAGGCCGTGGATGGTTTGTGGTCCCTGCCCGGCGGCTGGGCCGACGTAGGCGTTTCCCCCGCTGAGAACGCGGCAAAGGAGGCGCGTGAAGAAAGCGGCTACACCGTGAATATCGTTCGACTATTGGCCGTGTGGGACATGCTCAAGCACGGACATCCGCCTTCCGTGTTTCACATCTGGAAGCTGGTTTTCCTCGGGGAAATCGTGCGCGCAGGGGAAATAGCCGGCGCCGAAACCGACGCCGTTCAATTCTTCGATATCGATGACCTTCCAGCCTTGTCGCAAGGCCGGATTCTGCCGGAACAAATTCGACGACTGGATGCGCTGCGCAATAACAGTGGCGTCGAATTCGACTGAAGTTTCTCGTTGACGCCGGGGCGGCAGCTAACGGTGATGCTTCAGGCGGCGCCGGAGTGTTCCGCTCTGACGGTTGCCAGGCGGCTGCCGGCAAAGGGGTCCTTGCGCCAATCCACGCTTGGGGTTTTCACTGACTGCTGTTCAGGTTCAGCCGCCTCGCCGACGGCAAAATGCTCGAGCGACTGCCCCGCGCTCGTCGCCTGCACCACCCACCGCGGGGCGTCGCCCTTGCCGTCCCACGTGTGGCCAGCCGCATCCCGGTAACGTGCGGCGCGCATTTGCGCGGCGTCTGCCGCAATGGATGCGGCGATATCTTCGGGTTCAATACCAAATTCGGCCATCCGACGCCGCAGATAGGCCACGATGCTTTCGCGTTTTCGTTCGTCCATTTCTAGTTGTGCTTCGCTCTGAATGCAACTCTTGAGCAGAATATAGCGCAAGTCGCGTGCCGCCAGGATATCACAGCTTGAATAGGCGTCCCTGGCGGCGGTAGCGAAAGGTCCAGCGGGAATCAGGTGCTTGGCTTCTGGGAGCGTTCGGCTTCATGTTCCGCGGCCCGATCCTCCGCATGTTTTTTCGCAACGTGATGTCCCACGATGCAGCCGCCAACGGCTCCAGCAACCGCGTGGTGGCCCGCATAATGTCCGGCTACGCCACCCACGACAGCGCCTTTGAGGCAGCCGGCGGCATGTGCGCTTCCGGCGGCCGCCAGTCCCAAAGTGGCCGCCGCGGCAAGCATTCTAATTCGATTATTGACGTTCATGATAAACACTTGTGTGAGATTTGAGTTCTGGAACCGGCTCAGTTGCCCCAGCGGCCATTGTCGTGCCACTCGCGCTCACGCCATTGGTGTTCGCGACGCTCGTGTTCGCTCCATTCGTGCTCCCGCCACTGACGCGCGCGCCAGTCATCGTCGCCGCGCCAGGCCACCGCGACCGGAGGAGGCGCGTAGGCAACGGGCGGCGGAGCAACGTACACCGGTTCAGCCGGGGCGTAGGCGGCGCCAGGCAGGTTGACCCCCACGGCCAGATCGACATGCGCAAACGCTGCGCTCGAAGCAGCCAGTGCGGCCGCGCCCAGTACCACGCCGAGAATCGTCCTTTTCATTTCACTACTCCTCCGCACGTGTCGTGCGTTTCTGGTCAGCACGGTTCGGAGTGTAGGCGGCGGGACCGGACACAAGTGCAACGGCGGTGCGAGTTTCGTAACGGCGCGTTATTTCGATTGTTGCGATACGTAAAAAAGCGCGGACGCTGATTCACAGCGTTCCGCGCCAACGGGTACCACGAGGAGGAAGGGGCTAGCGGACCAGGAACCCGTAAGTCAGCGGGTCGCGTTCGTCGACGATCCAGGTCGCGAAGCCGCACACGAACGCGTTGCCTTCGACTTCCGGGATCACTGCCTGGAAGTCGCCGACGGTCGTCTCGCTGAGCACGCGACCTTTGAAGACCGTGCCGATAATGGACTCGTTCACGAGCGTCTCGTCCTTGCCGAGTTCGCCACGCAGATACAACTGGGCGACGCGTCCACCCGTGCCGGAGCCGGTCGGCGAGCGGTCGACTTCGCGGTCCGCGAACACGCAGCAATTGGCTTGCGTCGAGCCTTCGTGGCGCGGCGCATTGGCGATAATGGTGCCGTAAATGTGGTTGATTTCGGGGATCTCGGGATGCTCGACAGGGTAGGCCCTGTTCGCGGCTCGCTTCACCTCTGCGCCGAAGCGGATGAGTTCCTCGACCGACGACTCGCGCACGGCGAGGCCATGCGGTTGACCGTCGGCGTAGAAGTAAAACGCGCCGCCGAAAGCGATGTCGCCCTTCACCGTGCCGAAGGACGGCGTCTCGACAGTGACATCGCGCTTCCAGATGAACGAGGGGACGTTCACGAATCGCACGTTGCCGGCGTGTTCGCCATCCCACTGAACGAACGCTTCGATAAAGCCACAGGGAGCGTCGATGCCGACACGCGTTTCCGGAACACTGCGCTGCACCCAGCCAAGCTCGACCGCTGCGGTGGACAGCGCGATCACGCCGTGTCCGCAGTGGTCGCTGTAGCCCTCGTTGTGCAGGAAGATGATGCCGAAGTCGGCGGTGGGGCTGACCGGTTCGGTCAGATAGCCGCCGTACATGTCGGCGTGACCGCGCGGCTCGAACATCAACGCGGTGCGGATTTCGTCGGCGTTTTCCTTGAGCCACGCACGACGCTTCACGATCGTGTCGCCGGGCAGGCGAGGCAATCCGCTGGTGACGATACGGAACGCTTCGCCGCCGGTATGCACTTCGACGGTCGTAATGGTACGAGTAGTCTTCATGATGTCTTTACGCTATTGGCTCACTGACCGTACGGAACCGGCAGGCCGTCCTTGATGATGTAGACGGTCGTCGGCGCGCCCACGAGGTCGCCGTTTGCATCGAATGAGTAAGTGCCCGCAACGCCCTTGTAGTCGGTCTTCGCCAACTGGGCGACGAGCTTCGCCTTGTCGGTGGTGGTGCCGGCCTTGACCATTGCGTCGGCGAGCAGCTTCACGCCGTCGTAGTAGTTGACGGCATAGACCTGCGTGTCGGTGTGGTAGGTGTCCTTGTACTTCTTCAGGAAGTCACGGCCCGCCGCAGTCTTGTCGAGCGCGACGCCACCCTGCGCGCAATACACGATCGACGCGGCTTCGCCCGCGACCTTGCCCATGTCGGCCGAGCAGATGCCGTCGCCGCCCAGCAACTTCGCACGCAGTCCGCGTGCGCGCATCTGCTTGGCCATCGGGGCGCCCTGAGCCGCGTATCCGCCGAAGAAGATGACGTCGGGATTCTTCGCCTTGATGGTGGTAAGGATGCCCAGGAAGTCGGTCGCCGACGAGTTGGTGAACTCCCGGTCGACGATCTGGATGCCGTTCGCTTTCGCCTCCTTGATGAACTGCTCCGCCACCCCTTGCCCATACGCCGTGCGGTCGTCGATCACCGCCGCGGTTTTCGCCTTCAACGTCTTCGCGGCGAACTGGCCCATCGTGCCGCCCAACTGCTCGTCGCTTGCGCCGATACGGAAGATGTTCTTGAAGCCTTGTTTCGTCAGCGCCGGATTCGAAGCGACGGGGAGAATCGGAATGCCGGCGGTGTTATAGACACGCGATGCCGGAATCGCCACGCCGGAGTTGTATGGACCCATGACGGCAACCACGCCGCTGTCGACGAGCTTTTGCGCGACCTGGACGCCGACCTTCGGGTCCGCCTGATCGTCTTCCGAATCCAGTTTGAAGGTCACCTTCTTGCCGTCGACCGTCACGCCGCTCTTGTTCAGTTCGTCGATGGCGAGGCGGGCGCCATTTTCGTTGTCCTTGCCGTTCGGCGCCTGCGGGCCCGTTAGCGGCGCCGAGTGACCGATGGTGACGACAGTTTGAGCTTGTGCGGTGAGGGCGAAGCCGGCGGCCGTGACGACGGCGAGGGTGGTGGCGAGATGGCGCATGATGTCTCCGGATTATTGGACTGCCAGGCGAAAGCGGACTTGCACTGCTGCTGTGACGGCGCGGCGCCGTCACGAACGACGTTTAGCGCAGGGCGTCGCGAGCGACCCGGCATGCCGCCAGGTCCCATGCTGCACAGCCTACGCTCTTGAAGAGAATGGGTTTCGTCGCGTGGAATTCTCCGGAGAGGGCGTTGGCCAGCGGGGAAACAGCGTTCCAGTCCACGTTGGCCTGGATGAGGTCACCGGCTTCGTGTTTCGCGCCGACGGGGTCATCGACCACCCAGGCACTGCCATCGCAACGAATTCGTCCGCATCGGCCTTCGAACGGCCCTTTGCCCGCAACTGCGCCTCCGGGAAGATGGCCGCGAGCGCTTCCGCGTGATTGGCGGCAACTGTCGACTGGTGTTGGTCGGGCAGACATTGACCAGCTTGTGAATGGCGATGTCTGGCGCGCTCGCCGGCATGGACAGCATCAAGCCGCCTTGCTGGATGGGGATGACCAGACGCTCGGGGCTGACGACCTTGCCGGCGCCGTATTCGACGACGGTCTCGGCCAGCGCGCGTACGAGAAGGCGGTAGTCCAGCAGCGCAGCCGTCGCGGCCGCGTCGAAATTTCGGACGTCGCGTGAGGTCATTCGGAAGCCTTGGGTTCTGGGCGTCGAAAAGCGGATGCATGCGGCCAGGGGCTTTCTGGCTTCAGTCCGGCCAATTTCTCGGGGAGCGGTGTGGAACGAATCTATACCACTAGTGGGTGAATGGCAAGCCAATCTGTGCCGATCTGGTGTCGACGTGGGCTTTTATCCGACCAAAAAGTCGCAATGGAGGCGGAAAGGTGGTTCGGAGTTTCCCGATTTTTAGCGTGGACGCGCCGTAGTGGGCATCAGGAAGTGGTCGCGAAAGTGGTATATTTGAGAACCACCTCACGCCGCACCGGGAACACACGATGGCATCCGCTCGCTTCGAACTTGAAGGCAACTTTCGGCCCCTGCAGATTTACGAGCAGGTGTCGGAAAAGATCCGGGCCGAGATCCGCAGCGGCCGATTCCTGCCCGATGCCCGGTTACCGTCGGAGCGCGAACTGGCCACGCTGTTTGGCGTTGGGCGGCCTGCCGTGCGCGAAGCCATCGGACAATTGCAAAACGAGGGCCTGGTTGTGACGAAGCGCAACTCGGGCACTTACGTGGCATCCACGGCCGACCAGATTCTCGCCGCAGCGCCGAGCGTGGAAACGCAGCCCGGGGAATCCACATCGGACTTCAGCCCGTCGGCGACGCTCGACGTGCGCCTGATCCTCGAGCCCGCCATTGCAAGGCGAGCGGCGGCACGCAAACAGCGAGACCGGCTGGCCGAGCACTATCTGGACCAGATGGAGACGTTGACGGACGTGGCGACGCCCGAAGAGCGCGCGCTGTGGAACAACAGCGACCGGCTCTTTCATCGTCAGCTGGCGGTGATGACGGGGGATGCGTTGCTAGCGAAGCTCGCGGAAGAAATCGCATCGACCATGGACCAGTCGCTGTGGAAGCGGCTCAAGGACGACGGGATTTACGACCCGGCTCGCATTCGACTGTACGTTGCCGAACATCGGCTGATTTACGAAGCCATTGTCTGCGGAGACGCCGATGCGGCGGCGTTCTATGTCGAGCAGCATATTCATCGCGTGCAAAGAGATATCACACCGCAGTAGTGAGTTTGTCGCGTCTCTGGGCAGCGTCATCGAAACGACATCCAGGCAACATACTTCGTTCACCGTTTCAACAAACTGATGGTTGAAACTGGGGCCTTTGGCTAACACAGCAGAGGTCAACGATGTCGACGAAGGTCCGCAGCTATCTCTCCCCGACGCTGGTCTTACTCGCGCTCGACTGGCCAGACGGTGCGACACGTGCCGACTTCCTCGGTTTCGCCATTGAGCGGGCCCCGGGTTTCACGAGCCCGGACGGAAAGACCCATGAGGCGAGCAGCTGGCTCCCCAATCGAATCACCTTCAACGGGCCGGTGCCGGATGGGAAGCCCGATGCGCCTTCGAACATCGCGCCGATTCAAAAATTCATGTGGTGGGACGCGCGTATCGAAGAGGCCGACAGAGGCAAGCAGTTCAAGTACACGGTCTATCCGGTGGTCGGTACGCCGGACAATGTGAATCTGTTGACCGCGGAGGCGAGTTCGGTTGACGTCACGCTTCCGGCGCATATCGAAGACGGCGTGGGTACCTGGTTCAACCGTGCGGTGGTGAGCTCACAGGCTTTCGCACGACAGGTGAAGGCCATGGGAATCGACCCGCATACCGCGCCGCCGGCCGCACAGGCGCTTGAACTTCGAACATGGCTCGCCAACGACATGCAGCTCGTGTTCAAGGAAATATTCCTGGACGCGTCGCGCGCGGCGGCTGCCGTCTATCACCTGACCGACCCGCTTTGGGCGATCCCGGCGTTCAAGGAGTTTGGGAGTGCTCACGGCAAAGCGAATGTCGCCGTCGTCTACGACTCGCACCTGGTTCGCGAAAAAGGCAAGCCGCCCGCACCATCACCGAATCAACCCGCGGTCGATGAACTAGGCAGCGTCGTGACGTTCTGCCCGCGCGACAAGACGCATATCATGCACGACAAGCTCATCGTGACGGATCGGGGCGATCGGCAAGGCAACCCGGCGTTCGTCGTGGCAGGGTCTGCGAATTTCACGACGGAAGGCATCACGGAACAGGCCAACGTGCTTCACCTGTTCGATTCGGCCGACCTCGCGAAACTGTACGACGACAGAACGAAAGCCATCGCCAGCAATCCGCCGATCAACCAGACCGCGGAACTCACGAATGGCTGGTCCGATTCCGTGACGGTGGGAAGCGCAGCGGTGCGTGTTTGCTTCTCGCCGGAAACGAAAACCCGACGTACCCAGATCGATACCATCGTCGAAGCGATAGGAAAGGCGCAGCACTCCGTCCTATTCTGCCTCTTCATGCCGACCGACGAACCGCTTCGCGACGCCTGCTTTGCCGCCGGCGACAAGGGGCTGATGATGTTCGGGCTCGTCAACAATATTAGCGAAAAGTCCGCTGAGAATGCGCAAGAGGCGCAAAAAGCGGGCGAAGCCGTGAGCACGACTGCGCTGGCAAACCTCGCGCTCTATCATCGAAGCAGGGAAAACCGCGACGTCATCGACGCATCGTACTTTTCCCCGGCAACCGTGCCCGAAGGATTCGAACCCGAGCTGCGGCTCTTTCCTGGCGAAGTCGCGCCCAGTTACGCTCCGGTCATCATCCACCACAAGTTCATTGTGATCGACGCCGAAGGAGACAATCCGATTGTCTACACGGGCTCGGCCAACATGAGCAACAACTCCGAGCATTTCAACGACGAGAATCTGCTCGAAATAAAAGACACGCGCATCGCCGGCATTTACCTCGCTGAATTCATGCGGCTCTACGAGCACTATCGTGCCCGCGCCGTTGGCATCGAGGAGCAGCAGCATAGAACCGTGCAGCGCCTGTTGTTGCAGCCTGACCGTAAATGGGCCGACAAGTATTACAAGGCGAATAGTCCAGAGGAGAAGGCACGGATTGCATTGGCATCGGATCCGGCCAGTTGATGCATTCGCTTCGGTGTTTGCGTAGTCACCGCGCACGCCTCGCACGACGGGGGCGCTGCGCGTTGCCGGCTAAAAATCCAGCGTGAATTGAGGCGACTCGTTACCAGAAACTTCTCCGGCGTGCTGGAGGTTGCCGGCCTTGACGCCCAGCAGCCTGATGGATTTAACGAGTTCGACTCTTTTCAGGCACTCGGTCGCCGCGCGCCGCAACGCTTTCGCGTCATCAATAGGCTCAGGAAGCGTGACGTCACGCGTGACTGTCTTGAAGTCATTGAAGCGCAGCTTGATGCCGATCTTCCTGGCCAGATAGCCCTTGCGCTGGAGGTCGAGCGCCACCTGTTCGCATAGGCGGGTAAACGCTGCGCCCAGTTCCTGTCTGTGCCGTACCGCGTGTAGATCGCGCTCGAATGTGGTTTCGCGACTCATCGAGACGGGCTCGCTATACGTCACCACCGGCCTGTCATCTAGTCCGTGTGAGACTCTGCGAAGCCACGCACCGTAGCTTCGTCCAAAGTTTTCGACGAGCCAGTGCTCGTCGCGCGCAGCGATCTCACCGATCGTCGCGATTCCAAAAGACGCGAGCCTGGCGGCCGCCTTGGGGCCGACGCCGTTGATCTTGTTTGCGGCCATTGGCCAAATCCTCGATTGCACGTCCTCCAGCGTCAGGATGGTGATGCCGTCCGGCTTTTGCATATCGGAGCACAGCTTGGCAAGCAGCTTGTTTGGCGCGATGCCGACGGAGCAGGTGAGATTGGTGGCTTCGAAGACCGCGGACTTGAGCTTGCGCGCGATTGCCTCGGAATCCCCATTCGTGAGTGAAACATCTGCGTAGACCTCGTCGATTCCAACGTCTTCCATGCTCGAACTGATTGACCGGACGGCATCCTTGAACAGTCGCGAGTAGGTTCGGTAGAGGTCGAAGTTCACTGGAAGGAGAATCGCATCCGGCGCTAACCGGGCGGCCTTCATGGCGGGCATGCCGGAATGAACGCCGAGTGCGCGAGCCTCGTAGGTCGCGGTCGTCAGAACCCCTCTGCCCACATAGTCGCGTAGCCGCGAGAACTCGCGTGTGCCGTCCGGCTTCGTTCGGGGCGCGTCCGAGCGACGACCGGCAACCACCATGGCTTTGCCTCGTAGTTCGGGATACTGCGAAAGTTCACACGACGCAAAGAATGCGTCCATGTCGATGTGGGCTATGCGCCGATCATCTGGCATGCCTTGGTACTCAAAAATAGCTCTCGATGGCTCCGCGTGATCGACACGCTACGTTGCGTTTTGCGGATATTCCCGGAACTGTACATTTATACAGTAATTTTGTCAGGATGCTGAATCTGATTCGGAGATATTTTTTGAGTGCGCAAGGGTTCGCAAACGTCTTCTTATGTGGCCTCCCCACAAACCTGGGCGCGGAAACAAAAAAAGCCCGCCGGCGTGGCGGGCTGCTGCGACGAGGCCGGTGAAACAGCCTCTCATGGTGTCAGTCCTGGCGCGAATGCAAACGCCGGTAGACGCTCCAGATCGCCACGCCGGCGATCACGATAACGGCGGTGAGAATAAGCATGTTCAGTCCTCCGGTTGCTTGTCTGTTTCGTAATGCCTCAATGCTACGGAGCCTGCGTGCGGGCGAGGAGTGGCGCGACGTCGCGAATGGAGTACCTGGTCGAATTCCGGGCCGCTAGAGATTCAGCATTCACACGTCATCAGGAGCGGGGTTCGCGAGCCGGCCCCAAATTGCATGGCATCGACCCTCCGGTTTACTTTGCATGCGAACTACCTATATACTTCGCATGCAAACTAAATTTCAGGAGCGCACATGAGCGCGGAAATTCACGTCGATCAAGCCGTCGGCATTCTGACGATTACGCTTGCCCGACCGGACAAGAAGAATGCATTGACGAATGAGATGTATGGCACGCTGGCCGACATCATCGAGAACGCGGAGCACGACAGCCGTGTGCGCGTATTGCTGGTGCAAGGGGACGGAGACATGTTCACCGCGGGCAACGATGTGGGCGAGTTCGCAGCCATAGCATCGGGTAAGGGGCCCAGTGAGCGACACGTGCATCGCTTTTTGCATGCGCTGGCGAAGTCGAGCGTGCCTATTATCGCGGCGGTCCAGGGCAAGGCGGTCGGTATCGGCACGACGATGCTGCTGCACTGCGACTACGTTCTGCTCGCGCCGGACGCAGAACTGATCACCCCGTTCGTCAATCTCGCGCTCGTCCCCGAGGCGGCGTCCAGTTACCTGCTGCCGCTGCGCGTGGGCCACGTGCGGGCCTTCGAGATGTTTGCGCTGGGCGAGTCGCTCGACGCGCAAACCGCTGTCGCGTGGGGTCTTGCCAACAAGGTCTGCGCAAAGGAGCAACTACGCGACGATGCACGCAGGATGGCCGAAAGAATCGCCGCCAAGCCGGCCGGTTCATTGAGCGCCATGAAAAAGCTGATGCGCGAAGCCGAAACGCTGGTTGCGCAAATGGACAGCGAGAGCGCGAAGTTTCAGGAGCGGCTGAAGAGCGCCGAGGCAAGGGAGGCATTCGCGGCCTTTGCCGAGAAGCGCAAGCCGGACTTCGCGAGGGTTGCCCAGCACTAGCCAGTGCCTTGCTGACCGGCCACGGTCGGGGTTACGCGTCGCCGTCTTCGGCGAGCGGAAACTTCGTCTGCAGGCTGGTCAGCCACCGCGCCACGACGTCGATCTCCGCTTCCGTAAAGCCTTCGGTCAATCTGGCGTTCAAGTCTTTCATGCGCAGCTTCGACTTTTGGCGCGCGGTACGTCCTGCCTCCGTCAACCACAGCCGCGACGCCCGGCCATCGGTCTCGTCGGCCCGACGTTCGATCAACCCTGCCTTTTCTGTCCGGTCAGCGAGACCGCTCATGCCTGGTGCGCCCAGATCCAGCGCGGCAGCGGCTTCGCTCATGAGTGCGCCGTTGTGCTCACCCAAAAAAAACAGCAGCCCCGCCTGGGCTGCTGTGACGCCGCCGCCGGCCGCATGTGTTTGCGACCACCGTTGCAGCCGGCGCTGTCCCACATTCAATAGAAAGACGAGGCGATGTTTCATTTCCGCGCAGATAAAATATGTGCGATTTAGTTCGCGTGCGAATTATATCATGCGGTGATCGGCCCTTTCGATGAGGCGCATAGACGGTCAGTGGCTTGCGATTAAAGGAACGGCGAAATGTTCGCGATCGCGCGGGTCAAGTAGGTTTCCTTCTCTCCCACTGGCGCTATATGGTGGATCACGCTGCGCGCAGCTTCGACGCCGGCGAGGCGCGCGATCACCCAGGCCGCGAGATAGTGCGATGCGAGACACCCGCCCGCCGTCGCGACATTCCCACTGGCCACGAACGGCTGATTGAGCACGGCTACACCCGCCTCTTCGACCCACGGCGTAGTAGTCCGGTCCGTGCATGCGGGAACGCCCTGCAGCAGGCCCAGCTTCGCGAGTATCAGCGTGCCGGAGCACTGCGCGCCAAGCAGCTGGCGCGTTGGGTCGAGCCTGAGTTGCGACATCAGCGCGGGATCGGCGGTGACGTCGCGCGTCCGTACGCCACTGCCGATCAACACCGCGTCGGCTCCGCATGCTTCGTTTAGCGAAATTTGCGCCTCCAGCACGAGCCCATTCATCGAACGCACACTGGACGCCGGGCTGGCAATCGAAACCCGCCAGTCGGGTTGCCGGACCCGGTTGAGGAGGTTGAATACGATCAGCGAGTCGAGTTCGTTGAAGCCTTCGAAGGTCAGAATGGCGATGTGCATGGCGCCCTCATACGGTGGAAGCGGTTGTGTCGAGCCATGGTAGGGCGGACAATCAATACAATCAAATTATTGTCATGGATACATTGGGCCATGCCGGAACCCCGCTACAAACCGCTGGTCGATCGGCTCGCCGCCGAAATCCGTGCGGGCCGTCTGCGTCCCGGCACGCGTCTGCCCACGCACCGCGAGCTGGCTGCGCGCGAGGGCCTGGCGTTGGTCACGGCAACGCGTGTCTATGCCGAGCTGCAGGCGATGGGGCTCGTCAGCGGCGAAACCGGCCGCGGCACCTTCGTCAAGGAGCCGCTGCCCCGCGGACAAGGCATCGATCTGCATGCGTGGAGCGCAGACACCGTGGACCTGAGCTTCAACTATCCGTCGTCGCCCGATCAGACCGACCTGCTCAGGGCAGCACTGCGCCAGCTCGCGGCGGCCGGTGACCTGGAGTCGCTGCTCCGCTACCAGCCCCACGGCGGGCGCGAACACGAGAGGGCGACGGCGGCGCGTCACCTGGCCCGCCGGGGCCTGGAAGCCAGCGCCGAAACCACGCTGTTCGTGAGCGGCGCGCAGCATGGACTGACGACGACGGCGATGGCGTTATTCGAACCCGGCGACGTGGTAGCGGTGGACGCGCTGACCTACCCGGGGTTCAAGCTGGCTGCCGAGGCGAGCCGGCTGGAACTCGCACCGATCCCGGCCGCCGGACGCGGCCCGGATCTGGACGCATTGGCGGCCTTGTGCAAGCGGCGCAAGGTGCGCGCCGTCTACACGATGCCGACCCTGCACAATCCGCTCGGCTGGGTGATGAGCGCGACGCGGCGCCGCGAGCTCGTCGCCATCGCACGACGACATGGGCTGATCCTGATCGAGGACGCCGCTTATGCGTTCCTCGCGGACGATGCGCCGCCGCCGCTGGCATCGCTCGCGCCGGAGACAACGGTCTATGTGTCGAGCCTGTCGAAGAGTGTTGCGACGGGTCTGCGCATCGGATTCATCCACGCATCGCACGAATGGGTGCCGAGGTTCGAACGGACGATCCGGGCGACGACGTGGAACACGCCGGCGACCATGACAGCCATCGCGTGCGGCTGGATGGAAGACGGCACGGCAGCGAGGCTCGAAGACGAGAAGCGGCGCGATGCTGCGATACGTCAGCGCCTTGCCGCCGAAGTGCTGGGTCCGCTTAAGAGAATAGGGCACCCAGCGTCGTACTTCATCTGGATGCCACTCGAACCCGAGGTCCGCGCCGACGCGATCGCGATGGCGTTGATGCGCGAACGAATTTCCGTGGCGACCGCACTGCCGTTTTCGACGTCGGCTTATGTGCCTCACGCCATTCGCCTCGCCATCGGTTCCGTCGATCTGGCCACGCTCGAGCGGTCGCTGGAGACAGTGGCTCGTGTGGTTGCCGAATATACGTATTGAACGGAGTGCGGGATGGCGGGATATGTCTGGCAGGTTTCGGGTACATCCCCGAAGGCCGCAAACAACCCCTGACGGACGAACGTCGCCTCGTTCAAAAAACGGCTGCTTTCGAGGTTCAACAGCCATTTAAACCGCCAGTTCGGAGAGTGCTCGCGCAAATCGGCTGTGCGAGCTTTTTCAAAAGTGGTCTTTTTGAACAGATGTCCTCACCCTGACGCCGGATCTGATGGTCGAGGAGTATCACGATCATCATCACGCTGATATCTCGACGTTGTTCGATCACGATAGCCTCGCCATCATGGATTTCGAGGAGTCGCTCAACTATGACATCAAGTTGCTTCGTGCGAGCCCGGCAGTGCCGAAGCACGTCAAGCTCTATGGTTTCTTCTACGAAATCAGCTCGGGCAAGTTGACCGAGGTGGTGCGGGACATTCCGGCAGAGATCGCGGTGTGAACGAGTGAATGCGGCGGTGCCGTGGCGGCGCGAGACGAAAGGGGCGAATAACACACAAGTCGAACCTGCTGCCACCGTGCCACATCTCGATGGGTACTGCGCGACCGCGATCGGCAGCGTGCTATCCGTTTCAGGCCGCCTAATAGCGCTGTCCAAAAAACCAAACGGCCTCTGTCGTTCGACAGCGCACTCATCTGTCCCATTCAACCGCATTAAATCTGGACTTTGGATGAGTCATCAACGACGACGAATTGTGAATAGCGTCGCCACGAGCCTGCAAACAGGGTGAAAACCGTCATGGGCATGCCCCCACTCGCTCGTCTCTGGCTCGCGCAACCATGCCCGCGACCGGGTGGCTGGCGGAAATTTTTTGCGTCGAGCGGGAATATTTGAAGTGCAGCGGTCGTTTAGCCTGCGGCGATATCTCGCCAGTCAGACGAGGAGGGAAGTTATGTCTCAGATCTCGTGGGGTCTCAAAGCGGCGGCCGTGATTGTTTTCGCCGCCGGTTTCACAATCGGACATGCTGCTGCCGATGAGGCTTACGTCGTCACACCGCTTGTATCCAACCTGGCAGGCTCTGCCCCGAAGGTCGACGGGGTACTGCAGAACGCCTGGGGTATCGCCTTTAGTCCGGCAGGCAGTCCATTCTGGATCAACGACAATGCCACAGGCTGCTCCACGCTCTATGACGGCCAGGGGGCAAAGGTGGCGCTGCAGGTCTCCATCCCGCTGCCAGGCAACGTCATACCGGCCGGCGCATGTCATCCCGTCTTTGCCAACAATCCACCGAAACCCACGCCCGCGGCGCCAACCGGGATAGTTTGGAATCCTTCGTCGTCTTTTCTCGTCCCAGGTACCAACATCCCGGCCGTATTCATCTTCGCGACCGAAGACGGCACGATTTCCGCCTGGGCCGGTGGGTTGAATCCGGCGAACAATGCTGTGATCGCGGTCGATAATTCGTCCAATCCCTCCGCCGCCAGCGGGGCCGTTTACAAAGGGCTCGTCTTCGGAGTGAATGCGCAAGGGGGATTCCTCTTTGCGACGAACTTCCGTGCGGGCCGGATCGATGTATTCGGACCGAACGGTTCGAACGGCTTGTTCGCGCCCGCGACGACGGACGGTGGCTTCGCCGACCCGAACATCCCGGCCGGCTACGCCCCGTTTGGTATCGCGAACATCGACGGAGACCTGTTCGTCACATATGCGCAGCAAGACGGCCCGAAGCATGACGACGTTGCAGGCCGTGGTCATGGATTCGTCGATGTATTCGATACCGACGGCCACCTGCTGCGCCGCTTTGCGAGCCAGGGGCCGCTCGACTCGCCCTGGGGCGTAACGCGAGCGTCGTTTGCGTTTGGGCGCTTCAGCGGCAAGATCCTCGTTGGCAACTTCGGCAACGGCCGAATCAATGTCTTCGACAATGACGGCACGTTCGTCGATCAACTGGAGAATGAGTTCGGCAATCCACTGGCTATCGACGGCCTGTGGACGCTGACACTCGGAGGAGGGCGCAATTCGAGCCCGGACACGCTGTACTTTTCGGCAGGTCCTAACAAGGAGTCGAATGGACTCTTCGGTATCATTGCGCCAGTAAATGGCACCAAAGGACGAACGTCCGCTCAGAACGGGCAATGATCCGCAGCGTGGTTCCCCGGTGATGCCGAATCGAATTGAGCCGAAGGACTCCACTTCAGCCGGTCGCGGAACTCGCTAGACGCGGCCGGCTCTTCCCGGTTAGACGGGGATCTGCCTGTTCACTGCCGATCGCCCAAAACGCCGCGATGCGAATCGCCGGAACGCAATGCCCGGCCGTGGCTCGTGCAAACGTACGTGCGCAGTGGCAGCTGATGAAATAAATTGCCCACCAACGCGGCGGGCAATTTTCTACGCCAATGCCGAATGCGATATTCCTCGTCTCGCAGTCCTTGTACGACGATCCGCCTCGATGGCCGCGGGATGAAGGTTCTGACGGCCGCTTAGAAGCGGGTCAGCATGCCGATCGCAGCCATCACCTGATTGCTCGTCGCCGAGAAACCGCCGGCGTTGTACATCACTGCGACGTTGTTGTGACCGATCGCGCGCTGGTACATCGCTTCTCCATACACTTCCGTGCGCTTCGACAGCGAGTAGCGCGCAATCGCGTTGACCTGATTCCACTTCGGATCGGAGCCGACGTTCGACTTGCTCACACCGTTCAGATGACCGTCCGTGAAAGTATCCATGAGGCCGAGATTCAGCGCCGGCGTGAGGGCGTACTTGACGTTCAGTTCATAGTTGTCGAAGTGCGTCGAACCGCTCACCGGGTTCAGGCCGAATGCGGACGTGTTCTGGTACTGGCTGTGCGTATAGACGAAGTTGACCGCCGCCGGGCCGAACGTATAGCCGATGCCTGCACCGACCGTGCGCTGCACATCCGCCGTCAGGTTGCCGCCGCCTGCGGTCGACTTGAACTCGCTGGGGTCAGCCGCAACGTTCTGGTTCGCTGTGCCCGCAGGGGTGCTCGCCGCTGCCGAGCCGTTGATCTGGAGGTAGGCCGCGGCCAGTCGCAGCGGGCCGTTGTTGTAGCTCACGCCAGCACTGTACGCACGATCGACGGCGAAGCTGGTGCTGTTGCTGAATGCGTACATGCCGCCAAACTTGAAGCCGGCGTAGTCGATACTCGCGAATTTCACCGAGTTGCTGAAGCGGACCGTATGTTGCAGGTTGTCGTTGTCGTACACGTGCGCGAAGCCTGAGTCGCCGAACGTGCCGGCCGTGCCGGACAGCGGCGCCACGTAGTCGACCATCGAGTCATACTGGCGGCCCATCGTGAGGGTGCCGTATTGATCGGTGCTCAGGCCGACGAACGCTTGACGGCCGAACATGCGACCACCCTGGCCGAGCGTGCCGTTGTTGACGTTGAAGCCGTTTTCGAGCACGAAGATCGCATGCAGACCGCCGCCGAGATCCTCGCTGCCGCGCAGACCGAAGCGGCTGCCGCTGATATTGCCGCTTGCGAGTGCGACGCGCGAGCTACCGTGGCCGGGCGCGCCGTTCTGAACGTTGTTCGTATAAGAGATGCCCGCGTCGATCAGGCCGTACAGGGTGACCGAGCTCTGAGCACTGGCCGCCGACGCTGCAGATGCTGCGCAAACGGCGACGGCAATGGAAATCTTCTTCATGAGATGACACCCGATGGCGTAAGAGGAAACAATCGCGCCAGTCTATAGCCGCGTCCGGAGCAGAAGCCGAATCGCCCTTGAAAATAATTACTGCAAGCGAATTGACTCATTCATAAAATTGCAGCAATTGAGCCGCGATTTGACTTTGCGACCTGTGGCGAGACGAGTGGCAAACCTATTCGTTTCCATAACGAGTTGTGCCACCGCAACAGCGTTGGGTTAAGTAGGCGTTTCCTGCGTGGACGCGATCGAGTTTTGCTCGCGGTCGATCATTCGTTAAAGCGCTGTCGAAACTGCGCGCATTTTGTTGCTTTAGGGGTCAGTCAGGACGAGACCTGTTTACGCATCCGGCGGCAGACGGCGTAGCGCTCAGTGCGCCGGTCACCAACGCTAGCTGGACGAAGCCGCGCGCGACGTCGACCATGTCAGTGTGAATCGGACGCTGCCGCGCGTGGGAACATAGAGCACGCGAGTATGCTCCACGCCGTCGAATGTGGCCACGACGCGATAGTGGCCAGGGGGCAACCGTGCGAACAGGTAGGGGCCGGCTGATGTGCCAGCGAAGACGACCTTCCCGTTGGACCCGAATATCTGCACGGCGACACCCGACAGATACTCGCCTGATGCGGCGGTGAATGTTGCCCGCATGCTATAGCCGGGCGCGAGCCTGCGAAGTGCAGTGGCTTCATCCTCCCCCACGCCGCCCGTGACATAGGCGATACCGCGGTCGTGTCCGACCGGTATGTCGCTGGCTGACGTCTCCTGAGCAGGCGTCTTGCCGGGTGGCGGCTCAGTGGGGGGCGTCTTGTGGGCGGGTGCCTGCCGCGCAGGCGCGACGGCCTGTGCGTGAAGTCTGCCGATACCCGATTCGCAATCCAGTCCGGGTATGCTGCCATTGGGGCCGCCGAACCCGTTCGTCGGACGTCCTTCCAGCAACCAGCGCGGGAGGGAAAGATCTTGTGCTTTTGCGCGGGGAATGAGCGTATTGCGCATGCGCTCCACGACCACCCGACGTTCTTCGGGCGTCGGCGCACGGTGCATCTCCGTGCAGAACTCAATGCGTTCGTCGTCGCTCAGTAACAGGGAGGAAATCGGTTCGGGGGGCACCTGTGACTGCCTCGCATGCCTGGCGAAGGCTGCCGTCGATGCAGTACACACAGCCACAACCAGGACGGTTCTCGACAGGCGGGAAAATGTCGTGAACATGATGAACCTCCGGGCCAATCTCGGGAGTGCGGCACCGGGTCCGTCCCGGAGGCGCCTGTGAGCGCCTCGACTTGCTTCAGACGTTTCAGACGGGCAACGGCGATTGACGTGTGTTTTACGTGATGAGATGCAACAGGCGCAAGTACCACCGCAGTGTAGCAAGTCGAACGCACAGAAGCCGGCCGGCTGGTCCACCGGGTACGCGAGCGGTCGTGTGAGGCAGGGCTCGATCCTGCGGCGAACTCTCGCAGAAAGCCAAAAATTCATCCCCCGACAATCCGCGGATGTAATCTGTGCGCCAGGTTCGAATGCGACAGGGCGAGAAGAACTGGGGGGATGGACACTACGGTTGCATTTGATATTGCCGTCAGGAGAGGCCATGAATGCGAACCGCGCAACAGAAGAAGAGGAAAGTATCGTTTCGCTTAATTCATTCCTTATACTAATGCTCTACTGCCGCAGAGATAAATAGGCAGAGCAAATAAGCACGCGGTGGAGGGCTGGTCGGATTCGCTGCGCGCGGAACTGGAGCCGCTTGGCATTGGCGTGACGTGCGTGGAGCCCGGTCCGTTCCGCACCGACTGGGCGGGCCGCTCGCTGCGCCAGACGCTGACCCGGATCGACGATTACGCGGAAACGGCCGGCAAGCGCCACACCGGCACGAAGCAGACGAGCGGCACGCAACCGGGCGACCCGGTGGCGGCCGGCGAAGCGATGATTTCCATCGCGCGCAACACAGAAGCGCCGCGTCATCTGGTGCTGGGCGCATGGGGCTTCAATACGATCGTCGATTACCTGCAGAAGCTCACGAAGGATATCGAAAGCCAACGCGATTTGAGCTTCTCGGCCGACTTCGACAGCAATTAACGCATCATGGTTGCCAGGGAGGCCGCCGCGAATCCGGATGGTGATCGGATTCGCAGTGGCCCTTGCCGCATTCGCATACCAGAATTGACTCCCGCAAAGCGATCGACCTTGAATTCCAGTGCGTTTCAGGAAGATCGACGCGCGAAACGGCCCCATACTTTCCTCGACAGGGTGGGTAGCACCCATAAGAGGCAAGCAAATGAACCGCAGACAAATGATGCAAACGACGCTCCTCGCATCGCTTGCCGTGGGTGGCAGTTCCGCGTGGGCATCGGCCGAGGGCGCGGAGCAAGCGGAGCCCGCCGCGGGCTTTCGTGAGGAAAGCGATAGTCTTGGCGTCGTCAATGTACCGGCAGACAAACTATGGGGCGCACAAACCCAACGCTCGCTTCAGCATTTCAGCATCGGCGACGATCTGATTCCGCGTGAAATGATCATCACCTACGCGATCCTGAAAAAGGCGGCGGCCAACGTCAATTTCGAGGAACAGCGGCTTGGCGCGACTCAGCACGATCTCATCGTCAAGGTCTGCGACGAGATACTCGCCGGCCAGCATCACGACATGTTTCCGCTGCACGTATGGATGACTGGAAGCGGTACGCAGTTCAACATGAACGTCAACGAGGTGATCTCGAATCGGTGCTGTCAACTCGCCGGCACGCCGCTCGGCAGCAAGACACCCGTGCATCCGAACGATCATGTGAACATGTCGCAGTCGTCGAACGATTCGTTTCCGAGCGCCATGTACATGGCGGCGGCAATCAACGTCAAGGAGCGGCTCGCGCCGACCGTTACCGCACTGCGCGACGCGATTGGAGTAAAAGCGGTTGCCTGGAAGGACATCGTCAAGATCGGGCGCACGCATATGCAGGACGCGACTCCGATCACGTTGGGTCAGGAGTGGTCCGGCTACGAGGGTATGCTCACCGACAACCTGGAGCGGCTCGACGATGCGCTAAAGGGCGTCTATCGCCTTGCGCTCGGCGGCACGGCGGTTGGCACGGGCCTGAATTCCACGCCCGAATTCGCGGGCGCCGCCGCTGCCGAGATTGCCCGCCTGACGAATCTTCCGTTCGTCACAGCCCCGAACAAGTTCACGGTGCAAGGCGCGCACGATGCGCTCATTCATCTGTCGGGCACGATGCGCACGCTCGCGTGCTCCCTCTACAAGATCGCCAACGACATTCGGCTGATGTCGTGCGGGCCGCGCGCCGGATTCGCAGAACTGATCATTCCGGAGAACGAGCCGGGCTCGTCGATCATGCCGGGCAAGGTCAACCCCACGCAGGCCGAGGCGCTCGCGATGGTCGCAACGCAAGTGATCGGCGACGATGTGGCAACGGGGATCGGGGGCGCAAGCGGCTATCTGGAGATGAACGTCTACAAGCCGCTGATCATCTTCGACATCATGCATTCCATCGCCATCATGAGTGACTCATGCACGAACTTCCGCAAGTTCCTCGTGGAAGGGACGAAGCCGAACCTGGCGAAAATCCAGCAAGATGTCGACCGCTCGCTGATGCTCGTGACGGCGCTTTCGCCGGTGATCGGCTATGACAAGTCGTCGAAGATCGCGCACTATGCGTACGACAACGATCTCACGCTCAAGCAGGCCGCCTTGAAACTCGGCTATGTGACCGAAGCGCAATTCGACCAGATCGTCGATCCGCGGAAAATGGTCAAGCCGTATGTTGCGCATCAATAGATTGCCGATCGCGGTTACGGCCTGCACGGCCCACACGCCACCTGGCAGCCGCACGCGCGCACGAATGGCGCGGCTTTCCGTGCTACGCTAGGCGCGCTTCGAAAGCGCGCGAGCGCGCCGGGCTGCCGTTTCCCGACGACGCGCGCAAATTCATCGCTTCGAAGGGGTCGTGCCATCCAGTTCCACGTCTGCATAAAGCGAAGGCGTCATGGACAACCTTGCCAGGCTGGTGTCGATCGTCAGTCGCCGGACTTCCAGGGCGGAAGGCCATGTCTTTGCCGTCACGCCCGAGCGCGTGGCGATTGCGGAGGGCGTGCGTGCCGCCCTGGCGATGGCGCCGATGCTGGCCGCGGCAATGCTGCTGGCACGACCCGAGGTTGCGCTGGGCGCCGTTGCGGCTTTCTGGAATTGCCTGTGCGATCCCCAAGGCGGGAAAGCCGCACGCCTCAAAGCGATGGGCACCTTCACGATCCTGGGGGGCATCGTCATGCCGCTCGCTGCCTACACGGCGAGCTGGGGCTATATCGCGAGCCTCGTCACGTTGTTCGTCCTGGTCTTTCTGTGCGGACTGGCGCGATCCTACAAACCGGCTCTCGGGCCGATGCCCACGCAGGCAGGTCTCGTTGCCTCGCTCGCCGTCGTGATTGGGGTTGCGTTGGCCAGACCTTTGCCCGGCGCGCTCGAGCTGGCCGGATATTTCCTGCTTGGTTCCGTCTGGACCATGCTGTTTTGCGTCTTCCTCTGGCCGATTCCGTTCCGGCAGTCCGCCAATCTGATGCTGTCGACGATCTTCGGAAGACTGGAGCTCATGGCCGGCTTTTTGCTCGCGCTGGATCCGCTCCCAGGTATGAATGTCACCGGGTGGGAGGAGTTCGATACCGTGCACCGCCGGGGCGTACGTATGTCGATCGAACGGGGAAGGGCATTGGCGGCGCTCGACACCAGCAGTGGATCGCGCCTCGGGGCGTATATCGATACGGCGGCCAGAATCTTTTCTGCGTTGATTGCCCTCGGTCATTCCCGGCGCATTTCCCAGGCGCCCCTCAGCGCGAAATCGCGGCAGCTGCTGCAAGGACTGCAGGAGGTGCTTCAGGGGTTGAGCGCCCATGCCCTGCTGGATCGTCCGCTGCCCGATGCGCTGGTCATGCAGTCGAACGCGCTCGTGCGCCAGGATGCCGGTCAGGACGAGATGGCAGCGCGTTCCGTGACGTTTGCGGCGAGCGCCATTGTCCGCCTCGCCGAGGGTGGCTTCGCCCGGGTCGTCGGCAGCAAGGCGTCTCCGGTCGCCGAAGCGCGTACCCGCCAGATCGTGGATTCGCTGGTTTGGCGTCACGCCCTGAGAGTTGCGATGGCAACCGTGGTCGCTTTTGTCATCGGCACCTGGCTGAACGTCGCGCTCGCCTATTGGGGCGCGCTCGCGGCCATCATCGTGACACAACCGATTTCCTCCAACACCTGGCTGCGCGTTCTGGAGAGAGCGATCGGCAGCCTCCTTGGCGGACTGATTGCCGCGGCACTTCTGGCGACGTTGCCGGGTCCGGGCGCCGTCCTCGTCGCCATTCTGCCGCTTGCCGCTGCGGCCATTGCCTCGAGGCTGGTGAGCTACGGCTTGTTCGTGGTCTTTCTTTGCCCCATGTTCATGCTGGTTTCCAACTTCATTCACCCGACTGGCGGTTTGATTGCTGCACGCTTTTTCAATGAAATCATTGGCGCCGTCGTGGGCGTGGCAGCCAGCTTCCTCCTGTGGCCCGAGCGGAGCAGCGACACGCTTACCGCAGCCGTTTCCGCGGCGATTTCTGCCAACATGCGCTTCGCGTCGGCCGCGCTGCGGCTGGACGCTGGTGCGGCAAGCACGCTGGATGACCTGCAACGAGATGCCGGACTCGCGAGCACTCGCCTGGAAGCGGCACGAGAGCGCATGCTGCTGGAGGGACGTTGGCGAGCCGCGTGGCTCGAGCGCCTGCGGGACGTCATCGTGGCCTTGCGTTCGGTTTGCGGTGCTGCCGCGGTGCTCGAGGTCCTGCGGGAAGGGGACCCCGGCGCGCTTGATCGCCAAAGAGCTGACGGCTACGACGCGATGACCGTTCAGCTGCTGCACGCGCTGGCTTCCCGGGCCACCTGGCCGTTGCCGGCGGCTCAACCGGCCGGCGTTGCCGAAGACGACCTCGGGCAGGCAATCCGTAACTTGATAAGCGCTTTCAATGCCTACGTTTCCAGATAGCCGGGAAACGTGCAGTTTGACAAAAAGCATATTGTTTTCGTCATCGCTACTTTGCCGATCCACATAGAATGACTTCGGCCTCATGTCTTCGCACAGGAAAGGGGGTAGCCATGGCAAAGCAGAATCTGACGTTTCTTCTGAACAGGAATCTGGATTTTCCCGTTGCCGCGGAACCCTGGACAAGTCTGTTGTCAGAGGCAGGCATGAATGCCGAGGTGACGACGGACATTCCGGAGATGAACCGGCTGCTCGAGGCGGGCCGCCCGAATATGGCCTATGTTCCAGGGGCGGGTTTCTGCGTGATGATGCGAAAGGGTAATCCGCACTATCGCGGACTCGTCATCGCAACATCGAAGTTCTCCGGTCAACCGGCTCAACGCACGCTGCTTGTGGTGCGTCACGACGATCAGGCAAATACGCTCGACGACCTTGAAGGATCGACGTACGGATACCTGAACCGGTCCTGTTCTTCCAGTTTCTTTCCGCCTGCCATCATGTTGAACGAGAAAGGAAAGAAGCTTGAAACCTTCTTCGAACTCAAGCAGGTTGCGGGATGGCAGGACCGGGTCGATGCGGTTGTCGCGAAGTCCATTCGCGCAACGATGATTCTGGAAGACGTATGGAAGATGACACCCGCGAACGTGCAGACGACGAAGGTCATCGGCCAATATGATACTTGCGTACCCGCGGTTCTGATCGTACGCAAGGATCTCAGTCCGGACGTCGCGACAACATTTCGGGAACATCTCTTGAGCTACATGCCGGACTGGAAAAACGTCTACGGGGCGTTCCGCCCATTTTATTTCGCCGATATCCAGACCTTTTACCACCAGGTTTGCCAGCTGCCTGACGATGAGGTTTGATTGGCGTGATGTCGGGGCCGAAGGCAAGACGGTTGATACACCGCTAACCGTGCTGCTCAAGCGCAAATCCGGGCGAGAACTGTGCGGCCTCGACGCTGTTCAATAGTTTCTTCGCTGCGCGCTGCCGATCGGACGGCAGCTCGAGCAGCTCTCCAACCAATGCATTCGTTGCGTCTTCGAGTTCGCTGTCCATCGCGAATTCAGTGGCAATGCCCCAGTCATAGGCCTGCACCCCACATATCAGTCGGGAGCGCATGACGATGTCCTTTGTACGCCCGGTGCCGATCAAGCCACGCAGGCACGCCGCGCTTTCGAAGCCGACGACCCGGCCCGTGGTTTGCTCGGGAAGTCCGTAAAGTGTCGTTTCCGTGGCGAGCCGAAGGTCGCACGCAAGAGACAACTCGAACGCCGCGCCGAAGCAGTAACCTCTGTTTGCGGCAATGACCGGCTTGCTGCAACGCGATGGTGAGCTCAGCGCCCACGCGAGCCGCGACTCATGGTCTGTCGATACGTCAATACATTCGTGCTTGAAGTTCCCGCTGGAGAAGTGTTCGCCCGCGCCGCGCAGCACGATCACGCGGACGGCCGCGTCAGCGTCCAGAGTCTCGAATACGTGACGTATCTGCTCGCATTGCTTGAGGGACATCCGGTTGAAGGGCGACCGGTCGAGAACGATTTCGGCACTTGAGTTCTTCGGACTGAATTCGACGCGGAAGCCGTCGAACCGGGTTGGCAATCCGGGTGCCTGAAAGGCAAGCGTCGTCATGGTTTCCTCAGATGCTAAACCGCCCATCCTCGAGCGACGTATTCATATGAACATGCGAGGTGCTACCGGAATACGGGTGCGAATTCCGCTGATGGTGCGCTACAAGTGCGTAACACTCAATACCAATCTAACACGAGTTAGTCAATTTTCAACCGCGAAGTCACTATGAGTGAAGATGAGAAGATTTTGAGCGATTCAGCCTTGAAATCGCGAGCGACGAGCAATCGGCAATAGACCTTCACGCGGACCTGCGGTATTTCCTTCCTCGCGTCGCGAGCCGACTTCGCGAGGTTTGCAAATGACGCGCCCCAAACCGGACCGGCCCAAACTTCGCCTCCTCGTGCCGTTGACCTCTACCGCTCGCCGTACTTGAATGTTCCTCGCGAATTGGCTAGCCTGAATGCAGGCCTCGTCAGGAAGGCCGCGTTTATGCACGGACGCACGAAGGCGTCTTTTTTTGCATCCAGGGCTAACGCGCGTTAGCCCTGCGATCTTCAGGAATGCCATGGCAACGGCTCCGGCAACAAGCGGTCGGTCGCTGATAGCAACCGTGCGTCCATCCACGCGGCAGCGCAACGGGGAAGCGCTCACGGCGTGGATGATGATCCTGCCTTCGCTGATCGGTCTCGTCGTGTTTTATCTGGTGCCAACGGTGAGGGCCATAGGTGTCAGCGCAACCGACTGGAACCTCATGTCTGCACCACGCGGCGTCGGACTGGATAACTATCGCGCAATGCTCACCGATGGCGAATTCTGGCACGCACTGATTCTGTCTGCATACTATGTGATCCTGAATATTCCGCTGCAGACCGCGTTCGGACTGCTGCTCGCCGTGCTGATGGACCGTCTATGTGGAGCGATTGCAATCCGCGCGATCGTGCTGTTGCCATTTCTTCTCTCCAATGTGCTCGTCGCGCTGATGTGGGTATGGCTTCTCGACCCAATGCTCGGTTGGATCAATGCGTTGCTCGGGGCAATCGGCCTTGCAAACCGGTCATTCTTCGGCTCACCGGTCGAGGCGCTCGCCACAGTCGCGGCCGTCAATACGTGGCGATATACAGGCATGGTCGCGTTGCTGTTTCTGGCCGGCATGCAGCGCATTCCCCGCTGCCTTTACGAGGCAGCAATACTGGATGGCGCCGGCGAATGGCAGCTGTTTCGCAGAATTACGGTTCCGCTGCTGCGGCCCGTGATGTTGTTCGTGATCGTTACGAGCATGACCGGTGCGTTCCAGATCTTCGACACGGTCGCCGTGGCGACACATGGCGGGCCGGCCAGCTCGACGCGCGTGATCGTCTACTACATCTACGAAAACGCGTTCAGGTTCCACAGGATGGGCTATGCGTGCGCCATGTCGATCGCATTGCTGTCCATCATGGCCGTGTACACCGTGGTGCAGATGCGGCTTTTTCGTGCAAGCGAGTCCGAGCTTGCTCTCTTGAGTTCCGATCTCGGCGCGCTCGATCACGCGGTCGCTGCGCCAACACACGTACGGCATATCAGCATGGGGCGAGTGCTTGCCTGGTGTGTGCTCGCGGCGATGATCGCCGTGACGGTGGTTCCGCTCCTGATGGTCCTGCGCACCGCGCTGACGCCGCCCACTGATGTGTATACGTCAACGGGAAAATGGTTGTCGCCGGCATTCACGCTGGAGAACTTTCGTCGCGCCCTTGGATGGGTGAACGACGACGTCGCGCTTGCCGATGGGGGATCGGGCGGCAACATCGATTTCCTGAGAGCGTTGCTGAATTCGGCGATCTTTACGGGGCTGATCGTCATCGGTCAGGTCGTGTTCAGCGCCATGGCCGGCTATGCTTTCGCGCGCTTGCGTTTCCGGGCGCGCGAGCCGTTGTTTGCACTGTTCCTCGTCTCCTTGATGCTGCCGAATATCGTTCTGTTCATTCCAAACTTCATTCTGATCAAGGAACTAGGTTGGCTCAACACCTATGCAGGCATGGTGGCGCCGTTTTTTCTTGTATGGGCGTTCGCGATCTTCTTTCTCCGCCAGGCATTCTTGTCGATTCCTCGCGACTTGGAGGAGGCAGCGCTGCTCGATGGGGCATCGCACTGGAAGATATTCTGGCGCATCGTGCTTCCGGTCAGTTGGGCGCCGATTGCGACCGTCGCGATTCTATCGGCCGTCAATGCCTGGAATGAATTCCTTTGGCCGTTCATCGTGGCGAACGCCGACGGCATGCAGGTACTGACCGTTGCCTTGCAGGCGTTCAAGTCGCAAGCGCCCCAGGGCGCTCCCGACTGGACCGGCCTGATGGCTGCCGCATGTCTGGCCGCTCTTCCGATGCTCGCTTTGCTGATTGCTTTCGGGCGCTATGTGGTCGACAGGCCGGCGGCAAAGAATGAGTGGCTTCGAGTCCGGACGCGCATATGAAGATTCCTTCGTTCCGCAGCAGGCGATATCCGATCCCGCAGGTCGTTGCGGTGTTTACGGCGATGGCCACGGCGATCGTCGCGCATGCGGCTGGCACCGTCGAAATCAGGTACGCGCTCTGGGATGCGAATCAGCGACCTGCCTATCAGGCGTGCGCCACGCAGTTCGAGAAAGAGAACCCCGGAATCCATATCAGGATCTCGCAAGTCGGATGGTCCGACTATTGGACGGTGCTCACGACGCAGTTCGTGTCAGGCACGGCGCCCGATGTATTCGCCAATCACTTGATGAAATATCCAGAGATGGTCACCAATGGGCAACTCGTCGATCTGGCTCCGTACATCCAGCGCGACAAGGTCGCGACTGGCGGTTTCTATCCCGCATTGCTGTTGAACTGGTCGAGGAACGGACATCAATACGGCTTGCCGAAGGACTGGGATACCGTAGCGCTGGTCTACAACAAGCAGATGTTCAAGGATGCGGGCATCGACCCGGCAGCGATCTCGGGCTGGACATGGAATGACCGGGACGGCGGTACATTCGGGAAGGCAATCGCGCGGCTGACGATCGACGCCAACGGCAATCGCGGAGATTCGAAGCAGTTCGACGCGCAGCACGTCAAGGTGCGCGGGTATCAGATCGGACGGGCGGGCGGCATGATGGGGCAGACCGAATGGAGCGCGTTCGCGGTGTCCGAAGGCTTCAAATATAACGATGGCCCCTGGACCACTCACTACTATTACGACGATCCGCGTCTGGCGCGCACGCTAGATTGGATCGTAGGCCTGATGAAAAAGGGCTATTCGGCACCTTTCGACGAAGCCAGCAAGCTGGGAAGTTCGGCCATGCTTGCCGCGGGGAAGGTGGCAATGGTGAGCGACGGCTCGTGGATGGTCAACTGGTACGCGCAGAACGCGAAGTTCGAGGTCGGATACGCGGTGCTACCCAAAGGTCCGGCCGCGCGCGCGACCATGTTCAACGGGCTGGCGGACTCGATCTGGAGCGGCAGTGCGCATCGGGAAGAGTCGTGGAAGTGGGTCAGGTTCCTGGGTTCCGCGACTTGCCAGAAGATCGTTGCACAGACTGGCGTCGTGTTTCCGGCAATACAGGGCCTCGACCGGATCACGGTCGACGTTCATGCGAAACGCAATATCGACACCCAGGCCTTCCTCGATATGAGGCAGGCAACGACCTACCAGCCTCCCGTCGCAACGGGTGCCGCGCAGATCGACGCGATCATGGATGCGACCATCGAATCCATTTTTTTGGGCCGCGCCGACGCCGCCACAGCGCTCAAAGAGGCCAATGAGAAGGTTAACGCGGTCGCGCGACACCAGGGCGATTGAGTCACGCGCGCTCACCCAGGCGCACACAACGGAGTAGACGTGCATGCCATCGAGACAGCCAGTCAAGATCGCCTTGATCGGAGCGGGTAGCACGGTATTCGCGCGCAATCTGCTCGGCGACATTTTCAGCTATCCGGAACTCGCGGACGCGAGCATTGCCCTGCACGATATCGATGAGCGCCGGTTGGAACTCTCAGCGCTCGTTGCGAGCAGGGTGGCGGGACAATTGCAGGCGAGTCCCCAGATTGTGGCGACGACCGATCGCGCACGCGCGCTCGATGGCGCCGACTACGTGCTGAATCTGATTCAGGTAGGCGGCTATAAGCCAGCCACCGTGATCGACTTCGAGATTCCGAAGCGCTACGGACTCGAGCAAACGATCGGTGACACGATCGGCATCGGCGGGATCATGCGAGGGCTGCGCACCATTCCGGTAATGCTCGAATTGCTCGCAGAGATGGAGCGCGTCTGTCCCGATGCCTTGCATCTGAACTACGTGAATCCCATGGCGATCGTGTGTTGGGCGATGAACCGCGCGTCGTCGATCCGCACGATCGGGCTATGTCATAGCGTGCAGGCCACCGCGGCGGAGCTCGCGAAGGACATCGACGTGCCGTTCGATGAGGTCCGCTACACGTGCGCCGGCATCAATCACATGGCGTTCTTCCTGACCTTTGGGCGGCGCGGCGAAGATCTCTATCCTGCGCTGCATCGGGTGCGAGCGGAAGGGCGTGTCCCCGACTCAAATCGCGTCCGATACGAGATGCTTCATCGGCTCGGCTATTTTCCGACGGAGTCGAGCGAACATTTCAGCGAATATGTGCCGTGGTTCATCAAGCGCGGACGCGATGACCTGCTCGAGAGGTTCAATATTCCAGTGGACGAATATCCCGGCCGCTGCGAGGTCTATGAAGCTTCGAGGGAGTGCCTGGAACGAGAACTTCGTGAGCCGGGGTCGCAGGACCCGGAGGGCTTGCGAGCCACGTTACTCGCGCAGCGGTTCAAGGTCATGGACAAGCGTCATGATGATGCGGTGGCGCGTCTCGAAGGTCTGCGCACGATGACGCGCTCGCAGGAATTCGGGGCGACGATTATCCACTCGATAGCGTCCGGCACGCGCAACGTGATCTATGGCAACGTGCCCAATACCGCGCTCATCGATAACTTGCCGCAGGGATGCTGCGTCGAGGTCCCCTGTCTCGTCGATGCGAATGGCGTGCAACCGACCCATATCGGGGCCTTGCCGCCCCAGCTTGCTGCATTGATGCGCACGAATATTGGCGTGCAGGAATTGACGGTCGAGGCAGCGCTCACGGGACGCCGCGATCACGTTTATCATGCCGCGATGCTGGATCCGCATACGGCGGCGGAACTGGATGTCGACCAGATCGTCGCGCTGGTCGACGATTTGCTCGACGCGCATCGCGACTGGCTTCCTCTGAGTCTGTCGAGGCGCGTGCATGGCGGAGTCGGGAACTGATGCGCAAGTTCAGCGCAACGCATTCGTGCGTGCGCCGTGCGCCGCCCCGGTTGTGCATATAAAAATGAGCCCGAAAATCACCACAACGAGAGTCACAAGCAGCCAGGTCGCAAAGCTAGCGGGCGTCTCGCGCACAACTGTCTCATTTGTTCTCAACGATGTCCCGCACATGGGAATCAGCGAGGAGACGCGCGAACGCGTGCTGAACGCTGCCCGTCAGTTGGGCTATGTGCCAAACGCGGCTGCGCGTTCGCTGGTGAGCGGCGCAACCCGCACTGTGGCGCTCGTGACGCCGCATAGCGAACACCTGAGGGTCGATGCGTTCATTCCACGCATGCTTGCGGGCGTGAACGACACCTGTCACGCGCACGGATACAAGGTGATATTCGAGCCGATCATCGAGACGGGACGTTCGGGTGGCAGCTTCATCGAGCTGGTCGACAGCCGCCGTATCGACGGACTCATTGCCATCAATACGCCGCGCTCCGATGATGTCCATCTCGCGCGTCTCGCGTCCGAAGGCTTTCCGCTTGTGGTCTTCGGATCGAAGCTTGCCGAACACGCGAACATCTATAGCATCGACGTCGACATGCGCGAAGCCTCGCGCGTCGCAACGCGGCATCTTCTCGCGCTTGGGCACAAGCGGGTCGCCTACCTCGGGTTTGCGTCCGATGAGTACCACGGGGTCACGGAGCGCCTCTACGGATATCGCGACGCCATGCGGGAGTTCGGTTTCGGCCTGGAAGGCGAGTGTGTCGGATTCGCGAACTTCAACGCACAAAGCGGTTACGACGCCATGAACGCAATGCTCGAGCGCGGTCCATCCTTCACCGCACTGTTTGCAGGCAACGACACCGTCGCATTCGGTGCGATGGCCGCATTGCGCAAGGCTGGCTTACGCATACCTGATGACGTTGCCGTCGTCGGATATGACGATATTCCACTGGCCGCTTTTGCGACGCCGCCACTGACGACAATGCGGACGTCGCCTTATGAGCAGGCATGCGAGGCATCTAGCCTGCTGGTACGCCTTATGGCTGGCGAACGACCCGACGAGTTGCATTCGATGATGGCGGTTCCGCTTATCGTGCGCGAGTCTTGCGGCAGCAGAATCGGACAGGCGTCGCCCTGACGCGGCATTCGCAGCACTCGTCTATTCTGCGCGCACTTTGAAGGCAGGACAATCGCACCGGGCGCGAGCGGTGCGGCCTTCATCATGCTCATCGGCCACACAAGGCACTGTATGTTTAGACAGTATCCTGCCGAACGCGGCCGCGCCGCTAACTTCCTTCAGCAAATAGCAGATAGAAGACGTAGTTGTCTCGTGCCAACGGGATTTGCGTCGCCCGTTGCACGCAACAGGTCGCCGACCAATCTCCGATGGTTTGTCGCGAGTATGAGGTATCGCGAGAGCCTATTGATATTCCTATGGTCAATTCGTGTACCCGCCCGCCTTCGCATAACGAGTAAGAGCACGCTGAATTGAAGTGAAGGGGCGAAAAACGCGATGGCACTTCCACGCCGACAGTCAGACAACTTATCGATCTTGAAATAGAAAGTAATGTTTCTCACTGCCTGGCGCAAACTAATTCGACACCAAATGTTGTATTCGTCGTCCGATGTGGCATAGTGGGAAAAACTAACTTATCAAAGGAATTCCACGAATGGCTACGCTCCAATCGATTCAGGCAAGAATCGCAAAGCTGCAGGCTCAAGCAGAATCGCTGGCCACAACGAAATCGTCGGCGGTACTCGAGAAGATTCGCGGCCTGATGGACAAGCATGCAGTGACGGTCGCCGACATTGAGGCATTTGTCGGCAAACGGCGCGGCCGCAAGCCGGGAAAGACGGTCGCCGCGAAGCAGGGCTCGTCGGCAGCGAAATATCGCGATCCCAAAACCGGCGCGACCTGGACCGGCCACGGTCGTGCTCCCGCGTGGATTGCAAATGCAAAGGACCGCAGCAAGTTTCTGATTGCAGGCGCGGCGCCGAAATCGGCCGCTGCTGTGAAAGCGCCTAAGGCAGGTAACTATGTGCGCGGACCGCAGCCGCCGAAATATCGCGACCCGAAAACCGGCGCGACGTGGTCCGGTCGTGGCATCGCACCGGCATGGCTCGCCGGCGCGAAGGACCGGTCGAAGTTTTTGATCGAAAAGGCTGAGCCTGCAGCGAAGACGGCCAAGGCGCCGGCAGCGAAGAAAGCCGCTGCAAAAAAGAACGCTGCAACGAAAAAGGCCGCTGTCAAGAAGGTGTCTGTGAAGGCGGCGGCATCGCCGGCACGGAAAGCTGCGCCGAAGAACGGCGCAGCGGCGAAATCACCGGTCGTCCGAAAAGCCCGTGCGCCGAAGCTCGTGGTGAAATCACCGGCGCCCGTCGAAGCTGCTGCGCCCGCGGCGGCCACTGAAGCTGTGAGCACGGCCGCTGCGGCCTGAGTGGCACGCGCCGGGCTCCAGAAGCCTGCTTCCAGCCCGGTTCAGCGCTTGTTACTCGTGGCGGGGACCGCGTGAACACACGGACGGTTGCTGGCATCGACGTGGGCGGTGACAAGAAGGGCTGCCATCTGGTCATTCTGGAGGGCAGCCGTGCTTTCCGGCCTGCCGACACGAAAACCCCACAGGAGATGCTGCAAGCGTGCCTCGAGTATGACGTCCAGGCCGTCGGGATCGACGCGCCTTGCCGATGGGGTGTCGAAGGCGAAGGGCGGCGTGCGGAACGCGAGCTTGCGCATCAACGCATCTTTTCCTTTGCCACGCCAACCCGAAAGCGGGCCGATGAAAACCCCAGTCGCTTCTACCGGTGGATGTTCAACGGAGAAGCCATTTACCAGGCCTTTTCTTCCGCCTATCCGCTGCTGTCATCTCGCGATTTCCAGGGCGGGCGTGTCAGCTTCGAAACGTTTCCCCATGCCGTGACCTGTGCCCTCCGGGGCAAAGCGGGGACGTCTGCGAAGGAGAAGCGCCGGCAGCGGCCTGAAGTCCTGGAAAGCGCTATGATCGACGCCTCTGGCTTGAAATCGATCGACGACTTCGACGCCGCGCTGTGTGCGCTGACCGCGAGATACCTGGTCGAGGGGCGCACATTTGCTTACGGCGACGTGGACGGTGGTTACATTCATGTTCCGATTCCGCTTTCGTTGAACACGTATTGACGCGAATACCGTGCCGCCGTGTGGGAAGGCGTTGCAGGTGGCTTGCCGTGCGTTATGTCCCACTGCAGTTGTCGCGAGGGCAATCCCAGCTATGCACTCGAGCAGCGAATTTACCTATTTCGCGTACGGCTCCAACATGTCGGTACGACGCCTCGTCGTGAGGCTGCCGTCAGCGAGGGTCGTCACCACGGGGTTCGTGACAGGCTACAAACTCGCGTTCGACAAATTGAGCAAGAAGGACGGCTCGGGAAAATGCGATTGTGAGCACACGGGAAACGTCGGTGACAGAGTCTATGGCGTCATTTTCTCGGTCGTGCGTGGCGAACGGGAGGCGCTCGACACATTCGAAGGAGCGGGTAAGGGTTACGAGCCTTTGAGTGTCCGGGTCGAAACCTCGACCGGCGGAGTGTATGCACTGACCTACGTCGCTACGAAAAAGCAGCCCGGCCTTCAGCCCTACCATTGGTACAAGCAGCATGTATTGGTGGGCGCAAGGGAGGCGAATTTGCCTGAAGACTACGTGCGAGCCATCGAGGCAATTCACTCTATCGACGATCCTGATTCAGCCCGAAGCGAGACGGAGCTTCGGGCTTACTCCGCGACTTGACGGCTCGCGACGACACTACCGCGGCAAACACCAGTTCACCGACTGAGGTTTTGCCAAAAAGCCGTCGCTTTTGCCACCCCGGCGCTGAGGAAGTTGTCGGTGGCGGTTTGGTCCAGATTCCCGTTCGCATCCCTCGTATAGGAATCCATGAGGTCGTTGAACACCTGGCTTGCGCTCTTGATACTCGTGCTCACGCCCTCGACAAACTCAGTCAGCGACACCTGACCATCGTCGGATGTGTCGAAGCTCCTGAAAAGCTGCTTTGCGGCGTCGGCCGCGACGCCGGCTCGTGAGAGTTGGGCCTGAGTTCAGACTGCTTGCAGATGACACGGACATAGCAGGATCCTTTGGCAGTGAATTGATATTGGATAGGGCAGGAAGCTGCATGCCGACGCTGGTACCCGGCTGTATTGCGGTTGCACTTCAGGTGACTTTAGATTTTTTAAATATTGGCTGAATTCCGCGTTCTCATCCCTTTCCGAGCGGCGGCCGATGTGAGAATCCCGCCATGTTGCTCAACTGGGCCAACTCATTGGCCGCCTCGCGTAGCAGTCCCGAGTACTGGTGAATTTTCCCGGTCGTTAGCCGTACCCGGGGACCGGCCAGGCTGATGACGCCGACGCAGCGCGTACCGCTCACCACGGGCGTCGCCACTGCCGACATGCGCGGGGCAAACACCTCGTCGATCATCGCGTAGCCGCGCACGCGCGCCGCATGCACGAAACCGAGCAGCGCTTTGAGCGTCGTCGGCGCATTGGGTCCGAACTCATTCGGCTGTCCGAAGCCTTGCTTCAAGACGAGCGCGGCCGCCTGTTCATCGGTCATCGTCATGAGCCATGCGTGTCCGGTCGCCGTGCAGGAAAGTTGTGCCGCCTGGCCCATGTCGGGATCGTAGCGAAAGCCGGAGCGTTGTCCGTCCGCCTTGCCGACCCAGATGATCGCTTCGCCATCCACCAGCGACAGCCGCGCGAGTTCGCCCGTCTGTGCAGCCACGCGTTCGATGATCGGCTGGGCGATATCAGCGATGCCCGTGAGGCTCAGGAATTCGAGTCCGTTCGACGTCATGCGCATTGTCAGGATGTAGCGGCTGTGATCGACCCGTTGCCTGACATACCCGCTTTCAACGAGTTCGGCGAGCAGGCGGTGGCAGGTGCTGCGCGGCAGCGACAAGGCATCGGCAATGGCCACGAGGCCCGCACCTTCGCCTTTCACGGTTCCCCGTGGGCCATCGTAGCGGTCTGCGGCTCGCTGAACCTGATCTCCTTCCTGGCGATCGCAATGTCCCGGGAAACCAAGGACACGGTCCTCGAACGCTCTTCTACACACTGACACCATGACGCGCAAACTCTACATCCTCAATGGTTCCAACCTGAACATGCTGGGCGCGAGGGAGCCCCATCTTTATGGCAGCACTACGCTGAAGGACATCGAACAGAATTGCCTCACGCTCGCCGACGCTCTCAAGTTCGACTGCGTATTTCGTCAAACAAACAGCGAAAGCGAGTTGATCGACTGGATTCAGGAAGCGTTCCTGCAGGACGCCGCGCTGATTATCAATCCGGCCGGCTTTTCATTCGGTCGCATTCCGGTGCTCGACGCAGTCAAGCTCATCCGCCGGCCAGTCGTGGAATTGCATATCACCAATATTCATCAACGCTCGGAGGAATATCGTCACTCGACGATTTCGGTGGCGGCCACAGCGGTAATTTGCGGGGCGGGAGCGGACGGATACTTGCTGGCGATCCGCGCGATCGACGATCTGTGGGGTAAGCAGACTTGAGCCGGCTCCTCCATTTATGAAGTACGCGGGCTCCTCGATGGAGCCCGCTTCGGTCGGCATGCGCCACATCATCTGTCCCGACTTGCAACATCCGGCAACACCGGTGGTAACATTTGTTGTCACCCACTGCCCGAGCGACGCATGCCAGACAGTTTCGACCAGCTCGCCGCGCTGATCCGCGCGCGTTTCTCCGACTTGAGCCCGCAGTTCCAGACCGGCGCTGCCTTCCTGCTCGACCATCCCGACGAAGTGGCCGTCTCGTCCATGCGCAAAGTGGCCGAGCGCGCCCGGGTGCAGCCCGCTTCGCTCGTGCGGCTTTCCCAGCAACTGGGCTTTCCGGGCTGGAACGAGCTGCGGGACCTGTTCGTCGCGCGCGTGCGCACGCGGCCGGAGCCGCTTTCCTCGCGGGCCCGCTCGCTCGTGGCGGGCCATGCGAAGGACGGCCTGGCGCGCGACCTGCTCGTGGCGCAACAGCACAATCTGGAGGCGAGCGCCGCGCACAACACGCGCTCGATGGTCGAGGCGGCGCGCGTGTTGCGCCGCGCGAAGCACGTGCACGTGGCGGGCTTTCGCTCGTGCTATGCGGTGGCGTTCGGGCTCGTCTACGGTTACCGGCTGTTCCGGCCTTCGGTTTCCTTGCTGGGCGGCGAGGCGGGCACGCTGGAAATGCAGTTGCTCGGCATCGAGCGCGACAGCGCAACGATTGTTGTCAGCTTCGCACCGTATTCGGTCGAGGCGGTGCGCGTGGCCGAGGCCGCGCTCGCCAAAGGCAGCCGCCTGATCGCGATTACCGACAGCGCCGTCTCGCCCATTGCGCTGAACGCCGACAAGGCGCTGATCTTCACGCACGAAAGCCCGTCGTTTTTCCCTTCGCTCGTCGCTGCGACAGCGTTGGCCGAGTCGCTCGTCGCCCATCTGCTGGCGCTCGAAGGCTCGGGCGCGATCGCGCAGCTCGAACAGGCCGAGCGTTCCCTGAATGCACGCGGCGCTTACGTGCCCTGAGCGCCGCACCGGCATTTCCGCGCCGTTTCACGCCTGTTTTCCCGCAGCTGGATGCCGTTGTGAGACGGCATCCGGTTTTGTCTCGTCCGTATCTATCGCATTTGTTGTAACCGATATTTAAATTGACAACATATGTTGTTGAGGCGTATAAAGCGCACTATAGGAAGAGGCAGGCCCATCGGTAGCAAAAGCGAGAAACAGATGCAGGAACTCAAGACATTCCGGGGCGCGGCCCTCAGCGCGGCCGGCTCGCCCGAGGCGATCGGCCGGCAGCTAGGCGCACATGTGAAGCCGATGTTTGCCGGCTACATGGCGCAAAGCAGCGCCTGGCAGGCGGTGAGCCGCTGGCGCGGCAGTGCGTTCGCGCAGCAGCTCCGCGCCGCAGCCGTGCGGCATTTCCCGGCCTACGTCGCGGAAATCGACGCAATGGCGCAGGCGCTCGACTGGTCCGCGGACGACCTGTTCCTCTGGAATTGCCGCGGCGAGCTGATCCACAACGCGCCGGACGGCTGCACGACGCTTGCATCGTGCACGCCGGGCGCGGGCCTCATTGCGCACAACGAAGACGGCGACCCCTGGCTGCATGGCCGCTGCAGCGTGGTCGAGGTCGAACCTGAAGGAAAACCCGGTTTCGTGAGCTTCTACTACCCAGGTTCGCTGCCGGGGCATACCTTCGCAGCCACGCGCGCGGGACTTGCGCAAGCGATCAACAACGTGCGCATCCGCGAGCCGCGCGTGGGCGTGCCGCGCATGATTCTGGCGCGCGCCGTGCTCGATTGCGCGACCCTGGAAGAAGCGCTCGCGCTGCTGCGCGACACGCCGCGCGCGAGCGGCTTCCACCACACGATCGGCGGGACCGACGAGGCGGGCGAGGTGCGTGTGGTTAGCGTCGAAGCGACCGCGCAGCGCGCTTCGATGCGCGAAGTGAGCGCGCCCTCGGGCCACGCGAATCACCTCATCCACACGGGCTGCGAGCACGAGGCGCAGATCGTCACCGACTCGTCGCGCGATCGCCAGACCCGTCTCGCCGAACTGTTACCCGCGCTTGGCGCGCAGCCCGACGGCGCAGCTTTCGTGCAGGTGCTGCAGGATCGGGCGGGCGCAGGCCTGCCGATCTTCCGCGACGACCCGCACGACCCCGACGACGAGAACACGCTCGCGACCGCCTGCATGCGCATCGAGCCACGCGGCGTGGCGTTCGACGTCTGGCAGGGCGGCGAGCGCGTGCTCGGCCGTTTTATCGATTCGAACGCGCGCCATGTGGACGGCGCAACCCGCTAATCATTCACGGACTTCATCGAGGATCCATATGACCAAGGTGTTTCACCGGATGCCAAAGCAAACCTTGCCCGTCGCGGTGGCGGGCGAAGGCATCGAAATCATCGATTCGACCGGCAAGCGCTACATCGACGCAAGCGGCGGCGCCGCGGTTTCATGCCTCGGCCACAGCAACCAGCGCGTGATCGACGCGATCAAGCGTCAGGCGCAGCAACTGCCGTACGCGCACACCTCGTTCTTCACGACCGAGGCCTCGGAGCAACTCGCCGATCACCTCATCGCCGCGGCGCCCAAGGGGCTCGACCATGTGTACTTCGTGTCGGGCGGTTCGGAGGCGATCGAGGCCGCGCTCAAACTCGCGCGCCAGTACTTCGTGGAGAAGGGGGAGCTTGCGCGCCGCCACTTCATCGCGCGCCGGCAGAGCTATCACGGCAACACGCTCGGGGCGCTCGCGATCGGCGGCAATGCGTGGCGCCGCGAGCCGTTCCTGCCGATCCTGATCGAATCGCATCACGTGAGCCCGTGCTTTGCGTACCGCGAGCGCCACGAAGGCGAAACCGACGAGGCCTACGCGCAGCGTCTTGCCGACGAACTCGAGCAGAAGATTCTCGAACTCGGACCGGAGACGGTCGCGGCCTTCGTCGCGGAAACCGTGGTGGGCGCAACGGCCGGCGCGGTGCCGCCCGTGCGCGAGTACTTCCGCAAGATGCGCGCGGTGTGCGACCGCTACGGCGTGCTGCTGATCCTCGACGAGATCATGTCGGGCATGGGCCGCACCGGCTATCTGTTCGCCTGCGAGGAGGACGGCGTTGCGCCGGATCTGCTGACGATCGCGAAGGGCCTGGGCGCAGGCTACCAGCCGATCGGCGCGACGCTCGTGAGCCAGCGCATCTACGAGACGATCGTGGGCGGCAGCGGCTACTTCCAGCACGGCCACACCTATATCGGCCACGCCACGGCCTGCGCGGCGGCGCTCGAAGTGCAGCGCGTGATCGCCGAAGAGAAGCTGCTCGACAACGTGCTCGCCCGTGGCGAACAACTGCGCGCGCGTCTGCGCGAGCGTTATGCGGACCATCCGTACGTCGGCGACGTGCGCGGCCGCGGCCTGTTCGTGGGCGTCGAGCTGGTGAAGGACCGCGCCACGAAGGCGACCTTCGACCCGGCGCTGAAGCTGCACGCGGCGATCAAACGCGAGGCGTTCGCGCGCGGCCTGATGGTCTATCCGATGGGCGGCACCGTGGACGGGCGCAACGGCGATCACGTGCTGCTCGCGCCGCCTTTCATCTGCACGGAGCAGAACATCGACACGATCGTCGAGCGGCTCGCCGCCGCGGTCGACGGTGCGCTCGACGCAACGGGCGTGGCGCGCCCGGCATAAGCTTCACCGTATGGGATTGAAGTGCAACTAACTGTCCGCCGCTAGCGGCGACCGCAAACGGTCGCGCGCGGCCGGCCATGACCTCCAACGGAGTCCACCCATGACGCAAAACCCGACCTCGCGGCTTCCCGCATTCGACGCTGCCCAGGCTTCGCCGGAACGGAAGGCGGTGCTGGACGAGATTCTTTCCGGTCCGCGCGGCAACCTCAACGGCCCGTTCCTCGGCTGGATCCACAGCCCGGAACTGGCGCAGCATGCGCAGCGCCTTGGGGCGTTCTGCCGCTACCAGACGGGCCTGTCGCTGCGCCTCTCAGAACTGGCGATTCTCGTCACGGCCGCACGCTGGCAGGCGCAGGCCGAGTGGTACATCCACTATCCCATCGCGCTGAAGGCGGGCGTGCCCGAGGCGCTGGCCGAGCAGATCCGCACGGGCGCCACGCCCCGGTTCGACGAGCCCGACGACGCGCTGATCTACGCGTTCACGACCGAGCTGTACGACACGAAGCGTGTGTCCGACGCGACCTACGCCCGCGCCGTCGAGCGCTTTGGCCACGAGACCACGATCAACCTGGTCGGGCTGCTTGGCTACTACGCGCTCGTCGCGATGACGCTCAACGTCTTCGGCATGCGCGCGGAAGGCCAGACGACCTTGCCGTTTGCCGAATGAGCGCGTCCTGACCGCGTCCTGCTCACGCGCTGCCCCATCCGGTTTTGCCGGATGGGGTTTTTTTTGCACCGCACTGCAATTCCATTTAAGTGACAACCGTATTTCAAGTGCATAAATTTTGAGGTCATCCGGTAAAACATGAGGATTTGCCCGCAGAGGAACAGTTGAGTGCGGCGTGAGCGGATTAATCGAACGGACGGTTTATTGGTGCAGAAAACGTTTCCACTTGCTCTGGCCGGGCTTACGGTTTATGGACGAAATCGTTAATGCAGCCTCCGCGTGCCATGTTTATTGCCGCTGCATTGCGGTATTTTGTGGCTATGGATTCGAAATAATATGACTGTTTCGTGGGAAACCTTGCCCGGTAGCTTTTGCCAGCCGTGTACGGCTTTCCGCGTAAATTGTGCGGAACGGGATTAAGCGGGGGTTTCGCTGTGCGTCGAATAACAGGGTTTTCAGCAGGTTTAATGGAAACCACTTGCACGCATTAATTCGAGTTGTTAGTCTTGCCAAACTTATTAATGACCGCCCCATTCTCATTATCGAAAGGGCGGGAGGGAGCCGGGGGCTAACCCGCCCGGTTTTTTTCTCTGTGCGACATTTTTAACGGGGAACATCATGCTTGATACGACCATCGACGTAGCCGAAAAGCCGCTCGCTGCCATGGCCGGAATTGGCGACGTTGTCACCCTGAAATCGGGCGGTCCGCGTATGACCGTCATGTATGCCGGCCCGGTTGGCTTTGCCAGCGGTCACTGGCTGATCTGCCAGTGGTTCGACGAGCAAGGCGAACTGCGCCAGGACATGTTCGCTCAGGACATGGTGCAGCTCGAACCGCGCTCGATTCCCGCGGCATTCGTCAAGATGCGCAACCCGGCTGGCGGAAGGGCCCTCGGGGGGTTCTGAAGCGTAGGCCAGACTGCCCTGCGCACACGCACACGCGTCGCGGGCGTGCCAGCCAGGGACGAAGACGGACGAAGAATAGCGGCCGGGCCAGATGCGCCCGGCCGTTTGCTTTAGCGCTGGCCTTCGGCGGCGATACGCACGGCGAGTCCGGCCAGCACCGTACCCATGAGCCAGCGCTGAAGCTTGAGCCAGCCCGGCCGGTCGCCGAGAAACGTTGCAATCGTACTCGCCGTCATCGCCACGGCGGCATTCACGCTGATCGAAAGCGCGATCTGCACGCTGCCGAGCACGATGGACTGCGCGAGCACGCTGCCGTGATGCGGGTCGATGAACTGCGGCAGCAGCGACAAATACAGAATGGCGATTTTCGGATTCAGCAGATTCGTGACGAAGCCCATCAGAAAGAGCTTGCGCGGGCGGTCGGCGGGCAGCTCGCGCACCTGGAACGGCGAGCGGCCGCCGGGCTTGAGCGCCTGCCATGCGAGCCAGAACAGGTAGAGCGCACCGCCCAGGCGCAGCGCGTCGTAGGCGAACGGCACGGCCATGAGCAATGCGGTAATGCCGAAGGCGGCGCACAGCATGTAGAACACGAAGCCGAGCGCGACTCCGCCCAGGGAGATCAGGCCCGCCTTGCGGCCCTGGCAGATCGAGCGCGAGATCAGGTAGATCATGTTCGGTCCGGGCGTGAGCGCCATGCCGAGTGCGACGGCGGCAAAGGCGAGCAGCGGGGCGGCGTGTGGCATGACGGGGCTCCGTGTTGAGGGTTGCTGTCAGGTGTGAGGGTGACTCGAGCGACGGGCGCAGGCCGGTGCGCTTCAGCGTCATCTAGCGCGATCAAAACGGCCTGGCCAACGCAGCTAGATTCCCGGTGATTATTTCATGCGACGGCGGCGCTTGCGCGCCATGGCCTGCAGCGTTAGCCAAACGGACAAGCGGGAACGGCCTCAATGCGAGGAGCGCTTGCTCTCGGCGGCGCGGGTTTCGCGCGCCTGGACCCGATCGTCGAGCCGGCGCGAGAAGAGCAGCATGCCCAGCCGGCGGTTGCGGACCCGGGTCTGGCCGCCGAGATCCTTCGGCGGATTCGGTTGCAGCGCCCAGAAGAACGCCAGCAGCCAGCCGAGCAGCGTCCAGCCGAGCACGGCATTGAAGACTGCGATGACCAGCAGGTCGTGACGCTGGCGCCTGTCGGCGATCAGCGCTGGGAGAAAGTAGAGCGCGACCACCGCTGCGAGAACGACGATCTCGAAGAGGGAACGGCTCACCATAGTTCCAATCTCCAGAAAAAGGGCGGAATATGCCCGATTCATCATTGTCGCGCGGATTGGCCCTGAGCGCACGCCATGCCCTGGCCGGACGGCCGACACCGGGCGCGAGGGGTGTCGGCGAGCGGGGGTTCGGGTCTATCATCGGGTTTTTCATCGCTGGGAACCCACACCATGATCTCCGACCCCTCCGAGGCCACCCGCCAACTCGACCACGACGAACTGCGCGCCTTCGTCGAACGCAAATGGCATGACGAGATCGTGCCCGCGTTGACCGACTACATCGCGGTGCCCGCCAAGAGTCCGGCATTCGACCCGCAGTGGGCCCAGCATGGCTACCTCGAGCGCGTCGTGCAGGATGCCGCGAAGTGGGCGGAACAGCAGCCGGTGCGCGGCCTGAAGCTGGAGATCGTGCGCCTGCCCAATCGCACGCCGGTGATTTTCTTCGAGGCGCCCGCCACGCGCTCGGGTAGCAGTGAGACGGTCGTGCTCTACGGCCACCTCGACAAGCAGCCGGAATTCGCGGGCTGGCGCAACGACCTCGGCCCCTGGACGCCGAAGCTCGAAGACGGCCGCCTCTACGGTCGCGGCGGGGCTGACGACGGCTATGCGATCTACGCGAGCGTCACGGCGCTCGCCGCGCTCGACGCGCAAGGCATCGAGCGTCCGCGCTGCGTGGGTCTCATCGAAACCTGCGAGGAGTCGGGCAGCTACGACCTGCTGCCTTATGTCGATGCGCTGCGCGAGCGGCTCGGCAACGTCGGCCTCGTCGTGTGTCTCGATTCGGGCGCGGGCAACTACGACCAGCTCTGGCTGACCACGTCGCTGCGCGGGCTCGTGGCGGGCGACCTCGAAGTCGAAGTGCTCGAGGAGGGCATTCACTCGGGCTCCTACGGCGGCATTGCGCCGTCCAGTTTCCGCGTGATGCGGCAACTCTTCGAGCGTCTCGAAGACGCCGCGAGCGGCACGCTGCTGCCCAAGGGTTTCCATTGCGCGATTCCCTCGCAGCGCCTGAGCGAAGCCGAGGCCACGGCGAAGATCCTTGGCGAAAGCGTCTGGAAGACCATGCCTTGGGCGTGCGGCCAGGACGGCCGCCGCGTGCTGCCCACCACCACGGACCCGCAGCAGGCACTGCTCGATTCCACATGGCGGCCCTCGCTTTCGGTCACGGGCGCGGCGGGCCTGCCGGCACTGGCCGACGCCGGCAACGTGCTGCGGCCGCGCACGGCATTCAAGCTCTCGCTGCGCCTGCCGCCGCTAGTCGAGGCTTCGAAGGCCGTCGCCGAACTGAAGGCGCTGCTCGAACTCGATCCGCCGTATAACGCCAAGGTCACCTTCAAGCCTGACGCGGGCGCAGCCAACGGCTGGAGCGCACCGGAACTCGCCCCGTGGCTCACCGAAGCACTCAACGCCGCCTCGCGCACGCATTTCGGCGCGGACTGCGCTTATCTCGGCCAGGGCGGCACGATCCCGCTTATGAACGTGCTGCAGGCTGGGTTTCCCAAGTCGCAGTTCATGGTGTGCGGCGTGCTCGGCCCGAAGTCCAACGCGCACGGGCCGAACGAGTTCCTGCATGTGCCCTACGCGAAGAAGCTCACGGCCACGGTGGCCGAAGTGATCGCCGCCGCGCCGTGAGTCGCCCTTGAGCGGCTAGTGGCGGTGAGGGGCGGGCGCGCCGTCTGCGGGCGGCGCGTCCTGTGCGGCGTGCCCGTCGCCATGGCATGAACAGCTTTCGTCATCGATAGGCTGTTCGAGACTCTTCATGATCCCGCACTCCGCGCTGCTGCTCTGGTGGGCATGGCAGCTCTCGCGCAGCGTTCGTAACTGCTGCTCGAGCACGCGCATCGCTTCGATCTGCTGATGAATGCGCTCGATCTGGCTGTCGATCAATTCGTTGACCTCGTCGCAGGGCTGGCTCGGGTCGGCCTGGAAGCGGCGCAGCATGCGGATGTCCGCGAGCCCGATGCCCAGCGACCGGCAATGGCGGATGAAGTTGAGCTGCGCGGCGTGCACGGCCGTGTAGCTGCGGTATCCGTTGGTTTCGCGTGCGGGCTCGTCCAGCAGGCCTTCGCGCTCGTAAAAGCGCACCGTTTCGACATCGCAGTGCGCGCAGCGCGCCAGTTCACCAATTCGCATGGTCGCGGCTCTCCCAAATGACTTGACCCTGTAGTGGCTACAGGCTGTTCAATGATTGTGTCACTTTTGGGAGAAACCGGCTATGAACCAGAGCTACGTGTCGCGGCTCGGCATTGCGCAGCGCCTGCGCGCGCGTGATGAGGAGCGGACGGCGGGCGGTGCGCACGGGGCTGGCGGCGTGGGTAGCGTGGGTGGCGTGGGCGGCGGTCACGGGCATGACCATGGCCCGGATCAAGGGCACGCTCATGATCATGCCCACGGCCACGAGCATGACCATAGCCACGGCTATGAGCACGCCCACGAGCATGACCACGACCATGCGCATGCCGGGTCGAAAGACCACGCTCACAGCTGCTGTCACGGCGGCGCGGCACACAGCACGCCACCGCAAAACCGGCGCGACACGGCTCCGGCGCCCGAAGGCACGCGCCGCGCACGCTGGCGCATCGAAAACATGGATTGTCCGACCGAAGAGCGTCTGATCCGCAACCGGCTCGAACCCATGCCGGGCGTCGTGCGCCTCGACTTCGACCTGCTCGCGCGCGAACTGACCGTGCATCATCGGCTCGACGACACTCAGCCTGTCGTGGCCGCGCTGCGCGCGCTCGACATGGCGCCGCGTGCGCTGGACGATAGCACGGCCGCGCAAGCCGCCCCGCCTGGGTCTGTCGGTCTCGCGCTGCGCCAGAAGCTGCTGCTGGCGGCGAGCGGCGTGGCAGCCGCAGGCGCCGAGGTGCTCGCCTGGAGCACCGGCCGGGAAACCAGTCCGCTTGTACTCGCCTGCGCAGTCATCTCGATCGTTTGCGCGGGTCTGCCCACGCTGCGCAAGGGCTGGATCGCATTGCGCAATTTCACGATCAACATCTATTTCCTGATGTCGCTTGCGTTGATCGGGGCCGTTGCGATCGGCAAGTGGCCCGAAGCGGCAATGGTGGTCTTCCTGTTCGCCCTCGCGGAGGAAATCGAGGCGCTTTCGCTCGAGCGCGCCCGTCAGGCGATCCGCGCGCTCACCGCACTCGCGCCTGAGACCGCCGAAGTCTGGCAAGCCGGCGATGTCGCACCCGGACAAGGCGAATGGCGCGAGTCCGCGGTGGGCGATGTGGCGGTCGGCAGCCGGATTCGCGTGCGCACCGGCCAGCGCGTGCCGCTCGACGCGCGCGTGATCGCCGGCCGGGCCGCGCTCGATCAGGCGCCGATCACGGGCGAAAGCCTGCCTGTCGACAAGGAGACCGGCGCGGCACTTTACGCGGGCAGCATCGTCGTCGATGGCGTGGTCGAGGCGCTCGTCACCGCGGCCGCGAAGGACAGCACGCTCGCGCGCATCGCCGCGGCGGTGCAGGAGGCGCAGGCGCAGCGCGCGCCTACGCAGCGCTTCGTCGACCAGTTCGCGCGCTACTACACGCCGGCCGTGGTCGGGCTTGCCGTGGTGCTGGCGCTGGCCGGGCCGCTCGTGTTCGGCGGCGCGTGGAGTGCGTGGCTCTACAAGGCGCTCGTGCTGCTCGTGATCGCCTGCCCGTGCGCGCTCGTCGTCTCGACGCCGGTGACGGTCGTGAGCGGCCTCGCCGCCGCCGCGCGCCACGGCATGCTCGTGAAGGGCGGCGTGTGGCTCGAGCGCGGTCGGCTGCTCAAGGCCGTCGCGCTCGACAAGACCGGCACGCTCACGCGCGGCGAGCCTGTCCTGACCGATGCGCTCGCGGCGCCGGTTCGAGCGCTGGTCAGCGCAGGGGAGTCCAGGGAAGCGCCGCTGTCGGCGCAAGCAGCACTGCGCATCGCCGCGAGCCTCGACGAGGCCAGCACGCACCCGGTCGCTCGCGCAGTGGTCGCGGGCTGGCGGGCGCGTGAGCCTGATGCGCGCCTGCTCGCGGTCGATCAGTTCGCGGTGCTGAACGGTCGCGGCGTGCAAGGCCGCATTGACGGCACGCTTTGGCGCCTCGGCAATCACCGGCTGGTGGAGGAGCTGGGTTTGTGCTCGCCCGAACTCGAAGCGCAGCTGGCAGCGCTGGAACTGGCGGGCAAGACGGCGATCGTGCTGTGCGCGCCGCACGAGGCCGTCGCCGTGTTCGCCGTGGCCGACGCGCTGCGTACCGAAAGCGCACCGGCCGTGCGCGCGTTGCGCGCGCTCGGCGTGACGCCCGTCATGCTGACCGGCGACAACGCGTCGACCGCGCGGGCGATCGCCGATCAACTCGGCATCGACGACGCGCGCGGCAATCTGCTGCCGCAGGACAAGCAGGACGCGGTCGCCGCGCTCTCGAAGCAGTACGGCATGGCGGCAATGGTCGGCGACGGCGTGAACGACGCGCCCGCGCTCGCGCGCGCCGACATCGGCTTCGCGATGGGCGCGGCGGGCACCGCGACCGCGCTCGAAACCGCCGACGTCGCGATCATGGATGACGATCCGCGCAAGATCGCCGCGTTCATCGGCCTCTCGCGCAAGACCGCGGGCGTGCTCAAGCAGAACATCGCGCTTGCGCTCGGCATCAAGGCCGTGTTTCTCGTGCTCGCGATGGCGGGCGAGGCCACGCTCTGGATGGCCGTGTTCGCCGACGTGGGTGCGAGCCTGCTCGTCGTGGCGAACGGTCTGCGCGTGCGACGGCATTTCGACGGCACGCGCAAGGTCACGAAGCCTTCCGTGCACGCAGCACAACGCAACTAACAGCCAGTCCAGCGCGCACCCGCCCAGCGCGCCTCACCAGGGCTTGGCGAGCCGCGCGCGGAGTTCGGCGCGCGTGCTCTCGTCGAATTCGCCGAGAAAGCCGAAACGGCCGGCAATCAGGGTGGCGACCGGCACGCCGTCGCGGAACACGATGCGGTTGCCGGCGAGCGCGGGCACCTTTTCGCCAGGCAGCAGCGTGCCGAGGAGATTGAGCGGATCGGCGGCACTCACGCAAACGAGCGCGCCGCTTTCGCCTTGCGCTGCTGCACGCCGCCGCACATCGCGCAGCAGCGCCACGGCTTCGGGCAGCGCGAACTGTTCGCCCGAAATCCCGGTGACGAAGCGTCCGCCTCGCACCTCGCCGCGCGCCTCCATGCGATGCAGCACGCGCAGCAGGTCGCGCCACGGCGGCAGCCACGCCGCCTCGCGTCCGAGCAGATGCCAGCTGATCACGCCGTAACGGCGCAGCAGCACGTTGGCGACGTGCTCCAGCAATTCCGGGTCGACGGGCGGGCGGCGCGCGGCGCTGGCGGTCGTTTGCCTTGCACGCGCAAGCGCCGGCGAGCGCAGGCCCGCTGCTGCGTGCGAAGTCGAGTCAGCCAGTGCCGTCGCGACGAGCGCTGCTTCATCGTCCAGATCCGGAAGCGGAGCGACCGACGCATCGGCCGATGCATTGGCCAGCGCAACACGCCGCAGCGTCGCCCAGCGCCCCGCGTCGGCCATGCCGCCCGCGAGCGGCCCGAAGCCGCGCGGCCGGCGGCGGCCGTGATGCGCGCTGCGCTGCGCGGCCGGCTTCACGAGCGCGCGCAGCCCGGCAAAGCTGTCCGCGTTGACGAGGCCCGCCGCCACCAGTTCGCCAAGCGCGTTCTCCAGCTCGACGCCGAGCAGGTGCGCGTCGGCGGCCAGTTCGTCGAAGAACATCGCACCGTGCCTCAGCAGCGCCTCGTAGACGCGCTGCGCGCGCGCCGACAGGCCGGCCGTGTCGGTCGTTTCGACGAGCGCCATCCAGCGCGCTAGCTCGCGCCGCGCGAGCAGCACGACCGGCGTGCTGCGCACCGTCGATGCGGCCGCCGCGCGCGCGGGCAGCCGCGCCCAGGCGAGGCGCCCCGAGCGGCACAGCTCGTCGAGCAGCATGGGCGTGTAATCGTCGATGCGTGCCGGCAGGAGTTCGTCCTCCCACGCGAGCGCCGAGGCTTCCCAGCCTTCGAGCTGGTCGAGCACGGCGGCCAGCGCGTCGCGGCCCGAGCCGCGCGTACCGGGCGCCACGCGCTGCCATTCGAACAGGAAGCGCATGAAGTCGTGACGCTCGACCGGCTCGATTTCGCGCCGCAGCTTGCGCACCGTGTAGCGGTGGATGCGCGCGAGCAGATGGCGTTCGCACCATTCCTCCTGGCCGCCGCCCATCGCTTGCGGCGTGAAGCGTCCGCGCATCACGGTGCCTTCGGTTTCGAGGCGCGTGAGCGCGAGCGCCGCCACGCTCGCCTCCAGCGCGAGCGGCCGCGCCACCTGAGCGACGGTGAGTGGTCCGAAGCCCGACAGGCGTGCGCGCACGATCTCGACGAGCGCTGCGTCCTCCGTCCACGTCTCCGCGTATTCAGGCGGCGGCGTGAGCGGCGGCTCGCACCGCGCCTGCGGGTAGATGGCCTGCACGCAGGCTAGCCGCTCGATGCCCACCCACAACGCGTCGTGGTCCGCAACGGGCAGCCGCGTCGCGCGGCCCGCCGCCGCCAGACCGGCGAGCCATGCGAGCCACTTCGGCTCGTGCTGCGCCTCGCTTTCGGCCAGCGCGCCGAGGCTCGTGAGCGCGTCGTGCATTTCGTCGGCGTCGCGCACTTGCGGCCACGCTTCTTCGCGCACACTCGCAATCGCTTCGGGGTCCAGCGCGCCGAGATCATCGGTGGATTCGGGGTCGCTCCAGCGCCGCGACAGCACGGCTTGGGTGCGGCGTTCTTCGATCGGGGCGTCGTCGAGGAACGCATACGGGCGCGCGGTGAGGATTTCGGCAGCGAGCGGCGAGGGCGTGGGCAGTTCGCGCACTACGAGCTTCAGGTCGCCCGCCTCGATGCGCCGCAGCAGCGCGATCCATGCTTCGGTATCCATAGCATCGTGCAGGCAGTCGTCGAGCGTCTGGTCGACAAGCGGATGGCGCGGCACTTCGCGCTCGCCCGCGATGTTTTCGACGCACGCCACCTGGTCGGGAAACACGGCCGCGAGCAGGTCTTCGCTGCGCATGCGCTGGATCTGCGGCGGCGTCTTGCGCCCGCCGGTCTGACGCGGCAGCGCGAGCGACGTGGTCGCATTCCAGCGCCAGCGCACGCCGAACAGCGGCGCATCGAGCAGCGCCTGCACGAGCAGATGCTCCGCGGAATTCGAATGGAGATAGCGCCACACCTCGTCGAGCGCGAAGCTGTGCGCGCCGGTGAGCGAGAGGATGATGGCGTCCTCGGTCGCGGCGGCCTGCAGCTCGAAGTTGAACTGGCGGCAAAAACGCTTGCGCAGCGCGAGACCCCACGCGCGATTCAGGCGGCTGCCGAACGGCGTGTGGATCACGAGCTGCGTGCCGCCGGCCTCGTCGAAGAAGCGCTCCATGACGAGCGTGTCCTGGGTGGGCAGCACCGTGAGCGCGGCGCGGGCGCGTGCGAGATATTCGACGATCTGGCGCGCGGCGGCATCGTCGATCTCGAGCGAAGCGGCGAGTGCCGCCGTAGCGCGATCGACCACGGCGGGCGAAGCTGCGTCATCCGTCGCGCCAGCGTTCGCGCTCGCGTCGATCAGCGCGGCTTCCACCTGCTTGCGCAGCCGCGAAATCGCGAACGAAAGCTCGTCGCTGCGGCCCGGCGCCTCGCCGAGCCAGAACGGGATATTGGGCGGCTGCCCCTGGGCGTCTTCCACGCGCACGCGGCCCGCCTCGATGCGCAGGATCCGGTACGACGCATTGCCGAGCTGGAACACGTCGCCCGCGAGGCTTTCGACGGCGAAGTCCTCGTTGACGGTGCCGATCTGCACGCCCTGCGGTTCGAGCAGCACCGAGTAGTCGGCGTTGTCGGGAATCGTGCCGCCCGACGTGAGCGCGACGAGCCGCGCGCCGCGCCGCGCACGCAGCGTATGGCTCACCACGTCGCGATGCAGGTAGGCGGCGCGCGGCCCGTGGCGGCTCGTGTAGCCTTCGGCGAGCATGCGCAGCACGGCGTCGAACTGCGCGCGCTCGAGCATCGACCACGGCGTGGCGCGCCGCACGAGCGCGTAGAGCGCGTCTTCTTCCCAGGCCTCGCAGGCAACCTCCGCGACGAGCTGCTGCGCGAGCACATCGAGCGGCGCCTGCGGCAGCGCGAGGCGATCGAGTTCGCCGCGCCGCACGCTATCGAGCAGCGCCGCACATTCGATCAGGTCATCGCGCGAGGTGGGGAAGATCCGTCCCTTCGGCACTCCGCCGACCTGGTGGCCCGAGCGCCCGACGCGCTGCAGGAAGCCCGCGATCGAGCGCGGCGAGCCGATCTGGCACACGAGATCGACGTCGCCGATATCGATGCCCAGTTCGAGCGACGCCGTCGCCACGAGCACGCGCAGATCGCCGCTCTTGAGCCGCTGTTCGGCGAGAAAGCGATGCTCGCGCGCGAGGCTGCCGTGGTGCGCGGCCACGGCTTCGGCGCCCAGACGGTCGGTGAGATGGCGCGCCACGCGCTCGGCCATGCGGCGCGTGTTGACGAACACGAGCGTCGTGCGGTGCAGGGCGACGAGTTCGGCCATGCGGTCGTACACGCGTTCCCACACGTCGTTCGCCATTACGGCTTCGAGCGGCACGGGCGGTATTTCTATCGCAAGGTCGCGCGTGCGCGTGTGGCCCACGTCGACGATCTCGCACGCGGGCGGTCTTGCGTCCGGATCCTGCGCCGCGTCGCCCATGCCCACCAGAAAGCGCGCGACGGTTTCGATCGGCTTTTGCGTGGCCGACAGCCCGATGCGCAGCAGCCGCGAGCCGCACAACGCATCGAGCCGCTCGAGGCTCAGCGCGAGATGGCCGCCGCGTTTGTTGCCGGCGAGCGCATGAATCTCGTCGACGATCACGCTGCGCGCGCTCGCCAGCATGCGGCGGCCCGATTCGGAGCCGAGCAGCACGTAGAGCGACTCGGGCGTCGTGACGAGAATGTGCGGTGCGCGTTTTCTGAGCGCGGCGCGCTCGGGCTGCGGCGTGTCGCCGGTGCGCACCGAGGTACGGATTTCGACCGGCGGCAAGCCAAGCCGCACGAGTTCCTCGCCGATGCCTTCGAGCGGCCGTTCGAGATTGAGCCGGATGTCGTTGGAGAGCGCCTTGAGCGGCGAGACATAGACCACGAGCGTCGTGTCGGGCAGCGCGCCGCCATTCGCGAGGCCCTCGCGCACCAGTTCGTCGAGCGCGGCGAGAAAGGCGGTGAGGGTCTTGCCCGAGCCGGTCGGGGCGGCCACCAGCGTCGCGCGCCGGCTCGCGATGAGCGGCCATGCGGCGCGCTGCGCGGCAGTGGGCGCGTCGAAGCTGCGCCGGAACCAGCCGGCCACGGCCGGATGAAAGCGCGCGAGCACGTCGACTGGCTCGCCGTCGCGATTGGCGGCGGCTCGAGGGGCGTGCGGATCGGATACGGGCGAAGGCGTTGTCATGCGGGCGGTGTGCGGCAAAAAAAGCGGCAGAGGCGGCGGCATTGCACGTCTGCCAGTCTCGCAGCTTTCGTGCGCGTCTGCCTGACGCGGGGCGGTCCGGGTGCGGGCGTGGCAGGGCGTAAGCAGGCATGTACGGCCGTCTTGCGGCGTTTCAAGCCGTGGCGGCCGTCCGGCAGGCGCGTCGCGAACGCAGTATCCTCGCCGCGTTGGACTTTCCCTCGAACCCACGACGGAGTCACACCATGCGTTACAACCCACTGGGCCGCACCGGCCTGTTCGTTTCGGAACTTTGCCTCGGCACGATGACCTTCGGCGGCGGCGCCGGCATCTGGAACCAGATCGGCGATCTCCAGCAGTCCGACGCCGAACGGCTCGTTGGCCGCGCGCTGGACGCTGGCGTCAATTTCATCGATACCGCCGACGTCTACTCGCAAGGCGTTTCCGAGCAGATCACCGGCCAGGCGCTCAGGAACCTCAAGATCCCGCGCGAGCAGGTGGTGATCGCGACCAAGGTGTTCGGCGAAATGGGCTCGTCGCCGAACGAACGCGGCGCCACGCGCTATCACATCATGGACGGCGTGAAGGCGAGCCTGAAGCGCTTGCAGCTCGACCACATCGACCTCTATCAGATTCACGCCTTCGACCCCGTCACCCCGATCGAGGAAACGGTGCGCGCGCTCGATACGCTCGTGCAGCAGGGGCACGTGCGCTACGCCGGCGTTTCGAACTGGGCGGCCTGGCAGATCGTGAAGGCGCTCGGCATTGCGCAGCGCGAAGGGCTCGCGCGCTTCGAGTCGCTGCAGGCCTACTACACGATCGCCGGGCGCGATCTCGAACGCGAGCTCGTGCCGATGCTGGAGAGCGAGGGGCTCGCCCTGATGGTCTGGAGTCCGCTCGCGGGCGGGCTCCTGAGCGGCAAGTACGGGCGCGACCAGCAGGGCGAGGCGGGCAGCCGCCGCACGACCTTCGATTTTCCGCCCGTGAACCGCGAGCGCGCATGGGACTGCGTGGACGCGATGCGGCCGATCGCGCAGGCCAAAGGCGTGTCGGTCGCGCAGATCGCGCTTGCGTGGCTGCTGCATCAGAAGGTGGTGACATCGGTGATCATCGGCGCGAAACGCGTGGACCAGCTCGACGACAATATCGCCGCGACGAAAGTGAAGCTCAGCGTCGAGGAGCTAGGCGTGCTGGGCGAGGCGAGCGGGTTGCCCGCGGAGTATCCGGGCTGGATGCTCGCGCGTCAGGGCGAGCAGCGGCGCGCGCAACTCCGGCAATCGCAGCAGGAAGAGGATTGACGGCGGGAATGAAGCTGAAATGAAAAGCGCCGGCGGTGGAAGCCGCCGGCGCGGTCTGGCCTGAAACTGGCTCGATCCGGTTGCCCGGCCGATCGGTCAGCTCGCCGCCGAGACCTTCAGATGGTTCTTCACCGAGGTCACGCCCGAGACGCCTTCCACGACCTGCCTGGCGTTATCGCGGTCCTCGGCGCTCGGCACGGTGCCGGTGAGCGAGACCACACCCTTACGCGTCTTCACGTGGATGTGCTCGGACTTCACGTTCTTCGCGCCGAGCAGTCCGGCCTTGACCTTGGTCGTGATGGTTGCGTCGTCGACGTGCTGGCCCATGGACTCCGAACTGGCCGCGGGTGCGGCGCTGTTCGTCGTGGTCTGCGCACCGGCGAGAAGTGCGAACGTCATGCAGGCGGCGCCAGCCGCGGTCTTGAGGATCAGGATGCGCTTCATGGCTACTCCCTTTCTGGTTGTGGTCGCAGCTTCCCTCCGCAAGGTGCGTGCCTCGCCGCGTCCGTGCTCGCTGCGCGCGCCGTTGAAAGCCTGCTGGAAGCCGTCTGCGTAGTCCACTATGCCGGTTCGCCGCCGCTTCACGCGGCCACCGTTTTCCCGACCGGCACGCGCAAAAATTTTTCCGCACCGTTGTAAAAATCTCCACGGTGGGGTCGGAAAAGAGGCTCGCGCAGTATGCGTTGCAAGTGCCGATCCCGTTTCAAAACAGTGCGTTGTAAAAACTGGCATGGCTGTTGCATGAGGGGGTTACCACTCAATTCAACAAAACGGGATTGCCATGCCTTCCATCGCGTTACACGCGCGCCAGCATCTGGCGCTCACGCCGCGTCTTCAGCAGGCGGTAAGGCTGTTGCAACTGTCGTCGCTCGAATTCCAGCAGGAGCTGCGCGAGGCGCTCGACACCAATCCGTTCCTCGAATATGTCCCGCCCGCCTCGGAGACCGGCGAGGCCGCCGAAGCGGCTGACGGCGCGGCGGGCATCGGCTCCGCGGCAGCGCCCGCGGCCGAAGCCCCTGCCATGGCGACCGAAGGCGCGGGCGAGTCCGGCCTCGATGCCGGCATGGGGCAGGAAACGTCCCCTTACGCCGAGAATTCGTACGCCGAGGCCAGCTACAACGACGAAGGCTCGGGCTATACCGCCGAGATGCCGACGCCTGGCGCGTTGCGCACGTCGAGCTATCGCGGCGGCGAGGACGGCGATTCCGAGGCCTCCGACTGGGTGCGCGTGCCGATCACGCTGCGCGAGCAGCTGCACGAGGCGCTGCGCCTCTCGCCGCTCGATGACCTCGACCGGATCGCAACGCAGATCGTGATCGAGGCGCTCGACGACGACGGCTACCTGCGCCAGGATCTCGCCGAACTCGCCGACGTGGAGGGCGCGGGCGACACGCTCGACGAGGACCGTCTGCGTGTGGCGTTGCGCGTGGTGCAAACGCTCGATCGCCCCGGCATCGGTGCGCGTTCGCTCTCCGAATGCCTCGTGCTTCAGCTCGAAGCGATGCCGCACGACACCCCGCATCGCGAACTGGCCCTCCAGATCGTCTCGCAGCATCTCGAACGCCTCGCGCGCCGCGAGCACGGGGAGCTGCAGCGCCAGCTCGGCTGCGACGCCGCCTCGCTGCAGGCCGCGAGTGCGCTCGTACGCCGCCTCGATCCGAAACCGGGCAACCACTATGGGCGCGCGGACGGCGGCTACGTCATTCCTGACGTGATCGTGCGCCAGGTGCGCGGCAAGTGGGTGGTCAGCGTGAACCCGGCCATCGAGCCGCGCGCGCGCATCCACAAGCTCTATGCGGAAATGTTCGCGCGCTCGGATCAGACGAGCCGCTCGCCGCTCGCCCAGCAGCTGCAGGAAGCGCGCTGGCTGATCCGCAACGCGCACAAGCGCTGCGAGACGATCCTGCGCGTGGGCGAGTGCATCGTCGCGCGTCAGAAGGCGTTTTTCCAGTACGGCGAAATCGCGTTGCGGCCGATGCTGCTGCGCGACGTCGCCGACGAACTGGGCCTGCACGAGTCGACCGTCTCGCGCGCCACGGGCAACAAGTACATGGCCACGCCGCGCGGCATCTTCGAGTTCAAGCGCTTCTTCCCGCGCGAGCTGGAAACGCGTACGGGCGGCACCTGCTCGGCGGCTGCGGTGCGCGCGCTCATCAAGGAAATGATCGACGCCGAAGATCCGCGCGACCCGCTTTCCGACGTCATCCTTACGCAGGAACTCGAAAAGCAGGGCGTGCAGGTGGCGCGCCGCACGGTCACGAAGTATCGGCAGATGATGAAGTTGCCGGCCGCGGAAATGCGCCGGCAGATTTGAGGCGCGCGGTTTCATCGGCGTGCCGGAAGACGGGGGAAGGTCAGCGGCGCGTGACCGGCGTAACGGGACGTGTGGCAGCGCGTGGGCTGCACGTTGCGTTACGCGCGCCGCTTCAATGCGACACTTCAAGGCGATTTCCGGCGGGCGCGCCGAGGGCGGATAAAATGCGAGCCATTGCCCACCATGACCCAGACGCCCCGCGGCCGAAGCCGCCCCGCGCCGCTCGACGCGCGCAAGCGGCCCGCGCAGCGCCGTTCCGCCGCCACGGTTGACGCGATCCTCGAAGCCGCCGCCCGCATTCTCGAAAGCGCGGGCCTCGCCGGCTACACCACGAACGCCATCGTGGCGCGCGCGGGCGTGAGCGTCGGCTCGCTCTATCAATATTTCCCGAATCGCGACGCGCTGACCGCCGCCTTGATCGAGCGCGAGAGCGCACCGCTCCTTGCCGAGGTCGAGGCCGCCGCCGCGGCGTCGAACTGTGAGGCGGCGTTGCTCAGGCTGATTCGCGCGGCGGTCGCGCACCAGATGCGACGCCCGGAGCTGGCGCGACTGCTCGATTTCGAGGAGCGGCGCCTGCCGCTCGACGAGCGCGACGCGCGCGCGGGCGAGCGCATCCACGCGGCGCTCGTCGGCGCGTTCGGACGCCCCGACGCGCCGGCCATCGACGACTTGCAGACCGCCGCGCTCGACGTGATCGCCATCGTGCGCGGCCATGCCTGCCTGCGTGCGCGGTTGGGGCGAAGCGCCGCGCGTCAGCCGGAAGTGTGTGGCGCGATGCCGAGCCAGCGCGCCACCCGCCCCAACGTGAGGCCGTTGCAGAGCAGATTCAGCAGCACGAAGGCAGCGGCCATGGCGGCCGCGAACGCGCGGGTGTCGGGCGATAGCGCGTCGTTGCGCGCGACGCAGATCGCGAGCGTGAGCGTGACCGGCCCGCGCACGCCGCCCCACGCGATCAACCATTGATGCGCGCGCGGCAACGGCTTGCAGATGCCAAAGCGGCTCAGCAGCGGCACGAAGATCGTCAGGATGCCGAAGCGGCTCAGGGTGGCGGCCAGCAGCGCGAGCCCGAGCGGGAGGGCGTCGCGCAGATGCAGCTTGTGCACCAGACCGGGCACGCGCGCCGACGCGAGCAGAAAGACAGCGGCGGAGGCGATGCCAGCCTGGTACGCCCAAAGCTGGCGAAACAGCCCCTGGCTCGCGGCGGGCTGGCGTGTTCGCATGAGCTGGCTGGCCGCGAGGCCCGCGCACACCACGGCGGCCACGCCGGAAACGTGAAGCCCGTGTTCCGCGGCCGGATAGAGCAGCGTGGGCAGCGCGAGCGAGAGCGCGTACTCGGAAAACGGCAGGCTGCGCAGCGCGCTCGACGTCGCGACGAAAAGCGCTCCCGCGAGCGCCCCGAACGCACAGCCGCCGACGAGCGAAACGAGGAAGCCTGCGAGCGGATAGCCGTGCGTGTGCGCAGCGGACGGCGTGAGGATCAGCGCGCCAGTGAGGAGCGTGGAGATGCTGATGGCGGCGGCATCGTTGAGCAGGCTTTCGCCTTCGACCAGCCGGATCAGGCGGTCGGGCGCGCCGCTGTTGCGAAACAGCGCGATCACGGTGGACGGATCCGTCGTGCTGACGATGGCGCCGAGCAGCAGGCACACGATCAGGCTCTCGCCGCTGCTGATCCACGTGGCGAGGCCAACGGCTGCCGCGGCGGCCACCACGGCGCCGATCGCGAGCAACAGGATGGGCGCGAGATCGGCGAGCAGTCCGCGCGTATCGACCTGCAACGCCGCTTCGAAGAGGATGGGCGGCAGGAAGATCCAGAGATAGGCCTCGGGCGGAAGCGATGGCGTGAGCAACGGGACGACGCTCGCAGCGGTGAAGCCGGGCGCGACGTGGCCCAGGGCGAGGTAGCCGGCGCCGAGCAGGACGCCGGCGCTGGTCAGGCCGAACGAATCGGAGAGGCGAAAGCGCTGTGCAGCGGCATGGCAGAGCGCGATGATGAGGAGCAGGATACCGGCGCGGATGGTGAATTCGATTGCGGTTTGCAAAGGCAGGACACTCCGTGGTGCGGTTGGGCGGCGGGAGCGACAGTGCCCGCACGCATCGATTCAGTATCCCGCTGCGTTGCAAGTTTGCATGTTGATACATATCAACTCGCCGCTGACGAAGTCATGACGGCGGCGTTACGGTCTTTTACGTGTCGGATGAGATGCGCCGTGCGCGGCTAGCTCGCGCCGACGCGCTCGATCAGCGCCATGGCTGCCGCCGGGTTGCGCTCCTTGAAGCCGCTGATGACGTAGAGATACACGTCCCGGCCGGCCTTGGCGGCGAGCGGCTTTGCGTAGGTGGCGAGGTCGTCGGGGGTATCACCGTGCGACCACGCGAGCGCGCGCTTCGCCCAGAGGTCGAGGTCGGCGGGAGCGTAGCCCTGCGGGTGGCCCTGCACGGTTCCCATGATGCGGGCATAGACGAACGGGGCGCTCGTGTCGCCGATCAGCGGGTAGCTGGAATCGCCGCTGATGACGATCGCCGCCTTGTGCTTGCGCGCGAGCGCGACGAATTCCGGCGTGCAGAAGCTCTCGTCGCGCACTTCGAGCGCATGGCGCAGCGGGCGGCCTTCGGCTTCGTCCGGCAGCAGTTCGAGAAATCGTGCGTAGTCCTCGGGATCGAAGCGCTTGCCTGGCGTGATCTGCCAGTTGATCGGCCCGAGCTTGTCGCGCAGGTTCAACACGCCGCCGCTCAGGAAGCGCTCGATCGTGACCCCGGCTTCGGCCAGCACGCGGCGATTCATTGCGAAGCGCGGGGCCTTCAGCGAGAACACGAAGTCGTCGGGTGTTTCGTCGTGCCAGCGCGTGAAGCTTTCCGGGCGCTGCGCGCCGTAGTACGTACTGTTGATTTCCAGCGTCGAGAGATGACGGCTCGCATATTCGAGCTCGCGGCGCTGCGCAAGGCCGTCGGGATAGAACGCGCCACGCCACGGCGCATAGATCCAGCCGCCCACGCCGACGCGTATCCGGCCGTGCCGGGCTTTTGAAGTGGATGAGGGCGCCATGGGAAATCCGTCATCGAAGCCGGGATGGCGCAGTGTAGCGCAGCACCGGCCACGGCCGCTGGTTAGCGTGCCGATTCCGAACCGGCGAGTTCATCTCGATTTTTAGGCATAGTCCGATATTTTCTTGTGCGTTGTGAGGCTACTTTAGTCCTGTTGTGTCAGATAACTTTACAGGGACCATCAGATGTCTTCCCGCATATCTCCGGAACTTACCGATGCGCAGTGGCGCAGCATCGCGCCCATGTTTCACGAAATCCGCGTTGACGGTCGCCGCCGCGGGCGCCCGGCGCACAATCCTCGTCACGTTTTCGCGGGCATCCTTTGGGTACTGGCCACCGGCTCGGTCTGGTCGAAATTGCCCGAGCAGTATCCCGATTTCCGCACCTGCCATCGCCGCTTCAAGCTGTGGTTCGACGCCGGTCTCGTGCATCACGCCATGGAGCGACTGCACGGCGAGGAAGGCCTCGCCCTGTGCGCGGCCATGGCGGCACGCATGCAGCCTTGGCGCGCGCCGGCCGGCCGCAAGCCGCGCTTTCCGGTGGCGTCCTCGCTGCGCTGGCCGCTCGCGCGGCCTTTCGTGGAGCGATAAGCGGGCACGGCGCCGCCTTCTGCGGCGGATCATCAGTCCGCCGCAGCTTCAGATCTCCCCATCCTCCGCACCCATGCGTGCGAACAGCGGGCCCACCACGGCTCGCGCGAGAACGCCCCGATTTCCACGTCGGTATTGAGATCAACGGTGCGCTGCCGTTCGCGCGCATCGAGTGGATCCGCTTGCGCCAATTGTGCGGCGAGCACGTCGGCGCCGGCGTCGGAAGCGTCGCGTGGCCCGCGCGCGCGAACGTTCACGCGTTCGGCGAGCCGCGCTTGCGGCGCGTGAAAGTTCAGGATCAGCATTGGCCGGTTCAGCTCACGCGCGAGCGCTGCGAAACGCGCGCGATGCGTTGCCTTGAGAAACGTCGCGTCGACTAGCGCCGTGTAGCCCGCGTTCAGCACGTCGCGCACGTGGGCGACGAGGCGTTCGTAATGCGCGTCGACTGCGGTTTGCGTGTAGGCGCTTGCCGGCAGCGCCTCGAGCGAGGGCGGCGCGAAGGGCTCGAGCCGCTTGCGTTCGAGATCGCTCGACACGCGGATCGCCCCGCTCAATTCGGCGAACGCGCGGCTTGCCACCGACTTTCCCGATCCCGAAAAGCCGTGGCAGAGCAGAAGCCAGGGCGCGGGCTTGCGCACGGCGCGCGCTTCGCCGGCCGCGAGCGCCAGGTAGCGCGTGGCGGCGCCTGCGCCCGCTTGCGCGTCGGACCGCGCGCGCGATCCCGCCTTGAGCATCGCGACCAAAGCCCGCACCAGCGCGCGATAGACGATATTGAGCCGCAACGCCGCGAGCCCGGCGAAATCGCCCGTCGCTTCGAGGTAGCGATTGAGCAGACGGTGGGCATAGGCGGCGTGGCCGTGCGCGCGCAGATCCATCAGCAGGAACGCAAGATCGCAGGTCACGTCGATCCAGCGCAGTTCGTCGCTGAACTCGATGCAATCGAACATCAGCGCGTGTCGCCCGTAGCGCACGATGTTGTCGAGATGCAGGTCGCCGTGGCAGGCGCGCACGAATCCGTCCGCGCGGCGGGCGTCGAGGTGCGGCGCGAGGCGTGCGAGTTCGCTTTCGCAAGTCGCGCGCAACGCGGCGCTTGCCACCGCGTGTGCCGTGCGCGGATCCGCTTCGAGGGGCGCGAGTGCCGCGAGCACCTGGTCGCGCAGCAGGGCTGCCGAGCCGAGGCGCGCCGCGGGCGCCATCGGTCCGCGTCCGGCCCGGCGCGCATGCCGATGGCTCGCGGCGAGGCTGGTTGCGGCCGCATCGATATCGGCCGTGCCCAGTTCGCCGTGCGCGAGCAGGTTCGAATACAGCAGACGCTGGTCGAAGCGGCGCATACGCACCGCATAGTCGATGACTCTGGCGTTGCCGCGCACGCCGCGCCTGGGCCTGAGCCTGCAACGACGGCCATCAAAAAATAGCTCGCCCGTGTCGCGATAAATCGGTCCCGCGAAGGGCGCATTCAGACGAATCTCTGCTTCGCAGCAGCGGAGTCGGGCATCGAGCCGCACAAAATTGACGAAGCCGAAATCGACGGGCTTCATGATCTTGTACGCATACCGCCCGGCGAGATACACCACGGAAATATGCGTTTCGATGCGCACGATGCGCCCGGCCGGGTGCGCATACGTGGAGGCACGCGAGAGCGCGGCGTCCACGAGGCGACTGTGGCGGCGCGCCGTGCGCTGACGGTTGAGGACATGGTGTGAGATCGGCGTGTCGGACATCGGCGTGGCTATCGTGGGAATGGAGGGATACGGGGCGATACGCGTCGGAACCAGCATACCGCGAGCCAGCGCGGGAAGACCGTCGCGCGGCATGTCAAGGCTTGATCGAAGCGATCTGCGTGGGCATCGGCGTCTCGTACCTTTTGTGCAATCCGGGGAGGCTGCGCGATACTGTCAAGTTCAACCCAACGGAATTCCGGAGACATGGCGCATTTCGACGTATTCAATGGCGACGCAGACGGTATCTGCGCGCTGCATCAACTGCGGCTCGCAAGGCCGCGCGAGGCGACGCTCATCACCGGCGCGAAGCGCGACATCGCGCTCGTCGAGCGCGTGCCCGCCCAGCCGGGCGATTCGCTCACGGTTCTCGACATTTCGTTCGACGTGAATCGCAAGGCGCTCACCGCGCTGCTCGCGAAGGACGTCGCGGTCGAATATTTCGACCATCACCACGCGGGCGACCTGCCTGTGAACAGGAATCTCGTCGCGCACATCGACACGACGGCGCAGGTCTGCACGAGCGTGCTCGTCGACCGCCATCTCGCCGGCCGCTACCGGCCGTGGGCGATCGCGGCGGCCTGGGGCGACAACCTGCCCGACACTGCGCAGGCGCTTGCCCAGCAGGCCGGGCTCGATGCCGCGCAGGCCGGGCAGCTGCGCGAGCTTGGCGAGTCGATCAACTACAACGCTTACGGCGACTGCGTCGAAGATCTCATGATCGCGCCGCTCGATCTGTACGCGGCGATGAAGCCCTATGCCGACCCGTTCGATTTCATCGCCTCGGAGCCCATCGTCGGACAGCTCGCCCGTTGCCGTCACGGCGATCTCGAACTGGCCCAGGCGATCGCACCGCTCGTCGCGCTCCAGTACGGCAGCGTTTGCGTGTTGCCCGACGAGCCGTGGGCGCGCCGCGTGCGCGGCGTGTTCGCCAACGTGCTCGCCAACGAGGAACCCTCGCGCGCGCACGCGGTGCTGAGCGTGAACGCGGACGGCAACTACGCGGTGAGCGTGCGCGCGCCGCTCACGGAACCGCGCGGCGCGGATGAACTCTGCCGCGCGTTCCCCGGCGGAAACGGCCGGGTGGGCGCGGCGGGCATCGATTGTCTCGAATCGAACCGGCTCGACGCGTTCGTCACCGCGTTCGCGCGCGTGTTTGGGCGTACGAAGCCGGCTGCGACCTGAGCGGCGCAAGGCGCAACTACGCCGTGTCGCCCGAACCCTGCGCGCCGCGCGCCGCCGGCCAGCGCCAGTTACGGATTTCGGGCATGTCGTCGCCGTACTCGTCCACGTAGCGGCGGTGCGCGGCCAGCTTGTCGTGCAGCGTCTGACGCAGGTGCGCCGCGCGCTGCGCGAGTCCGTCCACACGGTCGATCACGGCTTCGCACAGGTGAAAGCGGTCGAGCCGGTTGAGCACCGTCATGTCGAACGGCGTGGTCGTCGTGCCTTCCTCGATGAAGCCGTGCACGTGAATGTTCGCGTGATTGGCGCGCCGGTAGGTGAGCTTGTGGATCAGCGTCGGATAGCTGTGGTGCGCGAAGATCACCGGCTTGTCGGTCGTGAAGAGCGCGTTGAAATCGGCGTCGGGCAGACCGTGCGGGTGACGGTCGGCGGGTTGGAGCGTCATCAGGTCCACCACGTTCACCACGCGGATCTTCAGGTCGGGCAGGCAGGTGCGCAGCAGATCCACGGCGGCCAGCGTCTCCATGGTCGGGACGTCGCCAGCGCAGGCCATCACCACGTCGGGCTCGCCGTCGTCGTCGTTGCTCGCCCATTGCCAGATGCCGATACCGTCCGCGCAGTGGCGAATGGCGGCGTCCATGTCGAGCCATTGCGCCTGCGGCTGCTTGCCCGCCACGATGATGTTGATGCGGTTCCAGGTGCGCAGCACATGGTCCGTCACGGCGAGCAGCGTGTTGGCGTCGGGCGGCAGATACACGCGCACCGTGTCCGACTTCTTGTTCACCGCATAGTCGATGAAGCCCGGGTCCTGATGGCTGAAGCCGTTATGGTCCTGGCGCCACACGTGCGAGGTGAGCAGATAGTTGAGCGAGGGCAGTGGGCGCCGCCACGGAATCTCGCGGATCACCTGCAGCCACTTCGCGTGCTGGTTGAACATCGAATCGATGATGTGGATGAACGCCTCGTAGCACGACATGAAACCGTGGCGGCCCGTGAGCAGATAGCCTTCCAGCCAGCCCTGACAGGTGTGCTCGGAGAGGATTTCCATCACGCGGCCGTTGGTGGCGAGCTGGACGTCGTCGGGCGTGACTTCCGCGAGCCACGTGCGCGACGTCACATCGAATACATCGCTCCAGCGGTTCGACGCGGTTTCGTCGGGGCCGAAGATGCGGAAGTTGCGGGTGGCGTCGTTCACGCGCATCACTTCGCGCAGGAACGCGCCCATCACGCGCGTGGCTTCGGCGTCCACCTGACCGGGTGCGGGCACCGCCACGGCGTGGTGCTCGAAGGGCGGCACGCGCAACTCGCGCACGCGGCCGCCGCCGTTCGAACGCGGGTTCGCGCTCATGCGCTTTTCGCCTTGCGGCGCGAGCGCGGCGATGTCGGGCACGAGGCGGCCTTGCGCGTCGAACAGTTCCTCGGGCTTGTAGCTGCGCATCCAGCCTTCGAGCAGCGCGAGGTGCCCCGGCTTCGAGATGTTGGCGAGCGGCACCTGGTGCGAGCGCCACGAGCCTTCGGTCTTCTGGCCATCCACGGTTTTCGGGCCCGTCCAGCCCTTGGGCGTGCGCATGACGATCATCGGCCAGCGCGGGCGCACATAGCCGGGCGGCAGGTTGCCGTGTTCGTCCGCGAGTTCGCGCGCAGTCTTCTGGATGCGCGCGATGTCGTCGAACGCGGTGTCGAGCGCGGCGGCCATCAGGCGATGCGCGACGTCCGGCTCCTCGGCCTCCACGAAAATCGGCTCGTGGCCGTAGCCCTTCATCAGCGAGGCGAGTTCGTCGTCGCCGATACGCGCGAGCACGGTCGGCCCCGCGATCTTGTAGCCGTTCAGATGGAGGATGGGTAGCACCGCGCCGTCGGTGGCGGGATTGAGGAACTTGTTCGAGTGCCAGGCAGTGGCGAGCGGGCCCGTCTCGGCTTCGCCGTCGCCCACCACGCAGGCGACGATCAGATCCGGGTTGTCGAACACCGCGCCGTAGGCGTGCGAGAGCGCGTAGCCGAGTTCGCCGCCTTCGTGGATCGACCCCGGCGTTTGCGGTGCGACGTGGCTCGGGATGCCGCCCGGAAAACTGAACTGCTTGAAGAGCGCGGCCATGCCTTCGACGTCGAGCGGCACGTTCGGCCAGGTTTCGCTGTAGGTGCCTTCGAGCCAGGTGTTCGCGACGACAGCGGGGCCGCCGTGGCCCGGCCCCGCGAGAAACAGCACGTCGAGATCGCGCGCGTTGATGATACGGTTCAGGTGCGTGTACAGAAAGTTCAGGCCCGGCGTGGTGCCCCAGTGGCCGAGCAGGCGCGGCTTCACGTGCGCGAGCTGCAGCGGCTCGCGCAACAGCGGATTGGCGAGCAGATAAATCTGGCCAACCGAGAGATAGTTGGCCGCGCGCCACCAGGCGTCCATGCGGCGCAGCAGGTCGTCGGAGAGCGGCGGGTAGGCAGGGGTGTCGGTGGCGTTCATGCGGAGCTCCGGTTGCGCGGCGGCGGAAGGCGGACCGAGGCGGACTGCGTGCGCGACGCGGCGGTGCGCGTGGCGCGAGCGTGCGGCCCTCACGGCGGACGGACTCCGCGCGCGAGGCCGGGCGGCGGCCCTCGTGTCCTGTGGGATTCGTCTTATGGTGCCACGATCGCGCGGCACGCCACGCGTGGATGTCCTGTGGCGGCGTGTCGCATCGCGGTAGCTGCGCCGCAGCGCGCAATGCACGACAGCCCGCGGTCCGATTGCATAACATGCTTTTATGGTGATCGATGCGGCGGGTCCGCCGCGTTCCGGCGAGGAGGAAAGCGATGCGGGCAATGCTGTTCGACGGCGAGAATCCGCGGCTGCGCGAAGCCGATCTACCCGATCCGGTGCCGAGCGCGGGCGAACTGCTGATCGACGTGCGCGCGTGCGGCGTGTGCCGCACCGACCTGCACGTCGTGGACGGCGATCTCGCTCAGCCGAAAAAGCCGCTCATTCCCGGCCACGAGATCGTCGGCACGGTGGCGGCGCTCGGGGCCGGCGTGACGGGTTTCGCGCCCGGCGACCGCGTGGGCGTGCCGTGGCTCGGGCACACCTGTGGCCATTGCCGTTTCTGCGCCGACGGGCGCGAGAATCTCTGCGACGCGCCCGGCTTCACGGGCTACACGATCGACGGCGGCTATGCCACGCGCACCGTCGCCGACGCCCGCTACTGCTTCCATCTGCCGCGCCAGTACAGCGACGTCGAGGCCGCGCCGCTCCTCTGCGCGGGACTCATCGGCTATCGCTCGCTCGCGATGGCGGGCGATGCACGGCGCATCGGCATCTACGGCTTCGGCGCGGCGGCGCATATCGTCGCGCAGGTCGCCCGCCACCAGGGGCGCACGGTCTACGCGTTCACGCGTCCGGGCGATGCGGCGGCGCAGCAGTTCGCGCGGCGCCTCGGTGCGACGTGGGCGGGCGGCAGCGACGAGCGCGCGCCCGAGGAACTCGACGCGGCACTGCTGTTCGCGCCGGTCGGCGCGCTCGTGCCCGCCGCGCTACGGGCGCTGACGAAGGGCGGCACGGTCGTGTGCGGCGGCATCCATATGAGCGACATTCCCTCGTTTCCTTACGCATGGCTGTGGGAAGAGCGGCGCATCGTCTCGGTGGCGAATCTCACGCGCGAGGACGGCACGACCTTCATGGCGATCGCCGCGCGGCGCAAGCTCGAAATCGAGACCACGCCGTACCCGCTCACGCGCGCGAACGAGGCGCTGGCCGATTTGCGCGAGGGACGGCTCACGGGCGCGGCGGTGTTGACGATGCGCTGAGCCGGTCGGGTGGATCACGCTGCCGACGCAGCAGAGACAACGGGTCGCACTGGCCGGGGCGCGCATCCGTACCCAAATGCGCTACAACGAACTTTATCTAGATAGCGCGCGCCGGGAGCCGGTGCGCAACATGGGCAAGGCCCGGGAGGTCCACGATGTACAAGCAGATTCTGGTAGCGGTCGATGGCAGCCGCAGCGGCCGGCGCGCGCTCGATGAGGCCGTGAAGATCGCGAAAGCGACGGGCGGCGCCGTTCAGGCGCTGTGTGTCGTGCGGCATCCGGCGCGGCTCGTGGACGTGAGTTCGGGCTTCGCCGAAGAACAGGCGCGCCATTCGGCGGAAAACGACGCGGCAACGGCGGCGCTCGAAGAAGCAAAACAGGTGTTCGCCCAGGCTCAGGTGCCGGGCACCACGCGCGCAGCCGATTCGAGCGGCGAGGAGATCGCCGCCGTGATCTCGCGCATCGCCGCCGAGGACGGCGCGGACCTCGTCGTGATGGGCACGCGCGGCTTGTCAGGCATGAAGCGCATCTTGCTCGGCAGCGTGGCCGAATCGTTCCTGCGCATGGCGGACCGGCCGGTGATGCTGGTGCGCGCCGAAGAGGCGCCGGCCGCCTGACCGGGGCACCCGGGTCCACCGGCCGGTTCGCGTCGAGGGCGCGATCGGCCGGGCAGCGTTCCCGCCCTTACAGTCCGTCGCGAAATACCCGCAATGACAAGCCTGGTTTTGACTCGCTGCGCATCAGCTATCTCGAAATGTGACATCGATCAAGCGACAAATCGCCCATTCGGCGCGCGGGCGCCCGTCTTACTGCCTATGATGTTGGCTTGAGCCGGCTGTCTTGCGAACACACGGCACTCCGAAGCATCCCGTTCCCCATCGTCGCGCGTGAAGCGCTTTTATTTCGCTCGCCGCAGCCCGCGTCCCGTCGCGGTCCACCGCGGTCCCTTTGGCAGCAAACGCATCCGGCCGCGCCGGGCGAAAGCTACATAAGGAGGAGATTGACCATGGCAACCGCTTCCCATCCCTCATTCGACGCCGCCTCGCTCGGCAACGCGATGGGCGCCTCGTTCGACACTTACCGTACCAACACGTCGGCCGCGCTGCGCTTGCTCGCCGGGCAGCAGCAGTGGCGCGAGCAGATGTTGAAGCTGGAGCAGCGCCGCATCGCGCGCGACCGCGAGGCGGTCGAAGGCCTGCTCGAATCGTTGCGCACCGCGCGCGACTGGACCGATTTCGCGGTAGCCACGCAATCGGTCTGGCGCGACTATCTCGGCGCCAGCACCACGCTCTGGCAAGAGGGCGTCGCGGCGGCGATGCAGGGCGCGAGCACGTGGTCCGACAGTGCACGCGACTTCACGCAGCAGTGGCAGGAGGCCTGCGCGGGCGCGCAAGCCAGCGCTTCCAAGGTGCCGGGCGCGTTGCCGATGCGCGAGTGGATGAACGCCTTCGAGCGCGCGATGAGCAGCGCCGCCAATGGCGCCGCGCATCCGGGCAAGGCGGCGGGCGCAGGCCGTGCGCAGGGCGCGAGCGCGGGAGGAGGCCAGCATGGCCACTAAGCGCGTTGCTTTCGTCACGGGCGGCATGGGCGGACTCGGCGAGGCGATCAGCCGGCGCCTGCACGACGCGGGCATGACCGTCGCCGTCTCGTGCTCGGCGGCGAACACGCGCGCCGATGCCTGGCTTGCCGCCGAACGCGCGGCGGGCCGCGACTTCGGCTGCCACCAGATGAACGTCGCCGACTGCGATGCCTGCGAGCGCACGGCGCAGCAGGCACTCGACGATCTCGGCCAGGTGGACGTGCTCATCAACAACGCGGGCATTACGTGCGACCGCAGCTTCGTGAAGATGTCGAAAGCCGATTGGGATTCGGTAATGCGCACCGATCTCGACGCGCTCTTCAACGTGACGAAGCCGTTCCTGCCCGGCATGATCGCGCGCGGCTTCGGGCGCATCATCAATATCGGCTCGGTCAACGGCTCGCGCGGCGCTTTCGGCCAGACCAACTATTCGGCGGCGAAGGCAGGCGTGCATGGCTTCACGAAGGCGCTCGCACTGGAAGTGGCGAAGAAGGGCGTGACGGTGAACACCGTGTCGCCGGGCTATCTCGCCACGCAAATGGTGGAAGCCGTGCCGCAAGACGTGCTGGACGCGCGCATCCTCCCGCAGATTCCGGTAGGCCGTCTCGGCCAGCCGAACGAGGTTGCGGCACTGGTGGCGTTCCTCTGTTCGGACGACGCGGCGTTCATCACCGGCGCCGATATCGCGATCAACGGCGGCATGCATATGCAATGACGCGCCGCGCTGCGATGCAAATATTTCGCGTGCGGCGAAAAAAAGGGGCTTGCAAACACGCGAGGTGCCTTCATGTTGGAACGGTAAGCGGCAGCGACCGCGCCGCGCGAGCGGCGCGCTTCGTTGCCGGCGATTCTCCGTCGTTGGCCGCAGAGAAGTCGTGCATCTGCGCCATCTGACAGTGAATTTAGGAATCCGATGCAACGTCGTCGTTGCGTCGACACGAAAATCGTTCAGCCCATGGAGGCATCAATGAGCACTATCTCGCGTTACGATCCGTTTTCGATGGAAGGTGTGCCCGATCTGTTTCACGGGCTGTTCCGGCCGTTGCGTGCCACGAGCGGCGTGGAAGGGCAGGTGGCGAGTATCCGCATCGACGTGACGGAAGACGAGGCCGGTTTCACGGTGAAGGCCGAAATGCCCGGCGTCGACCGGAAAGATATCGACGTGAAAATCGATGGCAATCTCGTGTCGATTGCCGCGAAAGTCGAGCGCGGCAGCGAGCTGAAGGAAGGTGAGCGCGTGGTGCGTCGCGAGCGTTATGCGGGCAGCGTGAGCCGCGCGTTCACGCTCGCCGCGGAAATCGACGATGCAAAGGCGAGCGCGCAATACAAGGATGGCGTGCTGACGCTGACGCTACCGAAGCGGGCCGCAGGCGCCAGTAAGCGCCTCGAAATCAACTAAGGCTCAAGAGGCGTTGAGCGGGCGGCGCGCAGGCTGCATATCGTGCAGCTGCGCGCCGCTTTCTTGCTTCAGACACCGGCGCGTAACACAGCGAAACACGACTGTAGCGAAACTGTACGATTGACTCGCTATGCTGGGATGACTCAAGCCCACGGCCCTTCGGTCGATTGCTTTTCGGGCAGGTGGCTGGAATCGGTGCTTACGCTTCGATTCAGGCCAACAACTGGAGAGACCTGATGCTCAGTCACCACGAACTAGCGACCTTGCTGCTGATCCGTGATGCGGACGCGCCGATGCAGATGCTCGATTCCGATTTCCTGGCGCTGCAGCGCTATCGTCTCGTCGAAATGGACGAGGCTGCCGGCGACCCCACGCTGCGCCTCACCACCCGAGGTCGCGAACTGCTGCGGCGCCTCACACACGACGAGGGTGGCGAGCCGACTATGTGAGCGGCCGCCGTGCCCGGTCCTGCGCAGCAAGGCGTGTCAAGAGCGTTTCATCGAGCGCTACGCCCGTTACATCCGTGTAATACGCTGCGGAACACTCTGCGATACAGTGCTGGCTTTTGATTCCCACCCACGCTGTTTTCAGACGCAAGAGCCGAGTCATGAACGCCGTTACCAAGCCCGCTGTCCGCCTGTTCGCCCTGATTGCGTGCGCCGCGCTGTTCGCGCCGCTCGCCGCCGTCGCCCAACCGTACCACCACGAAGTGTGCCACGTCGAGCACGTTCACCATCACGCTGAGCGCGTCTGCCATCACGTGCGCTGATATTGCGCCGAGCGCGAAGCTGACTGCAGGAAAACGCCGCACTTTTTGTGCGGCGTTTCTTTTTTATTCATGTAATTAGGATGGCGAAATAAATATCGGAAGTTTGTTCTGCGTCATCCCGTAATTAATTGAAAGAGTGGGTTCACACAAAAAATGTCACGGCGCGGTATGCTCCGCGTTCCGTTGCATACGTTTTCCTTGCAGCGAGTCACGTCATCCCAACCGCAAGGCCAACGCACGCAATGAAGAACATCACGTCGCTAGCCGCAGCCGGTGTTGTCGGCAGCGCGCTCGCCATGGCTTCGGGGTCGGTTTGTGCGCAGGAATTCACGCTCTACACAGGGCCGCTCAAAAGCGGCGCCGATCACACCTATTCGTGGCAAATGGATTACACGGAGGGTTTCGGCCAGTATTTTGCCGGCAGCATTGCGTGGTTGAACGAAGGCCATATTCCGAACCATCACCGCGACGGCCAGGCGATCCAGGCGTGGGCGCGTTTGCCGCTCGCGCAGCGCCGCTTCGTGTTCGCGCTGGGTGTCGGGCCGTATCGCTATTTCGATACCGAGGCCGCGTCGCAGGGCCAGGGCTGGTCCGATACGCACGGCTGGGGCGTGCTCTACAGTGCGCGCGCCACGTGGTACTCCACGCATCGCTGGACGGCGAACCTGCAGCTCAACCGCGTGCAGGTGTCGCGCGGCCCATCGACGACATCGCTCATGCTAGGCGTGGGCTATCAGCTCGACGCGCCTGACACGCCCGGCCCGCGCGATTTCGCGTTGCCGCGCACGCAGAAGGTGACGAACAACGAGATCACGCTGATGGCGGGCGAGACGATCCTCAACAGCCTCGAATCGCAGACATCGGCGGCCGAGGCAATCGAGTACCGGCGCGGCATCAATTCCTTTCTGGACGCGACGGTGGGGTATCTGCACGAGGGCAATGGCATCTCGGCGCGACGCGATGGCGCGACCGCGCAGCTGTGGCTCACGCGCGCGTTCTTCGACGAGCGTCTCACGCTCGGGTTCGGCGCGGGCCTCTACGCGGCGATCCATCACGGTGAGCATCCCGACGAGCGTGATACCGGCGACGGGATTCTCTCGGGACTCGTCTCCATCTCGGCGTCCTATCGCTTCACGCAGCACTGGGCTGCGCGCGTCACGTGGAACCGCGTGGTCACGCGCTATAGCCGCGATACGGACGTGATCCTGGGTGGTATCGGCTACCGGTTCTGAGCGATGGTGATGTGGCCGGCGCGGGCATGCCGTGGTTTGGCATGGACTTGCTCGCGCGCGTCGCGACGTTAGCTACCCTGAGGCGGACGGCCACCACCACCGCCACCACCAGGCCCGCCGCCACCACCGCCACCACCACCGCCACCACCACCGCCACCACCACCGCCACCACCAGGCCCGCCGCCACCGCCACCGCCTCCGCCACCAGGCCCGCCACCACCGCCACCACCAGGCCCGCCCCCACTGCCCTGTGGTCGATTACTCCCGCCGCCGGACGGCCGCCCGCCGCCTTGCCCCTGCGGCCGGCCACCGCCTTGCCCAGGCGGACGAGCATTGCCTTGTCCAGGCGGCCGCGCGTTCGCTTGACCGGGTGGCCGCGCGTTGTTGTTGCCGGGGCCTGCGCCGGGTGGCCGGTTTCCCTGGCCGGCATTGTTGTTGGGCGGACGATTCCCGCCGCCCTGGTTAGGCGGCCGTGCGCCGCTGGGCGGACGACCGACGGGCGGACGAGGCCGCACGGGCGGCGGCGGCACGGGCCGCGGCCCTGGATGGCGCGACCAGCGCGATTGATTGGAGTACCAGGGCCGATCGCGGTAGTGCATGCCCCAGTACGCGCCGAGCGAGAACGTCACGATGGGCAGACCGATGCGCGGGCCATAGTTCATCACCGGCACGCGCTGTCCTTGCCACGGATAGCTGATGAAGGTGCCGTAGACCCAGCCGCGCAGGCCCGGAAAACCGATGTCGCACCAGCTGAAGCCGGCGACGCAGCCCCATACCGTTACCGCCACGCCACCCGGAATCTGGGCGACGATAGGAAAGTCGGCCGCAGGTCCTGCGTAGATGTTGACGGTCTGATTCGTGAATGCCTGCGACTGGGCGTGCGCGGGCGGCGAAGCCACGAACAGGCCGGCTAGCGCGGCGAGCACGACACCGAGAAACTGCTTGCGCATTGCTGCCTCCAGCTGGGTGGAATCACCCGGACATTTATTGAGATAGCAACCATAACGGTAGCAGATAAGACTTTTAGGGCGCGCCCAAGCATGTAACGGCTTATTTCGTGGGGGCGCACAATCACCGGTCAGGCGCGCGTTCGGCGCACATTCGGCGCACATTCAGAAATTCGCCGGCGTGGCGCACGCATTGTGCCGCGCTGTGCAAAAATCGCGGCCTCGGTTCGCAAAGAAGAAAACAGGCGACCGGTTCCGTATCAGCAGACGAGGAGCAGACCACCGTGATTCAGCGTATTTCCCAATTCTTTACCGGCGTAGTGCATCGGATCCTGCCGGATCCGCTCATCTTCGCCATCCTCCTCACCGTCGTGACCTTCGTGCTGGCGTTCGCGCTCACGCCGCAGCCGCCCGAAGCGCTCGTCTTGATGTGGGGTTCGGGCTTCTGGAACCTGCTCGCGTTCGCGATGCAGATGGTCCTGATTCTCGTGACCGGCCACGCGCTCGCCAGCTCCGGCCCGGTCAAGCGCATGCTGGTGGCGCTGGCGAGTTGCGCGCGCACGCCGGCCCAGGGCGTGATGCTGGTTGCATTCGTGGGTGCGATCGCTTGCGCGATCAACTGGGGCTTCGGCCTCGTGCTCGGCGCGATGTTCTCGCGCGAAGTGGCGCGGCGCGTGCGCGGCGCGGACTACCGGTTGCTCGTCGCCGCCGCGTACATGGGCTTTCTCACGTGGCACGGCGGCCTTTCCGGCTCGGTGCCGCTCGTCGCGGCTACGAAGGGCAACCCCATGGAAAAGGCCGTCGGCCTGATCCCGGTCTCGCAGACCATCTTCACGGGCTACAACGCGTTCATCACGATCGGCCTGATCGTGCTGCTGCCGATTCTCGTGCGTCTCATGATGCCGAAGCCCGAAGATGTCGTCTCGGTCGACCCCGCGCTGCTCGAAGATCCGCCGAGCGTCGAGCGCAAGCTCGGCCCCGACGCGACCTTCGCCGAGCGCATCGAGGAAAGCCGGGGGCTTTCGCTGCTGGTGGCGGCGCTGTGCTTCGTGTTTCTCGGCTTCCGCTTTCACACGAAGGGCTTCGCGCTCGACATCGATACCGTGAACCTCGTGTTCCTCGCGGCGGGCCTCGTGCTGCACAAGACGCCGATGGCCTACGCGCGCGCCGTGGCCGGCGCCGCGAAGGGCGCCTCGGGCATCATGATCCAGTTTCCGTTCTACGCGGGCATTCAGGCGCTCATGGACCACTCGGGTCTCGCGGGCGTCATTACGAAGTGGTTCGTCGATATCGCGAACGTGCACACGTTTCCGCTGCTCGTATTTCTCAGCTCGGCGGTGATCAACTTCGCGGTGCCTTCGGGCGGTGGCCACTGGGTCGTGCAGGGGCCGTTCGTGATGCCGGCGGCGCAGGCGCTGGGCGCGGACCTCGGCAAGTCGGCGATGGCGATCGCTTACGGCGAGGCGTGGACCAACATGGCGCAGCCGTTCTGGGCGCTGCCCGCGCTCGCGATCGCAGGCCTCGGCGTGCGCGACATCATGGGTTACTGCGTGACTACGCTGCTGTTCTCGGGCGTGGTATTCGTCGCGGGGATGTATCTCTTCTGAGCGTCGAGCGTGAAACGGACGGCGCCTGCGCGCCGTCCGCTCACTTGTGCTTCACGTGCTTCGCCAGATACTCGCGCAGCACGATCGCGTGATTGCGCTGGGTGTCATGGGAGCCATAGAGCAGGGTGATGTGCCCGTTCTCGGCCGCTTCGGCGAGCGGACGCCAGGCGTCGGGATTGGCGTTCAGCTCGGCCAGATAGCGCTTTTTGAATTCGGTCCACTGCTCCGGGTCCTTGTGGAACCATTGGCGCAATTCGGTGCTCGGCGCCACCGCCTTCAGCCATTCCACGTTCGCGAGTTTTTCCTTGCTCAGGCCGCGCGGCCACAGCCGGTCCACCAGATAGCAGTGGTGTCCGTCCCCGGGCAGCGGTTCGTAGACACGCTGGATATCGATTGCCGGTTTCGTCGTCATCGTCGGCTCCTTTTTAGTAGTGTGCGCGTGGCGGCCCGCGGGTGCCAGCAGTGCTTTTACGCGCTCCTGCAGTGCGGGCAGGACGTCGAGTTCGAACCACGGGTGGCGCTTGAACCATGCCTGATTGCGTGGCGACGGATGCGGCAGCGGCACGAAATTGGGTGCGTAGTCGCGCCAGGCCGCGACCGTCTCGGTGAGCGAGCCGCGGCGCTCGCTGCCCAGAAAATAGCGCTGGGCATACTGGCCGACGAGCAGGGTCAGGCGCACGCCACGCAACTGCTTGACGAGCCGCGCGTGCCACAGTGGGGCGCATTCCGGGCGCGGCGGGTTGTCTCCGCCGCCGCCGCGGCCGGGGTAGCAAAAGCCCATCGGCACGAGCGCGACCTGAGCGGCGTCGTAGAACGTTTCGCTGTCGATGCCGAGCCACGCGCGCAGCCGTTTGCCGCTCGCGTCGTCCCACGGCACGCCCGAGGCATGGACCTTGGCGCCCGGCGCCTGGCCGACGATCAGCAGGCTTGCCGTATCGCTCGCCTGCAGCACAGGGCGCGGCCCCAGCGGCAGCGCGTCGGCGCAGGCATGGCAGGCGCGGATTTCGGCGAGCAGTTCGGGAAGCGGGCTCGAGAGCGAAAGCGGCCCCCGCAGCGGATGGACATTCGACACAGCAAGGCGGGAAAGCGTGACGGGAGATCCAGTCTACCAAACGCCCTGGTGCGCCGCTGCGACCCGCCCGCGGCGTGCCGGCCGCAGCGCGATGCCAGCGCGCGTGAACCAGATTGCGCGCTGCGTCATTCTCGTGCGGCCGTTTACGCTTTTCCTGTAATCTCGCCCGTGGTCTGTCTGCAACGGAGCCGCAATGCCTGCCGAAGCCGAGACGTCAACCCGCACGACCCGCACCGAGCCCTTGCTCGTCGATCTCGCGCTGCAAGGCGGCGGCTCCCATGGCGCATACACATGGGGCGTGCTGGACCGCCTGCTCGAAGAGCCGTGGCTGCAGATCGAAGGCATTTCGGGCACCTCGGCGGGCGCGATGAACGCCGCCGTACTCGCGAGCGGCCATGCGCTGGGTGGCGCAGCCGGCGCGCGCGAGGCGCTCGAACGCTTCTGGCGCCGCGTGGCCGACGCCGCGCGCTTCAGCCCGTTCCGGCGCGGCCCCGTCGACATCCTGCTCGGGCGCTGGACGCTCGATCATTCGCCCGTGTTCGTCGCGCTCGACATGATGGCGCGCGTCGTCTCCCCGTATGACCTGAATCCGGGGCGGGTGAACCCGTTGCGCACGATCCTTGCCGACACGATCGACTTCGACGCGTTGCGCCGCTCGCGCATCAAACTCTTCGTCACGGCGACGCGGGTTTCGAACGGCCAGGCGCGCGTGTTCCGCAACGCCGACCTCACACCCGACGCGCTGCTCGCGTCGGCCTGCCTGCCCACGCTGTTCCAGGCCGTCGAGATAGACGGCGAACCCTACTGGGACGGCGGTTACGCGGGCAATCCCACGATTACGCCGCTGATTCGCGAGACCGATTCGGACGACACGATCCTCGTGCAGGTGAACCCCGTGGAACGCGCGGGCACGCCGCGCTCGGCGCGCGACATCATCAACCGCGTGAACGAGATCGCATTCAACTCGCCGCTAATCAAGGAGCTGCGCATGATGGCGCTGCTGCACAAGGTCGCCGACGCAGGCAGCGAGGAGGGACGCCGCTGGGCGCATATGCGCCTGCATCGCGTGCATAGCGCGAAGCTCGTCACGCTGGGCTCGTCGTCGAAGCTCAACGCCGAGTGGTCGTTCATCACGATGCTGCGCGACGAAGGCCGCCGCACCGCCGAGGAATTTCTCGCGCAGCATGGCGCGCAGATCGGCGAGACGTCCACGTTCAATTTCGAAGCGCTGCTCGAAGGGGTGCTGCAATGAGCGCGGGCACGCTCGTTATCGGCCTCGGGGGCATGCTCGCGAGTCTCGCGCTGCTGATCTGGCTCGCGTATCGCGGCTGGAGCGTGCTGCTGCTCGCGCCGCTGTGCGCCATGCTGGCCGCGCTCATTTCCGGCGAGCCGGTGCTCGCGCATTGGACGCAAACATTCATGTCGAGCACGGGCCGATTTCTCGCCCAGTTCTTCCCGCTCTTCCTGCTCGGCTCGCTGTTCGGCAAGCTGATGGAAGACAGCGGTTCGGTGGATGCCGTGGCGCGCCTCATGATCGACAAGCTCGGCACGCGCCACGCACTCGTGGCCGTGGTGCTGGGCGGCGCGCTCGTCACCTATGGCGGCGTGAGCCTGTTCGTCGCGTTCTTCGTGCTCGCCCCCATGGCGCAGGCGCTGTTTCGCTCCGCCGATATCCCGCGCCGCCTGATGCCCGCTGCGATCATGCTCGGCACGGCGACCTTCACGATGTCGGCGCTGCCCGGCACGCCCGCGCTGCAAAACGCCATTCCGATGCCGTTCTTCGGCACGACGCCGTTCGCGGCGCCGGGCCTTGGCGTGATCGCGAGCTTCGTGATGGCGGGCTTCGGCCTCTGGTGGCTCGGGCGCGCGGCGGCGGCGGCGCGGCGCAACGGCGAGGGCTTCGTCGAGCCCGACAACGGCGGCGCCGATGACGAAGAGCGTGGCAAGTCCTCGCTCGTGCGCGAGCGCGCGACCCTCGCACAAGCCTTCGATCCCGCCGAGATCGGCGGCGCTGCTGTGCCGGACCATGCCGGGCCGCCGTCGCCCTTCGCCGCGCTCGCGCCGCTCGTGGTCGTCGTGGGGATGAACTTCGTGATGAACGTCGTGGTGTTTCCGCGCATCGACGCCTCGTATCTCGCCGAACCGCGCTGGGGTGCGACCACGCTTTCGGCGGTGGCGGGCGTGTGGGGGGTCTCGGTTGCGCTCGCGCTCGGCATCATCGTGCTGGTGGCACTCAATCGCGGGCGGCTCGGCGCGCTGCGCGAAAGCGTCGATGCGGGTGCCAACGCGTCGGTGTTGCCCGTGCTGAGTGTGGGCAGCCTCGTGGGCTACGGCGCCGTGATCGCCGCATTGCCCGCGTTCGGGGCCGTGCGCGACTGGGTGCTCGGCATCGGCGGCGGCCCGCTCGTCTCGCTCGCCGTGGCCACCAACCTGCTAGCCGGGCTCACGGGCTCGGCCTCGGGCGGGTTGACCATTGCGCTCGACGCGCTCGGCGGCACCTACATGCAGCTCGCCGCCCAGCATGGCATCGATCCCGCGTTGCTGCACCGCGTGGCCGTGATGTCGTCGGGCACGCTCGACAGTCTGCCGCACAACGGCGCCGTCGTCACGCTGCTGGCCGTGTGCGGCTCGACGCATCGCGAAAGCTACCGCGACCTCGTGGTGGTGAGCATCGTCGGCGCGCTCATCGCGCTCGGCGTGGTGATCGTGCTTGGTTCGCTGTTCGGCAGTTTCTGAACATCGTTCCTGCGCGAGACACGCCGCGGCGCAGCGATCCGCCAACGCGCGTAGACTCTCGCGAAGCGGCGGCCCTTCGCAAGGAGGCTTCATGAAATTGCTTGCTGTCCACCCGAGCGGACTGATGTACACGCGCGTGTTCCTGCGGCTCGAGCCGCTGGGTCTCGAATCCGTGGCCGGCACGGCGCGCGATGCGGGGCATGACGTGCGCCTGCTCGATCTGCAGGTCGAGACACACCGCGACCTCATGCGCATGGTGCGTGACTGGCAGCCCGAGGCGCTCTGCTTCTCGGGCAACTATCTGGCCAACATTCCCGAGATCATCGACCTGTCGAAGGCCGTGAAGGCCGCGCTGCCCTCGTGTTTCGTCTTCGTCGGGGGCCACAGCGTGTCGTTCACCGCGCACGATCTGCTGCGCCATGCCGAAGGCGCGATCGATTGCGTGCTGCGCGGCGAGGGAGAAGCTTCGGTCAACGAACTGCTCGAAGCGGTGTCGCGCGGCACCGACCTGCTCGCGGTGCCCGGCGTCCTCACGAGCCACGGATCGGGGCCGCCGCCGGGCTTCGTCGAGAATCTCGATCCGGTGCGGCCCGCGCGCGACCTGCTGCGCCATCGCCGCAAGTATTTCATCGGCACGCTCGATCCTTGCGCCTCCATCGAGTTCGCGCGTGGCTGCCCGTGGGACTGCACGTTCTGCAGCGCATGGACGTTCTACGGACGCAGCTACCGCACGCGCAGCCCCGAAGTCGTCGTGGACGAACTGGCGTCGCTGCGCGAGCCGGGCGTGTTCATCGTCGACGATGTGGCGTTCGTGCACGCCGAACACGGCATGGCGATCGGCGAGGCGATCAAGCGGCGTGGCATCGACAAGCGCTACTACCTGGAAACGCGTGGCGACGTGCTTCTGCGCAACAAGGACGTGTTCCGCCTGTGGCAGTCCATTGGCCTGAAGTACATGTTCCTCGGTCTGGAGGCGATCGACGAGGAGGGACTCAAGGCGTTTCGCAAACGGATCAGCCTCGACCGGAATTTCGAGGCGCTCGAGTTTGCGCGTTCGTTGGGGATTACCGTCGCGATCAATCTGATCGCCGATCCGGACTGGGACCGCGAACGCTTCGAGACGATCCGCCAGTGGTGCCTGGAGATTCCCGAGATCGTCAATATCAGCGTGAATACGCCGTATCCGGGCACGGAGAACTGGCAGCGCGAGGCGCGGCGCCTCACGAGCCTCGACTATCGTCTTTATGACATCCAGCACGCCGTCGTGCCGACGAAGCTTCCGCTGCCCGAGTTCTACGCGGAACTCGTGCGCACGCAGCAGGTGCTCAATCGCAAGCACATGGGCTGGACCGCGCTGCGCGGCGCGGCGGGGCAGGCCACGCATCTGCTGTTGCATGGCCAGACCAATTTCGTGCGCATGCTGTGGCGCTTCAACTCGGTGTTCAATCCGCGCCTGCAGATGGCCGACCACGCGCGCGAGGTCCACTACGAGATGACGCCGCCGCCCGGCATGAGCGGGGCGACGCAGATCGATATGAAGACCGTCTACATCCATGGTCCCTCCGGCCGCAAGGGCCGCAAGATCGACGACGCGACAGAGAAGTTCGTCGACGAGACGCGCATGGGTCTCGGCTGATTTTTAGGCCGGCGCCGTCTTGACGCATACCGGTTGCGCACGCGTCCTGCTGTCGGGATTGGACGCGCGCGCGTAGCGGGTTCACAATCCACCGGTTGCATCAAGACGAAAACGATATGGAATTCCGGCAACTACGCTACTTTCTCGCCGTCGCGGAGTATCTGCATTTCAGCGAGGCGGCAGCCTTTCTCGGCATGGCGCAGCCGCCGCTCAGCCAGCAGATCCTCAAGCTCGAAAAGGAAATCGGCACGCGGCTCTTCATTCGCCACTCGCGGCGCGTGGAGTTGACCGAGGCCGGGCGGCTCTTTCGCGAGCGCGCGCAACGCCTCATCGACGACGCGGATCTGGCGCTCGCCGAGGCGCAAAACGCGGGGCGTGGCGAGACCGGCAGGCTCGTGCTCGGCTTCGCGGGATCCACGGTGTTTCATCCGCTCGTTGCGACCGTGCTGCAGCGCTTTCGCAGCGCGTATCCCGGTGTCGTGATCGGGTGCGAGGAGAGCAACAGTTCGGTGCTGCTGGAACGCGTGAGCGAAGCGAAGGTGGATGCCGCCTTCGTGCGCCTGCCGCTCGATTGCCGCGGCCTCGCCACGCAGGCGCTCGTGGAAGAGGACGTCCTCGCCGTGCTGCCGCCGCGCCATCGCCTCGCGCGCCGCCGCCGCCTCGATCTCGGCGATCTCGCGGGCGACCCGCTGATCCTCTTCCCACGCCCGATCGGCCCCGATCTCTACGACTCGATCATCAGCGCGTGTCACGCGGCGGGCTTCATTCCCGTGATCAGCATGGAATCGCCGCAGATTTCCTCGACCGTCAACATGGCGGCGGCGGGATTCGGCGTCACGCTCATTCCTTCTTCGATGCGCCAGATCCAGGCCAAGGGCGTGACCTACCACGACCTCAAGGGCGGTACGCTGCACACGACCATCGCGCTCGTGCACCGTCCGCGCGAAAAGGCGCCCACGGTGCAGAACTTCGTGCGCGTCGTGCGCGATGCGGCGCGGCATGCGCCGCAGGGCTGATTCGGCGGGTTCAAGGGTCGATCCATATCTTTTTCGTCTTGATCGTGCGTGGTCGCGATATTGGACGTAATGGATCGCGGGTTCTATCCTTCCGCGATCATCGTTTTCCGCAGGAGCCGTTCGCATGTCCATCACGCACCCAAGCGCCGCTCGCGAGCCGCTTGTCGCGTCGTTGCGCGCCGTCGTCGGCCGCCAGCACGTGCTGACCGGCGCCGAAGCCACGCGGCGCTACCGCAAGGGTTTTCGCTTTGGCGAAGGGAAGGTGGCGGCGGTCGTGCGGCCAGGCACGCTCGTCGAGCAGTGGCGGGTGCTGCAGGCTTGCGTCGCCGCGAACGCGATCGTCATCTCGCAGGCTTCGAACACGGGCCTCACGGGCGGCTCCACGCCCGACGGCAACGACTACGACCGCGAGGTCGTGATCGTGAGCATGACGCGCATGCGCAAGGTCTACGTGATCGACGGCGGCAAGCAGGTGGTCTGCCTGCCGGGCTCGACGCTCGACCAGCTGGAGCAGACGCTCAAGCCGCTCGGGCGCGAACCGCATTCGGTCATTGGCTCCTCATGTCTCGGTGCATCGGTCGTGGGCGGCGTGTGCAACAACTCGGGCGGCTCGCTCGTGCGGCGCGGCCCGGCCTATACGGAAATGTCCGCGTTTGCACAGGTCGATGCAGAGGGGCGTCTTACGCTCGTGAATCATCTCGGCATCCGGCTTGGCGAGACGCCGGAAGCGGTGCTCGGCCGCCTCGATCGCGGCGAGCTGCCCGAAGCCGATATCCTCCACGACGCGGGCGCGGCTTCCGACCACCGTTACGCGGATCACGTGCGCGACATCGAAGCGGACACGCCTGCGCGCTACAACGCCGACCCGCTTCGTCTGCACGAAGCGGCGGGCTCGGCGGGCAAGGTCATGGTGTTCGCGGTGCGGCTCGACACGTTTCCCATCGAGCGCGGTGCGAAGGTGTTCTACATCGGCACGAACGAAACAGCTGAGCTGACCGACCTGCGCCGCGACATGCTCGGCAAGTTCTCGAAGCTGCCGATCGCGGGCGAATACATCCATCGGGACGCCTTCGATATCGCCGAGCGCTACGGCAAGGACATGTTCCTCCTGATCCAGCATCTCGGTACGCGGCGCCTGCCCGCGCTGTTCGCCTTCAAGAGCCGCTGCGACGCGTTGTTCGAGCGGCTGCCGTTCTTTCCCGCGCATTTCCGACCGCGTGGCGCAGGCCGTGAGCCAGTGGTTTCCGGGCCATCTGCCCGCGCGGCTCAAGGACTACCGGCAGCGCTACGAACATCATTTGATGCTCAAGGTATCGGCCGATATGGTGGACGAAACGCGTGCTTACCTGAACACGTTTTTCGGCGTGGCGAGCGGCGACTTTTTCGAATGTACCGACGAGGAGGGCAGCAAGGCGTTTCTCCATCGTTTCGCGGCGGCGGGTGCGGCGGTGCGCTATCGCGCGGTGCATGGCGACGAAGTGGAGGATATCGTCGCGCTCGATATTGCGCTGCGCCGCAACGATCGCGACTGGTTCGAGCGACTGCCCGAGGCCGTGGAAAAGCCCATCGCGATCAAGCTCTATTACGGGCATTTCTTTTGCCATGTGTTTCATCAGGACTACATCGTGCGCAAGGGCAATGACTGCCTCGCACTGGAACACGAGATGTGGAAGCTGCTCGACGCGCGCGGCGCCGAATATCCCGCTGAGCACAATGTCGGCCATCTCTACGATGCGAAGCCCGCGCTGAAGTCGTTCTACGAAACGCTCGATCCGTGCAACTGCTTCAATCCGGGGATCGGCCATACGTCGAAGTTCGCGCGCTATCGTGAGCCTCAGGCGCAGCGCGAGCCGCTGGCCCAGTAAACAAAAAGACGGCGGCGGTATCGAACCGTCGCCGTAAAGGGCACGTACCCTCGCGCAGCGCAGCGCTGCGCGCTTCCCCCTGTTAGCTCTTCGTCGTCGTTGCCATCCAGCCGTTCTGCGTGCTGATCTGCGTGATTTCCTTCGCGATCGAGCGGGCCAGCTTGCCGGCATCCGACGAGAGCGTGTCGCGCTTCGCCTCCGAGGCGCCGTGCAGACCGCCGCCCACCACCGCCGCCGTCGCCACATGGCCGGCCGCCGCGCCCACGCCCGCCGTCTCCGCCATGCCAGGCATATGGCCGCTATCGGCCTTCGTCTGGAAGCTCAGGAGCGGTTGCGGTTCGCCGCCGTTGGCGGGCTGGAACAGCACCGCGATCGTCGCGCCCACTTCGCTCTTGCCCGCGCCGAGACCGATCAGCATGCGGCGGCGGCTGCTGCCCGCGTCCATCGTGTCGATGCGGCCTTCCACGATCAGCGCGTTGCGGCCGGCGGGCGCGGGACCGTCCATGCGCACGGCGGGCAGGCCCATCTTCTGAAGTTCGCTCACGAGTTGATCGGCGAGATGCTCGCGCGTTTGCAGCGCGGCCTGCTGTTGCTGCTGCGCCGACGACTCGCCGCTCGTCATCGTCTTGAGCTTGTGCAGCATGCCGGTGCTGTCGAGCTTCACCTGGTCGGCGGCGGCGTCGAACGTGTAGACGTAGACGACGTCGGCGTGCAGTTGCGGGAGCGGTCCGTTCGTCTGCACGACCGGCGCAGCCGATGCGCAGCCGCTCGCAAACAGCGCGCCGGCGAGGAAGGTGGCGCCCGCGATGCGCTTGGCCTTGTTGACGAGGAAGTTGATGATCGTTTGCATGTCGATGTCCTTTTGCCTGAAAGAGTGTCTCGTGCCGATACTCGCAAATCATTCAGGATGGCGAACTATCGACTATGGTGCTTCGGCGTCTGGGCTTCGGTTTGTTCTGCTCCGTTGCTCAGGCTCAGGCGCAAGTATGGGGGGAAGGGCGCGCGAAATCCACGCGCAAATTATGTCGAGTCATGTCATGCGTGCGCGGCCGGCGGCGCGCCGTTCTGGCTCGATGGGGGACGGTTCAGCGGCAGGCGTACGACGGCTTCGAGGCCGCCGCCTTCGCGGTCGCGGAACGTGAGCGAGCCGCCGTGCAGCCGCGCGATCCGCTCGACGATGGCAAGCCCGAGGCCCGAGCCGCCCGAATGCGTACGGGCGTTCGCGCCGCGGCTGAAGGGCGATTTGAGGCGCTCCAGTTCCTCGGCGCGGATGCCGTTGCCGCGGTCGGCAACGATCACGCAGGCGGCGTCGCCGTCGCGCCACGTGCGAATCGTCAGACCTGTGCGTCCGTAGTTCACGGCGTTCTGCATGAGATTCATCAGCAGACGCATAACGGCGATCGGCCGGAACGCGAATACGGGCAACTCGCCCTCGTCGAAATCGAATTCATGGCCGAGCCCTGCGAAGTCGGCGACGAGCTGGCCCGCGAGCGCGTTGAGGTCGCCCGCTTGCGGCGCTTCGCGCTCGCCGCTGCCGGCGTAGTCCATGAACTGCTGGAGGATCGTGTCGATCTGGTCCAGATAGCTCTCGGACGAGGCCACGAGCGCATCGTTGCTGCCGCGCGGCAGGGCCATCGCGATCGCGAGGCGCAGTTTCGTGAGCGGCGTGCGGATGTCGTGCGAGACGCCGGCCAGCATCAGCGCACGCGTGGCCTCGGCCTGCTTCAGCGCTTCGGTCATCTGGTTGAAGGCGCGGCTCACCTGGGCGATTTCGGTCGGGCCGTCGGTCGGTAGCGGCGGCGGCGTTTCGCCGGCACTCACGCGCCGTGCCGCGCGCGCGAGCTTGCGCAGCGGCCGGTTGATGTGGCGCTGCAACAGGTAGCCGGTGAGCGCGGCGAGCAGCGCGAGCGCGGCGGAGAGGATCAACGCCGTGGTGATGCCGCTCGCGCGCGCGTCGGCGGTGACCGGCAGGGCGATCCAGACCGGTTCGCCTGCTGCGTGAAGGCGGATCCACAGGCGCTCCTGCGCGCCTTCGCCATCCGCTGCGGGTTCGGTCTCGTCGTGGCTCGCGTCCCAGCGCACCAGCAGCTCGGGCGGCAGATGGCTTTGCAGCGCTTCGACGAACACGTCGCGCTGCCAGGTGCGGAAAAAGTCGACGAGGCTCGGATGGGTTTCGGCGGGCGCTTGCGGCGGCGCCGCACGGCGCGCATCGAACCGCGCGGCCGCCGCGCGCCCTGCGTCGGGCGGCATGGAAGCGAGCGTGGTATCGAGCAGCTTGACGTAATCGGCGAAGATGATCGAGGCGCGTTCGATGCGCGGGCGCTGCACGAAGTGCAGCAGCACAATGAGCGAGCAGATCTGCGAGAGCGCGACGAGCGCCACCAGCAGCGCGATGTTGCGCGAGAGCAGCGAGCGCGGCAGGCGCAAGCGCATTACGCTTCGACGCCGGCCACCAGCATGTAGCCGATGCCCCAGACGGTCTTGATGAAGCGCGGCTTGGCGGGATCGTCCTCGACGATCTGGCGCAGGCGCAGGATCTGCACGTCCACGCTGCGGTCGAGCGCGCTGTGGTCGCGCCCGCGCGCGCGGGCGAGCAGATTCTCGCGGCTCACGGCGCGGTTCGGCGAGGAGCCGAGCGCGTGCAGCAGCAGCATCTGCGCCGAGTGGACCTCGATGGGCGCGCCGTCGCGGTAGAGCGTTTGTTTGCCAACGTCGAACTGAAAGTCGCCGAAGCGCAGCATTTGCGAGGTGACCGTGGGTTCGCCCGAGGCCATCTTCTGGCGGCGCAGCAGCGCGCGAATGCGCGCGACCAGTTCGTCGGGAAGAAACGGCTTGGCGAGGTAGTCGTCGGCGCCGGTTTCGAGGCCGATCACCTTGTCGGCGGCGTCGCCCTTGGCGGTGAGCATGAGGATCGGCAGCGTCTGGCCTTCGGCGCGCAGGCGGCGGCACACCGTGAGGCCGTCTTCGGGTTCCATCATCAGATCGAGCACGAGGAGGTCGTAGGGCTCGCGCTGGAGCAGGCGGTCGAGGCGCTTGCCGTCGGCGACGGCGCGCACCTCGAAACCCTGGCTCGTGAGAAAGCGCTGCAGCATGTTGCGCAGTTCGGCTTCGTCGTCGAGCACGATGATCCTGTTTGCCTGCTCCATGTGAGGCCTCCGGCGTTCATCGGGCTGCTGCGCGCGCTCGCATGAAGTCCTCGATCTGCGCGAGGGTGACGAAGCCGGCCTTTTGCGTGTCGATTTCGTCGAAGTGCTGCGCGACCTTCGGCATGCCCGCCTGCGCCTGTTCGCGCGTGAGCTTGCCGTCGTGCGTCGTGTTCGCGGCGGCGAAGCGCCCTTGCAGCTGCGCCATCATGCGTTCGACGCGGGCGCTGTCGCCTGAGCCGCCCGGCAAGGCCTGAGCCGATGCCGGCACGCAAACCGCTGCTGAAACGATACACAAAACGAGGGCAGCAATCATCTTCTTCATGGTGTTCTCCGTGAGGTGGCCGACGTAGCGGCCGGCCGGTTGATCAAGCGAAAGAGGCGGGCGGCTGCGGGTCATGCGAATGCTCAGCCGCCGGTGATGGTTCAGGCCCAGTGGGCGGGCACCCACACGCGGCCGACCCAGTGGCCGGGAACCCACACGGCGGGGCGCGGGGCGATGTACACGGCGCGCGGCAGCGGCTGGCCCACGTAGACGACCTTGGGTGCAGCCGGCGCGACGTAGACGGTCTTCGGTGCGGGAGGCGCGACATAAACCGTCTGCGGTGCAGGTGCGGGCGCGACGACCACCGTCTTGGGGGCGGGCGGCGGCGGGGCGACATACACCGTGGTGCTGGGCGGCGGCGTGACGACGACCGGCGCGGGCACAGGAGCCGGGGCGCCCACGACGGCGACCGTCGTCGTGCCCGTGGTCGTGACCGTGCCGGTGGTCACCGTGCCCCCGTGGACGACGGTCGTGCCGCTGCCCGTGGTCACCACGCCGGTGCCGACGCCGGTGGCACTGCCCGAGTGGTAGACGCTGCCGCCCTGCGAGCCGGTGACGGTGCCCGAGCGATTGCACGTGTTGCCCGCGCAGTTCGTGGACGCCGAGTGCCCGTAGGTGTTGCCGTTGCCCGTCGTGACCGTGCCCGTCGACGAGTACTGGCCCGGCGCTGTGCGCGTCACGCTGCCCGAGGTGCTCGCGCTGCGGCCATCCGAGCCGTTGAGCGAGCCGGTGTGCGAGCAGGTGCCGCCCGCGCAGCTCGTATCGCCCGAATGCTGGACCGAGCGGCCGTTCGGGCCGTAGGCCGTGCCGCTGTTGCTGAACTGGCCCGGTGCGGTGCGCGTGACGGAGCCGCTGTTGGTGGCGACGCCGCCCCAGGGACCGGCTACGCCGCCCGCATGCGAGCAGGTGCCGCCGCTGCAGGAACCGTAGTGCGCGCCGTTGTACGTGCCGTGCGGCGTGTACGCCGTACCGTGGCCGGACCAGCCGGCGAAGGCGGGGGCGCTGGCGAAGCCGATGAGCGCGGCGACGACGAGGGGGAGCGTTTTCATCAGAGGTCCTTGCGGTTCGTTTCGGGGGGCACGCTGCGGCGTGTCAGCGGAACGAACTATAGGGCTGGGCCCGGCGCAAGTCGCGTCATAAACCATGTCACGGTGTTACACGTCGCGCGGCCTCTGGCGCGACCGCCCCGCGCGTGCGGCGCGGCAGGCGTATTGGCGTGTTTCGCGCACCGCGCGCGTGACATACCCCGACATACTTTGCGCGTGGTTTTTCCCGCTGCGCGCCACTACAGTGCCCTTCATCCGACGCGCCGCCGCGACTCCTGCGTGCCACACGCGTCTTTCTTCACCGCGCAAGACGCGCCTATTGCACACGATCCATCATGCTCACCACAGGAAAACTCGCGTTTTATGTCACGCTGTTCGTCGTTGCCGTCTCGCTGATCGAGGCATGCGTGCTCACCTTCAGGAAACGCCGCGAAGCAGCGGGCGATGCCGCGTTCGATTGGTCTGAAGTTTGGCTCTCGCTCGCCGACCTCGCGGGCCGCAAGCTTCTCGCGTTCCTGCCGCTTTCGCTCGCCGCGCCGATCCTGGATTTCGCGTGGGAGCATCGCCTCTTCACGCTGAATATCGACACGGTTGCGCTCGTGCTGCTGGTCTTCATCGGCCAGGAGTTCTGCTATTACTGGTATCACCGCGCGTCGCACCGCATCCGCTTTTTCTGGGCCACGCATGCCGTGCACCATTCGCCGAACCAGTTGACGCTTTCGTCGGCGTACCGGCTCGGGTGGACCGGCAAGCTCACCGGCCCGGCCATGTTCTTCGCGCCGCTCGTGTGGCTCGGCGTGCGGCCCGAAGTCGTGCTCGCCATCCTCTCGCTCAACCTGCTCTATCAGTTCTGGCTGCACAACACGTGGATCCCGAAGCTCGGCTGGCTCGAGTACGTGTTCAACACGCCGTCCAACCACCGCGTGCACCATGCCTCGAACGTCGACTATCTCGATGCGAACTATGGCGGAGTCCTGATCATTTTCGACCGCCTGTTCGGCACCTATGTGCCGGAGCGCGCCGAAGAGCCTTGCCGCTACGGGCTCGTGACGCCCGTGCGCTCGCGCAATCCGTTCGTCGTCGAACTGGAACACTGGGCGACGCTCGCACGCGACGTCGTGATGGCAAAGGACATCTGGACCGCCGTGCGCTATGTTTTCCTGCCGCCGGGCTGGCGCGCAGACGGCGGCGGTGACACCACGGAGAACCTGCGCAAGCAGCACGCGCTAGCCACGGTACGCACGGATGCCCGGCGCGGACGCCCGAGCGCGGGTTGATGGAAGGCCGCGCCTCGCGTAACGTGACGCCAGCGGCGCCCGCACCGATCGCGCGGGCCGCATCGAATTCAGGTTAGTGAAGCAACGAGAGGAACAAGCGCATGGAAAACGGATTGAACGGCAAGGTCGTCGCAGTGACGGGTGGCTTCGGCAGCCTGGGTTTGGCGACGGCGCAATTGCTGGCCGAGCGCGGCGCCCGCGTGGCGCTGATCGGCCGCGGCGCGGCCCCCGATGCGGCGGCGCTGCCCGCCGCGCTCGCGGGCGCGCTGTGCATGGGCGGCGTCGATCTCGTCGACGCGAACGCGGCCCAGACCGCGTTCGGCACGTTGCACGGGAAGCTGGGCGGGCTCGACGCGCTCGTCAACGTGGCGGGCGCGTTCCGGTGGGAGACCATCGGCGACGGCGACGCGCGCACGTGGGATCTGATGTTCGATCTGAACGTGAAGACGGCGCTCAACGCCTCGAAGGCCGCGCTGCCTCAGCTCGTACAGAGCGGCACGGGGCGTGTGGTCAACATCGGCGCGGGCGCGGGAGCCAAGGCGGGGCTCGGCATGGGCGCGTATTCGGCGTCGAAGGCGGGCGTGGCACGCTTGACGGAAGCGCTTGCGGAAGAACTGAAGGACAAGGGTGTGACGGTGAACGCGATTTTGCCGAGCATCATCGACACGCCGCCAAACCGTGCCGACATGCCGGACGCCGATTTCACGCGCTGGGTGCAGCCGCGCGAGATCGCGACGGTCATTGCGTTTTTGCTGGGTGCGGACGCGCAGGCCATTACGGGGGCGCTGATTCCCGTGAACGGGCGCGTGTAAGCGGGGCGCCGCGCTTGCGCGCACGGCGCGGGGGCCGCTTCAACAGAGCGGTCCCACCGTGATCGCGCGGTGGGACCGCAGTGGTCCGTCAATGGCCGTGGCCGCCGCCGGCTCCCATGCCACCGCCGCCGCCTTGCCACGTGCCGCCACCGCCTCCATGCCAGCCGCCACCGCAGTGCCCACCGCCTCCGTGCCAGCCGCCACCGTGCCAGCCGCCGCCATGGCCGCCGTGCCAGCCATGGTGATAGCAGCATCCGCCGCCACCGCCCCAGATGGCGACGCCGCCATAGCCGCCGCCGAAATAACCGGGGTAGTAGTCGTAACCGTAGGCGTACGGATAGCCTGAGTAGTAGGGGTAGCCGTAGTCATAGCCGTCGTACCCGGGGTAGCCGGGATAGGGCGCGATCGCGCAGCCCGCGAGCACCGCGGCCGCGCCCAGCGCCGAAATTAGCCGCCACACGATAATCTCCGCATATACGTTTGAAACCGTTTGGCGCAGCCAGGTTCAGACGCAATTGTGTCCGCAGATTACCGCAGGGCCGCCGCGGCCGCCGATGCCGGCAAGACGACAGCTTCTAGGCGCGTCGGAAGGCTGTGCGGTCGAACAGCCAGACCGCCACGAGCGTCGCGCCCATCAGCGGAAACACGATGCCGAGCAGCACGAGAGCAGTCTTCCAGGCGCGCAGCGGCGGCGCGGCGCGCTCGCGTGGCGGCGCGGCCAGCGTCGATGCGCCCTTCGCGCGCGCGGGACGGCGCATCCACCACATCACGAAGCCGGTCACTGCGAGCGCGCCGAGGCCCAGCGAGATCGCCGCGCAGATCAGCTGGTTCGCGAGGCCGAAGTAGCGGCCCATGTGCAGCGACGTGCCATAGGAAATGGCTTGCGAGACTGCGCCGTAATCGTCATAGCGAATGTCCCGGAGCACGGCGCCGCTGTACTGGTCGATATACACCGTGCGCTCCGCTTTCGGATCGGGCGGAAAGTACGAGACCGTGTAGACGCCATCGGGCGTGGCGGGCAGCACGATGTCGTAGCCGTCGCGCACGCCGAGATCGCGCATCTGGGCGACGACCTGAGCGAGCGTCCAGTGTTGCGGTGCGCCGGACGCGTCGGGCGAGTGCGGCACCGGAACCGCGCCGACGGCCCAGGGCACGAGCGGCAGCGGCATGTCGTCCATCACCATGCCCGGCATCGACGCCATCTCGTGGCCCGCGTGCTCTCCGCCGTGTTCCTGTCCGCCGGCGTGGCTTGCGGGCGGATTCGCCGCTGCGCCGCTAGCTGCTGCGGTCGCGGCAGCTAGCGGCGCACCCGGCAAGGCCGACTTCACCCCGAGGCCGCCGCCCCACGCGCCGCGCGGCGCGCCGAGGCTCGCGCGGGTGGCGAGCGCCTTGAACTGCTTGCCCCACGAGCCCGTCCACGGCAGGCCGCTCAGCACAAACGCGAGCGCGCCCACGGCGAGCCAGATGCCGACGCTCGCGTGCACGCTCTTCCAGAACGGTCGTCCGCGCGCTCCGCAGCGAGGCAGCAGCGCGGCGCGCCACGACGCGCCCGCGCCCGGCCACCAGAGCGCGATGCCCGTGGCGATCATGACGAGCGTCCAGCAGGCGGCCAGCTCCATGAGCAGTTCGCCGGGCTTGCCGAGCAGGAGCTTGCGATGCAGCATGCGATCGACCTGCATGAAGCGGCGATCGACGTCGAGCGTGCCGAGCACCGCACCATCGTAAGGATTCACGTAGACGCTCTCTTTGGTCCCGCCGGGCAGCGCGAACACGAATTCGGCGCTGCGCGCGGGATTCGACTCGACGTGCGCGCGCAGCGCCCGCGCCTCTGGCGGCAGCGCGGCGCGTGCGCGGGCCAGCAGGGCATCCACTGGCAGGCGCGGTGTCGCCGCCGGCGCGACTACCAGCCGATGCGGGTAAAGCAGGGGTTCGATCTGCGGCTGGAAGCAGTAGATCGTGCCCGTAATGGCGAGCACGAGCAGCAAGGGCATGACGAAGAGGCCAGCGTAAAAATGCCAGCGCCACAGCGTGCGGTAGCCGGGCTGCACCGCGCGGGCAGGCGGTGCGCTGACCGGGGCGGATATCGTGGACATCGGGGACTCCTTGTCGAGCCGGCACGGCTCGAGTACATGGATGATTCAGACGAAAACGCGGACGGAAATGCGAACGGAAGCGAAGGCCGCGAGCGAGCCGCTCAAATGCCGAGCTTCGCTTCGACGTAGTACGTGCGGCCGGGATACGGGTGATAGACGAAGTAGCGCGCGTCGAACAGGTTGTCGATGCCCACGCCGATCTCGCTCTTCTTCGTCGGCCGGAAGGTGTACTTCACGTCGGCGACCGTGTAGGTGCTCGTGCCGCCGAATACGTTCGGGTTCGTGTCGGTGTTCGTGAGCGTGTTGTACTGGCGCCCCGAGTAGCGCGCGGCGAGCGTGAGCGCGGAGCGCGCGTCGAACCGGTAGGTCGCGACGAGATTCGCGCGCCACAGCGGAATGCGGTAGAAGTACTTGCCGACGCTCGCCGGATTCTGCGCGTTCTCCAGAATCTTCGACTGCGTATACGCCACGCTCGCCGCGAGATCGAGCCCGCGCACGATGACGTCTTCTCCCTGATAGCTCGTTTCCACGCCGCGCGAGCGCACCCGGCCGATGTTCTGGAAGTTCGTGACGTTCGGAATGACCGTCGTATCGGTCTGGCTGAAGATCGTGTTTTTTACGTCGTCCTGAAAGAGCGTCAGGCGGAACAGGCCGTTCCAGTGCGCCCATTCGGCGCTCACTTCCTTCGAGAGATCGTCCTCGGGGCGCAGGTTCGGATTGTTGTTGACGATGGACGAGCCGTTCACCTGCCCCTGGAACAACTCGCTCACGGTCGGGAAGCGGTAGGCGCGCGCAATCGATGCGCGCAGCGTGAGGTCGTCGGTCACATCGAACGAGAGCGAAGCCTTCGGCGAGAAGTGATGGTCGCCCACGTTCGCATACGGCACGTTCACGCCGCCGAGCGCCTGATAGCCGTCGAAGGCGCGCCAGTTTTCGTAGCGCACGCCGTACACGAGCTTCCAGCGCGGCAGGAAGCGCCAGGCGTCCTGTGCGTAGAGCGCCTGGGTTTCGGTCTTGCCGGCGAAGGCGTTGGCGAAACTGTTCGCGCCGCCGTCGCGCCACGCGAGCGTGTTGTACGTGCGGTTGTCGATAGCGTAGTCGTCGTAGTGATAGCCGAAGGTGAGCCAGTGGGCGGCGAGCCCGGCGTCGGGCGTGGCGGGTGTCCACGTCGCCTTGAGGTCGAGCGTCTTCCAGCCGGTGCCGTCGCCGAGCGTCATGACGCCGGGGCCGTTGCCGGGTCCGCCCGCATTCGCCGTGCGTGCCACGCTGTTGCTTACGTCGTAGTACGAGGCAATGGCCTCCGCGTTCCAGCCGGTGGCCTGATGCGTGCGCAGTGTCGCGCCATACAGCCAGTTTTCGCTCCAGCCGCGGCTCGGTGCGAACGCGGCCGCGGGAATGGTGTACTCGTAGCCATTGATCGACACCTTGCCGCTGTACACGGGGTTGCCGTTCGCGTCGTACAGGAAGGTCGAGGTGGCGTTGTTGTAGGTCTGGTGCCAGTAGCCGAGCGTCACGCCGCCTTGCACGGTGGGCGTGAAGTCGTACTGCATGCGCAGCTTGAACTGGTCCTGCACCGTGTGCTGCATGCCTTCGCCGTTCACGCCGAGCACGACCGTGGGCGTGTTGGTCTGATTGTTGTAGAAGTACGCGCCACGCACGGGCACGTCGCCCGGTTGCGCTGGCTTCGTCGACTGCGCAAGCGTGGCGAACTGCAGCGGCTGGCTCGTGTTCTCCAGGTGGTTCACGCCAAGCAGATACGAGAACTTGCCGATGCGGTCGCCGATCGAAGCGCTCATCTCGCTGCCGTTGAAGTTCTGGTTTACGCCGAAGAGGCTGAAATGCTGGGTGAACGCCTTCACGTCCGCGTTCGCTTCGAACGCCTTCGGCATGCGCGTGGTGATGAGCACGGTGGCGCCGAGCGAGTTGCCGGGATAGAGCGCGGAATACGGCCCATAGATCACATCCACCTGCTGGATCTGGTCGGGGAACACCATCGACCAGCGCGGCGGAAAACTGTAGCTGTTGCCGAGCAGGTTCGAGAGCAGCAGGCCGTCTGCGTAGACGAGGCCGCGCGCGCTTTGCGTATTGCTCGTGCCGCGCACGGCGATGATCGAGTTCAGATCGCCCACGTAGCGCTTGCGCACGGCGAGATTGGGCAGGTACTTGAGTACGTCCTCGGTGTTGACGACGTTCCAGTTCGAGAACTGCGCGGGCGTGACGGTTTCCACCGTCGCCGGCAGGTTGGGGTCGACGGCGGGCGCCACGGCGCTGGCAGAGGTGGCGCTGACCTTGACGGTGGGCAGCGTCGCGGACGAGGCGGCATCGGCGGGTTGCGCCTCGGCAGCCTGGGCTGCATGAAAGACGAGGGGGGCAGCGAGAGGCAGCGGCAAGACGCGCGGCAGCATGGCGAGCGCGAGGCGCCCGGCGTGCCGCAGCGCGCGCGGCGTTGCGCGTTCGCGCGAGCGAACGCCAGCGCCACGCGTGGTGAGCGTGGACATGAGGTGCTTTCCTGAAAACGGGAATCGAGCAGCCGCGCGCGGCGTGCGTGCTCGTTGCGCACGCAATCAGATTGCGATCGGCCGGCCGGTGAAGGCGTAACTCAGGAAAGGACGGGTGGGGCGCGCGGCCTGCCCGAAGGGTAGGCGCCTAAGGGGAGGTCGTGGGTGACGGGCGGCGCGATCGTCTCGCGCGCGAGCACGAGGGCGGCAAGCGGTGTGGGCGCGGCGACCGAAGCCATCGCCACATGATGCTCGAGCAGATGGCAGTACCCGCAGGCGCCGAATGCATCGTCGTGCGAAAGATGCGGCGCGGTACCGGCCTGCGCCGGCTGCATGGCCGAGCAGAGCGTGGCGTCCGGCTCGTGCGCATGCTGCGCGGCGACGAGCTGGCTCACGAGCGGCGCTAGCACGATGAGCCACATGGCGACGAGGCCAAGCCATGCGGTCAGCAGTGAATGCTTGCGAGAATTCATGAGAATGAGAATGATTGCGCGGCGGAGTCTAACACGGCCTTTCGCGTTTGCCCACGCGGGGCCGTAGCCCTGATAGCGGCAATCAGCGCGGTGCGATGTCGCGGCCGCGGCCGCTGTTGCGTTGCATCGAAACGCCCGCTGCTGGGGATTTCCTTACATCTTCGCGCGAACTCGATGCCCGCTGCATGGTCCTATACCCCCAAGGATGAGCGGTCATGGCCGCCGCAGGCGGCCGGGTGCCCACGCGCCGGATTGCGGGTTTGCCCCGGCGACGGCCATGCGCGCTATCCTGTAGCGCTTTGCGCGCGGCCCGGACGTCCACGATCGGGCCGGCGCGGGCACCCGAAGCCCCATTTGCACAGGAAAACCACGCAATGCGCCGACGTCAATTTCTTCTCAGCTCCAGTGCCGCTCTCGCCGCCAGCGGCCTCGCGCTTGCCGGCTGCACGACCACGCCGCTCGGCACGCAGAACAACGCTTCGCAAAACACGGCGAAGCGCAATTCGATCGACGCGGGCGTCGACGCCACGCTCTCGCGCCTCTTCAGCACGGTGAGCGGCTCGCAGGAGCTGGTCTCGAAGGCGAGCGGCGTGCTCGTTTTTCCGCAGGTGCTTTCGGCAGGCTTCTGGATCGGCGGTCAGTACGGCACCGGCGCGCTGCGCGTGGATGGCCGCACGACGGGCTACTACAGCACCATTGCGGGCTCGTTCGGCCTGCAGATCGGCGCGCAGTCCAAGGCCATCATCTTCGCGTTCATGAACCCGGTCGCGCTCAACGATTTCACGAGCAGCCAGGGCTGGTCGGCAGGCGCGGACGCCACGGTTGCGCTCGTTACGGTGGGCGCGAACGGCAACGTCGATACCTCGACCGCGACGAGCCCCGTGGAAGCGTTCGTGCTGACCAACGCGGGCCTCATGGCCGGGGTGTCGCTGGAAGGCGTGAAGGTGTCGCGGCTCGTCATTTGACGGTGCCGCGCGCAGTTACGAGTTGGCATGGAAGGAGACACACGCATAATGGCGACGCCCACCTACCGCCGCAAACACAAGATTCACTTCTCGGAGTGCGATCCCGCCGGGATCGTGTTCTATCCGCAGTATTTCGTCCTCTTCAACGATCTCGTCGAGTCGTGGATCGACGAGTTGTTGCCGCAGGAGGGCTATCACGGCGTGATAGGCGCTCGCCGCGTGGGCATGCCGACCGTGCGGCTCGAAGTGGATTTCAAGGCGGTCAGCAAGATGGGCGACGAGGTCTGGCTCTCGCTCGACGTCGAGCGCCTGGGCGGGGCGTCGCTCACGCTCGCGTGGGCCTGCACGGGCGTGGACGGCGTGCTGCGGATGGCGGCACGCCAGACCATCGTGACCACCTCGCTCGACACCCACAAGTCGATTGGGATTCCTGATGACATCCGCGACGCGATCGCGCGGGCGATGACGGCCGCCGCGCGCGACTGATCGCGACGGGTCATCGAGCCATGGTCAGGCGGCCGCGCCCAGCGCCGCCTGCAACGTGACGAACGTCTTTTCGTCGGTGCGCTCGAAATGCAGCGGCGTGACCGAAACGCGGCCGGAGTTCACCACGGCCGTTTCGCTGTCGGGCCCGTTTTCGCGCGGGCCGCGGTTGAAGCGCAGCCAGTGGTAGTCCATGCCGCGCGGGTCGATCTGCGGCACGACGTCGATGCCCTGCACGAGCCCGACGCCCTGGCGCGTGACCGTGAGCGGGCCCGCGGCGCTCGCATCGATATCGGGGAAATTCACGTTCAGGCAGACCGGTGCGTCATGCGCCACGGCGGCGAGGCGGCGGATCACGTCCGGCGCGAGCGCGCGGGCGGTGTCCCAGCGCACCCGCTCGCGGTCGCGGAAGGTCTGGCTCAGGGCGATGGACGGCAGGCCGAGCAACAGGCCCGTCATCGCTGCGCCCACCGTGCCCGAGAACATCGTCTCCACGCCGAGGTTGCCGCCGCGGTTGATGCCCGAGAGCACGAGCGAAGGGCGCACGTCGCCCATGAGCTGGCGCACCGCCATCACCACGCAGTCGCCCGGCGTGCCGAGCACGCCGAAGCGCCGCGCGCCGCGCCGGCTCACGCGCAGCGGCGTATGCAGGCTGATCGAGTGCGAGGTCCCGCTCTGGTCGTGTTCGGGCGCGACGACCCAGACTTCGTGCGCGAGTTCGGCGGCCACGGCTTCGAGCACGGCGAGGCCGGGCGCGTCGATGCCGTCGTCGTTGGTGAGGAGCACGCAGGGCAGTTTCGTATCGGTTGCGGTCATGGCTGGCTCTTCTTCGTTGCAGGTCGGGGAAAGGGCCATTATTCCAGAGTGCGTTGCGGGCGGCAGGCGTGCGGGACCTTTTTAAACGGATTCGTAGCCTATCCGATATAGACTAGCGCGTCGGCGCCGTGAGGCGCGCCCTGCCGTGAGGAGAAGTACGTGAAGCCGCAAGCCATGCCGGACCTTGCCCGCATCCTGTTCGTTGTTGCCATACTCTGCGCGCTGACGATCGGCAGCCTCTACGTCATGCGCCCGTTCCTGCCGGGGCTGATCTGGGCGACGACCATCGTCGTCGCGACCTGGCCCGCCATGAAAGCCATCGAGCGGCGCTGCGGCAACCGCCGCTGGCTCGCCACGCTCATCATGCTGCTGATCCTTCTGGTCGTGATCGTGCTGCCGCTCTATGAAGCCATCTCGACGCTCGCGGTGCACGGCGGCGAGATCATGGAGCTGATCCGCAAGCTGCCCGACTATGCGTTGACCGCGCCGCCGCAGTGGGTCAGCGACATTCCCGTGGTTGGCTCGCGCATTGCCGCCAAGTGGCAGGAGTTTTCGGACGCCGGCCCAGGCGGCCTGCTCGCGCAGCTCGAACCGTATGTTTCGATCGCGGCGCACTGGCTGATCGGCCACGCCGCTTCGGTGGGCGTGTTCGTCATGCACATGTTCATCACCGTCATCATCACGGGCATTCTGTACAGCAACGGCGAGCAGGCCGCCGACTACGTCACGCGCTTCGCCATGCGCGTGGCGCCCGCTTACGGCGAGCAGGCCGTCAAGCTCGCGGGCGCTTCGGTGCGCGCAGTGGCGCTCGGCATCGTCGTGACGGCGGTCCTGCAGTCGGCGCTCGGCGGCATCGGCCTGTGGGTGGCCGGCGTGCCGGGCGCGGGCGTGCTCACGGCCGTGATGCTGATGCTGTGTCTCGCGCAGATCGGCCCGACGCTGCCGCTGCTCGGCGGCGTGATCTGGCTGTTCGTGCACGACGCGCACATTGCGGGCAGCCTGCTCGCGGTGTGGTCGGTGATGGTGGCCATGCTCGACAACCTCGTGCGGCCGGTGCTGATCCGGCGCGGCGTCAATCTGCCGATGCTGCTGATTCTCTCCGGCGTGCTCGGCGGCCTGTTCGCCTTCGGCATCGTCGGGCTCTTCATCGGGCCGGTGATCCTCGCCGTTTCGTCCACCTTGCTGAGCGCCTGGATACGCGACCCGGCGGCGCAGGTCCGCGGGGCGTCCAGTTCGGCTGCCCAGCAGGACGTTTGACGCCGCGCACGTAACGCCATCGATTAGCAAACGTCTCCTCTTGCCGACGCGCAGTTCGATTCGACGTTACGATGACGTCTGAACTTCGCTTCGGCATTCGTTAGAGCATTCATGCGGCACTCGCGTGGGCATGCCTCGTGCCATTCCTGGTCGTGGGCAGCGCAGCCGCGCGCGCCGCGCATCGCTTCCAAGGAGACGAAATGGCTCAGTTCAACTGCGATATCTGCGGCGTGCGCCCCGCTACGGTGCGGGTCGCCGTGTTGCAGGACGGCAGGCGGCGTTTTCTCGATGTCTGCGACTATCACTACGCGCAACTCACGCGACATCAACGCACCTTGAGCCCGCTGGAGGCGCTGTTTCGTGCCTCGCAACAGGCGGACGGCGCTGACGACGCCGGCGGCCCGGCGGCCGAACCCGCGCCACAGGCCATGGAAGCGGGCGACGGCGCCATCGTCGAGCGCTATTTCAGCGACGTGGCGCGTGAATTGCTCCAGCGCGCGGCGGAGCGGGCGGTGCAGTTCGGGCGGCGCGAGGTCGACACCGAGCATCTGCTTTACGAACTCGCGGGCAATGATGCGGGCGCGGCGATCCTCAAGCGTCTCGGCATTCAGCCCGACGATGTGCGCGCGTTCATCGACGCCAACGCGCAGAAGCGCGAAGGCGCGCCCGCGCCCGAGGACGGCCGCATCGGCGTCTCGCCGCGCCTGAAGGGCGCGCTCGACCGCGCCTTTCTCGTCTCGCGCGAACTGGGTCACAGCTACGTCGCGCCCGAGCATCTGCTCTTCGGGCTCACGCAGGTGCCGGAAAGTTTTGCGGGCCATCTGCTGGGCCGCTACGGCGTGACGCCCCAGAAGGTGCTGCAGCGGCTCGTGGAGGCCCAGGGCGACAAACGCGAGCGTCCTGCCGCGAAGGGGCCGAGCGCGACGCCGCAACTCGACCAGTACAGCCGCGATCTCACCTCGCTCGCGAGCGAGGGCAAGCTCGACCCCGTGATCGGCCGCTCGAGCGAGATCGAGACCGTGGTGGAAGTGCTGGCGCGCCGGCGCAAGAACAATCCGGTGCTGATCGGCGAACCGGGGGTGGGCAAGACCGCGATCGCCGAAGGCCTCGCGCAACGCATGCTCAACGGCGACGTGCCCGAATCGCTGCGCGGGCGGCGGCTCGTCGAGCTGAACGTCAACGGGCTGATCGCGGGCGCGAAGTATCGCGGCGAATTCGAAGAGCGCGTGAAGGGCGTGATGGAGGAAATCTCGGCGCAGCGCGAAAGCCTCGTGCTGTTCATCGACGAAGTGCACATGATCGTCGGCGCGGGCCAGGGCGGCGGCGAGGGCGGGCTCGACATCGCCAATGTCTTCAAGCCCGCGATGGCGCGCGGCGAGCTGAACCTGATCGGCGCCACGACGCTCTCCGAGTACCAGAAGTACATCGAGAAAGACGCGGCGCTCGAGCGGCGCTTTCAGCCCGTGTTCGTCTCCGAACCGAGCGTCGATCAGACGATCAACATCCTGCGCGGCTTGCGCGACAAGCTCGAAGTGCATCACCACGTGACCATTCGCGACGACGCGCTCGTGTCGGCGGCCGAGCTGTCGGACCGCTACGTGATGGGGCGCTTCCTGCCCGACAAGGCCATCGACCTGGTCGACCAGGCGGCGGCGCGCGTGCATCTTTCGGCCACCTCGCGGCCAGCGGCAATCCTCGAACTCGAAGCGGAGCTGGCGCAGCTGCGTCGCGAGCAGGACTACGCGGCGACGCGCAAGAACTTCGAGCGCGCCCATACGCTGGACGAGCCGATCGCCGACAAGGAAAAGGCACTCGCGCAGGCCACCAACGATTGGAAAGGGCAGCTCGGCACCGTGACCTCCGACGTGACGAGCGAAGACGTCGCGGAGATCGTCTCGAAGCTCACGGGCGTGCCGGTCACGCAACTGACCGCCGAGGAGCGCACGCGGCTGCTCGAAATGGAACAGCGGCTGCATGAGCGCGTGATCGGCCAGGAGCAGGCCATCGTCGCGGTCAGCGACGCGGTGCGCCGTTCGCGCGCCGGGCTGCGGCGCGGCCGGCGGCCCACGGCGGTCTTCCTGTTCCTCGGACCGACCGGCGTCGGCAAGACGGAGCTTGCGAAGGCACTGGCCGAAGTGGTGTTCGGCGACGAAGACGCCATCGTGCGCATCGACATGAGCGAGTACATGGAGCGCCACGCCGTGTCGCGGCTGATCGGCTCGCCGCCGGGTTACGTCGGCTATGACGAAGGCGGCCAGTTGACCGAGAAAGTGCGCCGTCGCCCCTATTGCGTGATCCTGCTCGACGAAATCGAGAAAGCGCACGCCGACGTCTACAACGTGCTGCTGCAGGTGTTCGACGACGGCCGGCTCACCGACGGTAAGGGGCGCGTGGTCGACTTCAGCAATACGGTCGTGATCGCGACGAGCAATCTCGGCTCCGACGTGGTCTCGGGGCAAAAGCGCTCGGGGCCGGGTTTCCTCTCGAGCGCCGAAGGGTCGATGCAGGGCGCCGTGATGGGCGAGCTGCGGCAGCATTTCCGGCCCGAGTTCCTGAATCGCATCGACGAGATCATCATGTTCCAGCCGCTCACCAGCGACGAGCTGCGCGCGATCGTGCGGCTGCAGCTCGAACAGGTCCGGCGCATGGCGCGCAGCCAGGACATCGAGCTGACGTTCGACGACAGCGTGATCGATTACCTCGCGGCGGAGGGGTATCGGCCGGAATTCGGCGCGCGCGAGTTGAAGCGCAAGATGCAGCAGGCGGTGGAGAACGAACTCGCGAAGGAAATGCTCAAGGGCGGCGTGAAAGAGGGCGCCAAAGTCGTATGCCGTTACGACGCGGCGGGCAAACGCATGGCGTTCGCGTTGCAGGGGGCGGCCGAAAGCTGACGCGGGCGGCCGGGCGTGGTTGCCCGTGCTCGCGCGCCTAGCGCACCAGCTTCGGGCGCGAGACGGGTTTGACTCCCGGACGTTCGACGGCCCGCCGGATCCTGGCGAGCAGGTCGCCCTCGTGGAATCGCCGGTCCTCGGCGAAGCGCTCGGCGACCGTGAGATAGGCGCCGTGCAGGCGGCTCATGATGTCCTCGCCTTCGGACTGCCGCAGGCCGAGGCGCCGGGCGAAGGCATGGAGCTCCGCCGGCAGCGGGAAGGTCTTGCTCCGGTTGAGGTTGAGCGCCATGCGCCCGTCGAGATCCGGATAGATGTCCGTGCAGACCACGTCGAACACCGGAGCGAGCCGGCGCGGACCGGTCGGGTCGATATAGAGGATTCCCAGGTTCTTCATGTGCGCATCGCCGTCGCGCAACAGGCACGAGAGGGCGATGCGCTCGAACAGGCGGCGTTTCTGCGCCGGGTCCGAGCGCGTATAGATGTCCACCGCCTTGGCGATCATCTCGTAGCTGCCCTCGTATTTCGCCTTGCCGGTGAGCACGCTCATGTCCTCGAAGCCGATGGGCATGCCGTCCGGCTCGCGATCGAAGCGCGACATGACGAACAGCTTGCCGTCTTCGGAAAGCCAGAAGTCGGGGACTTCGAGTGCCGCCTCTTTCGCCACCGACATGCAGAAGTATTCGTTGCGCGCGAGCCCGGGGAAATCGTCGCCTTCGGCCTTCACGATCACCGTGCGCAGGGGCAGTGCCGTGTGCTCGGCGGGACGCGCGGCGGCTTCGTGGGCGAGCGGAACGACCGCCTTCGGCTGTACGCCGGAGATGCCCGAGCCGAGCGCGTAGCGGTCGATCAGGCGCTCGAACAAACGGCCCGACGGCGAGGAAAGCAATTCGTCCAGACGTTCGCCGTCGCTCTGCGGCACCCGTTCTCCCGGCACGGAATAGGTGAGCCGCCCGATCTGATTGGTGCCGGCGAGAAAGAGCAGAAACATGTCGCTGGGCGCGCCGTAACGCGCGAGCCGCTCCTCGATGACGAAGCGCAGGTAGCCCTCTGGCCGGTTCATCGCGAAGATGCCCATCAGGTCGCCGCTCGCATAACTCTGGCGCCGCACCGGCATGGTGAGCGAGACGGCTGCCGTGTCCGGCGCGTCGCCGTAATTGAAGACGAAGCGGCTTTCGCGCGCGAGCAGACCGCTCGGTCCCTGCGGCGTATGGACTTCCAGGTTGCGGATTTCGCGCAGGAGCCTTTCGAGGTCGAATGCGGCGCTGGCAGTCATTCGTCGTCCCTGAATATGTCGTTCAGGTCCTCGAGGATGACGGTATCCATGGGGCGCAGCACGACTTCATAGCCGAGCGCGTTCACGAGACGGCAGAGTTCGCGTACGCCGACGTTGCCTGCGTGTTCGGCGTTCGTGACGGTGCGGCGGGCGACGCCCGCCTGCTCGGCCAGGGCCTGCTGGGTCAGCTTGCGCTCGCGGCGCGTCGCGCGCAGGCCTTCTGCCAGGCGCTCGACGTTGGAGATCGAGAGGTTCGCGGAGTTTTTGCGCATCATGGTGCGCATTATAGGTCGTTATTGGGCAATTTGCGCATAATTCTGCGCATCAAGACGACCGGGGCTTCGCGATGGTAAATGCGCGCAATTTTGCGCAAAGCGGCGGCTGAAACGCCGATATGCGCATGATTTTGCGCAAATCAGCGTTTCCAGGGCCGCGATACGTGATCGTTAAGAATTCAACGGTTTACGTAGTAGTTCTTTCCCCGCGCACCGCTTCACATCGACCGCAACGCCGAGCGCTTGAGCTTGCCGGTCTCGGTGCGTGGCAGTGCGTCGATAAAGGCGATCAGGCGTGGATATTTGTACGCCGCCACCGCGTTCTTCACGAAGTTCTGCAACTCGGCGACCAGGGCGTCGCCGGCGCTGAAGCCCGGGCGCAAGACGACGAACGCCTTCACCACCTGGCCGCGCACTTCGTCGGGCACGCCCGTTACGCCGCACTCGGCCACGGCGGGGTGCTGCATGAGCACTGTCTCGACTTCGGGCCCCGCGATGTTGTAGCCCGACGAAACGATCATGTCGTCGGAGCGGGCCTGATAGAACACGTAGCCGTCGGCGTCGATCGATACGGCGTCACCGGGCAGGTTCCAGCCGCCGCGCACGAACACGGCCTGGCGCTCGTCGGAGAGATAGCGGCAGCCGGTCGGGCCACGCACGGCGAGATTGCCCGTCACGCCGGGCGGCACCGGCTGCAGGTCATTGTCCAGCGCCTGCACGACGTAGCCGGGCACCGCGCGGCCGATCGAGCCGGGGCGCACGTCAGCGCCCGCGGACGACACGAAGATATGGATCAGCTCGGTGCCGCCAATGCCGTCGATCATCTCGATGCCCGTCGCCTCGCGCCATAGTTCGCGGGTGGCCTGCGGCAGCGCCTCCCCGGCGGAGACCGTCTTGCGCAGGCTGGTCAGGTCGTACTGCGTGACGAGCGCCGCCATCTGCCGGTAGAACGTGGGCGCGGTAAAGACGATGGTCGCGTGAAAGCGCTGGATCGTGTCGAGCAGCAGCGCCGGCGTGAGTTTTTCGATCAGCACCGTCGACGCGCCGACGCGCAGCGGGAAACACAGCAGCCCGCCCAGCCCGAACGTGAACGCGAGCGGCGGCGTGCCGCAGAACACGTCCTCGGCCGTGGGCTTCAGGATGTGACGCGGGAACAGATCGCACATGGCGATCACGTCGCGGTGAAAGTGCATGCAGCCCTTGGGCATGCCCGTCGTGCCGCTCGTGAAGGCGATCAGGCAGACGTCGTCGCTGGCCGTGTCGCAGGCCGTGAAGTCGACGGGCTTGTCTGCCGCGAGCGCTTCCAGCGTGCCTGGCGCCGTGTCGTGAAAGTAGCAGACCTGCTTGATGCCTTCGCAAAAGAATTCGTCGGCGGGGTCCATGCAGCGCGCGAGTTCTTCAGTGAGCCGCACGTCGCACAGCGCCGCGCAAACCTGCGCCTTGTCCGCAATCTGCTTGAGCTCCTTCGCGCGCAGGAGCGGCATGGTGGGAATCACCACGAGGCCCGCCTTGAGCGACGCGAGAAACGCCACCGCCATTTGCAGCGTATTCGGCCCGCGCAACAGGACGCGGTTGCCCGGCTGCAGCCCCATGTCTTCCACCAGCGCGCGGGCGGTGCGATTGACGAGCGCGAGCAGTTCGGCATACGTGGTGGCTTGCGGCTTGCCGTCGATGTCCGACCAGATCGCCGGGCGCTCGCCGTGCCCGGCCTCGATCGCGCGGTCCAGCAACTCGACCGCGCAATTCATGCGCGCGGGGTAGGCGACGTCGGGATTGTCGAGCAGCATGTCGGGCCACTGCGACTCGGGCGGCAGATGATCGCGCGCGAACGTATCGACATGGGCGGTGGGTTGCATGGCGTCTCCGGCTGTCTGTATGAGCTGATCGTGCTGTTGCGTGGGCGGCGGGTTATCGGCGCGTGAGACGCGCGTCATCGGGAATCACGGCGGTCGCTTCGATTTCCACCTTTGCGTCGTCTTCCATGAGCGCCACCACCTGCACCGCGCTCATGGCGATGTCGTAGTCGCCGATCAGCTCGCGAAACGCGGCGCCAATTTCCTTCAGCGATGCCAGGTACTCCTTCTTGTCGGTGACGTACCAGGTCATGCGCACGAGGTGCTCGGGCCTGCCGCCCGCGGTGTCGAGAACGGCGACGATATTGCGCAGCGCCTGCACGGCCTGCGCGCCGAATTCGCGGCTCGTGAAGCGCGCGTTCTCGTCCCAGCCGATCTGGCCGGCGATATAGACCTGCGTGCCGGCAGCGGCGACGCCGTTGGCATAACCGCGCGGCTTGACCCAGCCTGCGGGAAGAAGGGCTTGTTTCATGTTTCGTCCGGTTCCGTAGAGAAGCGTCGCGCAGTACGCGCTTACGCGGCGTTGTATGCCTTGAGCAAATCACGTCCGACGATGAGCTGCTGCACCTCGGTCGCGCCTTCGTAAATGCGCAGCGAGCGAATCTCGCGATAGAGCGACTCGACGACGTTGCCGCTTTGCACGCCCATGCCGCCCCAGAGTTGCACGGCCGCATCGATCACCTGCTGCGCGCCTTCGCTTGCCTGCCACTTCGCCATGGCGGCTTCGCGCGTCACGCTTTCGCCCTGGTCGCGCAGCCACGCGGCGCGATAGACGAGCAGTGCGCTGCTGTCGATGGTGAGCGCCATCTGTGCGAGCTTGGCCTGGGTCAGCTGAAAATCGCCGAGCGTCTGGCCGAACATCTTGCGCGAAGCGGCGCGCGCGAGTCCTTCGGCCATCGCGCGACGCGCGAAGCCGAGCGAAGCCGCGGCAACCGAGGTGCGGAAAATATCGAGCGTGCGCATGGCGATCTTGAAACCTTCGCCCGGCGCGCCGAGCATCTGGCTGCGCTTCACGCGCGCGCCGGTGAAGCGCAGGCGCGCGAGCGGATGCGGTGCGATCACGTCGATGCGTTCGGCGATTTCGAGCCCGGGGGTGCCGGCATCGACCACGAACGCGCTGATGCCGCGCGAGCCCGGCGCCTCGCCGGTGCGGGCGAACACCACGTAGAAGTCGGCGATGCCGCCGTTCGAGATCCACGTTTTTTCGCCGTCGAGCACGTAGTCGTCGCCCTCGGCCCGTGCGGCGAGCGCCATCGCGGCGACGTCGGAGCCCGCTTCGGGTTCGGAGAGCGCAAACGCGGCGATGGCTTCGCCGCGCGCGACGCGCGGCAGATAGCGCGACTTTTGTGCGTCGTCGCCGGCCAGCGAGATGGCGCCGGAGCCGAGGCCCTGCATGGCGAGCGCGAAGTCGGCGAGACCCGAGTGCTTCGCGAGCGTTTCGCGCAACAGGCAGACGGCGCGTGTGTCGATCGTGTCGCCATGGCCGCCGTAAGCGGTGCCGCCCACGCCGTAGCGCAGCCAGCCGGCTTCGCCGAGCTTGCGCACGAGCGCGCGGCAGGTCGCATCGACGTCGTCGTGCGGCACGTGCGCGAGATGCTCGCGCGCCCACGCTTCGATTGCCGCGCCGAGCGCGCGATGGCGATCTTCGAAGAACGGCCACGCGAGCGCGTCGTGGAGATTGGTTTCAACGGCAGCGCTCAATTCAGTCTCCTTCGAAAACCGGACGCGTTTTGGCCGCGAACGCCTCATAGGCGCGGCCGAAATCGCGCGTGGCCATGCAGATCGCCTGCGCCTGCGCTTCGGACTCGATGGCCTCGTCGATGCTCATGGTCCATTCCTGATGCAGCATCGTCTTGGTGATGCCGTGCGCAAAGGTCGGGCCGGACGCGAGATCGGCGGCGAGTTTCTGTGCCTCGGCGAGCAGCATTTCGGGCTCGCAGATGCGGTTGTAGAAGCCCCATGCGTGGCCTTCTTCTCCGCTCGCGGAGCGGCCCGTGTAAAGCAGTTCGGCCGCGCGGCCCTGACCGATGATGCGTGGCAGGATCGCGCACGCGCCCATGTCGCAGCCCGCGAGCCCCACGCGTGTGAAGAGGAACGCGAGCTTGCTGCGCGCGGTGGCGTAGCGCATGTCGGAGGCCATGGCGAGAATCGCGCCCGCGCCGGCGCAGACGCCGTCCACGGCGGCGATGATCGGCTGCGGGCAGTGGCGCATGGCTTTTACGAGGTCGCCCGTCATGCGCGTGAACATCAGCAGTTCGGGCATCGGCAGATCGATGAGCGGCGCGATGATATCGTGCACGTCGCCGCCCGAGCAGAAGTTTTCGCCCGCGCCATGCAGCACGATGGCCTTCACGTCCGTCGCATAGGCGAGCTGACGAAACAGATCGCGCAGTTCTGCATACGATTCGAACGTGAGCGGATTCTTGCGTTCGGGGCGGTTCAGCGTGATGGTCGCCACGCGGCCTTGCACCGACCAGCCGAAGTGTTGCGCCTCATAACCGGCGAGCGTGACGCGGTTGCCCGCGAAGAGCGCTTCGGCGCTGGAACGTGTCGTCAAGATAGGTCTCCCGGATCTTTGCAATTGCAGTGTGTTCAGCTTTCGAGGCCGCTGCGCAGATGTTGTTTGAGCTTGCCGAGCCGCTCGTGCATCTTCGACTTCTCGTCGAGCGAGAGGCCGCCGAACAGCTCCACCACCCATTGCTCGTGCGCGGCCGCCATGCGGTCGAAGAGGGCGCGGCCCTCGGGCGTGAGGCGCACCACGAAGGCGCGCCGGTCGTCGGGGGCGACGTCGCGCACGACGAGGCCTTCCTTTTCGAGCTGATCGGTAATGCCCGTGACGTTGCCGCCCGTCACCATCAGGCGGCGCGAGAGTTCCGTCATGCGCAGACCTTCCGGGTGGCGCTCGAGCTGCGCCATCAGGTCGAAGCGCGGCAGCGTCGTATCGAACTCGACGCGCAGGCGGCGGCGCAGCTCGGCCTGCACGAGGTTCGTCGTGGTGAGCAGGCGCAGCCACAGGCGCAGTCCCATGTGGCTGTCGGCGCCCGTGCTCATTTCCATGTCGACGACATTCTCCGCCGGCTTTTCGACGCCCTTGCGCGGCGCTTTCGTTGCGGCCTTCGCGGTGGCGTTCTTGCGCGTGGATGCGGGCGATGTCATGTGATTTCTCCACCGGAAACGGATATGGACTGGCCCGTGATCGCGGACGATCCAGGCGCGCACAGCCACAGCACGGCGTTGGCGACTTCTTCCGGCATGACGAAACGCTGCTGCGGGTTGTGGCGCACGAGGATGCTGCGCGCTTCGGCTTCGCTGCGCGAAGTCTTGCGCGTGATCTGTTCGAGCGACGCCTGCAGCAGTTCTGTTTCCGTGTAGCCGGGGCACACGGCGTTCACGGTCACGCCCTGCGTGGCCACTTCGAGCGCGAGCGCGCGCGTCATGCCGATCACGCCATGTTTCGAGGCGCAATAGGCGGCGACATACGGGTAGCCGACCTGACCTGCCGTGCTCGCCACATTGACGATGCGTCCGGCCTTGCGCGCGAGCATGCCGGGCAGCACCGCGCGCGTGCACAGGAACGCGCCGGTGAGATTCACGTCGAGCATGCGTTTCCACAGCGCGAGGTCGGTTTGCGCGAACGGCGCGGCCTGAGCCTGGCCCGCGTTGTTGACGAGGATATCGACGGCGCCGAGCGTTTCCGCCGCACGCGCGAACGCCGCGTTCACGGCTTCTTCGTCGGTGATATCGACGCTCACGCAAGCCACGTTCTCGCCGCCGCCGAGCGCGGCACGTTGGGCGTCGAGCCGCGCGGCGTCACGGCCCATCAGCGTGACACGCGCGCCCGCATGCAGGAGCGCGGCGGCCGTCGCCGCGCCGATGCCGCTGCCGCCGCCGGTCACGACGGCATGACGATCGTTCAGGATTGCCTGGTTCATGATCACACGGTTCCTTCTGCGCGTTGCGCACGCTCGATCGGCGACAGGCCGGCCGCGGCTGCCGCTGCGGCGCGTTCGCGCTCGATGTTGCGTTCGAGTTGGGTCTTGGCCGCCATGTACTGGTTCGGCCACTTGATGTCGAGGTAGCCGATGCGCGCGGCTTCGGTGAGCGTCCACGAGGGGTTGGCCAGGTGCGGCCGCGCCACGGCGCACAGGTCGGCGCGCCCGGCCGCGATGATGCCGTTCACGTGATCCGCCTCGGAAATCGCCCCGACGGCGATCGTCGCGATGCCCGCTTCGTTGCGGATGCGGTCGGCGAAGGGCGTCTGGAACATGCGGCCGAAGACGGGCTTTTCTTCCTTGCTTACCTGGCCCGACGAAACGTCGATCATGTCCGCGCCTGCCGCCTTGAACGCGCGCGCGATTTCGATGGCGTCGTCGGGCGTGTTGCCGCCTTCGACCCAGTCGTGTGCCGAGACGCGCACCGAGATCGGCTTGTCTTCCGGCCAGACCGCGCGCATCGCCTTGAAAACTTCGAGCGGATAACGCAGACGGTTTTCGAGCGAGCCGCCGTACTCGTCGGTGCGCTGGTTCGTGAGCGGCGAAAGGAAGCTGGAAAGCAGATAGCCGTGCGCGCAGTGCAATTCGAGCCAGTCGAAGCCCGCTTCGTCTGCCATTTGCGTGGCTCGCACGAATTGCGCCTCGATGTCGCGCAGTTCCTCGGTGCTCGCTTCGTGCGACCACTGGCTCACGCCGCGCAGATATTGCTGCGGCGACGCGGAGACGAGCGGCCAGTTGCCCTCGTCGAGCGGCTGGTCGATGCCTTCCCATGCCACGCGCGTCGAGCCCTTGGCGCCGGAATGGCCGAGCTGCATGCCGATTTTCGCGTCCGAGTTCGCATGCACGAAATCGACGATGCGCTTCCACGCCTGCAGATGCTCGGGCGCATACATGCCGGGGCAGGCGGGCGTGATGCGGGCCTCGGGCGAGACGCAGGTCATCTCGGTCATTACGAGGGCGGCGCCGCCCATGGCGCGCGCGCCCAGATGCATGAGGTGATAGTCGCCGGCTACGCCGTCATGGGCGGAGTATTGCGCCATCGGCGAGACGATCACGCGGTTTTTCAACGTCACGCCGCGCACGGTATAGGGCGTGAACATCGGCGGCACGGCGCGCGCCTCGCCACCCGCGCGCTGCGCGAGCCACGTTTCGAAGCCGGACAGATAATGCGCGTCGCGCTCGCGCAGATTTTCGTGCGAGATGCGCTGCGAGCGCGTGAGCAGCGAATAGGCGAACTGCTCCGGATCGAACGTCGCGTAGCGGTCCACGTGCTCGAACCACTCCGTGGAATTGCGCGCGGCGTTCTGAATGCGCAGGACGTCCACGCTACGCACGTTGGTGTAGTGCGTGAGCGCCGCGCGCAGATCGCCGGGGTGCGCTTCCATGCTGTTGGCGAGTTCGATCGCGTCTTCGAGCGCGAGCTTCGTGCCCGAGCCGATCGAGAAGTGCGCGGTGTGCGCCGCATCGCCCATCAGCACGACAGGCGTTTGCTTGCCGTCGGCCGCGGTTTTCCAGTGCACCCATTCGCGATTGACCACGCGCGGAAAGCGGATCCATTGCGACGAGCCGCGCAGATGCGACGCATTCGAGCGCAACGCGTGGCCGTCGAGATAGCGCGCGAACAGCTTCTCGCAGAATGCGATGCTGTCTTCCTTGCTCATGGTGTCGAGGCCGGCTGCGCGCCACACGTGATCGGGCGTTTCGACGATGAACGTCGAGGTGTTGTCGTCGAACCGGTAGGCGTGCGCCTGGAACCAGCCCCATTCGGTTTCCTCGAACGCGAACGTGAACGCGTCGAAGAGTTTCGACGTGCCGAGCCACACAAAGCGGCAATTGCGCAAATCGATATCGGGCTGATAGGTGGCGGCGTACTTCTGGCGCGTGGCGCTGTTCAGGCCGTCGCTCGCGATGATGAGATCCGCCTGGGTGACGTCGTCGTCGGTGATCTGCGATTCGAACACGAGCTTCACGCCGAGCGCTTCGCAGCGCGCCTGCAGGATGTTGAGCAGGCGCTTGCGGCCTATACCGCAGAAGCCATGGCCCGACGAGCGGATCGCGCTGCCGCGAAAGTGAATCTCGATGTCGTCCCAATGATTGAAGGCGTCGAGAATCTCGTCCGCGCTTTCGGGGTCGGCCGCGCGCAGGTTGCCCAGCGTCTGGTCCGAGAACACCACGCCCCAGCCGAACGTGTCGTACGGGCGGTTCCGTTCGATTACGGTGATTTCGTAGTCGGGGTGACGGCGCTTCATCAAAAGGCCGAAATAGAGGCCCGCGGGCCCGCCACCCATGCAAACAATGCGCATGCTCGCTCCTCCGTTCAGTCTGCAAGCTCAATGTAGGTCCAATTACTTTAGGTGTCAAGTAATTCGCGTGCGAGGGCGGGATGACCCTGGGCGCGGCGGCGAAACTTCGGACGATTTGCGGAACCCTCGGCGCGGCCCGGCGTCAACTCGCCATGACGCGAGTAAAGGGAACATGCAGGCTTTCGCGCGCCTTTCCAGGCGCGACGGCCGAAATGCCGCGACGGTGCAGACGTGAAGCCACAGGATGTGGCACCAGAAACGGGCGGCTGCTGATTCGATGTGCATGGCGCGCACCGTCCGGGCGTGCGCGCGCGACTGCGTGCAAGCGTGACGCGGGCGAAATGCTTACCATGGGTTACGCAGGCCCATTTCGCGTCGAGCTGGCATTAAAGTCGCATGGTGAGGCCGCACTTTCGCACAGCCTTTTACGGGACCCTTTCATGCGTTGTGCGTGCAGCGACGAATCGATCAGGCATCCTTACAAAACGACTCCTGAAGCCTGACAGCTTCATCGAATCGAAGTCGCGCACCCCTGCAATCGTAATCTTCGACACGAACGGGAGTCGTCACCAATGAGTCAGACAGCGAAGCGATCGATCGAAATCGACTTTTTCCGGGGTTTCGCATTGATTTCCATCGCGCTCGATCACATTCCTTCCAGCGTGCTTTCGCATGCGATGCTGCACAACTTCGCGTTCTGCGACTCCGCCGAGGTTTTCGTGTTCGTGAGCGGCTATGTATGCGCAGCGAGTTGGCTCGCCATCGCCGGACGAAAGGGCGAGGGCGCGGCCAACCGGCGCTTCTGGCGCCGCGGGCGCGAGATCTACGCCGCCTACCTGTGCACGGCTGCGCTCATGCTGCTGTCGGGTGCGGCCGCGGTGATGCTGCGGGTGGATTCGCCGCTGGTCGCAGAGTCGGGTTATCTGCGCTTCGCTGCGCAGCCGTTCACGATGCTCGCGAATATCGCGGTGTTTCGCGACCAGCCCTATCTGGCCGGGGTGCTGCCCATGTACATCGTGCTCGTGATGCTCTTGCCATTCGTGATGCCGCTTGCGCGCCGCTCGCCCGATCTCGTGCTCGTGGGCAGTTTCGTGCTGTGGTTCGGCGGGTGCTGGCTCGCCGGTTATTTGCCGACCGCGCCCGGCGCGATCTGGCCGTTCAACCCGTTTGCCTGGCAGGCCATGTTCATGCTGGGCCTGCTGTGCCGCATCTATCCGGTGTCGCGCGCGTTCCAGGTCTCGTGGGCGGGCCGCGCCTTGACGGCGTTCGCGCTGGTGCTCGTCGTCACGTTTGCGTTCATCCAGTTGTTCGCCGATCTGGACCCTCAGCCTGGCTACATGAAACAGAATCTCGCGAGCGTGCGCATCGTGAACTTCGCCGCCGTGGCCTGGCTCGCCGCGCAGGCTGTGCGCAAGGGCTGGATAGCATGGCTTGCGCAGCGGCTGCCGGCCGTCGTCAACGTGGGGCAGCAGGGCCTCGTCTGTTTCGTGGGGGGCGCGGTGGCTTCGAACGTCATCGACACGCTGCTGCGTGCAACACACGTCACCGCTTCCTTGCCTGCACGGCTCGCGGGCGATGTGCTCGCGGTCGGCGCATTGCTCGTGCTTGCGGGTGGTGTGCGGCGCCTGAAAGCGGTACGGCCGCGCGTCGCGCTTACGTGAGGCGCGACGGCGACGATTCAATGCACGACACGCTCACGCCTTGACGAGTTCGCGCACGTCGGTGACGGGCACCGATCCGAATGCCTCGTTCAATGCATAGTCGATCAATTGCTGCGCGGCCGCTTCGGGCGTGGACAGCAAACCATTCTGCTTGAGCTGTTCGAAGCGCTCGCGCATCGGGAACTGGTCGACGCGCGTCACACGGATCGCCTCCTGCATGCCGGTGTCGATCACACCCGGCGCGATGCTGCAAATGCGCACGCCGGCGGGCGCGTCGAGGGCGACGGCGCGCGCGTGGTGGTCGAGCGCGGCCTTGGTCGCGCAATACACGCTCCAGCCCGCATACGCGTTGCGCGCGGCGCCGCTCGAAATATGCACGATGCGGCGCGACGCGTTCGCGCCGAGCGCGGGCGTGGCGGCGAGCGCATTCGCGAGCATCAGCGGCGCTGCCACGTTGAGCGTCACGGCGCGCGCGATGGCGAGCGGGTCCTGCGCGCCGAGCGGGGCAATCGGCTCGACGGTGCCCGCGTTGTTGAAGAGCAGTACGCACTGCGCGCCGTGCGCGAACGCATCGAGCGCGTCGCCCGCCAGCCAGCGCTCGAGTGCGGCGGGATCGGCGAGGTCCACGACGGCCTGGGCGAACCGTTCCGGATGGCGGGAAACCAGTTCCGCATGCGTGCCACGGCCGAGGCCGAGCACCTCGATGTCCCGTTGCAGCAGCGATTGCGCGAGCGCCGCACCCAGTCCGCGCGTATGGCCGGTCACGATGGCGCGCAGGGTGGAACGGGGGGCGGATGTCGAAATCGTCATGGTGTCGTAATGAAAAAAAGGATGCGATCCTTGCGTGCGCAAGGTGTGGATGCATGAAATTCGGGGGATTTTGCCGCACGCCGCGTGGATTCGCGGTGTGGCGCGGCACACGATGGCGGACGCGAAACCGGCCGCAACAATTGATTGCCCGGTTGGATCGGCCGTGTTTTCGGTATCATAGCGTCCGGTTCCATATGGAAGAGATCTGGACGTGAAAGCCGCATCGCAACAACGCCGTACCCTGAGCTTCAAGGAAGGTCTTCTTGAGATCAAGAAGAGCATGGGGGGCGGCTTAGGCCAGCCGGCCGAAGAACAGGCGCAAAAATCGCAAGGCAAGCCCGCTCACAAGGGCACGAAGAGCCATGGCGGCTCGCACGCCCCGAAGGGCCCGCGTGCGCCGAGAGAGGGTTCGGCGGCTGCTGGCGCAGCCGGCGGCAAGGACGAGCGTGCGCGCTCGCGCCACGGCCGGCCTCAGGGCGCGCGAGCGCAGGAGCAGAATCAAGGCGAGCAGGGGCAGCGCGCGCAGCAGCCGCGCCGGCCGCAGCAGCCGAAGCCGGCCCGCGGGCCTGAGGCGGGCGAGCGTTCCGGGCAGCAGCAACGCCGCCGTCCGGCGCGTCCCCAGCAGCCGCCGGCCGCGAATCTGAGCGAGGCCGAAAAGGCGCGCATCGAGCGCAATCGCCAGCTCAACACGGTCTGGAACGTGTTCGCGAAGCACTACCCGGCGTTCCGCGACCGTTTGCCGCTCAAGATCGGCGTGGCTGAGGATCTCGTCGCGCGTCACCCCGAGTACGAGCGCACGATGATCGTCGCCGTGCTCAAGCGCCATGTGAACCATCCGCGCTATCACGAGCGTGTGGCCGCAGGCGGCTCGCGCTACGAACTCGACGGCACGGCCTCGGAAGGCCCGGGCATCGATCCGTCACACGTCGGCCGCGCGAATGCGGCGCTTGCGCGTCAGAAGGCCAAGGCCGAGGCGCAAGCCAAGGCGCGCGAAGAGGGCAAGACCCAGCCCGAGGCCAAGGCCAAGGCACAGCCCGACGCCAAGGCCGAGGCGAAGACCGAACCCGCGCCCCAGCCCGAAGCCCAGGGCGTCGAGCCGCAAGCGCCGTCCAACGTGCCGGAAGTCGCGGTCCAGCAACCGGAAAACGGCGAGACGCCCGCAAGCGGCGCCTGAGCCCGCGCGCCGGAAGTTTCCCTTTCGAGAATCGCCCCTCTCTCGGCATTGCCGTGAGAGGGGCGTTCGCACGTCTGGCGGGCGCGCTGTCGATCGATGCGCGCGCAACCTTCGGCGCGCGCCGACCTCTTCGTATTGTGATCCCGGATGCTTTCGATGCGCATCGCATGGCCGCCGATCCCAAGCAGGGCAGCCTGAGCGAAGCAGGAAACGGTGTTAGCGCGGGTTGGCCGACGCGGCGTTTTGCACGGCGGCCTGCGCGGAGGCCGCCGATGTCGCGGAGGGTGCTGCAGCGGGTGCGGAGGCGCCGATCGCGGCCGTTGCCGCCGCCGCCGCAAAGGCGGAGGCCGCCGAAGCCGCCAGCCCGACGCTCGCCGGCGCATCGCTCGCGGCAGGCGCGCTAGCGGTGTCGAGCACCCGGCTGAACTCCACGGCGCGCGTGCGGATCTTTTCCGCATAGGCCTTCGAGCCCCCATAGTTCTTCATCGCGGCGTTGAGGTCGCCGCCGGCGGCCCGCTGGTAGCCATAGAGGATCGACGAGCCCACGTCGATGTTGACCTCGGGGTCGGTGAGATCCTTGTTGTGCAGGAGATTGCGATGCGCCGACGGCACGACCTGCATGAGTCCGGTTGCGCCATTCGCGCCGTGTGCCTTCTCGCGAAAGCGCGACTCGATCGAGATGATCGCGAGCAGTACCGCAGGCGGCAGCGAATACTTCTCGGCGGCGCCCGTGACGGCTTGCGAGATTTGCGCGGCTTTCCCTTTCGCGATACCGAACTTTTGCGTGAGGTATTTCGAAACCGCGCTGGACATGGCGCTGGAACTTGCGGGAGCAACCTCACCCGCAGCCGATGCGCTGACGATGTCGCTAGCGGGCGCCTGCTGCTGCGCCTGCGCGGCCGCGGTTTGCACGAGGCCCGGCAACAGGACGAGCAGGCAGAGTAACTGCCTCATGGCCGGTGCATAGGAGAAAAAGAAGGCGCAAGTATAACCGGCCCCGATTAATGAGGCCGGCTGCACGTCATCCCGTTTTCACATCCCAGACCGGTGCCGGGGCCGGGCGTTGCGCCCGGCGCGGCTTGAGGCAGGGTTCAGGCCGGGTTCAGTCCTTCTGCACCGAGGCCTTCCAGATTTCGTCGATGCTCGTGGCGAGCGCGGCGTCGAACTCGGCGTCGCTCATCGACTTCGTGAGGTCGTTGATGAGCGCGCGCGAAAAGCTGGCAATCATGCGATGGTTTTTGGCGAGACGCTCGCACGCGTCAGTGCGCGAATAGCCGCCCGAGAGCGCCACCACGCGCACCACCTGCGGATGTTCGATGAGCGGCAGATAGAAGTCGGGCGTGTCGGGAATCGTGAGCTTGATCATCACGTTCTGCGAGGCGGGCAGCGCGTCGAGCCCCTTGAGCAGTTCGTCGCGCAACAGCTTCTCGGCCTTGGCCTTGTCGGGGGCCTTGATCGAGACTTCGGGCTCGAGAATCGGCACGAGTCCGTGCGCGGAGATCTGCGCGCCGAATGCGAACTGCTGTGCGGCGATCGAAGCGATGCCGGAAGGCGAGGCGTGCTCGATCACCGAGCGCATCTTGGTGCCGAAAATGCCGGCCTTCACCGCGCGCTCGAGCAGGGCGTCGAGGCCCGGGATCGGCTTCATCAGGCGCACGCCGTCGGATTCGGCCTCCAGCCCCTTGTCGACCTTGAGGAACGGCACGACGCCACGCTCGTTCCAGAGGAACTCGGGCACGGGCTTGCCTTGCGCCTGGCCGTCCATGGTCGCCTCGAACAGGATCGCGCCGATCACCTTCTCGCCCGTGAACGCGGGGGCGCTGACGATGCGCACCCGCATTTCGTGGATCAGGCGGAACATTTCGGCGTCGCCGCTATACGCGCTTTCGGGGATGCCGTACTGGCGCAGCGCGCCAGGCGTCGAACCGCCGCTCTGGTCCAGCGCGGCGATGAAGCCCGGTTTGTCGCGCATCTGCGCCAGCATTTGCTCGTTTGCCATCGTCGTATCTCCCATATTTGGGGCGCCCTTGCGGGCGCGGTTACTCGAATCCGGTCGCCGCCTGCTGCGACGAGTGTACTTGCGCCGCTGCGCCGCGTCTTTGCCATTATGTGGGCATGGCCGCGCAGCCGCGCTGAAGCAGGGAAACGATAAACCGCAGCAATTGCGGTGCCAGGGGGAGCGCACGGCAAGCGCCGTCACACGATGACTTGCGCCTGCGCGCTGCGGTCGTTCGCGAGCAGCGCCGAGAGCTTGCGCAGCGCGGCCTGCAATTGTTCGCGCCCGCCCGTCGCGCCCAGCGAAATGCGGATCGCGTTCGCGGTTTCCGGGCCTTGCTGGAACGCCGTGGAGGGCGCCACGGCGAGGCCCTCGGTGCTCGCGGCCGCGGCCAGTTCGCGCGCCTGCCAGTAGCGCGGCAACGCGTACCAGAGGTGAATGCCCGCGCCCGCCGACGATCCCAGCGTGTGCGCCGCGATGCGCTGGCGCTCGCGCGCTTCGGCCTTCACGTCCGCGAAGATCTGCTCGGCCACGCCGTCCTCGATCCAGTGGGTGGCGAGCGCGTTGGTGAGCGGCGCGGCCATCAGCGAGAACGTGCGCAGCGCGGTCACGAGGCGTGTGCGCGCCTCTTTGTCGGGCAGCGCGAGATAGGCCGTGCGCAGGCCGGGCGAGAGCGTCTTGGAAAGCGTCGCGAGATAGCAGACCTGAGCGGGTGCGAGCCGGGCAAACGGCGCGGGCGCGTCGGGCGCGAAACGCCAGTAAGGATCGTCTTCGACGATCCGCGCCCCGCAACGCTGCGCCACCCGCAGGATTTCGAGCCGGCGGGCCTCCGGCATGGTCGCCGTCGTCGGGTTCTGCAACGTGGGGTTCACGTAGATGAGCCGGGCCGCGTGGTCGCGGCACGCCGCTTCGAGCGCGTCGGGGCGCATGCCGTGGGCGTCGACGGCAACGGGGGCGATGCGGCGGCCCAGTTGCGCTGCCGCGTGCGGCAGGCCCGGATAGAGCAGCGGCTCGGCGAGGATAACCTCGCCCGGTTGCGTGAAGGCGAGGATCAGCGCGGCCAGCGCCGCCTGCGCGCCGGGACAGACCACCACGCGATCGGGCGCGACGTGGCCGAGCATGGGCTGCAGCCACTTCGCGCCCGCCTGCCAGTCGGCGCGGCCGCCGCCGCCCATGTGGTAGGTCATCAGCAGATCGGCGTCGCTGCGCACCAGCACGCGCGCCATGCCTTCACGCAGCAGCGCGTTCATGTCGAGGCCGGCGGGCGCGGGCGGGATGTTCATGCTGAGGTCCACGCGCTGGAGCAGCTCGGCGCGCGGCGCGGCAATGAAGGTGCCGAGCGGCCCGCGCGCCTCGATCAGCCCGCGCCGCCGGGCTTCGTTGAAGCCGCGCGTGACGGTGGTCAGATCGACCGCAAGCAGGGTGGCGAGACTGCGCTGCGCGGGCACGCGCTCGCCGGGGTGCAGTGTGCCGTGCGCCACCGCGGCTTCGATGAAATCGGCGAGCCGCAAGTAGCGCGGGCCGTTGCCGGACTGCATCGCCGTGGCCCATGCGTTGATCTCTCCGGCGCTTTCGGCAGGTTGGTCGTGTGTCATTCTGTCGCGGATGTATGCGTCATGTCTTACTCTAGCATGCGTGCATGAAGCGCGTAAATCCATACATATAGGCTATGTATGGCTTCTGCGGCGGCCTCCGAGGCCGCTCGTGCGGCAGCAGAGTGAGCACGTATGGATGGGTTTGCGCGAACGTCAACCTTGGAACCAGACATGCGCAATCCAGACCCTCGCTCGGGGCGGGCCGCCACGGCCGGCCCGCCTTCTTCATCACGTCCACCCCTGATTACCCGCTTTCTGCGCCGCTCCGCGCTCGTCGCGGCGGGTGCCCCGCTAGTGCTGCTCAGCGGCTGCAACATGGCGCTGTTCGCCCCGAAGGGCGACATCGGCGTGCAGGAAAAGAACCTGATCCTGATCGCGCTCGGCCTGATGCTGCTCGTCGTGATCCCCGTGATCGTACTCACGCTGTGGTTCGCGTGGCGTTATCGCGCGTCCAACACGAACGCGACTTACGCGCCGCGCTGGTCGCATTCCACGGCCATCGAAGTGGTGGTGTGGACGATCCCCTGCGTGATCGTGCTCACGCTCGCCGTGCTGATCTGGCGCACGACGCACTCGCTCGACCCGTATCGCCCGATCGAATCGCAAACGAAGCCCGTGCGCGTGGACGTGGTCGCGCTCAACTGGAAGTGGCTCTTCATCTACCCGGACTACGGCGTGGCGTCCGTGAACCAGCTCGCGATCCCCGTGGATACGCCCGTTGAGTTCAACCTCACCGCCGAGTCGCTGATGAACTCGTTCTTCATCCCGCAACTGGGCAGCCAGGTTTATGCGATGCCGGCCATGCAGACGAAACTGCACCTCATCGCGAACGAGCCCGGCATTTATGCGGGCCGCTCGGCGGCATTCAGCGGCCCGGGCTTCTCCGACATGCATTTCGAAACGCTGGCCAAGAGCCGCGCCGACTTCGACGCCTGGATCGCGCAGGCGAAGGCGTCGCCCACGATGCTGAGCCGCGCCGCCTACGAACAGCTCGCGTTGCCCGGCGAGAAGACCCCGGTGACGCTCTATTCGAACGTCGCACCGGGCCTGTTCGACGGCGTGGTCGGCAAATACATGCGCGACGTGCACGGCAACCCGATTTGCGGCACGGTCCCCACGGCCCCCAGCGCAGTCCCCGGCACAGGCGCCCCGGCGCTCACGCTCAACCGTAGTGCCATTCTGGCAGCGGAGTAATCACACCATGTTCGGAAAACTCACGCTCGACGCCGTTCCCTGGCACGAGCCGATCATCATGGGCACGGGCGCCGTCGTGGCGCTCGGCGGCCTCGCCTTGCTCGCCGCGATCACGATCGCGGGCAAGTGGGGCTATCTGTGGCGCGAGTGGATCACGTCGGTCGATCACAAGCGCATCGGTGTCATGTACATCATTTTCGCCGTCATCATGCTGCTGCGCGGCTTCGCCGACGCGATCATGATGCGCGCGCAACAGGCGCTCGCGTATGGCGACGCCGCGGGCTACCTGCCGCCGCATCACTACGACCAGATCTTCACGGCGCACGGCGTCATCATGATCTTCTTCGTGGCCACGCCGCTCATTCTCGGTTTGATGAACGTAGTCGTGCCGCTGCAGATCGGCGCGCGCGACGTGGCCTATCCGTTCGTCAACTCGCTCTCCTTCTGGCTTTCGGTGGTGGGCGGGGTGCTCGTGATGGTGTCCATGTTCGTGGGCGATTTCGCGGCCACGGGCTGGGTGGCGTATCCGCCGCTTTCGGAGCTCGGCTACAGCCCGACCGTCGGTATGGATTACTACATATGGTCGCTGCAGCTATCGGGCCTCGGCACCACGCTCTCGGGCATCAACTTCATCGTCACGATCCTGCGCATGCGCGCGCCGGGCATGAAGATGATGCAGATGCCGGTGTTCGTGTGGACGGCGTTCATCACCAACATCCTGATCGTCGCGGTGTTCCCGGTGCTCACCGCCACGCTCGCGCTGCTCACGATGGACCGCTACTTCGACATGCACTTCTTCACGAACGAGCTGGGCGGCAACGCGATGATGTACATCAACCTGATCTGGGTCTGGGGTCACCCGGAGGTGTACATCCTCATCCTGCCTGCGTTCGGTGCGTACTCGGAAATCATTGCGACGTTCTCGGGCAAGCCGCTGTTCGGCTACAAGTCGATGGTCTATGCCACGTCGTCGATCGGCATTCTCTCGTTCTTCGTGTGGCTGCATCACTTCTTCACGATGGGTTCGGGCGCGAACGTCAACGCGTTCTTCGGCATCATGACCACGGTCATTTCGATCCCGACCGGCGTGAAGCTCTTCAACTGGCTCTTCACGATGTATCGCGGCCGCATCCGCTATCACAGCGCCACGCTCTGGACCATCGGCTTCATGGTGACGTTCGCCGTGGGCGGCATGACCGGCGTGCTGCTGGCCGTGCCGGGCGCGGACTTCGTGCTGCACAACTCGCTGTTTCTCGTTGCGCACTTCCATAACGTGATCATCGGCGGGGTGGTGTTCGGCTGTCTTGCGGGCGTGAGCTTCTGGTTCCCGAAGGTGTTCGGTTTCACGCTCAACGAGTTCTGGGGCAAGGTGTCGTTCTGGTGCTGGCTGATCGGCTACTGGCTCGCGTTCACGCCGCTCTATATTCTCGGCTTCGAAGGCATGACGCGGCGCATGAATCACTATGAGGTGGCCGAGTGGCATCCGTGGCTCGTGGTGGCGCTCGTGGGCGCCGTGTTCGTGGGCCTCGGCATTCTCTCGTTCATCGTGCAGATCGCGGTGAGCCTGCGCGATCGTGAAGCCAACCGCGACGTGACCGGCGACCCGTGGGACGGCCGCAGCCTCGAATGGTCGACCGCTTCGCCCGCGCCGTTCTACAACTTCGCCGTGCTGCCGGAGATCACCTCGATGGAGCAGCACTGGGACAACAAGGAAGCGGGCCGCGCCTACGTGCAGCCGGCGAAGTACGAGGACATCCATATGCCGCGCAACACGGGCGCGGGCTTCATCATCGCCGCGTTCAGCCTGTTGTTCGGCTTTGCGATCGTGTGGCACATGTGGGTGTTCGCGGCGGTGGGCCTGATCGGCATGATCGCCACGTTCATCGCGCGCACCTACAACCAGGACGTGGATTACTGGGTGCCGGCCGCCGAGGTCGAGCGCATCGAGAACGCGCGCTTCAGGCAACTCGGCATCCGGCGTTTCGATCAATCCGAGCACATCGAGGAGATGGCATAAACCATGGCTCACGCTGCTACTACTCACGCCCATGGTCATGGTCACGATCACGACGACAGCACCAGGACCACGCTGGGCTTCTGGATCTACCTGATGAGCGACTGCCTCATCTTCGCGACGCTCTTCGCCACGTTCGGCGTGCTCGCGAATGCGACGGCAGGCGGTCCGGGCGCAAGGGAACTGTTCGAACTGCCCTACGTGCTGGGCGAAACGCTGCTGCTGCTTGCGAGCAGCGTCACCTTCGGCATGGCCATGCTGAATCTCTACGCGCAGCGGCGCGGCCAGGTGATCGTGTGGCTCGCCATCACGTTCCTGTTCGGCGCGGGCTTCGTCGCGATGGAGGTGAACGAGTTCGCCAAGCTCATCGCCGATGGAGCGGGGCCCGGCACGAGCGCCTACCTTTCGGCGTACTTCACGCTGGTGGGCACGCACGGCCTGCACGTCACGGCGGGTCTGTTGTGGATCGCGATCATGATGCACCAGACCTTCAAGTTCGGTCTGACCGGCACGGTCCGCCGCCGTCTCGCCTGCCTGAGCCTCTTCTGGCACTTTCTCGATCTCGTGTGGATCTGTGTATTTACGTTCGTTTACCTGCGGGGTTTCCTGTGAGCCAGTCCCATGCCACTCACCACGCTGTGCATGACGCGTCGCACGGCAGTTTCAAGGGCTACATGATCGGCACGGTGCTCTCGCTCGTGCTGACGCTCGCGTCGTTCGGCGTGGTGATGTTTCGAGTCGTTTCGCCGTCCTTCGGGCTTGCTGCCATCGTCGTGCTCTGCATCGCGCAGCTCGTCGTGCAACTCGTGTATTTCCTGCATATCGGTACGTCGCGCAGCCAGCGCGCCAACACGGGCATCTTCATCTGCATGGCGTTCCTGATCGCGGTGATCGTCGGGCTTTCGCTGTGGGTCATGCACAACGCGAACGTCAACATGATGCCCACGCAGATCTCGATCGACCGCGCCATGGCGCACGACTGACGCGTCAGGTTGCGTCCCTCAATACACGCGCGCCTGGCACCTTGGGCACAGTGCATGCGCTACAGGAAGCGTCGCGACACACCGTCGCTTTTACGTGGAGTGTGACCATGAACAAGGACCAGGTGAAGGGCACGGCTGAAAAGATGAAGGGCAAGGTCAATGAGGCCGTGGGCCGCGCAACCGACAACCCGGCGCGCGAAGTGAAGGGGGATGTCCAGCAGGAAGCTGGCCAGACACGCAAGGACGTCGGTGACATGAAGGAGGCCGCAAAGGATATGGCGAAGGACGTGAAGCGCCATCACTGATCAACGATGGCTAACCTGCAGCGCCGCCGCCTCGAAAGGGGCGGCGGCGTCATGCTGTCCGCACGTGGCGTGTCGCGAGAGCCCGGCGCTCAGGCCGGCGGGTTCAGCACCGCGAAGGTCGCGTTGGCCTTGAGCACGCAGCGCTCGTCCACCATCAGGCGACAGGTGGCAAAGCGCAGACGCGCGCCCATTTTGTCGAGCGCCACGTGCGCTTCCAGCCAGTCGCCGGGACGCACAGAACCGAGGTAATCGAGGCCCAGATGCGCCGTGACCGCCGGGCGTTCGCGTCCCGCCGCGCGTATCATGGCCGCGCCAATGGCGGTGTCGGCGAGCGTGGCCAGCATGCCGCCGTGCGCGATGTCCAGATTGTTCAAATGGCGCTCGCCCACGCGCGTGCCGATCACGCAGCGGGCTTCGTCGAAGTAAAGCGTGCCGAACTGGCCCATATAGCCCGTGCGGAACGGCAACGCCACGAAGCCGGGCGGCGGGGCGTCGTCGTTTTTGATAGTTGCGTTCGCAACTTCCACCGATATCTCGTTCGCTTGCAGGCGATCGTTCATTGTCCGGGTTCCACAATCAGGGAATCAGTCCTTTCGCTCGGCCGATGGCGACTGCCTGGGTACGATTGCCCGCGCCGAGCTTGGCGTTGATCTTGCGAAGATGCGACTTTACCGTCAGCTCGGAGACGAACAGCTTCTCCGCGATCACGCGGTTGCGGTGGCCTGCCGAAAGCATTTTTAGCACGTCCAGTTCGCGCGCCGTGAGCGCGTCGGCGGGAGAGTCCGCGGCGTAGGGCGAGAGATCGGCGCCAACGGTCGTCGAGTCCGCCATGTGCGCGTGGGAGGGCGCCACGCCGTCGAGCAGCTGCGCGACGAACGCGGGCACCACGCCAAGCGAGCCGATCTGCGTGGGGCCGCGCTCGGCCCAGGCGCCAAGCAGGCGCATCAATGCTTCACCTTCATCGATGAACGCGCGCACGAAGCCTTCGTGGCTCGCCATGCGCAGCGCTTCCGTGAGCGTGTCGAAGGCGGCCGTGCGCTCGCCGTTGCCGTCGAGCGCGAGTGCGAGCAAGACGCGCAACTTCAGCGCGCGCCAATGACGCCGCCGCGCGATCGCCTGCGCGACGGCTTCGTTCAACGCCGCGCACGCCGTGGCGTAGCGTCCCTGCGCGATATCGAGGCGGCAGCGCGCGATCACCGGTTCGTCGATCTCGCTCGAGTGATAGGAAACCCCGGGGCGCGCCCAGTCCGCGTGCAGCGTGGCCGCGCGCAGCGCCTGCTCGGCGGCGTCGAAGCGGCCTTCGAGCGTGGCGACGCGCGCTCGCTCGAGCCATGCGGCACTCACGGCGCGGTCCGATTCGACTGCGCGGCCCAACTGTTCGAGTTCGGCGAGCAGGCGCAACCACTGCTCGACGTTGCCTTCGAGGCGCGCCGCGCGCGCCGAGAGCACATGCGTGGCGATCAGCCCGTCGGTCACGCCCACGCGCTTGGCGCGCGGCAGCGCGTCGGCGAGCAGATGCGTCATTTCGTCGAGCGCGTTTTTTTCGTAGAGCGCGAGCGAGCGCACGCCGTCCACGCTGGTGCGGCCGCCGCCCGAGTCCACCGAGCGGTTCGCCGTGGCGTTGGCCGCCGAAATCTCGAGCCGCGCCAGCGCCGTGCCTAGCCGGCCCTGCACCAGATCGATGATCCCTTCGATGGTTTCCGACATCGTGCGCATCACGACATACGGATGGTCGTGGGTGCGCCGCAACGCACGCGAGAGCACGCCGCGCGCCTCGTCGTAGCGATCGGTGCAGACGTAGCTGAACGCGAGCGAATTCGTGAGGCTGTAGAACGAGAAGTTCGCACGGTCCGGCAGGCGGTCGAGCAGGGCGGCGCTCGTTTGCGCGCATGCCTCGACCTGGTCGGTGATCGCGAGCAGCACGCCGCGAATCGCTTCGGCCACGAGCGCGACGCTGTCCTGGTTGGGCTGCCCGAGGCTGCCCTCGACAATGCTCTGCGTCGTGCGCATGGCGTCCGCATAGCGGTGGTTCAGGAGCAGCACCCATGCATAGGTGAGGCCGACGTCGGGCCGCATGGCGAGCCGCCCGGCGCCGATGCGGTCGAGCCAGCGCATCAACAGGCGCAGCCGGCCGCTGCCGAGCAACGCCCGCGAGTGGTCCGCGATTTCGGCGAGCGCACCGGCTTCGTCGCCCGCGTCGAGCAGATGGTCGATGGCGGGCACGGGGCGTTGCGCGTCGAGATACCAGCGCGCGGCCGCGCTGTGCACCTCGCGTTCACGTTCCGGCTGCGCTGCCCGCAGCCGATGCTGCAGGAAGCTCCCGAACAGCCGGTGATAGCGATACCAGCTGCGCTCGCCGTCGAGCGGCACGAGAAACAGATTGGCGCGCTCCAGATAGTCCAGCATCTCGCGGCTGTCGTTGCGTCCGGTGGCGACGTCGCAGAGCGCGGCGCAGAACTGCGGCAGCGCGCTCGTCTCCAGCAGGAACGAGCGGCACGCTTCGGATTGCCGGGCGAGGATGTCCTCGGCGAGATATTCCGCGAGTTCGAGGTTCGTGCCCGAAAACGACGCCACGAAGGCCGCATGGTCGGTGCGCGTGCGCAGCGAGAGCGTGGCCAGGTAAATGGCGGTGGCCCAGCCTTCGGTGCAGCGATGCAGCGTGGCGATATCGGCGTCGCGCAGCGGCAGCGCGCATTTCTCGCGGATGAACGCGCCCGCCTCCGCGAGCGTGAAGCGCAGCGCTGCGGGATTGATGTCGAGCAGCTCGCCGCGCGCGCGGATGCGCCCGATGCCGAGTTCGGGCGTCACGCGCGAGGCGGCCACGAGCGGGTTGCCGGGCGGCAGGGCGGCGATCAGGTCCTGCATGAAAGCGAGCACGCTGGGGCTCTGGACCGACTCGAAGTCGTCGAGCAGGATGGCGAGCGGCTTGCCGTGCGCCGCCACGCGCTCGATCAGGCTCGACGCGAACGTGTCCGGATCGAGCGTGAGCGCGCGCGGCGTGCGTGTGCCGGGCAACGCGGCATCGAGATGCAGCAGGAAGCGCCCGAAGTCGTTGTCAGCGGCGTCGAGGCGCAGCCACGCCACTTCGCGGCGATGGGCGCGGCAGTGCACGGCGTATTGCTGCAGGAGCGTGGTCTTGCCGAAGCCCGCCGATGCGCGGATCAGCACGAGCCGCGCCGTGTGGGCGCCTGCAATCGTCTCGATCAGTTGCGGGCGCAACAGATGTGACGGGCTGTCGGCGGGCGGCGTCAGCTTCGACGCGACGATCCCGCGGGGAGGATTCTGATGGCCGCTTGCGGCGTGGGCATCGACGATGTTCACTGGCGCTGTTTCCTTCTGCGGCGCGCGCGGCGGCGCGCCCTGCGGGTCCGCGGGCCGCGCGGATTAGCCGGCGGCGGACCTGTCTCACTCGGGTCGTTATTGCTGGGGCGAGGGGTCGCGCCCTATTTTCACGTTATTGGTGCAACCATGAGGCTATTGTTCCATAGCGGCCGGCCGGCGTCATACTCCTTTCGAACGATTCGCCCGCCCGTCCTAAAATCCTCCCTTCGGCTCAGGACAGCAGGCCGGCATGCGCCTAAAGTGACATCGACTTCACGGCATCCGCGCCACGATCGACCAACCGGCGATCAACCGGCACAGCCAGAACGACACAAAGAAGCCCGGAGACACCATGTACCTCACACAAGGCCTGCATCGCTGCTTGCAGCAACACCCGGCGGAAATCGCGATCCGCTTCGGCGAGCGCACGCGGACTTTCGCGCAGCTGGGCGCGCGCGTGGCGCGGCTGGCCGGCGCGCTCCAGTCGCTCGGCATGGGCGCGGGCGACCGCGTGGGCATGCTCGCGCTCAATTCCGATCGCTACCTCGAATACATGCTCGGCGTGTGGTGGGGCGGCGGCGTGCTCAACCCCGTGAATATCCGCTGGAGTGTGCCCGAGATGGTCTACTCGCTCGACGACTGCGACACGCGCATCCTGCTGGTAGACGACCACTTCCTGCCGCTCGCCGGGGACATCGCGGCGAGCGCTGCGCATCGCCCGATGCTCGTCTACACCGGCGAGCGTGACGCACCGTCCGGCATGCTCGCTTACGAGGCGCTGATCGCCGAAGCGCAACCTGTGGCAGACGCGTTTCGCGGCGGCAACGATCTCGCGACCATCATGTACACGGGCGGCACGACGGGCCGGCCCAAGGGCGTGATGCAGTCGCACCTGAACCTGTGGTCGTCGGCGATTTCGCGTATGGCGGAGTTCCGCGACTACGCGCACACCGTTTCGCTGCATGCGGCACCGCTTTTCCACACGGCCGCGATGGCGCGCGCGGTGGGCCAATTCGTGGCTGGCGACACGCACGTGGTGCTGCCCACGTTCGAGCCGCGCGCGGTGCTCGAAACGATCGAGCGCGAGCGCGTGGACGAGCTCCTGCTCGTGCCGACCATGTTGCAGGCCGTGCTGGAGCACCCGGACTTCAAGCGGTTCGATCTTTCTTCGCTCAGGCGCATCTATTACGGCGCGTCGCCGATCGCCGCGGGCGTGCTCGACGCCGCGCTCGCGGCGCTGCCCGGCATCGCATTCTTTCACGCCTACGGTCTCACGGAGGCGTCGCCCGTGGTGTCGGTCAATCCGCCCGCGAATCACGGCCCCGAAGGGCGTGCTAGCGGCCTCTACCGCTCGGCCGGGCGTGCGGGGTTCGGCGTGACCGTCAAGATCGTCGACGATAATGGCGTGGAAGTGCCGCGCAATACCGTGGGCGAAATCGCCGTGCGCGGCGCCAACGTCATGCTCGGCTACTGGAACAAGCCCGAAGAAACCCGCGAGACGCTGCGCGACGGCTGGCTGCACACCGGCGACGGCGCCTACATGGACGAAAACGGCTACCTCTTCATCGTCGACCGCATGAAGGACATGATCGTGACGGGCGGCGAGAACGTCTATTCCGCCGAAGTCGAGAACGTGCTCTCGCGCCATCCCGCCGTTGCGCAATGCGCCGTGATCGGCGTTCCCGATGCGCGCTGGGGCGAAGCCGTGCACGCCGTGGTCGTCGCGCGCAGCGGCAGCGACGTGGACGAAGCCGCGCTGCGCGAGCATTGCCGCCAGTTCATCGCCGGCTACAAGTGCCCGAAGAGCATCGAGTTTCGCGAGGCGCTGCCGCTGTCGGCCGCCGGCAAGATTCTCAAGCGCGATCTGCGCGCGCCGTACTGGCAGAGCCAGTCCCGAGAGGTGGGCTGATCCGCACCGGTGGGTATCGTCATCCTTAACTTCCTGCAGTCTCACTTATTCAGGTATCCGAAATGAGAAACAAGGTTGTGGTAGCCGGCGTCGGCATGATTCCGTTCACCAAGCCCGGCGCGAGCGACGACTACGCCACGATGGGCGCCAATGCCGCGAAGGCGGCGCTCGCCGATGCGCGCATCGACTATGCGCTCGTCGAGCAGGCCTATGTCGGCTACGTGTTCGGCGATTCGACCTCCGGGCAGGCCGCCATCTATGGCGTGGGCCTCACCGGCATTCCGGTCGTGAACGTCAACAACAACTGCGCGACGGGTTCCACCGCGCTCTTCCTCGCGCGCCAGGCCGTGGAAAGCGGGGCCGTGGAATGCGCCATCGCGCTCGGCTTCGAGCAGATGGTGCCCGGCGCACTCAAGGGCGCGTACACCGACCGCCCCACGCCGATGGAGCGCTTCGTCAAGACCATGCTCGAGGTGCAGGGCTTCGACGAAACCGCGCCGCGCGCCGCGCAATTCTTCGGCGGCGGTGGCCGCGCCTACATGAAGGAATACGACATCAAGCCGGAAACGTTCGGGCGTATTTCCGTGAAGGCGCGCCAGCACGCCGCGCGCAACCCCTTCGCCGTGTTTCGCAACACCGTGACGCTCGAAGAGGTGATGGCTTCGCCCGCCGTCTTCGATCCGCTCACGCGCTTGCAGTGCTGCCCGCCCACCTGCGGCGCGGCTGCGGCGATCGTGTGCTCCGAAGCGTTCGCGAAGCAGCACGGACTCGACACGCGCGTGGTCATCAAGGCCCAGGCGATGACGACGGACCGTAACAGCACGTTCGACGAAGGCGACATGCGCAAGGTGGTGGGCTACGACATGACGCGCGCCGCCGCGCAACAGGTGTATGAAAAGGCGGGCGTCGGTCCCGAAGACATTCAGGTCGTCGAACTGCACGACTGCTTCACGGCGAACGAATTGATCACCTATGAAGGGCTCGGCCTCACCCCCGAAGGCACGGCGGAGAAGTTCATTCTCGACGGCGACAACACCTATGGCGGCCGTGTCGTCACGAACCCCTCTGGCGGCCTGCTTTCGAAGGGCCATCCGCTGGGCGCAACGGGTCTCGCGCAATGCACCGAACTCGTGTGGCAACTGCGCGGACAGGCGCAGGACCGCCAGGTCGCCGGTGCGCGCTTCGGCCTCCAGCACAACCTCGGACTCGGCGGCGCGTGCGTGGTCACGCTCTACGAGCGCCAGTAACGCGAGGCCCGACGATGATCGACAAAAGCCATATCGGCGCACTGATCTCGCGCCACACGGCGCTCGTCGAGGCGGGCCGCCTGCGCTTCTTCGCGAAGGCGACCGGCCAGACGGACCGCCGTTACGTCGACGACGAGGCCGCGAGGGAAGCCGGCTATCCCGCGCTGCCCGTGCCGCCCACGTTCCTGTTCTGCCTCGAAATGGAATCGCCCAATCCGCGCGCGACCGTCGAGCGCCTGAATATCGACATCGGCCGCGTGCTGCACGGCGAGCAGCGCTTCCGCTATCACCGCATGGCGTTTGCGGGCGAACGCCTCGCATTCGAAACGCGCATCGCGGACATCTACGGCAAGAAGGGCGGCGCACTGGAATTCGTCGTGCGCGAAACGCGTGTGACGAACGCACAGGACGACGCGCCCGTTGCAGACCTGCGCAGCGTGATCGTCGTGCGCAACGGCTGATAGAAAAGCAGGAGCCAACATGCAATCGATTCGTTTGAACGACCTCGCCGTAGGCAGCGCGTTGCCGCCGTTCGCCGCGCCGCCGCTCACGCGCCTCACGCTCGCGCTTTACGCGGGCGCTTCCGGCGACCACAACCCGATTCACGTCGATCTGGACTTCGCGCGCCGCGCCGGCATGCCCGACGTGTTCGCGCACGGCATGCTGTCCATGGCGTACCTGGGGCGCCTGCTCACGAACTGGGTGCCGCAGCAGGCCATCCGCGAGTTCTCGGTGCGCTTCGCGGCGATTACGCACGTGGGCGACGCCATTACCTGCAGCGGCGTCGTCACCGAGCGTGACGAGGCCGCACGCACCGTCAAAGTCGCGCTCACCACGCGCGACGCACAAGGCGAAATCAAGCTCTCAGGCGAGGCGCTCGTCGCGCTCGACGCCTGAACGATCCATCACACACACGGAGTAGACAGAAGATGAGCAAGCTGGTTGGCAAGGTCGCCATCGTATCGGGTTCGGGCCGCGGCATCGGCCGGGAAATCGCACTGAAGCTCGCGGGCGAAGGCGCGGCAGTCGTGGTGAACGATCTGGACGCCGAACCCGCGCAGAGCGTGGTGGCCGAGATCGTCGCGGCGGGCGGCAAGGCCGTGGCGTGCACGGGCAGCGTGACGGACGCGGACTTCGGCACGCGCTTCGTCGGCACGGCGCTCAAGGAATTCGGGCGTCTCGACGTCATCGTCAACAACGCGGGCTACACGTGGGACAACGTGATCCAGAAGATGAGCGACGAGCAGTGGAACGCCATCATTGACGTGCACGTGAGCGCGCCGTTCCGCATCCTGCGCGCCGCCGCCGACTACTTCCGCGAAAGCGCGAAGGCCGAAGCCGATGCGGGCCAGGAAGTGTTCCGCAAGGTCGTGAACATCTCTTCCGTTTCGGGCGTGATGGGCAACGCGGGCCAGGCGAACTATTCGGCCGCGAAAGCCGCGATCAACGGCCTCACGAAGGCGCTCGCGAAAGAGTGGGGCCGCTACAAGGTCAACGTGAACAGCGTGGCGTTCGGCCTCATCAAGACACGCCTCACCGAGGCGGTGGCGGGCGAGGGCAACAGCTCGACCATCGACATCGCGGGCCAGGCCATCAAGGTGGGCGTCAACGCGCAGCTCATGAAGAACATCGAGGCGATGATTCCCATCGGCCGCGGCGGCACGCCGGAAGAAGCGGCGGGCGCAGTGTATCTCATGTGCATTCCCGAATCGAACTACGTGACGGGGCAGGTGCTGGTGGTCGGCGGCGGCCGTCCGTAATACGTGGCTCGCGAGGAAGGAGTCGAACATGGCTGAATACCGCAGTCCGTGGATCACGGACGATCTCGTGCTGTTCCAGGACTCGATCCGCAAGTTCATCGAGCGCGAACTCATGCCACACGAGGAGCGCTGGTGGAAGCAGCAGCACGTGGACCGCGAGGTGTGGCGCAATGCCGGCGAGTTCGGCATGCTCTGCGCGAGCATTCCCGAGGAATACGGCGGCGGCGGCGGCACCTTCGCGCATGAGGCCATCATCGCGCTCGAGCAGTCGCGCGCGATGGTGTCGAGCCTCGGCACGAACGTGCATAGCGGCATCGTCGCGCACTACATCCTGCGCTACGGCACCGAGGAGCAAAAGCGCAGGTGGCTGCCGAAAATGGCGAGCGGCGAGCGCGTGGCGGCGATCGCGATGTCCGAGCCGGGCGCGGGATCGGACCTCAAGAGCATCAAAACGCGTGCCGTGCGTGACGGCGATCACTTTGTCATCAACGGTTCGAAGACCTTTATTTCGAACGGCCTGCTCGCCGACCTGATCTGCGTGGTCGTCAAGACGGACCCGGCGCAGGGCGCGAAAGGCGTGTCGATCGTCGTCGTGGAGACCGACGATCTGCCCGGCTTCCGGCGCGGACGCGTACTCGAAAAGATGGGCCAGAAGGGCCAGGACACCGCCGAGCTGTTCTTCGACGATGTGCGCGTGCCGTGTGCCAACCTGCTCGGCACGGAAGAGGGCAAAGGCTTCTATCAGCTGATGCAGCAGTTGCCTCAGGAACGCATGATCATCGCGCTCGGCGCGCTGAGCGCGATGGAAAAGGCGCTCGATGTGACCACGGCCTACGTGCGCGAGCGCAAGGTGTTCGGCATGAGCCTGCTGGACATGCAGAACACGCGTTTCAAGCTCGCCGAGTGCAAGACCCACGCGACCATTGCGCGTACCTTCATCGACGACTGCATGGCGAAGGTGCTGCGCGGCGAACTCGACGCCGAAACGGCCGCGATGGCGAAATGGTGGTGCACGCAACGCAGTTGCGAAATCATCGACGAATGCCTGCAACTGCACGGCGGCTACGGCTACATGATGGAGTATCCGATCGCGCGGCTCTACGTGAATGCGCGCGTGAGCAAGATCTTCGGCGGCTCCAACGAGATCATGAAGGAACTGATCGCCCGCACGCTGTAACGTCGCTACTTGGGAGCACCAGATGGATTTGCGTTATACCGAAGCGGAACAGGCGTTCCGCGAAGAAGTGCGGGCGTTCGTGCGGGAGAACCTGCCTGCCGATATCCGCGAGAAAGTGCTCGCGCACCAGCGGGTGGAGAAGGACGACTACGTGCGCTGGCACCGCATCCTCAATGCGCATGGCTGGGGTGCGCCCACCTGGCCCAAGTCATGCGGCGGTACGGGCTGGAACGCGCTGCAGCGCCTGATCTTCGAGATCGAGACGCTCGGCGCGGGCGCGCCGCGACTGTTGCCGTTCGGCCTCACGATGATCGGCCCGGTGCTCATGAAGTACGCGAGCCCGCAGATGCAGGCGCGCTTTCTGCCGCGCATTCCGAACCTCGACGACTTCTGGTGCCAGGGTTATTCCGAACCCGGTTCGGGTTCCGACCTCGCCTCGCTGAAAACGCGCGCCGTGCGCAAGGGCGACAAGTACATCGTGAACGGCCAGAAAACGTGGACCACGATGGCGCATTTCGCGGACTGGATCTTCTGCCTCGTGAGAACGGATTCCGAAGCGAAGCCGCAGGAAGGCATTTCGATGCTGCTGGTCGACATGAAATCGCCGGGCGTCACGGTCCGGCCGATCGTCACGCTCGACGGCGGCCACGACGTGAACGAGACATGGTTCGAGGACGTGGAAGTGCCCGTGGAAAATCTCGTGGGCGAGGAGAACCGCGGCTGGACCTACGCGAAGTATCTGCTCGGGCACGAGCGCACGGCGATTGCGGGCATCGGCCATTGCTATCGCGAGTTGCGGCAGTTGAAACATTACGCGGCACAGGCCGCGGACGGCAAGGGCGGCCGCATGCTCGACGACGCGCGCATGCGCGACAAGATCGCCCGCCTCGAAATGAACCTCATGGCGCTGGAAATGCTGCTGCTGCGCGTGGCGACGGCAGATGGCGGGCGCGGTCCCGGCCCCGAGGCATCGATCGTGAAGATTCGCGGCTCGGAACTGCAGCAGGACATCTCCATGCTTCAGCAGGAAGTGGCCGGGCCGCACGGCTGGCCCTACGCGCCGCAATGGCTCGAACCCGGCGCCCATGCCCCCGTGAGCGGGCCGCAATGGGCGGCGCCCGCTGCGTCCACCTATTTCGACATGCGCAAGACCTCGATTTACGGGGGCGCGACCGAGGTGCAGAAGAACATCATCGCGAAGATGATCATCGGCTTTTAGGACACGCACATGGACTTCACGTATAGCGAAGAGCAGCAAATGCTCGCGGATAGCCTGCGCCGTTTCGTCGAAAGCGAATACACGTTCGCGCGACGGCGCCGGCGCGCGCGCGAGGGCGCGAGCTTCGATCGCGCCATCTGGACACGGCTTGCGGAAATGGGCGTGCTCGGCCTCACGGCGCCCGCCGAATACGGCGGGTTCGGCGAAGGCGCGGCGAGCCGGCTCGTGGTGCAGCGCGAACTGGGCCGGGCGCTGGTGCTCGAACCGATCGTCCCGTGCAGCGTGATGGCGACCGCGATACTCGCGGCATACGCCAGCGCCGCGCAGCAGGACCACTGGCTGGGCGCGATCGCCACGGGGCAGCAGGTCGTCGTGCCGGCGTTCGCGGAAACCGCGTCGCGCTACCGGCTCGATGCGGTCGTCACACGCGCGACGCCCGTTGGGCGCGGCTACGTGCTCGACGGCGCGAAAGCACTGGTCTGGCATGGCGAGGCTGCGGATGCGTTCATCGTCAGCGCACGCGTGGGTGACGCGGCCACCGGTGACATCGCGCTCTTCCTCGTCCCGCGCGAGAGCCGGGGCGTGAGCGTGGCAGGCTATCCGACCATGGACGGCCAGCGCGCCGCCGACGTATCGTTCGAGGCGGTCGCAGTGGGCGCGGAAGCCCTGATCGGCGCGCCCGGCGCAGGCGTGGCCGCGCTCGGGCACGGCGTGGACTGCGGGATCGCGGCGCTCTGCGCGGAAGCGGCCGGCGCGATGGAGCGCCTGATCGAGATCACCGGCGAGTATTTGCGCACGCGCCGCCAGTTCGGCCAGCCGCTCGCCACGTTCCAGGCGCTACAGCATCGCATGGCGGACATGCTCGTGCACAAGGAGCTGGCGCTTTCCATGGCCTACGTCGCCGCGCAAGCGCTGGACGAACCCGAAACGCGCAAGCGCCGCCGCATGCTCGCCGCCGCGAAAGTGACCGTCGCCGAGGCGGGACGCTTCGTTGGCCAGCAGGCGGTGCAACTCCACGGTGGCATGGGCATGACCGACGAGCTGGAAGTGGGCGACTATTTCAAGCGGCTGACGATGTTCGATCCGCTCCTCGGCGACACCGACCATCATCTCGCAAGCTACGTCGAGGCGATGGAAGACTGAGCCCCACGCACCGCCCCGCATCATGCGGGGCGGTTTTTTTACGGACGTTCGATTTTTCCGAAAATGATCAGGACTACCATTGAAAACGGCATCGCCATGCTGACGCTCGACAACCCGGAGCGCAAGAACGCCCTGAGCGCTGCGGCGCTCGCCGCATTCGCGGATGCCATCGAAGCATTGCGCCGCGACGCCACGGTGCGCGCGTTGATTCTGACCGGCGCAGGCAGCGAGTTTTGCTCGGGCGGCGACGTCAGCGCGATGCAAGGGCCCGCCGATACGGCCGCCGTGCGCCGCCGCATGATCGAGAGCCAGCGGCCGTGCGCGGCGCTGGCGACGTTCGACAAGCCGGTGATCGCAGCGGTGGATGGCGTGGCGTACGGCGCGGGCTTCAGCATTGCGTTGATGGCCGATTTCATCGTCGCGAGCGAGCGCGCGCGCTTTTGCCTCGCGTTCGCGCGCATGGGCCTCGTGCCCGATCTGGGCGCGCTGCATACGCTGCCGCGCATCATCGGCGCGCAACGCACGCGCGAACTCGTCTATTCGGCCCGCGAGTTGCCTGCGCTCGAGGCGCAGGCGTTGGGCATCGTGCTGGAGGTGGTGCCCGCCGATGCGCTGGGCGCGAGAGCGCACGAACTGGCGCTCGCCATGAGCGCGCAATCGCCGGACGCGTTCGCGATGACCAAGCGTTTGCTCGCGCAGACGTTCGAACGCGACTTCGGCGCACTCCTCGACGCGGAGGCGGGCGCCCAGGCCATTGCGTTGACCTCGCCGTATCTGCGCGAGGCCGCGGCGCGCTTTGCGCGCAAGGAAGCCCCGTTGTTCCGCTGGCCGCGCAACGATCGCGAAGCCTGAGCGCACGATCGAAGGGAGGAGCCGCGGGGCAAACCCTTGCTCCGTTCGAAGCAGCGCGGAACACTTCAACGCGTCCCGCCGCTTCCTGCTTTAGGACCACGACAGCTGTTTGTGTCCGCCTTAAGTTAACACCCATCGGAACAGCCGACCCAGCCGGCGCCGAATCTAGGAGACAAGACATGACGAACGCGATCGCCACGCCCGAGGCGAACCCGACCCCTGCGCATGCGCACTTGACGCTCGACCCTGTTTCGCCCGCCATCGGTGCGGAAGTGAACGGCATCGACCTGCGCGAAACGCTCGACGACACCACCGTCGCCGCGCTGCGCGCCGCGCTCGTGCAGCACAAGGTGCTGTTCTTCCGCGACCAGGACATCACGCCCGCGCAGCACGTGGCGCTTGCACGCCGGTTTGGCCAGCTCGAAGTGCATCCCGTGTTTCCGCATCACGCCGACCATCCCGAACTCGTCCTGCTGGGCGGCACGCAGGCTTCGAAGGCGCGCGAGAACATCTATCACTCGGACGTGTCCTGGCGCGATATTCCCTCGATGGCGTCGATGCTGCGTTGCGTGGAATGCCCGCGCAGCGGCGGCGACACGATCTGGGTGAACATGGAGAAGGCCTATGCGGAGCTGCCCCAGGCCGTGAGAGCGCAACTCGCCGGCCTCGAAGCCGTGCATGACATCATGCCGTCATTCGGCTCGCGCATGTCGGCCGAAGAACGCGGGGCAAATCGCGTGAAATTCCCCGCCGTGATTCATCCTGTGGTCCGCACGCATCCGGAAAGCGGCGAAAAGATCCTGTACGTGAACGAAGGCTTCACGACCCATCTCGCCAACTTTCTGAGCACGGGCACGTTTCGCGTGGGCTTCGATTTCCGCTACGGCGAACTCGAGTTGCTCCAGTATCTGTTTCGCCAGGCCGCCATTCCCGAGTACCAGGTTCGGCTGCGGTGGGCGCCCAACACCATCGCGTTCTGGGACAACCGCTCGACCCAGCACTACGCGATCCAGGACTATTTCCCGGCCGTGCGGCGCATGATGCGCGCAACGATCATCGGCGACAAGCCGTTCTGACGCCTCGCGCATTTCACTGCGCATCTCAATCGACAGGAATCGTTACCCGTGCACAAGATCGATCAGTACTACATAGGCGGCCAGTGGGTCGCGCCCGCGCCAGGCGCAAGTATTCATGAGATGGTGTGCCCTGTCACGGAGGCGGTGGTGGGAACGGTGCTCCTCGGCACGCACGCCGATGTCGAGCGCGCCGTGGCCGCGGCGCGCGCCGCGTGGCCCGCGTGGTCGGGCACGAGTGTCGCGAGCCGCGTCGCGCTGCTCACGCGCATCATCGAGCGCTATACCGCGCGCTATGACGAACTTGCGCGTGCAGTGAGCACGGAAATCGGCGCGCCGATCAAGTTGAGCCACGAACTGCAGGCGCGCGTGGGCCTCGCGCAGCTGCAGAGCGTGCGCGCCGCACTGGAGTCGTTCGAATTCAGCGAGCGGCGCGGCTCGACCGAGATCGTGCGCGAAGCCGTGGGCGTGGTCGCACTCATCACGCCGTGGAACTGGCCGCTCAACCAGATCGCGGCGAAGGTCGCGCCGGCGCTTGCGGCGGGCTGCACGGTCGTGGTCAAGCCTTCGGAGATTGCGCCGCTCGACGCGCGTCTGTTCGCAGAGATACTCGACGAGGCGGGCGTGCCGCCCGGCGTATTCAACCTGGTCTACGGCGACGGCGCGACAGTGGGCGCGGCACTGTCCGGCCATCCCGACATCGACATGGTGTCGATCACGGGCTCGACGCGAGCGGGCGCGCAGGTCGCCTCGAGCGCGGCGGGCACGGTCAAGCGCGTGGCGCAGGAACTGGGCGGCAAGTCGCCGAGCCTCATCTTCGAAGACGCCGATCTGCCGACCGCGGTGAAGGCGAGCGTGCTGGCCTGCATGCTGAATTCGGGGCAAACCTGTATCGCGCCCACGCGCTTGCTCGTACAACGCAGCCAGTACGATGCGGCCATCGAAGTCGCCTGCGCGGCGGTCAACGCGCTGAAGGTCGGCGATCCGGCCGCCGCGGACACGATCCTCGGCCCGATTTCCAATCGTGCCCAGTACGAGAAAGTCCAGCGGATGATCGCGATCGGCATCGAAGAGGGGGCGCGTCTCGTGGCGGGCGGCGAGGGCAGGCCCGCTCACCTGTCACGCGGTTTCTTCGCGCGGCCCACCGTGTTCGCCGACGTGCGCAACGACATGACGATCGCGCGTGAAGAGATCTTCGGTCCGGTGCTCGCCATCCTTCCGTTCGATACGGAGGAAGAGGCCGTCACGATCGCGAACGACACGCCGTATGGCCTCGCCGCTTACGTGTGGTCCGGCGACGCGGCGTGCGTTCGTCGCGTAGCGGCACGGCTTCGCGCGGGCAGCGTGCAGATCAACGGCGCGAAGATGGATCTCGCGGCGCCGTTCGGCGGCAGGAAGGCGTCCGGCAATGGGCGGGAGCACGGCGCGTATGGTCTCGCCGAGTTCCTCGAATACAAGCAGATCACGGGCTGCGCGGCATGAACCGACCCGCACAGGAATTCGACTACGTCGTGATCGGCGCGGGGTCGGCGGGTTGCGCAATTGCCGCGCGCCTTGCCGAAAGCGCGGGCCCGAGCGTCGCGCTCATCGAAGCGGGACCGAGCGATCACCACTACACGGTGTGGGCCCCGCTCGGTATCGCGGTGACGGTGCCGCGCGAAGGGCCACGCAACTACGCGTTTCATACCGAGCCGCAAGCCGGCTTGCTCGGCCGCCGCTCGTATCAGCCGCGAGGGCGGGGTCTCGGCGGCAGTTCGTCGATCAACGGCATGGTCTACATTCGCGGGCATCGCGCGGACTTCGACGCGTGGGCGAACGCGGGCTGTACCGGCTGGAGCTACGAAGACGTGCTGCCGTATTTCCGCCGCAGCGAGTCGAACGAGCGTTGCGCCGGTCGTGACGACGATCGCTTTCACGGTGCGCGTGGCCCGTTGCATGTGAACGAATTGCGCTCGCCCAATCCGTTCTCGCAGCACTTTATCGCAGCGGCATTGCAGGCGGGCCTGAAGCCGAACCCCGACTTCAATGGCTTGGACCAGGAGGGCGTCGGCCTCTATCAGGTCACGCAACGCGACGGCGAACGCTGGAACACGGCACGCGCCTGGCTGCACGGCGGGTATCGCGGCGACACGGCGCACAACGGCGGCCGCGAATGGCTCACGGTGCTGACCGGGGCGCGGGCGCAGCGCATCGTGTTCGAAGGGGGACGCGCCGCGGCAGTCGAGATATGGCGTGACGGCGTTGTGCAAACCGTGCGAGTGCGCCGCGAGATCGTGGTGAGCGCGGGAGCGTTTCATTCCCCGCAGCTGCTCATGGCTTCGGGCGTCGGACCGGCGGCGCATCTGCGCGAATTCGGCATCGAGGTCGTGTATGACGCGCCGCAGGTGGGCCAGAATCTGCAGGACCATCTGGACATCATCGTGAACAAGCAGGTCGCGTCGACCGAGCTGTTCGGGCGCTCCATGCCCGGCCTGATGCGGCTCGCCCGCGAGATTCACCGCTACCGGCGCAAGCGCACGGGCATGGTCACGTCGAACCTCGCCGAGGCGGGCGCATTCGTGCGGAGTGCGCCGGGTCTCGCGGCACCCGACCTGCAACTGCATTTCGTGCCCGCGATGCTCGGCAACCGCGGCGAAGGCAAGCCGCCGCGCGGGCACGGCTATTCGTGCCACGCCTGCGTGCTGCGGCCGCACAGCCGCGGCGCGGTGACGTTGCGCTCGCCTCACATGCACGATACCCCGTCGATCGATCCGCGTTTTCTCGCCGACGAACGCGACATGGCAGGCATGGTCGCGGGCGTGAAGCTGGTGCGCCGGATCTTCGCGCAGGACGCGCTCGCGCGCCATGGCGGCCGCGAATTGTTCACGGACGACATCGCGCGGGAGACGGAGGGCGATGAGGCGATCCGCGCATTCGTGCGCCGCAACGCCGACACGGTGTACCACCCGGTGGGCACCTGCCGCATGGGCGCCGACACGCAATCGGTCGTCGATCCGCAGTTGCGCGTGCGCGGGGTGACGGGACTACGCGTCGTGGACGCGTCGATCATGCCGACACTTGTGAGCGGAAATACCAATGCCGCTGCAATCATGATCGCGGAAAAGGCGGCGGACTTGATGCGCACCGGCATGTAGACGGCGCCTGTCGTTACGCTTTCTGTTGCTTCCTAGTTGATTCGGATAACGAATCGATACGCGCCGCGTTAGAACCCCGAGGTCAAGACTCATGCTTCAGATCGAACAACCCGTGGCCGCGACACACGCTGTGCGTGCGCGTAACGGCTGGGCCACGGTCGCCGCGCTGTTTCTGTTCATGGCGCTCAATTTCGCCGATAAAGCCGTAGTCGGCCTGGTCGCGGTGCCGATGATGCGGGACATGGGCTTGAGCCCGGCGCAGCTTGGCATCGTCGGCAGCGCATTTTTCGTGCTGTTCGCCGTGTCGGCCATCGGCGTGGGCTGGATCGCGGACCGCCTCGATCCCACGTGGCTGCTCGCCGGGCTTGCGCTCGTCTGGGTGGCCGCGCAGTTGCCGATGATCTGGCCAGCAAGCTTCGCGACGCTCGTGCTGTGCCGCATCGTGCTGGGTGCGGGCGAAGGTCCCGCATTGCCGCTCGCGATGCACGTGACGTATGAGGCCTTCGACGACCGGCGACGCAGCCTGCCCACGTTGATCGTGCAGCTCGGCGCGACGGCGGGGCTCGTGCTGGCCGGGCCCGCGTTGACCTACGTCGAGCAGCGCTGGCACTGGCGCGCCACGTTCCTCGCACTCGGCGTAGCCGGCGTGGCGTGGGTCGCGCTATGGCTCGCGGTGCGGTTTGCGGGGGCGCCACGCATGCGCGTTCGGGCGGCGGCCGCCCCGCGCGCCGTCACGCCCGGCTGGCGTGTGTTGCGCTCGCACTTCGGCAGCGCCACGGTGCTGACCGTCCTGTTCCAGTCGTTCGCGGGCTATGCGGTCGTCGCCTGCGGCATCACGTGGATGCCCGTTTATTTCCGCCTCGGGCTGGGCATGCCCCCCGCGCGTGCAGGGTGGCTGTTCGGTCTGCAGGTGCTTTTGCAGGTGCCGGTGGGGTTCGCGCTGGCCACGCTCTCGCACGCGCTGCTCAGGCGCAGCGTCTCGACGCGCATCGCGCGAGGCGTGCTCGTGAGCGCGTGCTGCACGGTCGGCGGGATCTTGCTGTGCGTCTCGTTTGCATCGTGGCCGCCGCTCACGAAGGTGGCGCTGGTGGGCCTGGCCTGCGCATTCGCCACGCAGGCGTTCACGTTCGGGCCGCAACTCGTGGCCGAAGTCGTGCCGGGCGCGAACCGCGCAGCCATGCTCTCGACCGTTCATGCGCTCGCGACGACGGCCGGCTTGTTCGCGCCGGCGCTCATGGGACATCTCGTCACTTCGACGGCGGGCCCACGCGGCTACGAAGCGGGTTTCGGCGCAATGGGCGCGCTGCTCGCCGTAGCGGGCGTGGCGGGCTTTCTCTGGCTGCAGCCCGCAAAGGAGGGCCGTGGGGCGCGCTGAGGTTCGCGTACCCGATTCAACCGGAAGCTTTATTGGGCCCGGTTCTTTGGTAATTCGCAGTGCGATCCATTCCGCCAACGAGTGGATACCGACAACAGAAGAGGAGACATGCATGCGTTTGAAGCTGATTAGCCAGGGTGTGATGGGCGCGACGTTCGCAATGGCCGCGAGCGCCGCCTGCGCCCAGACGAGTGTGACGCTCTACGGTGTGGCCGACACGTTCTTCCAGTACCAGAACAACGGCGGCACCGCGTCGGTTTCCCAGCGCAGCGGAGGTTCGACGGGCTCGATGTTCGGCCTGAAAGGTTCCGAAGACCTCGGCAACGGGTTCAAGGCCAATTTCGTGCTCGAAAACGGCTTCAACCTCAACAACGGCACGGGTTTTGCGGACACGACCGCCTTGTTCTATCGCCAGGCGTGGGTAGGCGTGGCGCACGGCGACTACGGCGCACTCACGTTCGGCAGGCAGTACCAGCCGAGCTTCCGCGCCGTCTACCCGAGCGATCCGTTTCGCGCCAACGAGGTGCTTTCGCCGCTTTCGGCCGCCGTGCTCGCGACCGATCGCAATACGCTCTCCACGCAGTACGCCGCGGGCCGCACGAGCAACTCGATCCTGTATGTCTCGCCGAAACTGGCCGGATTCCAGCTCAACGCCATGTATGGTTTCGCTGCGACCGTCACGCAGCCGGTGCCGGCGACGACGGGCAATATTCTCGACGTTTCCGCGACCTATACCGGCTATGGCCTCTTCGTCGGCCTGGCCTACATGAACGAACACTCGGGCACGGAAACCGTGCCGGGCCTGCCTTCCGCCCTTACGCTCGTGGGTACGGAGCACTACACGGCGGCGCTCGCCTACCGCATCGGCATTGTCAACCTGCAGGCGAATTATTCCTATGCGAGGCCGAAGACACCGCCCGCGCATTCGCTCGCGGCCGCGCTCGGCTCCGCGCATGCGTACAACGTGACGGAGGTTGGCGCGACGATTCAGGCCACCTCGTTCGACGCGATCCAGATCGCCGGCATTCAGCGCAACATTCACGGCGTCAACGACGAAACGCTCGGCATCGAGCTTGGCTACGATCGGCAGATCTCGAAGCGCACGAGCCTGTACGCGCGCGCGGGGTATCTGAAGAACCACGGCCAGGCGATGATGAGCTGGCCCGGCATTTCGGTCACGGCCCCGCAATCGTCGCAAACGCTTGCGGTACTCGGTATCTCGCATCTTTTCTGAAGCCGGTTACTACGGACTGCAAATGAATGACGAAGCGACGCAGCATGTCAGCCTCGTCGCTTTCGATATGCCTTCATTTTGCCATGTGGAACAACAGGGTAGCGGCACGGCCAGATGCCCCCAAAACAGGTATGCTGCGGACATCCCGCGTGTCCCGCGCGGGGCACGAACGTGGAGTTCCCGATGTCTGCCAATCCTGCCAGTGTGTCCTCCGGACTGCGCGAAGTCTGGTTGATCCGTCATGGTGAAACGGAATGGAGCCTCTCCGGGCAGCACACCGGCCGCACCGATATCGCGCTCACCGGGCACGGGCGCGAGCAGGCGCGCTCGCTGGCGCCGTCGCTCGCCGCACAGCACTTCGACGCGGTGCTATGCAGCCCGATGGCGCGCGCCATCGAGACGTGCCAGCTCGCGGGCCTCGGCGACGAGATGACGATTTCGGCCGACCTGCACGAGTGGGACTACGGGATTTACGAAGGCCTCAAGACAGCGGAGATCCGCAAGACCGAACCCGACTGGAGCGTGTGGCATTCGCCCATTGCGCATGGCGAGGATCTCGCGCGGGTTCAGACGCGCGCGGCCGCGGTGATCGAGGGGCTGCTGGCGATGCGGGGCCGCGTGGCGCTCTTTTCGCACGCGCATTTCCTGCGCGCGTTGGGGGGCTGCTGGGCTTCCGGTTCGGCGGCGCTCGGCGAGCATCTGTATCTCGACACGGCTTCGGTCAGCATTCTCGGCTTCGACCACGAAAGCCGCGCCATCCGTCGCTGGAATGCGCTCGGCGAGCGCAGGGCGTTGATGTGAAGACGCCCTGTCGTGCTCGCTCAGCGCAAGGAGCAAGACAGCCAGTGCGCGATACGCACGCCGTCCAGGCGCGAACCCTCGGGCGTGGCGCTACCTAGCATCGTGACGATCACGGGTCGCCGGCCGTGCACCATCACGCGCATCACCATATTGTGGCCGGACTCGTTGATGAAGCCGGTTTTCTGCACGCTCGCGCGCACCTGGCCGTAGCGCACCAGCCGATTGCTGTTCACATACTGCAACTGCCCGCGGCCAGTGGGCACGCGTTCCTGATGGTCGATCGAATAGCGGCGAATCAGCGGGTAGCCGTTGGCTGCGCGCACCAGGCTCGCCAGCTCGCGCGCGGTTGAGACGTTCTGCGGCGAGAGCCCCGTCGCGTTGACGAAATGCGTGTGCTTCATGCCGAGACGCTGCGCTTTCGCGTTCATGGCCGCGATGAACGCAGCCTGCCCGCCCGGATAGTCGCGGCTGAGCGCCGAAGCCGCACGGTTTTCCGAGGACATCAGCGCAACGTGCAGCATGTTCGCGCGGGTGAGCGAGGCTCCCACGCCGAGGCGCGAATGCGTGAACTTGAGCGTGTCGAGATCGGCGGTCGTGACCGAAAGCCGCTGTTGCAGCGGCGCATGCGCGCTATCGAGCCAGACGATGGCCGTCATGAGCTTCGACACCGATGCGATGGGCGCCACCGTGTCGGCATGGCGCGCGTAGAGCGGCGTGTGGGTGTTTTCGTCGACGACGTAGATCGCATGCGAAAAGAGCTGCTTGCGCGAGGCCGGCGTAAAGCCGCAGCGGGCGAGCAGGCGAGGGGCGTGCGCGCTTTTGGCGCTCGCGTGCGCGGCGTGATGCGGCGCCGGCGGCGGGCCGTGTCTGGGCTTCGCGCGTTTGGTGCGGCGCTTCGTCCCGGAGAGCTTGGTGGAGGGCGCATCAGCGGGCATCGAACGGTGCGCGGGCTTGGTCTTGTGCGCGACTTTCTTTTTCCTTTTGGGCGTGGCGTGAACGGTTCTTTCCGCCGCGGTGTGATGAGCGGCTGCATGGGCGCAGACCGGAGCCGCGCCGGCCGCGAGGCCCGCGACGATCAGGGCGAGCAGGCTGGACAGCAATCGAAGTCGGGAAGCGAAAGGCATCGACAGATGGGCTTGTACGTTGGGTCTGCGCGGCGCGCGTCGAGATTCTGGCGGCATTGTTCGAGCCGCATCGGCCGATGAAGTTCCATTCCGGTTCCATAATCGTCACCCAGTGGGACCATCGTCGTATTGAACGGGCGGCGAGCGGGTCCGTATACTCCGTGATGCCAAGGGGGAACAGGGATGCTCAATCAACTCTCCGACACCTTCCTGCTCGTCTTCGCAGGACTCTTTCCCGTTATCAATCCGCCCGCGGCGGGGTTCATCGTACTGAGCATGCTGCCGCATGCGACGGCCAGCGAACGCGCATTTCTCGCGCGGATCATCGCCATCAACAGCCTGTTCATTCTGCTCGGGGCGCTGCTGATGGGCGCCTATGTGCTCTCGTTCTTCGGCATATCGATACCCGTGTTGCGGGTGGCGGGCGGGCTGGTCATCGCGTTCGCCGGCTGGAACCTGCTGCACAAATCGCCCGATGGCGCGGAGGCGGCACAATCGCAGGCGCCGCCGGATTCGGCGCGCCAGGCGACGCTGCGCGCCATGGCGTTTTATCCGCTCACGCTGCCGGTTACCGTTGGACCGGGTTCGATCGCGGTCGCGATTGCGCTGGGCACGGGCCGGCCACGCGGTCACGTGCAACTCGTCAATGTCGTCGGCGTGCTGCTCGCCTTGATCGTGCTTTGCGGCTGCATCTATCTCTGTGTGCGTTTCGCGGGCCATGTCGGCAAGCGCCTCGGACCGGTCGGGACCGAAGTGCTCATGCGCCTGCTCGCCTTTGTGCTGCTGTGCATCGGTCTGCAGATCTTGTGGCTCGGGATCGAAGATCTGCTCGAGTCGGTGCCGCTTTCGGTGAGCGTCAAATAGCGCAGCGCGCCGCCGCAGCCCTCGCCATGTTGCGCCGCATGAAAGGGAAAACCACGAGCCCATAACATCAGACGTCTGATGTAGATTGGAGCCCAATGTAGCCAACCCACGCAATCTTGCGGAAGCCATGCGCCTGAGCGTCGATCAGTCGATGTGCGAGCGAATCCAGGATTCGCTGCTGGAAATGATCCGCGAGCGCTCGCTCAAGCCGGGCGATCAAATCCCCCCGGAGCCCGAGCTTTGCGAGCTGTTGGGCGTGGGCCGCTCCAGCTTGCGCGAGGCGGTCGCGCAGATGATTTCGCACGGTCTTCTCACGCGCGTGCACGGCAAGGGGACCTTCGTCAGACAAATCACGCTCAAGCTGCAAGGCGGTCTGGATGATCTGATGTCTGTGACGGACATGATACGCAGTGTCGGTGCGGTGCCTTCCACGAGCCGTCTGCAGGTGAGGACGATCGCGGCTTCCGGCAGCCTCGCGCAAAAGCTCGGCCTCGCCGAAGGCGATCCGTGTGTGCGCTTCGAACGCGTGCGGCGTGCCGACGATGCAATCGCCGCTTACTGCATCGACATCGTGCCCAAGGCGCTGCTCGAAGGGCAGGAGCTGGGCGAGTCGCTGTTCGGCACGCTGGAGCGCGCGGGCGTGCGGCTCTCCCACACCCATAGTTCGATCCAGCCGACCGTTCTCACCCCGCGGGATTTGCCGGAACTGCAGGAGAACATCGGCATGTTCCTGCTGATCGACGAAGTGGATTTCGACGAGACCGGCCGCGCGGTCTGCTACAGCAACGACTATTACAACGCCAGCATTTTCAAGTTCGATCTCGTGCGCAAGCGACGTTAGGCGGGCCGGCGGCCCATTTCCGGACAGGAAGAACGTATGCACTTCGAAGCTTTCAGTTCTGCCGAATTGACCGACTATCTGCTGGGCGTTCCGGCCGTTTGCGCAAGGCTTGGCGACGACAGGGAATTGCAGGTCGTCGAAGTGGGCGACGGCAATCTGAACTACGTCTACTTCGTGAGCAGCACGCGCGACCCGCGCCTGAGCGTCGTGGTGAAACAGGCGCCGCCGTACCTGCGGCTGGTCGGCGAAGCATGGCCCTTGCCGCGCGAGCGCATGGAGCGCGAAGTGGCGGCGTTGCGCCGCTTCGGCGCGCTGTGCCCGGAACACGTGCCGAGCGTCTTCCACGCGGATAGCGAGAAGTTCCTGATGGTGATGCAGCGGCTCGATTCGCATCGTGTGCTGCGCGGGGGGCTGATCGACGGCATCGTGTATCCGCGGCTCGCCGATCACATCTCCACGTTTCTGGCCCGCACGCTCTTTCACGGCTCCGATCTCTATCTTGCGCCGGATGCCAAGAAAGCGGCCGTAGGCGGCGACATCAACACCGAATTGTGCAAGATTACCGAGGAACTCGTCTTCACGTTTCCGTTCGAAGATCATCCCTCGAATGTCTACAGCCCCGCGCTGCCCGCGGCTGCGATCGAACGGCTGCGCACGCACGAGCCGCTGAGGCTCGCGGCAGGCGAGATGAAGTGGGCCTTCATGAATCATGCGGAAACGCTCGTGCACGGCGACCTGCATACGGGCTCGATCATGGCGAACGAGCACGAGACGTATGTGATCGACCCCGAGTTCGCGTTCTATGGGCCGATGGGCTTCGACACGGGCGCGTTCATTGCGAACCTGCTGCTCGCGTATTACGCGCGCGACTGGCACGACCGCGAGGCGGGACGCGACCCGGCAGCCTACCAAGGCTGGCTGCTCGAGCAGGTGGAGGCCGTGTGGAACGCCTTCGCGCAAAAGTTCGGGCAGATCTGGCGGCTGCACGAGCGCGAGACCGGCCACGCGTATATCGGCGGCCCGGCGGGCACGCGTGCGGCTCAGGCCTTCCGCGACGATTTCATCGATCGCCTCTTCGCCGATACGCTCGGTTTTGCGGGCTGCAAGATGATCCGCCGCATCGTCGGCATGGCGAAGGTGGCGGAAATTACGGGCATCAAGGACGACGCGGTGCGCGCGCGTGTGGAAGTGCGCTGCCTGAAGCTCGCCGAAGCGCTGCTGGTACGGCGCCGCGAGCTGCCGTCGATCGAGGCGGTCACGGCGCTGGCCGCACAGGTGCTCACCGAATTGGTTTAAACGAATACAGGCTGCCGCATGAGCGGCAGCGCCCGGACAACCGGCATCGACGGAGAACGTATGACGTTGCAGGCGCAGCAATCGAGTCTTCCGCCCACCATCGAGTGGCGCGACGACACCCTTTATCTGCTCGACCAGACGCGTTTGCCGCGCGAATGCGTGGTCGAGGCCGTGGACAGTGTCGAGGCGGTCTGGCGCGCGATCCACGAGTTGCGCGTTCGCGGCGCACCGGCGATCGGCGTCGCGGCCGCCTATGGCCTGTGTGTAGCGATGCGGCACGAGCCAACCGAATCGCGCGATACGTTCCTCGCGCGTCTCGCAGCGCACGCCGCGTATCTGGACAGCGCGCGGCCCACTGCGGTGAATTTGCGCTGGGCGCTCGAGCGGATGCTCTCACACGCACGCGCGGAGTCCGGCGCGACGGGCGCGACGTTATATGAAACGCTCGTTGCCGAGGCGAAGCGTATTCATCAAGAGGATATCGGGTTGTGCGCGCGCATCGGCGAAGCCGGGCGCTCGCTGATCGCGCCCGGCAGCGGCGTGCTCACGCACTGCAATGCCGGTGCGCTGGCCACGGCGGGCATCGGCACGGCGACCGCGCCGCTCTATTGCGCGCATCGCGACGGCGTGGCGTTTCGCGTCTATGCGGACGAGACGCGACCGCTCCTGCAAGGCGCGCGGCTCACCGCTTACGAACTGCAGCAGGCGGGGCTCGACGTCACGCTGATCACCGACAGCATGGCGCCGACCCTGATGGCCCAAGGGCTCATCGACCTCGTGATCGTCGGCACGGATCGCGTGGCCGCGAACGGCGACGTCGCGAACAAGATCGGCACGCTCGGCGTGGCGATCGCGGCGAAGCACTTCGGCATTCCCTTTTATGTGGCGTGTCCCTCGTCCACGCTGGATCTGCGCACCGCCAGCGGCGCGGACATCGAGATCGAGGAGCGCGGCGCCGCGGAGGTGACGCATCTCGCGGGGCAACGTACCGCGCCCGAGGGAATTCAGGTGCGCAACCCTGCGTTCGATGTCACGCCCCATACACTCGTGACCGGCATCGTGACGGAGCGGGGCATCGTGCGCGCGCCGTTCGAGGCGAGTCTTGCCGCGCTGTTCGCTACCGGAGCGGCGGCGTGAGCGGCGCGAGCGAAGGCCGCCGTGCGGGCGAGACGGCGGGACGCGCACGCGACGCGCGCGCGGAAACCGAAATACGCCAGCAGATCGTCGATACCGCGCGCGAGATGGAGCGCCTCGGCATCAATCAGGGCACCTCGGGCAACGTGAGCGCGCGCTGGCATGACGGACTCCTGGTGACCCCGAGCGGCGTGCCGAGCGCCGCGCTCACGCGCGAGCGCATCGTCTGGATGCCGCTCGACGTGCGCGACGACGATCCGCTCTTCGAAGCGCAACGTCCTTCGTCGGAGTGGCGCTTTCATCGCGACATCCTGCGCGCACGCGATGACGTGAACGCCGTGGTCCATACGCATTCACAAGCCGCGACGGCGCTCGCAATTCACAGTCGCGGCATACCCGCGCATCACTACATGGTGGCCGCGGCGGGCGGCAATTCGATTCGCTGCGCGCCGTATGCGACCTTCGGCAGCCAGGCGCTCTCCGATCACGCGCTCGAAGCGCTGCACGAGCGGCTCGCGTGCCTGCTCGCGCATCACGGCGTCATCGCGCTCGGCCGCGATCTCGCGCGGGCGTTGTGGCTGGCAAACGAAGTGGAGGTGCTCGCCAGGCAGTATTTGCTGGCCTGCCAGCTCGGCGAGCCGCCGCTGCTTTCCGACGCGCAAATGGAGGAAGTCATCGAGAAGTTCAAGGGCTACGGCCCGCGCAGGTAATACGCGCGCGCTCGCGTCCAGGCAGTCGTTGCAATGCAAGGCACACGCGGTACAAACGATTACGCAGTCGGTTGGCGGTTCGCAGGTCAGTCAAAAACCAGCAGATCAAAAACAGGAGACGGTGATGGCGTGGAGTTCAGCAGGGTTCGACAGATGGGTGGCGCGCAGCGCGCGCATGGGAGCCACGGCCGGCGTGACGATGTTCGCCGCCGCGGTAATGCTGGCAGGCTGCTCGAAGAGCGAGTCGCCCTCGACCACGGCGGCCGCGTCCGACGCCGCCGCCGCGAGTGCGCCGGCGCAGGCAGCGGCTGCGGCCCCGGCAGTCACGAAGATCAAGGTTGGCTTCTCGATCGCCACGCTCAATAACGCGTTCTTCGTCGGCCTGAAGAACGGTGTGGAGCGCGGCGCGGATAAGCAGGGCTTCGATCTCGTGCAAACGAACGCGAACGGCGACGCACAGCAGCAGGTCAACGACACGCTCAATCTGCTGAGCCAGGGCGTGCAGGCGATCGTGCTCAATCCGATCGATTCGAAGGCGATTATCCCGGCGGTCGAGAAGGCCAATTCGATGAACGTGCCGGTCTTCATGCTCGACCGGGGTTCGGACGGCGGCAAGGTGACCTCGTTCGTCGCTTCGGACAACGTAGCGCTCGGCGCCGCCGGCGCGAAGTGGATCGCCGACCAGTTGAGCAAGCGTTATGGCTCGCCCAAGGGCAACGTGGTCGATCTGATCGGCCTGATCGGCACCACGGCGGCGACCGATCGCGAGAAGGGCTTCTCGGAAGAGATCGCGAAGTATCCCGACATCAAGGTCGTCGCGCGCCAGGAAGGCGGCTTCGACCAGGAGAAGTCGCTCAACGCGATGACGAGCATTCTGCAGAAGTATCCGCAGATCGACGCGGTATTCGGCGCGAACGACGACAACACGGTGGGCGCGGAAAAGGCCATCGACAATGCGGGCCGCTACAAGCCGCTCGGCGACCCCGGCCACATCATGGTGATCGGCGCGGACGGCACGGCGCAGGCACTTTCGGCGATCCGCGCGGGCAAGCAGGACGCGACGATCTCGCAGAACCCGATCGGCATGTCCGCCAAGGCGATGACGTTCATCACCGACTACGAGGCCAAGAAGGACGTGCCTGCGAACTACGCGTGGCCGACCTATCTGATCGACAAGTCGAACATCGATTCGGACGGCGCGAAGCAATACGGTCTGTGGGCGCTCGAAGTCAAGCAGTAACGGGCGGTCTTAAGCGCCGGCCGCGCGCGACGCGTGCGCCGGCGCCCGGGATGAACGGATGAAACGCGAATCAGGTTCGGCAATGGACGTATCGCAGCAGGAGAACACCAGCGCGGGCGGCCGCCCAGGCGCGCCGCCGCTGTTGCGCATGAACGGCATCGTGAAGAGCTTTCCCGGCGTGAAGGCGCTGCGGGGCGTGAGCCTCGAGTTGCATGCGGGGCACGTGATGGCGATCGTCGGCGAGAATGGCGCGGGCAAGTCGTCGCTCATCAAGACGCTCTCCGGGGCTTACGAGCCGGACGAAGGCACGATCGAGATCGACGGCGTACGCCTCGCGCGCGGCACCCAGGCCGCGATCGACGCGGGCGTGGCCGTGATCTATCAGGAGCTTTCGCTCGTCAACGACATGACGGTGGCCGAAAACCTCTTTCTTGGCCGCATGCCGCGGCGCTACGGCCTCGTCGATCATCGCAGCGCCAACGCCATGGCGCGCGAAGCGCTGGCTCAGGTCGGGCTGGAAGGCGTGCCGCCCGCCATGCGCCTGGGCGATCTGCCGCTCAACAAACGCCAGCTCGTGGAGGTCGCCAAGGCGCTCGCGCGCCACGCGCGCATTCTCGTGATGGACGAGCCCACGGCCGCGCTTCAGCATCACGACATCGAGCATCTCTACGCCGTCGTGCGGCGACTGCGTGCGGCGGGCATGGGCATTATCTTCATTTCGCATCATCTCGAAGAGGTCTTCGAACTGGCCGATTCGGCCGTGGTGATGCGCGACGGCGCGACGGTCGGCGCGCGGCCCATGTCGGAATGGAACGAACCTGCGCTCGTGCAGGCGATGGTCGCGCGCAATCTCGACTCGTTCTATCCGTGGGAGGCGCGGCCCTACGGCGACGTCGTGCTGGAAGCGCACAACTTGGCGAGCGCGCCCGTGCTGCGCGACGCGAGCTTAAGCATTCGCGCAGGCGAGATCGTGGGCATTGGCGGCATTGCGGGCGCGGGGCGCACCGAGCTTCTGAAGACGCTTTGCGGGGCGCTGCCGCTTACCCGTGGCGAACTGAGGCTGCGCGGGCGCAGGCTCGCGCTGCGCTCGCCCGCGCAAGGCATGCGCGCGGGCATTGTCTATACCGCCGAGGACCGCAAGCTCGAAGGGCTCGTGCTCGACGCGAGCATCGAAGAGAACGTCGCGCTTTCGAGCTTGCGGGCGCTGGTGCGCGGCGGCTTCGTGAGCGCGGCGAGAAAGCGCCGGCTCGCGCGCGAGGCAGTCGAGCGCTTCGCGGTGCGCGCGCCCTCGGTCACGTCGCTCACCGGCAATCTTTCGGGCGGCAATCAGCAGAAGGTGATTCTCGGGCGCGCGAGCGCGACGTCGCCGGCCGTGATCCTGCTCGACGAGCCCACGCGCGGCATCGATGTCGGCGCGAAGACCGAGATCTATGCGCATATCGTCGCGATGGCGCGCGCGGGCGCGGCCGTCGTGCTCGTGAGCTCAGAACTGCCCGAGCTGCTCGGCATGTCGGACCGCGTGCTCGTGATGTATCGCGGCAGCATCGTCGGCGAAGTCGCGCGCGAGCACGCCAGCTCGGAGACGATCATTCAATGGGCTACCACCGGAGTTGCAGCATGACGTCCACCACGGTTCGACCGCGCGAAGAAACACCAACCCTGCAACAGCGCGTGCTGCGTCAGTTGCGCAGCGGCCTCGGGCCCCTCATTGCGGCGCTCGTGCTGATCTGCATCGCGCTCTCGCTCGCGTCGCCCGAATTTCTCACCACGAGCACGCTCACCAACATCATGGTGCAGGTGTCCGTGGTCGGCATCGCGGCCGTGGGCGGCACGTTCGTGATCATCACCTCGGGCATCGACCTCTCCGTGGGCTCGCTCGTCGCGCTGAGCGGCATGGTGGCCGCGACCGTCATGGCCGGCGCGAGCCCGGACGCCGTCGGGCTCGGCGTAGCAGGGCTCGTGATCGCGCTCGTCACCGGCGCGGCGGTGGGCGCACTCAACGGCTTCGGCATTGCGTGGCTGCGGCTCGTGCCGTTCATCGTCACGCTCGCGATGATGGCAATGGGGCGCGGCCTCACGCTCGCGATTTCGGACGGGCGCACGAAATTCGACTTTCCCGCCGTGTTTACCGCGTTCGGCGCGAAGACGTTTGCGGGCCTGCCCGCGCCGATGCTCGTGATGCTGGCCGTATTCGTCATTGGCCATGTATTGCTGCGCAAGACCGAATTCGGCCACCAGGTGTTCGCCGTGGGCGGCAACAAGGAAGCGGCGCGCCTCGCGGGCATTCCGGTGAGCCGCGTGATCTTTCTCACCTACATGTTCGCGGGTGTGACCGCGGCCATTGCGGGCATCGTGCTCGCGGGGCGGCTCAACTCGGCGTTGCCATCGACGGCCAACGGGCTGGAGCTGCAGGTGATCGCAGGCGTCGTGATCGGCGGCACCTCGCTCGCGGGCGGGCGCGGCTCGATCGTCGGCAGCTTCATTGGCGTGGTGCTGATCGGCGTGATCAATGTCGGACTTTCGCTGCTCGGCGTCAATCCGTTCTGGACGCAATTCATCCAGGGCGGCGTGATTCTCGCGGCCGTTTTGCTCGACGCGCTGAGCCAACGGCGCAAGCTTTGAACGGAGAAGTCAACGTGAGCGGTGGAGCGAAGGCCACCATTACTGGAGACGCGACACGTGAAAAAGATCATTAATCATCCTGATCATTTTGTCGACGAGATGATCGACGCCTTGTTGCTCGCCCATCCGGGCTGGCTCAAGCCGGTCACGGCCGACCGCCGCGCGCTCGTGCGTGCCGACGCGCCGAACGCGGGCAAGGTCGGCATCGTGACGGGCGGCGGCTCCGGGCACCTGCCGGGCTTTCTCGGCTACGTGGGCAAGGGGCTCGCGAGCGGCGTGGCGGTGGGCAACGTGTTTTCGTCGCCATCGTCGGAGCAGATCTACGAGGCCACCAAGGCGGTGCACGGCGGCGCGGGCGTGCTCTACCTGTACGGCAACTACGGCGGCGACGTCTTCAACTTCGATCTCGCCGCGGACCTGGCCGACGCGGACGGCATCGAGACCCGCACCGTGCTCGTCGCCGACGACGTCGCCTCCGCGCCGCCCGAGCGGGCCTCGGATCGCCGCGGCGTGGCGGGCATGGTGTTCGGCTTCAAATGCGCGGGCGCGGCGGCCGAACGCGGCGACACGCTTGACGAAGTCGCGCGCATTGCCGCGAAGGCAAACGGCGCGACTCGCACGATGGGCGTGGGCCTTTCGCCGACGATCCTGCCGGCGGCCGGCAAGCCCACCTTCACGCTGCCCGATGGCGAGATGGAGATCGGCATCGGCATTCATGGCGAGCCGGGCACGCACCGCGGCAAGCTGGAGAGCGCGGATGCCATCGCCGAACGGCTTGCGGGCGCGATCCTCGGCGACTTGCAGGCGACGGCGGGGTCGAGCGTGGCGCTGCTCGTCAACGGACTCGGCGCGACGCCGCTCGAAGAACTGTATCTGCTGTACCGGCGCGCCGCGCAGGCCGTTGCCGCCGCGGGGCTGCGCGTGGCGCGCGCCTATGTGGGCGAGTACGTGACGAGCCTCGAAATGGCGGGCGCCTCGATTTCCGTGATGCAGCTCGACGAGGAACTCGACACGCTGCTCGATGCGCCGGTGCGCTCGCCGTTCTGGCGCGAAGGATGGCGCGTGGACGAGGGAGGTGCGCGATGAGCCTCTCGGTCAGCGAAGTCAGGGAACGGCTCATCGGCGCATTGAACGCGATGCCCGCCGGCGCGGAAGAACTGCGCGAACTCGACGCCGCGCTCGGCGACGGCGACCTGGGCGTCACCGTGAAGGCGGGCTCGCTCGCGGCAGCCGATGCCATTGCGAAGCTGCCGCCCGACGCGGCGCTGGGCGACGTGCTGATCGCCACGGGCAAGGCGTTTTCGACGGCCAACCCTTCGACGTTCGGCGCGCTCGTGGGCGGCGGCCTGCTCGCCGCGGCGAAGACCGTGGCGGGCAGCCAGGTTGCGGGCCGGGGCGAAGCGCTCGCCATGGGGCGCGCGGTGGCCGCGCGCATCGCCGAGCGGGGCAAATCGCAGCTCGGCGACAAGACGGTGCTCGATGCACTCGTGCCGAGCCTCGATACGCTCGAGGCGTTCGAATCAGGCGTCGACGAGCGCGCGCTCCTCGACGCGATGATCGACACGGCGGAGCGACAGGTGCGCGCCACCGCTGCGTTGCAGTCGAAAAAAGGACGCGCGGCGTGGGTGCAGGAACGCAGCATCGGTCACGCCGATCCCGGCGCGACGGCGTGGCTCAGGTTTCTTCAAGCCTGGCGAGGATGAGCCTCGCCACTCAGCGAAACAGCATCCCGGCCACGCCGGCCGCCGCCGAAAACACGACGACAACGAGCGGCGGCACCTTCCAGCGCGTGAGCAAAAAGAAGCCGATGACCGCAACCGCAAAGTCGATCCGTGACTGGACCGCGCTCGTCCACACCGGCGAATAGAGCGCCATGGCGAGCAGCCCGACCACGGCTGCATTCACGCCCGCCAGCATCGCCGCCATGGAGGGATGGGCGCGAAGCGCTTGCCAGTAGGGCAGCGCGGCGAGCACGAGAAGCAGGCCCGGCAAGAAGATGCCCGCCAGCGCCACGCAGGCGCCCAGCGCATGACTGGATGGACCGCTCATGATCCATCCAAGAAAAGCCGCGAACGTAAAGAGCGGGCCGGGCACGGCCTGGGCGGCTCCGTAGCCCGCAAGAAAGTCGTTCGGCGAGACCCAGCCCGTTGCCACGGTCTCACGCTGCAGCAATGGCAGCACCACGTGACCGCCGCCGAACACGAGGGCGCCCGAACGGTAGAAAGCGTCGAACACGTGGACGGTGTGCGTCGTATCGAATGCGGCAAGCGCCGGCAGCCCAAAAAGCAGGGCGCCAAAGAGGGCGAGCGCGAACAGGCCGGCAGTACGCGATATGCGGAACTCCAGTGCATGCTGACGCGTACCGGCGATGGTTCCCGCAGTCGCGGACCGGCACAGCACGATACCGAGCGCCGCGCCCAGCACGATGACGATCAACTGTGCATACGCCGTCGTCATGACCGCGAGAAGCACGACCGCAACGAGTGCAATGCCGGCGCGGCGGCGGTCGGGGCACAGGCGGCGCGCCATGTCCCAGACGGCTTGCGCGACGACGGCAACGGCGACGAGTTTCAGTCCGTGAATCAGCCCGCTTCCCACGGGGCCGCCGAGTTCAGGCGCGATGATGGCAAAGGCGATCAATAGCGCGACGGATGGCAACGTGAAGCCGCACCAGGCGGCCAGGCCCCCTGGCCAGCCGGCGCGCAGCAGCCCGATCGAAAAACCGGTCTGACTACTGGCGGGACCCGGGAGAAACTGGCAGAGACCGACCAGATCCGTGAAGGTTTCGTCGTCGAGCCAGCGGCGCCGGTCTACGAACTCGCGACGGAAGTAGCCGATATGGGCAATGGGGCCGCCAAAGGACGTCAGGCCCAGTTTCAGAAAGACCCACAGCACTTCGAACACGGAGCCCGCACGGTCCGGCTCTGACGTCGACATATCTGTTTCCATGGATATTCTGTCGTAAGGAATGCGAACATCGGTTGAGGCTGCCGCGATCATACCCGATCTGCCGGCGCGATTGCAGGCCGGGAAGCTTTCGCTGGGCGCGCGCGTGACAGGCAGGCACGCACGAGCGTGACCAGTTCCCACCTTGCGCTGGTCCAGTTGTTCGCAAACTACAGACGGCCACCAGGCGGCTTAAAGCGTCATTCCTCTGCGTATATTGGACCGACAAAACCGCGGAATTCTTCTCATTGATGCTCTCGTTCGTGCGCTGCGCGCGTCAAATGTCTATGCTCGTTGTAATTGTCCCGACACGTCGTCCCGGAGGGAGTGATGCAAGCCGATCCGAAAGTTATTGAATATCTCAATGCGGAACTCAAGAACGAGCTGACGGCGATTAATCAGTATTTTTTGCACGCACGACTTTACGGACACTGGGGGCTCGCAGGACTCGGCAAACATGAATACGACGAGTCGATCGAGGAGATGAAGCATGCGGACAAGCTGATCGAGCGAATTCTCATGCTCGACGGCCTGCCCAATCTGCAGGACCTTGGCAAACTTCTGATCGGCGAAGACGTTCGCGAAGTGCTCGAGTGCGACCTCAAGCTCGAACGCACGGCGCAGGCACAGTGCAAGGAAGCCATAGCGTACTGCGAATCCGTGCGGGACTTCGTGTCACGGGAAATTTTCGTCGAGATCCTGGACGACACCGAGGATCACATCGACTGGCTGGAAATCCAGCTCGGGTTGATCGACAAGATCGGCCTTGAAAACTATCAGCAATCGGCGATGGGCTCGGCCAGCTGAGACGCGATCCGGCGTGGGCGTTTCCTTCCGGGCGTACGGTGCCAGCGTGAATGACTGGCGCTGATCAATGCCGCGCCCACGATTGTTCACGATGCTTGGGCAAGTGCCGAATCGGCATCCGACGTTTTCTGCCTTCCCACCATGGAACTCCGGCATCTCCGCTATTTCATTGCTGTCGCCGAATTGCGCAGCGTACGCGCGGCGTCTGAACAATTGCACGTGACGCAGCCCGCTATCTCGCGGCAAGTCCAGAGTCTCGAGGAGGCCGTCGGCGTGGCGTTGTTCGAACGAACGCCACGCGGGAAAGATACATACGCACAGGGAGGTCTCCACGTAAGCTGGGCCACTTCACGCCGAAACGATCCGGTCCAGCCGAGTCCGGTTGTAAATGCAACATTCCTGTTAGCGAATCCCATCAAGTTTGAAAGGCGGCAGCAATCAATTCTTCATTCAGGATATCTAAAGTCGCAGCGTCGTACCCACGTTGTGTCATGCAGAGAACCAGAAGACTGATATGACTTTCTGTGTCAATCTCGATCGGTTCTCGGGTTTGGTGCATCTGAATTTCCTGAGGGCGACGTAGCAGTACGTCTCGACGGTGGGTCACACTGATATCCGCGGGTTGGTTACCGCATTACTGTGGTCCGCCCTATGAGCCTGCCGCTACCTAAAGTCGCAAGTCGCATGAGATGTGTTGCATAGTCCAATCGCGGGTTACTCGGGTGCCGGGCTACGCCGCCTTCAGGAAACTCTTCGTATCCTCGTTAATGTGGTGTCAGACTGGTTTGGCATCCTTCGGTATGGCGAGGGACATCGCCAGTCTGCTGATGTCCCAGATGAACCCAGAGAGCTCTCGCGCAACGGCAACCACACCGGTGTTCACATTCTTGCCGCGCGCTGCGAGCTTGCGATATCGCCGGCACAGTCGCAGCTGAGCATCCCATGCGCGATCAATGATCGGTTTCGGGATTCCTTCATGGCGGCGCTGGATATCCGGGTTCACCCGGGCGGGGTATCTGTAACTCCACGCAGCCTCCACGAGCAGCTTTCTTGCATAGCTGTTCCCGTTTTTTGTAATACTGCCTTGACGGCGCCGGTCTCCGGAAGAGTGCTCGGAAGGCGTCACCCCGAGCCAGGCCATCAGCTGGCGCGGATGCTCGAATCGCGACAGGTCGCCGAGTTCGGCGAGCATGCCTACGGCCGTGGTGAACTGGATGCCCCGCATTGCCTGCAATCCCAGTACGGCTGGATAGAAGCGCCAGTTGACGACAGCCTCGCGCAGTGCCGTCTCAAGGCGGTCGCATTGTGTGAGCCTGTCTTCGATGGTACGGCGGCACTCGTCAAAGGCCAGTTGTTGCCAGTGGTTGGGGAACGCAAAGGCGCTGATCCACCGTCGGTGTGCCGGACCCCAGTTCGCGCTGCCGGTATAACGGATGCCATGGGAGAGTAGAAAGGACTTGAGCCTCTGGCGCGCGTGCTTGAGATCCGCTTTTGCTGCGGCCCATGCGCGAGCCAGGTCCCGGAATGCTTCATCTTCGACGCCCGGCACGTAGACTGCCGTGAGATCACCTGCGCGCAACGAGCGCACGAGTTTGAGTGCGTCGCGGCGGTCGGTCTTGACCCGCTCGCCGGGTTTCTTCGGGATCAGCGAAGGGGCACATACCATGCAGTCGAATCCCTTCTGCAGCAGTTGCCGGTAAAGGCCGTAGCCGCATGGACCTGCTTCGTAGACAATGCATACGTGCGGTGCCTTGGACTGCATGCGCTGGCACAAGCGATCGATGTCCGCCTTCGAGGTGCCAATCTTGCCCAGCAACTCCACCTCACCTGTCTCGACGGCGTAGGCTGCTGTGATCGATTCCTTGTCGGGTAGCAGCAGCGCATCACTGCGCCGCCGCCCCCTGAGAACCGGACGTGCGGGTCACCCCGCATCCGGCTCAAGCCATTGCTTCAGCACCATGGGTGGCACCGGGCAACCTGGCGGAGCGTTTCGCGGTTCGACGGCGGGCAAAGTAGGGATCCCATGCCGGATCAAACGGATTGGCCAGCCCCCGGATTTTGACGTGCCGTTGAATCACGACCGTTGCTGCGCGGAAGAGTTGCAGGCCGCAGGTGTCACCCTCGGTTGAACCCTTTGTCGCAAAATCCCAGAACCGGTATCCGTCGCGCCGGAAGTACCGTTGTCTGACCCACCGGGCTCCTTTCATGGGGTGTCGACGCCTCGCCCATTTCCAGAGCCATCGCCAGATGTGTGAGTCGATTGAGGAGAAGATCACTTTCGACACGACGTGACGGTGATACTGGGCCCATCCCCGGATCACAGGGTTAAGCTGGCGTATCAACGCCTCCTGCGTGGCGCTCGCGTTGCCCTTGATGATTCCCCTGGCCTTGTCAAGCAGCAACTTGATGCTCTTGTTCGCTGGCTTGATCAGCAGCTTGCCGTCGTACTTGCGCACGTTCTGGCCAAGAAAATCGAAACCCGCTGCTATGTTCGTGATCCGGGTTTTCTCTTCCGAGAGCTCCAGACCCCGAGTCGCCATGAACTGCCTGACTGCCGGAAGCACCCGGGATTCCAGCACATCTTTCGACACGCCAGTTACCACGAAGTCATCGGCATAGCGGACGACGTTGAGCTGAGCCTTTCTGCGGACAAGTGTGGATGTTCCCACACTTGCATCTACTGCTGCTTCAAGCCCATCCAACGCCATATTCGCGATCACGGGCGAAATGACACCCCCTTGGGGTGTACCCGCCTGGGACTCGAACAGGGTTCCCTCATCGATATATCCGGCCTGAAGCCACTTGCGCAGAACCTCCTTATCCATCGGTATGTTCTCCAGAAACCAGGAGTGAC